>JAJEEM010000058.1 GCA_022820995.1 Gemmatimonadota bacterium | reverse complement strand
GGCCGCGTTCGCGCGCACCAGGCCCGGGCCCGGCGCCGCGGCGGGCACCGGGCGGAGCGGACGCGCGCCCAGCACGGCGCGGCGGGCATTCGTCCGGAAGGTGAGTTCGGCCCGCGACGCCTCCTCGAGGCCGGGCCGGTCGTCCTCGAAGCCGAACTCATCGGCCGGCAGCGCTCGGGCCGGGGCGACGACGGGAGGGACCCGCACGGCCGCCGCCCCCCCGGCGTGCGCATCGAGCCGGAGGCGCGTCGTCGCCCCCGGCGTGCGCAGGCCGCTCTGCACGACCACCACGTATTCCGACGAGGCGCTGCCTGCCCCGATCTCGACGACCTGCACGCCTCCGGCCGGCAGCACGCACATCTCCCCGGCCGCGAGCGACAGCGTGAAGCGGGTGGCGCCGCGACTCGTCACGGCGGGACAGAGATCTTCGCCGGGGCCCGTCGCGTCCGCGCAGGCAAGCGGCGCCAGGACGGCGATCCACAGCGTCGCCCGAGCGACGGCCGGGCGAGCCGCGGGGGGTTCGGAACGGGATCTGAGTGACGGCATCGCGCGACATCCTAATGTCACGGGCAGATACAGCGAAGGCCCGGCCGAAGCCGGGCCTTCCGTGCTGCCCCAACACCTGACGGGGGGAGGCGGCTCTCCGCCCCTCCCGGCAGCGGCTAGTACATGCCGCCCATGCCGCCGCCCGGCATGCCGCCGGCAGCCGCCGCGGCGGGATCCTCCGCCTCGGGCCGCTCCACGACGACCGCCTCGGTCGTGAGCAGCAGACCCGCGATGGAGGCCGCGTTCTGGAGCGCGGTACGCGTGACCTTGGTCGGGTCGATGACGCCCGCCTTCACCATGTCCTCGTACTCGTCCGTGGCCGCGTTGTAGCCGGTGTTCCGGCCCTCGGCCTCGCGCACCTTCTCGACGATGATCGAACCCTCGGCTCCGGCGTTCGAGGCGATCGTGCGAACGGGCTCCTCGACCGCGCGGCGCACGATCCGGATTCCGATCGTCTCGTCGGCATCCGAGCCCTCGACGCCGTCCAGCGCCGCCTGGCTCCGCAGCAGCGCCACGCCGCCGCCGGGCACGATGCCCTCTTCGACGGCCGCGCGCGTCGCGTGCAGCGCGTCCTCGACGCGGGCCTTCTTCTCCTTCATCTCGGTCTCGGTCGCGGCGCCCACGTTGATGACCGCCACGCCGCCGGCCAGCTTCGCCAGCCGCTCCTGCAGCTTCTCGCGGTCGTAGTCGGACGTGGACTTGTCGATCGCGACCTTGATCTCGCTGATGCGGCCCTGGATGCGGTCCGTGTCACCGGCGCCGTCGACGACCGTCGTGTTGTCCTTGTCGATGACGATCCGCTTCGCCTGGCCGAGGTCGCCGACCACCGTGTTCTCGAGCTTGAAGCCGAGTTCCTCGGAGATCACCTGGCCGCCCGTGAGGATCGCGATGTCCTGCAGCATCTGCTTGCGCCGGTCGCCGAAGCCCGGAGCCTTGACGGCCGCGACCTTGAGCGTGCCGCGCAGCTTGTTGACGACGAGCGTGGCGAGCGCCTCGCCCTCGACGTCCTCCGCCACGATCAGAAGAGGCTTGCCCATCTGGGCGACCTTCTCGAGGACCGGCAGCAGGTCCTTCATGGCCGAGATCTTCTTGTCGTGGATCAGGATGATCGGCTCGTCGAGGACGACCTCCATCTTGTCCGGATCCGTGACGAAGTACGGCGAGAGATAGCCGCGGTCGAACTGCATCCCGTCCACGGTCTCCAGCTCGGTCTCGAGGCCGCGGGCCTCCTCGACCGTGATGACGCCGTCCTTCCCGACCTTCTCCATCGCGTCGGCGATGAGTTCGCCGATCTCCCGGTCGCTGTTCGCCGAAATGGCGGCGACCTGGGCGATTTCCGTCTTGCCGGAGGTCTCGACGGAGATCGAGTGGAGGTTCGCGACGATCGCTTCGACGGCCTTGTCGATGCCGCGCTTGAGCGCCATCGGGTTCGCGCCCGCCGTCACGCTCTTGAGCCCCTCGGTGAAGATCGACTGCGCGAGCACCGTCGCCGTCGTCGTGCCGTCGCCGGCCGCGTCGGACGTCTTCGTCGCGACTTCCTTCACCATCTTCGCGCCGAGATCCTCGACCGGGTCATCCAGTTCGACTTCCTTCGCGACCGTCACGCCGTCCTTCGTGATCGTCGGGCTGCCGAACTTCTTCTCAAGGACCACGTTCCTCCCCTTGGGGCCGAGCGTGACCTTGACCGCGCGCGCGAGCTTGTCCACGCCCGCCTTCAGGCGCTGCCGTGCCGCGGTATCGAATTCAAGATCCTTCGCCATTTCGTCTCCTTCGCCCGGTCATTCGGGCGCATCAGTCAACGGGTTTGACCCGCCGTCCCCCGCTTCAGCGGCTAGAGGACGGCCAGAACGTCGCTTTCCTTCACGATCAGGTAGTCGTCGCCATCCAGGGAAACCTCGGTCCCGGCGTACTTGCCGTAGAGCACCCGGTCTCCGGTGTTGACTTCCATCGGGATGCGTTCGCCGTCGTCGTTCATGCGGCCGGGGCCCACGGCGACGACGGTGCCCTGCTGCGGCTTTTCCTTCGCGGTGTCCGGAATGTACAGACCCCCGCGCATCTCCTCGGTCTCTTCGAGCGGCGCGACGACGACGCGGTCGGCCATGGGGGAGATGTTCAGCTTTGTGTTCGAGGCGGTTGCCATCTTGCCTTTCCCTCCTTGGACCTTCGGTACTGGGTGATCGTGCGAATGAGAGCCGCGAGGGATCCCGCGGCTGTTAGCACTCTGGGTAGGCGAGTGCTAAGGCGAGCCGAAGATAGGTGGGTCCACCGTTCCGATCAAGGGCTGCCGCCGACGGCGGGCGCGGCGGCGGAGATCGGCTGGCGGGCCGGCCGGGGAGCGGGCCGGGGGGTTCTGAAACCTGCCCCGTACCCCTATCGTACGGGCGGGCCAGAAAGGGAGGTCGACATGTTTCGTGCAGCCGTAGTGCTGGTGGCCGCGGGCGCGGTGGGTCTGTGGGTGACGGGGATCCTCTTTTCCGTCGTCCTGCCCCTCGTGTGGATGGTCGTGAAGGTCGCGATCTTCGTCGCGGTTTTCTACCTGATCGTGCGGATGATCAATCCGGAGTTCGCGAACAAGATGAAGGAGAAGTGCTGCGGGGGCGCCGCTTTCCTCCGCAGATCCTGAAGCCGGCGGCGAACCTCAGCCGTCGGAGCCGGCGGGCGGTCCGAACAGGTATCGGTCCGCGATCGCCAGGCCGGTGATCGTCAGCGCCGGTTCGATGCGGTCCACGGTGCGGCAGTGCGGCCCCACGACCCGCGCGAGTCCGCCTGTGGCGACGACGAGCGGCTCGCGCTCCCATTCCTCGCCGATCCGCTCCACGATGCCGTCGATCCCCTCCACCACCGAGTAGAACCCGCCGCTCAACAGACAGTCCTGCGTGTTGCGGCCGATGACCCGGGCCGGTTTCTCCACGTGGATCTGCGGCAGTTGCGCCGTCGCGCGCGCGAGCTGGTCCGTGCCGGCCGTGGGCCCGGGCGCGATGACGCCGCCCACGAAGACGCCATCGGCCGTAATGCAGTCGAAGGTCGTCGCCGTCCCCAGATCCACGACGATCGTGTCGCGCCCGTAGAGTTCCGCCGCGGCGAGCGTGTTCGCGATGCGGTCGGCGCCGACCTCGAGGGGATGGTCGACATCCAGCCGGACGGGGATGGGAGAGCCGCCGTTGAGGAAGCGCAGCGGGGCGTCGAGGACGCCGCCGACCGCGAGCCAGACCCGGTGCAGCGCGGGGACGACGGAAGCGACGACGATCCGCTCCGGAGCCGGCAGCTCCCGGGCCCCGAGGAGCCCCCGGAGCTGGAGTCCGATCTCGTCCGCCGTCCGGCGGCGGTCCGTCGCGAGCCGCCACGTGTGCACGGGAGTGAGACCCTCGAACCACCCGAGGACGGATTCGGTATTCCCGATGTCTACCGTGAGGAGCATGAGATCAGCTTCCGCCGAGAGCGATGGAGCCCGCGACGACGCGGCGCAGGGCGCCCCCGCGCGGCCGCAGCAGAAGGGCGCCGTCCGGAGCGATCCCGGCCGCCAGGCCGATGGCGGGTTCGCGGTCCGCGAGCCGGTGCTCGACCCAGCGGTTCTTCAGCCAGTCGAGACGGTCGAGTTCATCGAGCGACGCCGCATCGAGTGACGTCGGCACGCGCGGAAGCCGGCGCTCGAGTCCCGCCACGACCGCATCCGCGACATCGACGAGACGCGCCGGACCCACGCAGTCCGCAAGCGCCACCGCTCCGTCCACGTCGTCCGGCAGCCGGCCGGCCTCGACGTTGATGCCGACGCCGACCACGAGAAACACGTCCTTTTCGCCGTCCCGCGTGGTCTCCGCCAGGATGCCGCCGAGCTTCCGCTCGCGCGCCATGAGGTCGTTCGGCCACTTCACGGCCGAGCCGAGGCCGGGGAAGCGCCCGTTCAGTGCGCGCGCGAGATCGACGCCGGCCACGACGGTGACGAGCGGCGGGACCGTGACCGCGCGCGGGCGAAACACCATGCTCAGATAGAGGCCGGCTCCCGCCGGAGACGTCCAGCTCCGGTCCGCCCTTCCCCGCCCGGCCGTCTGTTCGTGGCAGAGCACGATCGTGCCGGACGGCGCACCGGCCTCCGCGAGTTCGCGGGCGAGGTCGTTCGTCGAGGGGACGCGGTCGAAGGCGAAGACCGACTCCCGGTTCCAGTGCTCGCGCAGTGCGGCGACGGACTCCCCGGCCCAGCCCTTCGCCTCTTCTGCGAGCATCGTCGCTCCGACGTCAGTCATTCAACGGTCATCCGCGAAGCGCCGGCCAGATCGCCGCCGCGGCCAGGTATCCGCCGCCGACGAGCCAGCAGTACCAGGCGAAGCGGTGGAATACGCGCCGCTCGAGCATCCGCAGGAAGATACGAATGGCAAGGACCCCTGACAGGGCCGAAGCCGCGAAGGCGACCGCAAGAGGCAGCATCCCGACCGCGAGTCCGGCCTCGCCGAGATTCGGCGCCTGCAGCACGGCCGCCCCTCCGATCGCCGGGATGGAGAGGAGAAAGGAGAACTCGGCCGCGCGGCGAGGTTCGACCCCGGCGGCGGTCGCCGCGGCCACGGTGCTCCCCGAGCGCGAAATGCCGGGGAGGATCGCGCACGCCTGTGCGAGGCCGATCGCCAGCGCCCCGCGGACCGTCGGCCGCCCGCGCGTGCCCCGGCGGGACAGCCGCCGGATCGACCATACGAAGCCGCCCGTGACGAGCAGCATCGCCGCCGCGAAGACGGGCCGCTCGAATGTGGGCTCCAGCGTGCTCCGGAGGCCGACCCCGGCGGCGGCGGCCGGAAGCGTGGCCGCCACCAGCAGTCCGGCATCCCGGATACCCCGGCGATCCCCCGAGCACACCCCCCGAATCAGCGCCGCGAGGCGGCCGCGATAGACCCAGCACACGGCGCACAAGGTGGCAACGTGCACGGTGACCTCGAACACGACGCCTGGGAGTTCGATCCCGAACAGCGCCTGTCCGAGGACGAGATGCCCGGAACTCGACACGGGCAGGAACTCGGTGAGCCCCTGGACGACGCCGAGGACGAGGGCTTCGAGCGGGTTCACTCCGTCCGAGCCCCCGAGCCGTCGCCGTCCGCGAGGACGTTGCGGTAGAGCGCCTCGTAGCGGGGGACGATGCGGTCGATCGTGAAGCGCTCGATGGCTCGATCCCGCGACGCGCGCGAGAACGCGTCCCAGCGCGCCTCATCGTCCAGCAGCGAGATCGCCGATGTCGCCATCGCGTCCACCGCTCCGACCGGATGGAGGTAGCCGGTCACGCCGTCGTCGACGACCTCGTCGAGGCCCGTGCCGGACGACCCCACCACGGGAACGCCGGAAGCCTGGGCCTCCAGCGCCACCAGCCCGAAGGACTCCTGCTCGCTCGGGAGCAGGAAGAGATCCGCGCTGGCGAGGAGTTCCGCGACGGAGTCGATCTTGCCGAGGAAGACGACGCGCTCCGCCACGCCCAGCTCCGCGGCGATCTCCGCGGCGCGCTGCCGCTCCGGACCATCCCCCACGAGGATGAGGCGAGCCGGCACGGCACGCTGGATGCGCGCGAACATCCGCATGATATCCGGGACCCGCTTGACCGCCCGGAAGTTCGAGATGTGCATCACGACCTTTTCCCCGGCCCGCGCGAGCCGGTGCCGGCCCCGGTAGCGCTCGCGGTCGTAGATCTCCGGATCGACGAAGTTCGGTATGACGTCGATCGCGCAGCGGCTGCAGTCGAAGTCGCGGTGCGTCCGCTCGCGGAGCCAGTCGGAGACGGCGGTGAGCCGGTCCGACTTCTCGATCGAGAAGCGGGTGATCGACCAGTATGACGGATCCTGACCCACGAGCGTGATGTCCGTGCCGTGCAGCGTCGTGACGAGCTTCACGTCGCGGCCTCCGTCCCGGAGCATGTCGCGCGCGATCCAGCCGGCTGTCGCGTGCGGGATCGCGTAGTGCACGTGGAGCAGGTCGAGGTCCTCGCGCCGCGCCACTTCGTGCATCGTGACGGCGAGCGCGAGCGAGTAGGGGGGATACTCGAACAGCGGATAGCGATTGACTTCGACTTCGTGGAAGTAGACGCCGTCGATGAAGTGGATGAGACGGAACGGCTGCGCATAGGAGATGAAGTGCACCTCGTGCCCCCTGCGGGCGAGGCCGAGCCCCAGCTCGGTGGCGATCGCCCCGGAGCCCCCGTACGTCGGATAGCACGTGATCCCGATCTTCATCGTCCCGTCTTCACCCTGATTCGCGCCAGTCGGTTGCGATGCGGCGCGCAAGTTGCCCCGGCGTCGTCGACTCGTCCAGCACCTCGAGGACGACGGCGTCCTCGGGGAGCTGGTGCCGGAACCATGTCCGCTGCCGGCGCGCGTAGCGCCAGGTGGCCCTCGACACGCGCTCGATCGTCTCGTCGACGTCGGCCTCGCCCCGAACCAGCGCCGCGACGTCCGCGTAGCCCAGCGCATCGAAGGCGCGCGATCCGTCGAGGCCGCGGGCCAGGAGACCCCTGACCTCCTCCAGCCACGCGCCACCCCGCACCAGGGCTTCGGCACGGCGCGCGATCCGTTCGCGCAGGAGCGGCGCGGGCCACTCCAACACAAAGATCGCGGTTCGAAGCGGTGGGCGCTCGGCCGGGGCGCGCGTCATCCAGTGAGTGAGCGGCTCGCCCGTCATGAGCGCGAGTTCCGCCGTGCGCGCCGCGCGCTGCCGGTCGAGGGGGCGGTGTCGCGCCGCCAGCGGCGGATCGAGGCGGGATGCCCAGCGTACGAGTTCCCCGCGTTCGAGCCGATCCAGCCAGGCGTGCAGCGCCGCGCGGCGCGCCGGATCGAGCGGAGGCTCCTCGAACATCGGGTGCGTGAGCGCACGCAGGAAGAGCCCGGTGCCGCCGGCGAGGATGGGGACGCGCCCCCGGGTCCGGATCTCGGAGAGCCAGCGCGTCGCCAGACGTGCGAACCGACCCGCGCCGTAGCGTTCGTGCGGGTCGAGGAAGCCGACGCCGTGGTGCGGCGCAGCGGCGAGTTCGCCGGCGGAGGGTGCCGCAGTCCCGACGGCGAAGCCGCGGTACGCCTGGCGGCTGTCCATGGAGATGATCTCGCCATCCAGGCGGCGCGCGACCTCGATCGCGACGGATGTCTTCCCCGAGGCGGTGGGCCCCGCGATGGCCGGCACGGGCGAGCTACCCATGGGCGCGGCGGCTACCCGCGGCCGAACCGCCGGTCGAGTTCCTCGACGCTCAGGCGCACGATTGTCGGACGGCCATGGACATCGTGTCCGGGAAGCGGGGTCGCGAACAGCCGGTCGAAGAGTTCCCTCGCCTCGTCCGGGGAGATGTGCTCGCCCGCCTTGATGGCTCCCTTGCACGCCATGCTCATCGCAAGACGCTCGTGCTGGCTGCGCGCGGCGTTCACGAGCGGGGAGCCCTCCGCCAGTTCCCGCACCATCTCGCGCAGACAGCGCTCGGCGTCGAACCGGGCGTGGGGCTGCGGAGCCGCCGTCAGAATCCAGGTCCGCTCGCCGAACGGCTCCAGCTCAAAGCCCTGCCGGGCGAGCAGCCCGGCGAGGTCCTCGAGCGCCTCGGCCTCCGGCGGCGAGAACTGCAGGGTGACCGGAAAGAGGAGCGCCTGGGAGGTGCCGCCGCCCGCCTCGAACCGCGCCATGATCTCCTCGTAGAGCACCCGCTCGTGGGCGGAGTGCTGGTCGACGATGAGGAGCCCCTCGCGGGTCGCAGCCAGAATGTAACGGTCGTGAAGCTGCCACAGTTCCGGGCCGACGAACGCCGCCCCCGCCGCGGCCCCCTGCCCGCCCGCGCCGGCTTCGGCCCCCGGCTCGGCCGGCCCGTCCGCGTCGTCCCGCCCGGAGACGAAGAGGGCGAACTGCGGCATCTCCGCGGGCGGCTCGCCGCGGGACGTCGCGCCGCGGCCGGGGGAGGGCGTTCGATGGCCGCGCTCCGGATCGGGCGCCTCGCCGGGGACTCCGACCGGTTTCGTCGAATCGAGCCGCGCCAGCGCGGCGCGCACCGCGCCGCGGACGGCCGCCTCAACGCTCTCGCGGTCGCGGAAACGCACCTCCGCCTTGGCCGGATGGACGTTGACATCCACGGACTCGGGCGGCGCCTCGATCCGCAGGAAGAGGCTCGGCCGAAGGCCCTCGACGACCGTCGTCCGGAATGCCTCATCCACCAGCCGCAGGAGCGCGGGATCCCGGAAGGGGCGTCCGTTCACGAAGGTGTAGCGGCGCCCTCCCCTCGCGCGCGCGGCATCGGGCCGCTGGGCGAAGCCCCGTACGCGCACGGGGCCGCCCGACTCTTCCACGGGAATGAGCGTGGGGGCGAGGTCTCCCCACAGCTGGCCGATCCGTTCGAGCCAGTCGCGCGACGGGGCGAGGTCCATGGAGGCGCGGCGATTCGACTCGAACCGGAAGCCGACGGCGGGGTTCGCAAGCGCGAGGAGCACGAGCGCTTCGCCCGCGGCGCGCGTCTCGGCGGCCGAACTCCTGAGGAACTTCGCGCGCGCCGGGAGGTCGTGGAACAGCGCGCGGACCGTCACCGTCGTGCCCCGCCGGCGCGGCACGTCATCGACGCTGCGGATGCGCCCGAAATCGACCCGCGCCCGCACGCCCTCTTCCGGGCTCAGCGCCGTGTGCAGTTCGAACCGGCTCACCGCCGCGATGGAGGGCAGCGCCTCGCCGCGGAAGCCGAACGAGCGGACGCTCCGCAGATCATCCACGCTCCGGATCTTGCTCGTCGCGTGCCGGTCCAGCGCGAGCACGGCGTCCTCCCGGCTCATCCCGCTCCCGTCGTCCGAGACCCGGATCTCGGTCTTCCCTCCGTTGCGGAGCGCGACCTCGATGCGCTTCGCGCCCGCGTCGACCGCGTTCTCGGCGAGTTCCTTGACGACGGAGGCGGGACGCTCCACGACCTCGCCTGCCGCGATCTGGTTCGCGACGTGGTCGGGCAGGATCTGCACGCCACCCGTCCCCGGCCGGTTCACGCCGCGTCCCGCAGGCCGTAGAAGCGGCAGGCGTTCGCCGCCGTGAGCGCCGCGGCCTCCTCGAAGGACACGCCGCGCACCTCCGCCAGCCGCTCGCACGTGTGGGTGAGGTAGGCGGGTTCGTTTCGGCGGCCGCGGCGGGGGGCGGGCGCGAGGTAGGGGGCGTCCGTCTCGATGAGGAGCCGGTCGTCCGGCACCGCTCGGGCCCACTCGGCCAGCTCCGGGACGAACGTGATGAGGCCCGAAAAGGAGACGTACCAGTCCGCATCCAGGGCGGCGTGGAGGAGTGCTTCGCCTCCCGTGAAGCAGTGCAGCACTCCCGCGGCGCCGTCGCCGTACTCCCTCACCCGCTCCGCCGTCTCGTCCTCCGCCGAGCGGGAGTGTACGACGATCGGCAGGCCGAGCCGGGCCGCCATCCGGAGGTGCGCCTCGAAGTTCTCCAGCTGCGCCGGCCGGGCCGCATTGTCGTAGTGGAAGTCCAGGCCCGTCTCCCCGATCGCGACGATCTCGGGGGCTTCGGCGATGCGCTCGATCTCGCGCATGAGGGAGGCCGAGGTCCGGTCCGCCGCGTGGGGGTGGAGTCCGGCCGTCGCCCACAGATCGGGCGTCCGCACGGCCAGCGCCAGGGCTTCCTCCGCGTCCTCGGGATCCGAGGCGATCGTGACCATGCGGCGCACGCCGCGCGCGCGAGCCCGATCCAGCACCTCGCCGAGGTCGGAGGCGAAGCGGGCCGCGGTCAGATGGAGGTGCGAGTCGAAGAGCGTCGTACGGGCTCCCGTACCGGTCAACCGTGGCTGGCGCGGGCGGCGAGGGCGGCGCGCTTGCGCGCCCGCTCGTGAATCTCGACGAGAACGGGGGACGCCACGAAGATCGAGGAATACGTCCCGACGAGAACGCCGATGATGAGCACGCCGGCGAAAGGCCGAATCACCGCGCCCCCGATGACGACGAGCGAAAGCAGCGCGATGAGCGTCGTGCCGCTGGTGAGGACCGTCCGGGGCAGCGTCTCGTTCAGGCTGCGGTTGAGCGTCACGTCGTACGCTTCCTTCCGCTTCTTCCTGAGATTCTCCCGCACGCGGTCGAAGACGACGATCGTGTCGTTGAGCGAATACCCGATGATCGTGAGAATCGCGGCGACGGTGGCGAGGTTGATCTCGATGTCGAACAGCGAGATGAACCCGAAGGTGATGAGCATGTCGTGCACGGTCGCGATCACGGCGGCCACGCCGAACCGCCACTCGAAGCGAAAGGCGAGGTAGATCAGGGTCAGGAGGAAGGAGAGGAGCACGGCGATGACGGCGGTGCGCTGGAACTCGTCGCCGACCTTGGCGCTCAGCGTATCGCCGCGCGCGATCTCGAAGCTCGCGGCGGAGTACTGCGTCTCCAGGCTCGTCCTGATCTGGTCCCGGATCGCGTTCTGGTCCTCTTCCTCCCCGACCGGCACGCGCAGAAGAAAGTCGAAGGTCTCCGCCCCGACGGTCCGCAGCTGCTGAATCTGGACACCCGTCGTCCCGCCGGCCGTCAGCGCGTCGCGGATCTGACCCACGTCGGTCGTCTCCGAGAACTGGACCTCGAGCAGCACGCCGCCGGTGAACTCGACGCCCGTCCGCAGCCCGCCGCGGAAGACGATCGACAGGAGGCCGATCGTGATGATCGCGGCCGACGCGAAGTACGCCGGCCGGCGCATGGAGAGGAACTTGTAGTTCGCGTTCTGGAAGACCCTCATGATGACTTCGTTCCTATATGCTCACGGACTCCCGGGAGCCGCGTCGGTTCAGGTACATGATGAAGAGCGTCCGCGTCACGTAGATCGCGGAGAAGAACGAGGCGAGGATCCCGATGCACAGCGTCACCGCGAAGCCCCGCACCGCGCCGGTCCCGAACTGGAAGAGGATGATCCCGGTGATGAGCGTCGTGAGGTTCGCGTCCACGATCGCCGACAGCGCGTTGCCGAACCCCGCGTCCACCGCCGTGCGCGGCGTCTTCCCGGCCGCCAGTTCCTCGCGCACCCGTTCGAAGATGAGGACGTTCGCGTCCACCGCCATTCCGATGGAGAGGATGAGACCCGCGATGCCCGGCAGAGTGAGCGTCGCGTCGAGGCCGGCCAGGCCGCCCAGCATGAAGACGACGTACGTGAGCAGCGCCCCGACGGCGAGTATGCCCGCCGCCCGGTAGTAGATCATCATGACGATGATCACGCCGACGATCCCGATGATGAAGGCGGTGCGGCCCTGCCGGATGGAGTCTTCGCCGAGCGAGGCGCTCACGTTGCGCTCCTCGACGACCTCGATCGGCATCGGCAGCGCGCCGGCCCGAAGGACGAGCGCGAGTTCCTGCGCCTCCTGGAAGGACGCTCCCGGGGTGAGTTCGATCTGCGCGCGCCGGCTGAGGACGCTGCGGATGACGGCGTAGCTCTGAACCCGGTCGTCGAGGACGATGGCCATGTTCTCGCCGATGTTGCGCGCCGTGCCGCGCTCGAACACCCGCGAACCGCGCCGGGTCGTCTCGAAGGGAACGATCGGCTGGTTGAACGTCGGATCCCGGTTCGCGGGCCCCGCGTCCTGAAGCATGTCCCCCGTGATCAGCGGTTCCGCCTCGAGCACATAGAGCGGCACGTAGGATCCCGCGCCCGCCCCGACCTGCTCCACTCCCCAGTGAAGCGTGACGCCCCTGGGGAGCGCCTCCCGGACGCCCTCGAGTTCGAGCCACGCCGCCGCCGTGGGCTGATCTTCCTGCGGGACGAGGTATTCGCCGAGGATCCGTCCCTGTCCGAGAAGCGCCGAGAGGGGCCGAGCCGTGGCTTCGTCCACTGCCTCCGCCGCGTCCTCCGCCTCCGCTTCGCCTCCATCGGCCGCGAGGGAGTCGGCGACCGGATCCTCTTCTTCGGCTGCGTCGGCTTCTTCGGCCGGATCCGCCGCCGCGGCGGAATCGTCGCCGCCGCCGAGGATGTCGCTGAGGTCGACTTCGGGCTCGGTCTCGAGCGTCGTGACCCGGAGGTTCTCGATCCCCACCTCGTTCACGATCGCGCGGTCGATCCGCTCGAGCGCGTCCATGAACTCCTGACCGTCCGTGACGATCTTGAACTCCATGAACGCGGTCTCCGTGGCGATCCGCTTCGCCTGCTCCGGATCGTCGACCCCCGCGAGTTCGATGATGATGCGGTTCCCGGAGCGCTGGATCGTCGGCTCCCGGACGCCGAACTCGTCGATCCGGTTCCGAATCGTCGTGAGCGTGCGTTCGACCGCGTCGTCGAGATCCTGACCGCTGAGGGTGTTTTCGGGGTCGTAGATCTCGACCGCGAGGTGCATCCCGCCCTGCAGGTCCAATCCCAGCTTGAGCGGCCAGACCTGCTCGGACTCGCCTGTGACCTCGTCCACGATCGTCTCGGGCACGAGGGCGAAACCGCAAATGGCTACCAGAACGGCGATCCAGATCAACCGCCATCGTACCGAACCGAACATCTAGATTGTCACCGTTCTTCGTGGGTTTCGTGATCGCGGCCCGCGTCGGGACCCGAGCGACCCCGGCCGGGCCGGGCGCCGTCGCTGCGAAATGGCAAAGGGACGCAAAGCTAGCCCAGCGGCCCGTGAGAGGAAACTACGCGGCATCTCGCGCCGGATGGTACGTTCCTCCGCCGCGGCGCGCCATCGCGGGCGGCGCGCCGCCCCGGCCCGTGCGGACGGGGCCGAAATCCGGGGCCGGAGCCGGCGAGGAGATTCATGGCACACGACCGTTCGGAGGACAGATCCGGGACGCGCTCGCGCGGCCAGCGCATCGGGCTCTGGCTCGGACCGCTCCTCTTCCTGGGGATGCTGCTGCTCGACCTCGATCCCGGGCGGCCGGAGGTCACCCGCATGGCGGCGGTGGCGGTGCTCATGGCCACCTGGTGGATCACCGACGCGATTCCGCTCTTCGCGACGGCGCTGCTCCCCCTTCTCCTCTTCCCGATCCTCGGGATCGAGCGGACCGGGGAGACGGCGCCCCACTACTTCAACAGCACGATCGTTCTCTTCCTCGGCGGCTTCATGATCGCGCTCACGATGGAGAAGTGGGACGTACACCGGCGGATCGCCCTTTGGGTCATCCGGGCGGTGGGCGGCGGCCCCGCCCGCATCGTGCTCGGCTTCATGCTCGCGGCGGCCTTCCTCTCCATGTGGATCTCGAACACGGCGACCGCGATCATGATGGTCCCGGTCGGACTCGCCGTCATCCTGCGCATGGAAGAACAGTTCGGGCAGGGCCGCACGCGCGCCTTCTCCGTGTCGATCATGCTCGGCATCGCGTACGCCTGCTCCGCCGGCGGGATCGCGACGCTCGTCGGCACGCCGCCGAACCTCTCCCTCCAGCGAATCTTCGCGATCACCTTCCCGGACGCCCCGCACATCGCCTTCGGGGTGTGGTTCGTCATGGCTCTGCCGATCGCCGCGCTCATGCTGGTCTTCGCGTGGCTGCTCATCACCCGGGTCTTCTTCCGCGTGCCCGAGGAGGTGACCGTCGACCGCGACGTCGTGGATTCCGAGATGCGGAAGCTCGGCTCCGTCGCCTTCGAGGAGCGGGCGATCCTCGCGGTCTTCGCGACGACGGCCCTGTTGTGGGTATTCCGCGCGCCGATCGAGATCGGCCGGCTCACGATCCCGGGCTGGTCCTCGCTCCTGCCCTACGGTCACCTCATCGACGACGGGACCGTCGCGATCACGATGGCGTGCATCCTCTTTCTCGTCCCGACGAGGTCGCCGGGCGCAAGGTCCGCCACCGTCATGGGACCGGACGTGGTGCGGCGGCTTCCGTGGAACATCGTGCTGCTGTTCGGGGGAGGCTTCGCACTCGCGCACGGCTTCCAGGCCACGGGGCTGGCGCGGTTCGTGGGAGAGGGGTTCAGCGGGCTGTCGACGGTGCCGCCGCTCGTTCTGATCCTCGTCATCTGTCTCGCGATGACGTTCCTCACCGAACTCACCTCGAACACGGCGACGACGGAGATGGTGCTCCCGATCTTCGCGGCGGTCGCCGTCGCGACCGGCGTTCACCCGCTCCTGCTGATGGTCCCGGCGACGCTCTCCGCCTCGTGCGCCTTCATGATGCCGGTGGCGACGCCGCCCAACGCCGTGGTGTTCGGCAGCAACCGGGTGAGGATCGCGGAGATGGCGCGGGCGGGACTCTTCCTCAACCTCATCGGCGCCGTCGTGATCACGCTGATCTTCCGCGCCGTCGGGCCGCTCCTGTTCGGGATCGAACCGGGCGTCCTCCCCGACTGGGCGGTGACCCCCTAGCCGGTCCGCGCGAGAGCAGTCCGCAGCAGGGGCGGGAGAGTGGGGGTGCCGGTCGGGTCGCCCTCCGAGACGACCCGACCGGCAAGAAGTCTGCTACATGCCCTGGTGGGCGCCCATCAGGAACCAGTGCAGCATCAGGCTCCCGTCCTCGCCGCGCGAATACAGCGCCGCGTAGTGCCCCGCGCCCCCGTCCTCGGTGCCGTAGGTGCCGATGCCCACCGCGTGCCCCTCGTCGAGGTCGTGCGCGGACCAGGTCGACATGCCGCTGAACATGACGCCCGCGTCGAACAGCGCCTGCAGCCCCTCCTCGACGGCCGCGCGACCCTCCCGGGCCCGCTCGCCGGGCAGCATGGCGACGGCGTCCTCGGTGAACGTGTTCGCGACCATGGAGGCGTGACCCATGTTGTAGTGCGTGACGAAGTAGTCGCTGCTCTCCTGGACGAGATCGCCGCCCATCCCCTCCGGCATGTCCATCATGGCGCCGGCCGACATGGTCTGGTCGGGCGTGTCGAGGTTGGCCACCATGCCCTTGAGCGCCCACTCCCCATCCACGTTCTCGGCCACGCCCATGTAGTAGCCGGAGTTGCGCGCGTCTCCGCCGGTCAGCACGTAGTGTCCGCGCGCGACGACCTGGTCGCCGAACCCCATCGCGGCGCCGGGGTGGATCGCGATCTCCGCGCTCCCCGCGTCCATCCGCGACTGGAGGCCCTCGCCGATCGCGTCCCTTCCGTAGAGCATGGCCCCGGAGCTGCCCCAGAGGACTCCGTCCTCCACGAACTTGCTCGCAACCATGCTGCCGTGACCCATGTTGTAGTGGGTCTGCCAGTAGTCCGTGATCGTCGCCATCGCCGCGTCGGCGTCGACCATGGCGGGGGCGTCGTCCATCGCCTCCGCCATCTCCTCGTTCGCGGCTTCTTCCATCTCCGCCCCGCCGCAGGCAATGGTCAGAGCCAGGGCAAAGGGAGCCAGGGTGCGGATGCGCATGGGAGTACCTCCTTCGAAATGGGACGTCGCGCCCTCCGCACGCGTGCCTTTCACCGCGGGGATCGTCGACGAGACAAGGCGTAACTGCTGGAACGCTACGCCTTACAAGGCGGATCCGTCAATGCGGATGGGCCGGCGGCGTTGGCCCGCCATTCCGCCCCCGCTTACGTTGGGCGCCCGGGTCGACGGCCGTCGCGACCCGTCCACGCCATCTCAGAACCGGGAAGCCAACAGCATGGTCCAGATCGCGCGCAGCACACGCCCTCTCGTCCTCATCCTGTCGCTCTCGCTCCTCATCGTGGCCACGGGCTGCATCCGGCCCTTCGCCCGGCCGGCTCCCGGCCCGTCCGCCTCGGGCGAAAGCGGGCCCGTCGCCCGAGGCGGCGGCGGGGGTGACGACGACGGGCCGGAGCCCTATGCCGAAGTCGTCACGGAGGAAGCGGTCACGGACTCCGGGATGGTCCACGTCCACCGGGTGGACGACAAGTGGCTGTTCGAGATTCCGGAGGAGATTCTGGGACGCGAGATCCTGCTCGTGAGCCGGCTGGCGTCGGTTCCCGAGGGGATGGGCTACGGCGGTCAGAAGGCGAATACGCAGGTCATTCGCTGGGAGAAGAACGGGTCCGAGGACGAGCGGATCTTCCTCCGCGTCGTGAGACACACGAACGTGGCGGACGAGGCCCTTCCGGTGGCACAGGCCGTGCGGGGCGCGAACTTCGAGCCGATTCTGCGGGCCTTCGACATCGAGGCGCTGAACGACGACTCGACGAGCGTCGTCATCGACGCGACGCCGCTGTTCGAGTCCGACATCCCGATGTTCGGGCTGAGCCAGTCCCGCCGCGAGGCGTACCGGGTGCGCTCGCTGGATTCGAACCGCACCTACGTCGACTGGATCAAGAGCTTCCCCCGCAACGTCGAGGTGCGGCACGTCCTCACCTACAACGCGCAGACGCCGCCCTCGAACGCGAGCACGAACTCGATCTCGATGGAGATGAACCAGTCGATGGTCCTGCTCCCGGACGAACCGATGGAGCCGCGCATCTTCGACGAGCGGGTGGGCTTCTTCAACGTGAGCCAGGTGGACTACGGCCGCAGCGACCAGAAGGTCGTCACGCGCACCTACGTGACGCGCTGGCGGCTCGAGCCCAGCGACACCGCGGCCTTCCGGCGCGGCGAACTCGTCGACCCGGTCAAGCCCATCATCTACTACCTCGACCCCGCGACGCCGGAGAAGTGGCGGCCGTACCTGATTCAGGGCATCGAGGATTGGCAGGAGGCCTTCGAGGCGGCGGGGTTCAGCAACGCGATCCAGGGGCGGATGCCGCCCTCTTTCGAGGAGGACCCCGAGTTCAGCCCGGAAGACGTGCGCTATTCCGTGATCCGCTGGCTTCCGTCGCAGGTTCAGAACGCCTCCGGACCGCATGTGCACGACCCGCGGACGGGAGAGATCCTCGAGAGCGACATCCAGTGGTACCACAACGTCGCGAACCTGCTGCGGAACTGGTACCTGATCCAGACGGCGGCCGTGAATCCGGCGGCGCGGCGCGCGCTCTTCGATGATGAGGTGATGGGCCGGCTCATCCGCTTCGTCGCAGCCCACGAGGTCGGGCACACGATCGGACTCCAGCACAACATGAAGTCGAGTTCCGCCTTCCCCGTGGACTCGCTGCGGGCTCCCGGCTTCGTGTGCCGCGAAGGGGTCGCCCCGTCGATCATGGACTACGCGCGCTTCAACTACGTCGCGCAGCCGGAGGACGAGGGCGCGTGCGTGGACCCGCGCATCGGGGAGTACGACCGTTTCGCGATCAACTGGGCCTACCGCCCCGTCCTCGATGCGGACGCGGATGAGGAGCGCCCGACGCTCGACGCGTGGATCCGGGAGGTCGAGGACGACCCGGTCTACTACTTCGGCAGTTCGACGCCGATCGACCCGACCTCCCAGACGGAGGCGATCGGGTCCGACGCCATGGAGGCGAGCGACCTCGGCATCGAGAACCTGAAGCGGATCCTGCCCAGCCTGATCGAGTGGAGCAGCGACGGGCGCGAGGGTGAGAACTACGAGGAGCTGGCGGAACTCTACAACAACCTCATCGGCCAGTGGAACCGCTACATGGGCCACGTCGGAACCGTGGTCGGCGGGGTAACGCGGACGCGAAAGCGGGTCGGGCAGGAGGGGGCCGTGTACGAGTTCGTGGACGAAGCCACGCAGCGGCGGGCGATGGACTTCTTCGCGCGGCAGGCCTTCGACCCGCCCACGTGGATGGTCGACGAGGACATCCTCTCGAAGATCGAGAACCCGTCGACCGTGGACCGCTTGCGGGGCATCCAGGTTCGGGTCGTGAACCTGATCCTCGACCCCGGCCGCATGCAGCGGCTGATCGAGGCGGAAGCGCGCAACGGGGGCGACCATTACAGCCTCGGCGAGATGTTCGAGGACCTGCGGGCCTCGATCTGGGGAGAGCTGGACACGGGCGCGCCGATCGGGGTCTACCGGCGGAATCTCCAGCGCGGGCACCTGGAGCGGCTCGAGTACCTGATGACGCAGGAACTCACGCTCCCGTTCTTCTTCTTCGGCGGCCTCTCCGACTTCTTCACCTCGGTGGACGTGTCCCAGTCGGACATCCGCGCCTTCGTGCGGGGCGAACTCCACGGGCTTCAGGACGCGATCGAACGCGCCCTCCGGCAGCGGCTCGACCGCACGACGGACCTGCACCTGCGTGACGCCCTGGCCCGGATCGACGACATCCTCGACCCCGACTGATCCGGGGGGCAGTATCGGCAGAGGGGGTCCTGAAGGCGGACCCCAAAATGAAGAGGGCCGGGTACGCTCCCGGCCCTCTTCGCTTGAGCGGCGCCCGCGCCCGGAAGACGCTGCGCGGAGGCTACTTCGTGGCGCCCACGGCGACGCGGTGCGGCTTCGCCTCCGGTGACTTCGGCAACTCGACCGTGAGCACGCCGGCGTCGAGGTGCGCGTGGACATCCTCGCTCCGGATGGAGGCCGGGAGCGAGAAGCTGCGCGTGAACCGCTCGTTGCGCCGCTCGCGCACGTGGTACGTGCGGCTCTTCTCCTCTTCCTCCTCCGAACGCGCCCCGGAGATCGTGAGCACGCCGCGGTCCACGGTCACGTCGATCTCCGCCTCCGTGAATCCGGGCAGCTCCAGTTCGAGGCCGTAGCCCTCCTCGGTCTCGTACAGATCCGCGGCCGCCACGGAGCGGCTCGAACGATCGAGATCCAGCAGTCCGTTGAACAGCCGGTCGAAGTCGAAGTCCCCCCGGCGACGGCTCGGCGCGCGGTGAATGATGGTCGGCAGCATGGCGATACCCTCCGTGTCTGTGGAACAGTCTTCGTGACTCGCCGCGGCGGCCTGGCTTGCAGCCCGTGCCGGACCGCGGCACTGGCGAGTTACTGCAACCGCCGTGCCCGACCCCGGGGTTCGGTCCCCCGGCGGTCGCTGCCATCGGTGCAGACCGGGATCGCGGAGACTGACCGTCCCGACGGAGTTTGCTCGGCGCCCCCACCGGCGCTACGCCAAATTGGCAGCCGAACGGTGGGCGTTATTGTCGGGGGGGGTCAGTCAGGTCGCATCCCGAGGAGTGAGGGGAGGGCGCGGCCGAACCATTGTCCGATCGAGGTCACGGGCACGGAAACTCCCACCGAGGTGGACGCCTGCGGGCCATCCGTGCCCGGCGTTCCGCCGGCGTCGCCTCCCCCGACCCCCGCGGCGGCGGCCGCGAGGGCCGCGGTGCCCGCCACGAGTCCGGCGCCGAGCAGGACGCTCTTCGTCGTCGAGAATTCGCGCACCTCGATGCTCACGAGACCGTCCCGGGCCACGCTCAGGGTGTCGTACTGCACGACATCGCGGAACAAGCCGACCGTGTGCCGCGTGCTCGCTTCGAACCGGATCGAATCTCCCACGCTTATGATCTTCCCCTCGATCGCGACCGTCCCGGAAGGCGCGTTGGGATTGGCGACCGCGGACTGGAGCGGCACGCGCATTCGCGCCACGGCGCCCACAGGCGGCTCTTCCGTGAGCCCGTAGGAGTAGCAGCCCGGGACGGTGAGCACGACGCACAAAAGGGCGACGAGCCGACGCCGACGCGCGCGCCCGGCCGGCGGAGAGTCAGAATGCGACATCGAGGTCTCGCGTCAGAAGCTGGTTGAAGGAATAGACGAAGTGCCAGGGTTCGTCGGGGAAGATCCCGCCGGATTCATCCACGAGACCCCGGTCGTCCACGTTAACGATGACGTGCACCGCAAGCGTATCGCCGTCCAGCGATTCCGCCTGGACGAACCACCGCCGGTCGATCGAGATATCCATCGCTCGCCGGAAGGGGACCTCGTGAACGATGGTATCGGACCGGACCACCTGCACCCGCGTCACGCCGAACTCGTTGAGGCCGGCCACGAACTGCGTAGAGTAGATCGCCCGGACCCGCTGGCCCGCCTCGCCCCGCATCTCGAAATGGATGTTCTCGGGCGTCAGGTCATCGAGAATCGCCGAGCAGCCGCCAAGGGTGACGACCGCCAGCAGGAGCGGCAGAACCAGGAGGGGGGAGGCGGCCGGGAACGGCCGCCTCCCCCGCGGTGTCAACCTCCGCAACCGAGGCCGTTCAGGTGGCAGTTCGCCCGCAGCTCGATGATCGAAATCGGGAGCATCGTACCGGGCTGCGACAACGCGGCAGAGGAGCCCTGCCACTTGGGATCCGTGAGTCCCCACCGGTACATGTCCGCCAGGCGCAGGCCCTGCAGCAGCACGTTCACCCGGCGCGTGTGCTGGAGCATCTCCATCTCGGAGATCTGGCCGGAGTACGGCGTGCTGCCGTCCAGCGCTCGGATGTGATTGATGTGCATGGCGAAGCCGTTGGAGTCCCCGCCCGCCAGCGCGTTCTCGGCCAGAATCAGGTGCATCATCCGGGCGGAGGTCAGCGTCAGGGGCGGATAGACCCCGCCCTTGTCGAGGTAGTTTCCGCCCTTCCACTGATTCAGCCACTTGATGACCGCCGGGTCGTCAACGCCATCGATGGGATCCTTGAGCGCGATCCCGTTGATGTCGTTCTGGTCGTCCACCGTGGCGATCGAGAGGTCGATCTGGTTCTCCTTGCGGTCGTTGACCCACGACGCCATCGAGTTGGTGCGGCTGGCGCTCGAGAACGTCAGGTTGTGCGTCCAGTCCGCCTGTACGCTCGCGAGCACCGCGGCCGCGTCCGCGCCCGCGTCGGCCGACGACACCAGCCCGCTTCCGGATGGCGAGGGGTTGATCGCGTCCCATATGGCGCGGGACTGCCGGGCGCGGGCGCGAAGAGCCCTCGCCCGGGTCGCCATGTCCATGTCTCCCACTTCGTTGAAGCCGGACATGGCCGAGGAGAACCTGTCGATCGCACCGTCCAGCACCGAAGACATGTTGCCCGGTCCGATCGGAGGTCCGCTCTCCGTCTTGTCCGAGAACGCGAAGTCCTCCTGGATCTCTCCGATCACCATGTAGATGATGCCGGAGTACATGTACGCGCGCGCCAGATCGGTCTTGATCGAATTGGATGGATTGTTGCCGTGATGCTCCTGGAGGATTTCGATGGCTTCGTCGCTCATCCACCGAGCCTGACCCATGGCCGGGAACGGGCCATCGATGAACTCGTTCAGCGGATCATCCACGAATCCGAGGTCGAGCGAGAGCCAGGCATCCCTGGAGCCGATCCAGCGCATCTCGTCGGACGCGACCAGGTACGGCTGCCAGGATTGGGACACGGAAGACGCCACGAGCGTGAGCGTTCCGTTCACGACGGCGGACGCGGCCGCCTCCTGGCGGACATCCTCTTCGACCAGGTCGTTGGGGTTGTTGACGTCCAGCAGGTCGCCGCATCCGAGCGTGAAAACGGCCAGAAGAGGCGTGGCCAGACAGGCCTTGAGATATCGATTCTTCATGGTTTTCCTCGCTTGGATGATCTAGAGAGTGAGCCGCACGGACATCGTGAAGCGCCGCGGGATCGGAATGCCCCACCCTTCCGTCGAATTCAGGAAGTTGCAGTTGAGGCCGCCGTTGCAGCGCCCGAGGACGTTGCCCTCCGGATCCATGCCCGGGTAATCGCCCAGCATGAAGAGCATCAGATTGCGCACGCCCATGTTCACCGTCGCGGCCGAGAAGCCCCAGCGCTCGATGACCCCCGCCGGTACCCGGTAGCTGAGCGACAGCTCACGCCAGTGGATCGAATCGGCGTCGTAGATCCCGTTCATGCCGCTCATCGGCGAAAGACCCTCGACTTCATGGGCCCAGGCGACCGCCGCATCGAGTCGCTCCTCCGCCGAGGAGCCCGGGTTCAGCATCGTCGAGTACAGCTCCGCCGAGCGCGGCGTGTTGCGCCCGATGAAGTTGTTGGCGCGCCGGAACATGCCCGAGAGATCCTGCACCTGGTGGCCGAACTTGTACTCCATGAGCGTCGTCAGCTGGAAGTTGCCCAGGAACGCAAGGTCGAAGCCGAAGGAACCCGCGTAGTCCGGGGTCGGGTTGCCGAGGTGCGTGTCGAGCAACCCGGTCCCGCAGTTGTGCGACGCCAGCTCGCCGTTGGCCACTCCGAAGTCCTCGTTGCCGACCGCAAGCGGCTTGAAGCTGTTGGGGTTGCGCGGCTGACTGAAGTACGCGAGCGCCTGGTCGCGCGTCGGCACGACGCACCGGCCGTCGACCGGATCGAGAATGTTCAGCGGGATCGCCACATCGGCGACCTGTGCACCGAAGAAGGCGCCCGGCGTGAAGCCCTCGACCAGGTAGTTGCGGTAGCGCGGGTAGCTGCCGCCGGTCTTGAGCGGAGGCGCGCCTCCCATATCCGAGATCTCCTCGGAGAGGAAGGCCGTGTTCGCGAAGACGTTGAGCGAAATGTCCCGCGCCTGGATCAGGTTGCCGCGGATCCCGAACTCGATTCCGGAGGCGAGCACTTCGCCGATGTTGTCGAGCTGGGTCTGCGTGAATCCGCCCGTGACCGGGAACTGCCGCGCCACCATGGCGTCGGTGACCGTGCGGTCCCACCAGGTCGCCTCGACCGACCACCGGTCGTTGAAGAGACCCAGGTCGATCCCGAACTCCAGCTCCGTAGACACCTCGGGCTTCAACTGTTCGTTGCCGAGATTCGACGGCTGGACGCCGGGACCCACCTCGGTGCCCAGCGACGAGAAGGTCGTGAACTTGTCGAAGGCGCCCGGCTGCAGCCCGGACGTTCCGTAGGCCCCCTTGATCCGCATCGACGAGAAGACCTCGCTGTCCCAGCGTTCGCTCGGGACGATGGCGAAGTTGGCCTTGGGGTAGAAGGCGGTGTTGAAGGCCTCACCGAACGCCGAGTTGGCATCCCAGCGCCCCCCCACCGTGAGGAAGAGCCAGTTGTCGTATCCGATCTGGTCCTGCACGTATCCGCCGATCTGCGTCACGCGCAGCCAGTTCTCGAACGAGTTCTCGGAACCCAGCGCCGAAAGGGTCTCGAGGCCGGGGCCGGGGAAGTCGCGTCCCGTACCCCCTGCCGACTGCGACTGGCGCAGGAATCCCTGGCCGCCGAAGAGCAGCGTGTTCTCGATCCGGTCGGTGCTGAAGACGTAAGAGCCCTTGATGTCTGCCGTGATTTCCCGGCTTCGATTCTCGTTGACGGTCCGGTTCCCATCGGGGGTCGCGCCCGAGAAGCCATCCACGTTCCACCGATAGGGCCGGAAGCTGACCGCGTCGTCGGACGTGAAGTCGATGCCGAACGTTCCGTTGAGGTTGAAGGCCTCGTTGGGCGAGAAGTCGATGTTCGTGGAGCCCGCGAAGTGCTGCGAGTTCACGAAGTTCAGCTGGTAGGCGTTCTCGCGCAGCGTGGCGAACGCCGGCTGGCCGTAATAGTTGACGGTCCCGAGCTCCGGATCGTCGTTGGCGAGCCGAAGCTGCGACATGAGCGCCGATGAGAACACGCCGTAGATGTTGTTCGAGTTGTCCGGCGTGTGGTGCTCCATATCGGAATAGAGCGTCGTCACGCCGATGCGCAGGTCGCTGCTCGGGATCAGCGTGAAGTTCGTGTGGATCGATGCGCGGCGGTTCGTGTCGTTCTCGGGGTCGAGCCCCTCCACCGGGTCGAAGTTCCGCGCCGCGTCGTACGGGCCGTCCTCGGTGGCGAGGCGCCCGGAGGCGAAGTACTGGAACACGCTCGTTCCACCCTGGAGGGATCCGGAGTACGTCTGGCCGAATCCGGTGGTAAGCAGCTCGGGAATCAGGTCGCGCTCGACCGGAGTCCAGGGCGACACGGACTCTCCCCAGCGGTTCGACATCAGGTTGACGGCGTCCGCCAGCCGCTGGGCGTCGCCGTCTCCCGTGCATCCGGGACTCGCGCAGGCCCGTCCGGCGAAATCGGCGACCGGCAGGATGCGGTTCGTCGGCACGGAGATCCCCGTCAGGTCGGCCCGCAACGTGAATCGCGGCGTTCCGATGTTGCCGCGCTTCGTGAAGATCTGGATCACGCCGTTCGAAGCCTCCGTCCCGTAAAGCGTCGCCGCCGCGGCGCCCTTCAGGATCTCGACGCGCTCGATGGACTCGGGCGGAATGTCGTCGAGGCGGGAGGGGCTTCCCTGCCCGTTGAAGCTCTGCACCGCGGAGCGGTCCACGCGGATTCCGTCAACGTAGATGATCGGTTCGTTCAGCTGCGACAGCGACGCCGACCCGCGGATGCGGATTCGGGCGCCCTCGCCGGTGTAGCCCGAAGAGGGCAGCGCCACCACGCCGGGTTCGCGGCCGGCGATGAGCTGGCTGAAGTCGGAGATCGGCGCGTTCTCGAGCTCGGCCGCGTCCAGCGTCGCGATCGTGTGGCCGAGTCTGCGTTTCTCCGTTGCGACCCCGGTTCCCGTCACGACGATCTCGTCCATCTGGACCGCGGTGACGTTGAGGGCGAAATCGACCGTCGCGGTTTCGCCTGCGTTGACGGTTACGGTCTGGGAGGTCTGGCGGTAGCCGACGAGGCGGACCGTAAGCGTGTGCTCGCCGGCGGGGACGTTGAGCAGTACGAAGTCTCCGCTGGCGTTCGTGAAGTTCCCGATGCCGGTGCCCTCGATGAACACCTGCGCGGAGGACAGCGGTCGGAGGGAGCCCTCTTCCGTCACCTGGCCCGCGATGCTGCCCGCGCCCTGGCCGCTCAGACCCGGTGCGAGGCAGGCGAGCGCGAAGACGGCGGCTCCCCATGCTCCGATGGTTCGACAAGCGATGCCTTTCATGCGGCACTCCTTGGGCTGGAGGGTCGGAAACGACCGAACGGTCCGCTTCCGGTTCCTTCAACTCGTCCACTATTTAAACGTTCGAAGATTTATACATCCACACACAACCGCGGTAAAGGGGACGGCCGGGAAAGCGGGGGCGCGCGGCACGCTAGAAGCGGACTCGGACCCCGATTTGAGCCCGCCGCGTGTCGCCGAGGCCGCTCCGAATCGTGCCATCGAAGTTGAACAGGAGTCCGGTCTGCGCGGTGTCCAGGAAGTTGTCCGCGCCCGTCAGATTGAAGACCTCCAGGATCGGCTCGACCGTGCGCCCGCCCCCGACGTCGAAGCTCTTCGAGAGTCGCAGGTCCCACGTGAGGAAGTCGTTCTCCCGCCGGAGCGTATTGCGCCTGAGAACGGAGCCATCGGCGCACACGCGATCCGCCGGGGCGCCCGCACGCTGGCCCGCCGGGGCCGCGAGGGGATTCGCCGCGGTCGGGCCGCAACTCTCCGACATCGGCGATGCGGAGAGGTATCGGAAGACGTGGTTGAGGACGACCCCGCGCCCGAGATCGAAGAGCGCGAAACCGGTCAGCTGGTGCCGCCGGTCCCGGATCGACCAGTTGTACTCGGGCTCGAAATCGGTTGCGGTCGCATAGAAGAAGTTGAATGGGTCCCGTTCGTTATCGTCATCCGACCTGTCGAAGCCCAGCGTGTAGTTCGCCTCGAAACTCAGCCTCCCGCCGAGCGCGGCGTCCCCGTGCAGTCCGAGCGTGATGGCGTTGTAGCGGGAGCGGGCGCTGCTCTCGGTCACGGTGACCGTCCCCAGCGCGCTGGCCCCCTCGGCGAAGGGCGCGCCGAGTTCCGCCGCGTTCCGGTCCACGAAGCGGAACAGGTTATCCGTGCGGGCGTGCTGCAGCGAAAGCGTCACCGCCGTGTTCTCGCTCAGCGCCTGCTCCACGGCAACGTTGAAGGACCAGGTCCGCGGCAGTTCGAGGTTGCGGTCCGCGATGTTCACGCCGGGCTGGAAGGGCGGCGTGCCCGGCGGGGGCGGCGTCAGGAACTCCCCGATCTGCGGCGGCGGCGGAAGGAAGGTCGCGTCGCTGGCCGCGAACTGCGTGCCCTGGAAGGCGCCGTTCGTCGTCCGGTGCTGCGCGAACACCAGCATCGGGATCCGCGAGAAGTAGGATCCGGAGTTCAGGCGGACGAGGGTGCGCCCATCATCCCCCGGATCCCAGGCGAGTCCGAAGCGCGGCTGGAAGTTGTCGAGATCGTCCGGAATCGTCCCGTCCGAGGGGAAGCCCGAGGTCCCGATCCATGGTCCGTAGAAGGTGTCCCCGGGCTCGATGAACATCTCCGGGTGCCACGACCCTTCCCAGCGCACGCCGAGGTTCAGGGTGAGGTTGTCGCGCGGGCGCCACGTGTCCTGGATGAAGAGCCCGAGTTCGTGCATCGAGAAGTCCTGCAAGCCCAGCCGGTCGGCCGGGGTGTTCCCCAGCGTGAGGGCCTGCAGGTAGAGGAGCACGGGGCCCGTGATCGCGGTCCCCGGGGGACAGACGCCCTCCGCGCTGTCGGAACCGTCGGAGCAGGTGACGTACCGGTTCCCCTGCGTGACGAAGTTCATGAACCCGTCGACGGAGGAGAACTTGTAGAGGCCGTTCGCGAAGCCGATGAACTGCTGGCCGACCCCCGTCCGGTTGTACTCGACGCCGACCTTGACCAGGTGGTCCCCCGCGAGGAAGGAGAGGTTGTCGACGAGCTGGACCCGGGTGTCGTAGCCCGGGTCGATGGGGAGGAAGAAGGGCATCCCGATGCGGAACCCGTCGGCGAAGTCCATCGCGATGTCCGGGAAGGGGCGGCCGCCGATCGCGGAGAAGGCCGGCTGCGGCGGCGCGGCGGAGCCCGGAAGCAGGGGTCCGTCGTAGCCCCGGGGCCGATCCTCGCGCGCGTACTGGAAGCGGAACTCGTTGGAGACCGTGTTGGAGAGCTGCGATCTGAGGCTCGCGTTGATCGCGTGGGAGAAGTCCTCCTCCAGACCGTTGGCGCTGAGACCCCAGGAATCCACGTCGAAGGTCCCGTTCACCTGCTGGGACCAGGTGTAGTTGTACTTGAAGGACGCCTGGTGGCGGTCGCTGAGGTGGAAATCGAGCTTCGCGATCAGCGCCCGGTTGTCGTCGGTGCGGCGGATCGGGCCGAACTCGTCGTCGAACAGGCCGGGCCACTGCGCCTGAAGGAAGTTTTCCAGCTTCTCGAGCTCGGACCGGTTCACGACGTTGCGCGTGAACTGCTTCGTCTCGTTCGCCTGCTGCTGGTCGTAGGCGACGAAGAAAAAGGCCTTGTCGCGCACGATAGGGCCGCCGAAGGTGAAGCCGAACTGGCCGCGTCCGAACTCGGGCTTTCCGCCCCCGCGCGCGCCCGGGTAGGCCGTGGAGATCGCATCCCACTGGCCGAAGTAGTGCGCGGAGCCCGCGAACTCGTTCGTGCCCGACTTCGTGACGACGTTCACGAAGCCTCCCGCGGAGCGCCCGAACTCCGCGGACGCCCCCTGGTTCACGACGACGATTTCCTCGATCGCGTCCTGGTTGAAGGTGAAAGCGGGGCGCTGGCCGCCCCGCTGCTCGCCGAAGAAGGGGTTGTTGAAGTCCGCTCCGTCCACGGAGACGTTGTTGAAGATCCCCCGCTGTCCTCCGATGTTGAGGACTTCGCCGTCCGGACCCTGCGACACGGACACACCCGGAGTGAGGAGCGTGTAGTCGAGGAAGTTGCGGCCGTTGTTGGGCAGGTTGTCGACGACCTCCTCGGCGAGCCGGTGGGAACTCGACGGGTCCCCGGTGTCGACGAGCGGCGTCCGGTCGGCGGTCACGGTGATCTCGGACACCGCGACGGGCCTGAATTCGAGTACGAGGTCGACGACCTCCCCCACCCGGAGCACGAGCCCCTCGGTGCGCTCATCGCCGAACTGGCCCACGGCCCGCGCGGTGACGTCGTAGACCCCCAGCGGAAGGAGCGTCCGCACGAACGCCCCGTTCGAGCCCGTCACGACGGTCGTCGAGAAGCCGGTGGCGCGATGCTCGATGACGACGGCGGCGCCGGCGACGGGCGCTCCCACGGGATCGCGGACGACCCCGCGGATGACGCCGGTGGTCGCCTGGGCCTGCGCGGCCGCGTCCGCCGCAGCGGCGCCGCACAGCGTGAGCACGGCGAACAGAAGGGTGGACCCGCGTCGGGAGACCGGAACCCGGCATGGCCGCATGGACGACTCCTTATTCCTGGTGGTGGATTTGCGCGTCGGCACTCGGGGGTTCTGAAGATGGGCCCGGCAGGATTCGAACCTGCGACCTTGGGATTATGAGTCCCCTGCTCTAACCGGCTGAGCTACGGGCCCGGACGGAGCGTGAAACGTACGCGCCGCGCCGCTTCGCACCAACGTCCCGGCCGCCGCCACCGGACGGCCCCGTTTCCGCGGCGCCGTCACGGTGCGACCTCGACGCCGACCTCGGCGCCGTCCCGCTCGACGACCTCCCCGATCACGGCGGACGCGTAGCCCGCCGCGGCCAGCGCGGACGACGCGGGCGTCGCCTCGTGCGCGGGGACGGCCGCGAGCAGCCCGCCCGATGTCTGCGGGTCGAACAGGAGGACCCGCACGTCCTCGGGGACGGCGTCATCCCACCGCACCTGCGGCGCGTAGGCGTCCCGGTTACGGGTCGTGCCGCCCGGGACGCACCCCTCCCGGGCGAGGCGCAGCGCCCCGGGAAGGAGTTTCGGCGCCGAAGCGCGGATCCGGGCGCTCGCGTCCGAGGCGCCGCACATCTCGAGCAGGTGGCCGAGGAGCCCGAAGCCGGTGACGTCGGTGGCCGCGTGAACGTCGAAGCCCGAAAGGACGGCCGCGGCCTCGCGGTTGAGTTGCCGCATGGAATCGACGGCGGCGAGGAGGTCGGCGGGGTCCGTCACGCCGCGCTTGATCCCCGTCGTGACGACGCCCGTTCCGAGCGCCTTGCCGAGCACGAGCGCGTCCCCCGGCCGCGCTCCGCCCTTCCTCCACAGGCGATCGGGATCGCCGAGCCCGATGGCCACCAGTCCGAACTTCGGCTCCGCGTCGTCGATGGAGTGTCCCCCCGCGACGGCGATGCCGGCCTCGCGGCACACGTCCCCGGCGCCGCGGAGGATCGCGCCCACGGTCTCGTCCGAGAGCGTTCCGGCGGGAACCGCCAGGATGTTGAGCGCGAACAGGGGCCGGGCCCGCATCGCGTACAGATCGCCGAGCGCGTTCGCGGCCGCGATGGCGCCGAAGTCCGCGGGATCGTCGACGAGCGGGGTGAAGAAGTCGAGGCTCGCGACGATGGCATCCCCGTCGTCGAGCAGATACACCGCCGCGTCGTCCGGACCCTCGAGTCCCACGAGGAGCCGGTCATCGGGAACGTGCGGAACGTGCTGCAGGATGCGGCCCAGATCCTCCGGGCCGAGCTTGCACGCTCAGCCGGCTCCGTGGGAGTACTGGGTCAGGCGGGCCGCTTCGGCCGAGGGCGAGTTCATGGCGACCGAAGCTATGGCGACGCGGGGCGTCCCGCAGGGATTCCTACCAGTTCCGCTCCACGACGGGATCCTGGAAGCGGTTGCGGCCCATCACGCGGTCCCGAATCGCCGCTTCCGCGTCCCCCGCCTGCTCGAGCAGCGCAGCCGCCTGTTCGGGCGACAGCATCTCCATCTCGCCCGAGCCCGCGGCCGCCGCGGCGCCCGCGCCGGCCCCCTGCGGAGACTGTCCCTGCCCGCCCTGCTGCTCATCGCCGCCGCTCTCTCCCTCCTCCTCGAGCCAGCGCTCGACGAGTTCGAGGTTCCAGCGCGCGTCCTCGTCGTCCACGCGGCGGCGGAGGACTTCGCGGAAGGCTTCGCGCGCGGACTCGAGGGCGGCGCGGCGCGCTGAGGGGTCGCTCTGGGCGAAACGGCCGTCGAGGGCCGTACTGAGGCCGAGGTTGTAGAAGGCGCTCTCGCGCACTTCGGGCCGCTCGCTGCCGATCGAGAGTTCCAGGGGGGCCTGCGACTCCGCGACCTGCCCGTCGTGAAGGAGTGCCGTCCCGTAGTTGTAGTGGTCGATCGGACGATCGGAGGAAGCGGCCCGTTCCCGGTAGCGCGCGACGGCCTCGGATTCGGACGTCTGCGGTTCGCCGGCGGCGGCCTGGCCGGCCGCCTGCGCCGGTGCGGCCTGCGGCCCGCCCCCGGCAAGCGCCGCGAGCGAGGCGGCCGCGGCCGCGAGCCCGAAGATCGCAACCTTCCGTGTCGACTCAACCACGTGGCAACAGGAACCCTTCTCCCCAGAGGCTGACGAAGGCGAGCAGAAGCAACGCCGCTACGGCCGCGTCGTCGGTCGACGTCAGCGGTTCCCGGCCGCCCTGCGCCAGTTCCCGCTCGATCGCGTCGATACCGTCCGCGCCGTCAACATAGCGGCCGCCGGTGCCGAGAGACATCTGCCTGAGCGACGCGGCGTTCAGCCGCGTGATCACGGGGCTCCCGTCCGGCCCCTGGAGCACCGAGGCGCCGCCCCGCCGCCGCGCGGCCATCGTCGGGTCCAGCGACGCCTCCCGCGTCAGGGGAATCTGCCCTCCGAGTTCGGTTCCGATCCCCACGGCATGGATGACGACCCCCGCGTCCCGGGCCCGCCCGATCGCCTCCCCCAGGGGCGCGCCGGCGGTTTCCTCGCCATCGGAGAAGACCACGATCGACTTGCGCGCGCCGTCCTCTCCACCGGCGAGGAGGTCGATCGCCTGCGTGAGGCCGGAGGCGAGCGAGGATCCGCCCAGCCCCACCGCGGCGGGCCGCACGCCTTCCGCCAGCATCTCGATCGCGCTCATGTCCGTCGTGAGCGGTGAAAGGACGTACGCGCGGCCCGCGAAGTAGACGACGCCCATCCGACCCTCCGTGCGCGTCGCGAGGTGGGCGGCCAGTTGCCGCTGCACGTCGAGCCGGCTCGGCTCGACATCCCCCGCCAGCATCGAGTTCGACGCATCGAGCACGAGAATTGTTTCCGCTCCCCCCTCGTCGAGACGCCGCGCTTCGGTCCCGCCGGAACCGGAGGCGAGCGCGATCGCGACGACGCCCGCCCCGAGCAGGGCCAGCCGAACGGCGGGAAGGGCGTGCGCCGGCAGCCGCACGTAGCGCTCGAGCAGCGATGTCTCCGCGAGCTTCTCGCGGTCGGCGCCCGACCGACGCGACGCGAGCAGCCTGAGTCCGATGGCCAGGACTCCGAGCGCGAGGGCGACCGGGAGCGGGGCCACGGTCAGGCCCAGACCCGGCGGGCGCGTGTCGCCGCCACGAGCAGTTCGAGCATGACGAGCGCGAGTGCCGCGATGAGAAGTTCACGCCGCATCCCGACCCGCTCCTCGGTCCGCACCTCCTTGATCGGGGTGGTCTCGAGTTCGTTGATCCGTTCATAGATCCGCGTGAGCCCCTCGGGATCGGTGGCGCGGAAATAGAGGCCGCCCGTGCGGGTCGCCATGCGATCCAGGAGTTCGTCGTTCACATGGACGCGGATATTGGCGTACTGGTATCCGAAGGCGGTCCGGGCTACGGGCACGGGGGCGACCCCGTCGCGGCCGACGCCGATCGTGTAGACGCGAATGCCGAGGGAGGCGGCCGCGGCCGTCGCCTCTTCGGGCGAAATGCCGCCGCTGTTGTTGTCGCCGTCGGTGAGCAGGACGACGATCCGCGACTCGGGCTCCAGGTCCCGGAGCCGGTTCGCCGCCGTGGCGAGCGCAACGCCGATGGCCGTCCCATCCCGGAGTTGTCCCGCCTCGAGCCGCTCCACCGCGGTCTCCACGACCCCGTGGTCCAGGGTCCCCGGGACCATCGTGAGGGCTTCTCCGGCGAACGCCACGAGGCCGATCCAGTCCGACTCCCTTCCCTCCACGAAGCGGATGACCTCCCGCTTCGCGACTTCGATGCGATTGTCGGGCCGGAAATCCTCCGCCAGCATCGAACTCGAGATGTCGACGGCGAGCATGATCGCCACGCCCTCGCGCTCCGATTCCACGCGCTCCCATACACGCACGGGGTTGACGAGGGTGATGACGACGAGCGCGAGGGCGAGAGAGCGTAGGGCGGCCGGGAACCACCACCAGAACCGTCCCCGTCCCCGTCCCCGGGACGCCGTGAGTCGGGCGATGTCCGGATACGGGAGACGGATCCTGCCCGAGCCCATCAGGGCCCACCCCAGGGGGAGCAGCGCCAGCAGAAGGAAAAACGGCCAGCCGGGGAGCGCGAATTCGCTCACGCGCCGCCTCCGTTCCCGCTCGGGCCGGCTTCACCGGCGCCCGTCCGCCCCGCGCCCTTCCCGCCGTCCCCGGCGGCGTCCGGCGCGCCGGACCCATCGGCCGGAGGCGAATCCTCCATGTCCGCGCGCACGAACGCCTCGCCGACGTCCAGGTCGCCGAGCGGACCCTCCCACTCCGTCCGCATGCGCGCGAAACGAGCCAGAATCGAGTGGCGCAGAGCCGCGACGAGCCCGGAATCCGAACCCCCGAGTCCGAGGAGTTCCCTCGAGGGCGCCCATCCGCGCGTCACGTCCGCATAACGCCTGAGCGTGTCCTCGTAGCCATCGTAGAATCGGTCGCCGCTCATCTCCTGCCCGACCCACCCCTCGCGCAGGCGCGCCAGTTCGCGGAGCGCGAGGTCGCCGGGGCCGAGGGGGACGTCGGCGACCGCTGCGGCGGCGCGGCGGCGACCCCAGGTCCACCAGGCGAGTCCGGCGAGCCCGACAGCGAGCAGGAGCAGCCACCAGGGCAGGCCCGGCAGGCTCAGAAGGGGCCGGGCATCCCTCAACTCGAGCGGATCGTCCGCGGCCGGAAGCACGCTCACGACGGGGACCGGCGGCGGCTGCAGCCGACGGGCCACGCCCCCCGCGGCCGCGAGTTCCACCTCCACCGGCGGGATGACGAGCGTGTCCGCGCGCCACGCGCGCATCGTGTACTCCGCCTCCCAGCGTCGACCCTCTTCCACGGACCGGATCTGCGCCGGTCCCGTCTGCTCGACCGACTCGGGACCGTCGATGAGCGCCGGGAAACGGACCTCTCCCGATCTCTCCTGCCCCACGACGAGGCGGACCGTGAACTCCTCGCCGACCCGCACGGACGACGGGACGACCGTCGCCTCGAGGTCGACCGCGGACTGGGCGGCCAGACCCGGGGCGAGCCCCAACCCCAGGCCGAGGCCCAGCCCCAGCCCGCGGGCAATCCGGACCGTCCCCCGGGATCCCCTCACCGCAGCCTCCGCCTGCCGCGGGCGGCGAAGAAGGCGGCGAGCCGGGACTCGTACGGGGTGTCGGTGCGCAGCCGCATGAGGTCGACATGGCAGTGCGCACACAGCCGTTCCAGCGTCCGCGCGCCCGCGGTCGCGTGCTCCTCGAGCCGCTGCCGAAGCGCGGCGTCTCCGAGGTCGACGACGGCGCGGTCCCCCGTTTCGGGGTCCACGACCTCCACCCATCCCGAGGCGGGGATCGTCGTTTCCGCCGGGTCATCGATCGCGAGGGCGACGACGTCGTGGCGGCCCGAGAGCCCCAGCAGCGGCCGGGCCAGGTCCCCGGCCCCCACGAAGTCCGAGATCACGAACACGAGCGAGCGCACGGTCAGCATGCGCGCCGCGGTGACGAGCGCGAGGTCGAGGTCCGTCCCCTTCCCCTCCGGCTGGACGGAAACCAGTTCATGCAGGAGGCGGAGGTTGCGGTTGCGGCCCCGCGCCGGCCGCGCGTAGCGCTCGATCCGGTCGCTGAAGAGGAGCATGCCCACGGGATCTCCCGCGCGCATCGCCGCGAGGGCGAGGGCGCTCGCCACCTCCGCGACGAGATCGCGCTTCAGGGCCTTCCGCGTGCCGAACTCGTTCGAGGCGGAGACATCGACGACGAGGAGTACGGCGAGTTCCCGTTCCTCCACGAAGCGCTTCACGTACGGGCGGCGCATGCGGGCGGTCACCTTCCAGTCGATCGCCTGGAACGGGTCGCCCGGCTGATACTCGCGGACTTCGGAGAACTCGATGCCGTGTCCGCGGAAGAGCGACGGATAAGGTCCGAGAGCCGGGTTGTCCATGAACCGCCGGCTTCTCAACTCCAGCCGCCGAACCTCTTTGGATGCGGCGCCGGAATCGGCCGTCGGCGCCGGCCGTCGCGGGCGCCACAGGAAGTCGGGCAGCCTCACGGCAACGGCACGGTCTCCAGGAGATGGTCGAGGATGTGATCGGCATCGATCTGTTCGGCCTGCGCCTGGAAGGTCAGGACGAGGCGATGCCGAAGGACATCGCGGGCGATCGCCTTCACGTCCTCCGGAACCACGAAGGCGCGGCCCTCGATGAAGGCGTGGGCGCGGGCGGCTCTCGCGAGGAAGATCGTGGCGCGCGGCGAGGCCCCGAATTCGATCCGGTCCTCGAACCCCGCCAGGCCGTGGGCCGCGGGGTCACGCGTCGCGAGCACGAGCTGGAGGATGTAGTCCTCGAGCCGGCGGTCCACGTAGATCGCCGGAAGCATGGCGCGCGCTGCGAGGATGCGGTCCGGCTCCACGACGGCCTCGACGGGCGGCGGATCCTCCCCCGCCATGAGCCGCATGATGGACCTCTCCTCCTCGGGCGCCGGGTAGCCGACCCGGGTCTTGAACATGAACCGGTCCACCTGCGCCTCGGGAAGCGGGTACGTCCCCTCGTGCTCGATGGGGTTCTGCGTGGCCATGACGAGGAACGGCACGGGGAGCGGATGCGTTTCTTCGCCGATCGTCACCTGCCGCTCCTGCATCGCCTCGAGGAGGGCGGACTGGACCTTCGCGGGCGCGCGGTTGATCTCGTCGGCGAGGACGATGTTCGCGAAGATCGGCCCCCGTTTCGGCGTGAAGGTGCCCGTCTTCTCCTCCCACACGAGCGTTCCCACGACATCGGCGGGCAGCAGATCCGGCGTGAACTGGATGCGCCGGAAGGTGGTGTGGATGGCCTCGGCGAGCGTGCTGACGGTGAGTGTCTTCGCGAGTCCGGGCACACCTTCGAGCAGAATATGGCCGCCCGTGAGGAGACTGATGAGAACGCGGTCGAGGAGGGCATGCTGTCCGACGATCCGTTTGGCCAGTTCGTTTCGAACCTCGGCCACGAAGGTCCCCGCCTCCCGGATCGCGGCCTGCTGGGTCTCGAGATCCTCTCCCGAGATCCGCTGAGCCGTCCCGGCTTCTCCGTTCATGCGTCTTCTCGCTGTCGCGGTGATGGTCGGTCTGCCAGCCGCCCGATGTTCACTCCGGAACCGCCCCGGAGCAAGCGGGCCCCGCCGCACGCTTGAGCGCCGCCCGTTCCTTCGGAGACAGCTCGCGGGCCGCTCCCGCTGCGAGAGCGCCCAGTCGAATCGGACCGAACGAGGTCCGGCGCAACCTCCGCAGCGTGACGCCGAGCGAGGCGAGCATGCGTCGAATCTCCCGGTTTCTTCCCTCCGCGAGGACGATCTCGACGGTGGGCGACGACGTGTGCGGAGCCGTGATCCATCCTGCGCGGCGGGCTCGCGCGGGTCCGTCCTCGAGCGCCACGCCGGCCCGCAGCCGATCCGGCAGCCCGGCGGCCGCGGGCCCGCGCAGCGTCGCGTGGTAGACCCGCTCGATGCCGGTCCGGGGGTGGAGGAGCCGATGTACGACGTCCCCTTCATTCGACAGCAGGAGGAGGCCCTCGCTCATGAAATCCAACCGGCCGACGTGGGGCAGGTGGCGGGTCTCGGCGGGGAGCAGATCGTAGATGATCGGACGCCCGCCGGGATCGCGCCGCGTGCACGTGTACCCCGGCGGCTTGTGGAGCGCGAGCCAGAGCGCAGGCTTCAGGCGAACGCGGCGACGGTCCAGTTCGACGCGCGCGGAATCCGGGTCCACCGTGGTCCCGAGCTTCGTCACGACTTCGCCGTTCACGCGGACGCGGCCGCTCGCGATGAGATCCTCGCTCGCGCGGCGGGAAGCCGCCCCCGCCCTGGCGAGGTACTTCTGCAGTCGCATGAGCCGTCCGCAGCCCGTGCAGCTAGTCGGCGGGTTCTTCCGGCGGCGGCGCACCATCGGTGAACGCCTCCGGTTCGGCGCGAGCGAGCGCCACGGACAGATCCTCCGGCGCCGGGAGATCATCGAGCGACTGCAGGGCGAAGTGATCCAGAAAACGGGATGTCGTTCCGTAGAGCAGCGGCCGCCCGAGCCCCTCTCCCCGCCCCGTGACCTCGATCAGTTCCCAGTCCTGGAGCGTTCGCAGCACCGAGGTGGACGCCACGCCCCGGATCTCCTCGACCTCGATCCGGCCGATCGGCTGCCGGTACGCGATGATCGCGAGCGTCTCGAGTGCGGCCCGCGAGAGTGTCGGAGGCCGCGGCACCGATTCGAACCGCTCGAGGTACGGCACGAATTCCGGACGCGTGAGGATCTGGAATCCGTCCCCCAGCTGGTAGACCTGGAACGCCCGTCCGTCCGTGTCGTAGTGCTCGCGCAGCGCGGCGAGCGCTTCCCGGACGCGGCGGACATCGAGCGCATCGTCCGCCCGGGCGAGTTCGCGGGCGGTAAGCGGCGTCTGACTGGCGAACAGCGCGGCTTCCACGATCTGCTCCGGGCTCACGCCGTCCCCTCTTCCCCGCCGCCCCGCGAGCGGCGTCCGAACAGCCAGATCGCACCGAACCGCTTCACCTGTTCGAGCCTCAGAAGCTGCTGTCTGGCGAGTTCCAGACAGGCGAGCAGCGCCGCGACGACGTGCTGCCGCTCCTGCCACGAATCGAACAGCCGGTTGAACGGCACCCGCCGGCTTTCTCCCAGCAGCCGCCGGATGACGACGATCTTGTCCTCGACCGGGACGATGCGTATCGGGGCGACATGCCGCGTCACGGGATCCGGGCCCCGGATATCGCCGAGCACCGCAAGAAAGTCGTCGAACGTCGTCGAGAGTTCCGGGTCCTCGGCCTCGCGCGGAGGCCGCGGGGGCAGGAAGCCCTTCGACATGTGTCGCCGCCGCTCCAGTTCGGCCGCGCCCAGAGTCCGCGCAATCTCCTGAAACAGTTCGTACTCCAGGAGACGCCGCACGAGTTCGGCCCTGGGATCGTCTTCCCATTCCGCGTCGCTGCGACCCGGCAGCAGGAGTTGCGCCTTGATGTGGACCAGGGTCGCGGCGAGCTCCAGAAACTCCCCGGCGCGGTCGAGTTCCAGGCGGTCGAGGCCCTCGGCGAGGGCTTCCTGGAACTGCCGGGTGATGGTGGAGATCGGGATATCGAAGATGTCGATGTCCTGCGACCGGATGAGGTGCAGGAGAAGGTCCAGGGGACCCTGAAACCGGTCGAGTTCCACGACGAACGGCTGCGCCGCCCGCTGGCTTGGAAGTCGGTTGGGAACCGCCGTCAAGGAACCTCCCCGCGCGCTCGGGCCGGCGGAAACCGAGGATCGCCGGCCGGTCCGCGCCTAATGTAGCACGGGCATACCCGCGGCGCGTACCCCCGGCCCGCGCGTGCCGCCGCCGACGCCAAGTTGGATGGATCTCGAAAGTCTGGTATGTTCTTTTGTTGATTCTTGGACGGATCGGAGCGGCCGCCTGCGACCCGCCGCGCCGACCGTCCGAACGAAGAAGAAAAAGAAGGAATCGAATGCCGAATAACGAGAGCCAGAAGAAGCGGCTGCGCCAGTCGCGCGCGCGGAGACTTCGGAACCGCCGGGTGCGGTCCGAGATCCGGACCCGGACCAGGCAACTCCTCGCGACGGAATCGCGGGACGAGGCGGCGCCGGCACTTTCCGAGCTGTACCGCGTGCTCGACCGGGCGACCCGCCGAAAGGTCGTCAAGGCGAACGCCGCGGCCCGTCAGAAGGCGCGAGCGGCACGGCACGTCAACAGCCTGGGGTAGCCTCCCGCCCGCCCGGCGGCGGGGTCTCGCCACCGCCTGCGGGGCCGGCCAGGCCGGCTAGGCCGAGTCCCGGTAGCGGGTCTCGCCGCCGACGATCGTGCGCTTCACCCGTCCGGTCACCTCCCACCCGCTAAACGGCGTGTTCCGGCTCTTCGAGCGGAAGCTCGCGGGGTCGACCGTCCACTCCTCCTCGGAATCGAAGAGGACGAGGTCCGCCCGGCTGCCGGGACGCAGCGTGCCGCCTTCGATCCCCATCAGCCGGGCCGGCGCCGTGGACATCCGCTCGACGAGATCGAAGAGCGTGAGATCCCCCGGCTTCACGAGTTCGCCGATGCATACGGCGAGCGCGGTCTCGAGACCGACGATGCCGAACGGCGCATCGTCGAACTCGCGTTCCTTTTCCTCGTAGTGGTGCGGCGCGTGGTCCGTGGCCACGCACTCCAGCACGCCGTCGATGAGCCCCTGCCGCACCGCCAGGCGGTCGGCCGCGGACCGGAGCGGCGGGTTCATCTTGGCTTCCGTGCGGTAGCCGCGCACCGCCTCTTCCGTCAGCGCCATGTGGTGAGGTGACGCCTCGCCGCTCACCCGCACGCCGCGCTCGCGCGCGAGGCGGATGAGTTCGACCGCCTCGCGGGTGGAGACGTGCTGAACGTGTACGTGACCGCCCGTGAGTTCCGCGAGATAGATGTCCCGCGCGACGACCGTGGCCTCCGAGGCGTTCGGGATCCCGCGCAGGCCGAGCGCGGTGGCCACCGCGCCTTCGTTCATCACCCCTCCGGCCGAGAGCGCCATGTCCTCCGCATGCTGAAGGACGGGAATCCCGAAGGACTGCGTGTACTCGAGCAGGCGTCGCATGAGCGCCGGATCGTGGATCGGGTGTCCGTCGTCGGTGACCGCGACCGCGCCCGCCTCGACCAGGCCGCCGATCTCGGTCATCTGCTCGCCGGCCAGCCCGAGCGAAGCGGCGGCCACGGGACTCACGCGCGCCCCGCCCTCCCCCTTCCGGGCCCAGCGCCGCGCCTCCTCCCGCACGAAGCCGACCGCGGCGGGGTCGTCGAGCGGCGGATCCGTGTTCGGCATCGCCCAGATCGTCGTGAACCCGCCGGCCGCCGCCGATTGGGCGCCCGTGCGGATCGTCTCCTTGTGCTCGGCCCCCGGTTCCCTCAGGTGCACGTGCACGTCGATCAGCCCCGGCGCGACGACGAGTCCCCCCGCCTCGATCCGCGGGATGCCCTCCGGCCCCGCCACGCCGCGCTCGACCGCTTCGACCCGTCCATCCCGCACGAGAACGTCCCGCACCTCGTCCAGTCCCGAGGAGGGATCGATCACCCGGCCGCCGGCGAGAAGGAGCGAGCCGCTCACGGTCCCGCCGCCTTGGCGTCCTCGGCCAGCTCCGGGCGCCCGCCCGCGAGCAGATAGAGGACGGCCATCCGCACGGCGACCCCGTTCGTCACCTGCGGGAGGATCACCGAGCGCGGACCGTCCGCGACATCGGAGTCGATCTCGACGCCACGGTTCATCGGCCCGGGGTGGAGGACGATCATCCCGTCGCCGGCGCGGCCGAGGCGCTCGGAACTCACGCCGAACACCCGGTTGTACTCGCGCAGCGAGGGGACGTAGCCGCCCTCCATCCGCTCCAGCTGAAGCCGCAGCACGTAGAGCACGTCGCACCACTCGATGGCCTCATCGATCGAGCCCAGCCGCCGCACGCCCAGCTCCTCGATCCCGGCCGGGATCAGGGTGCGCGGCCCGCACACGGCGACATCCGCCCCGCACTTCAGCAGACCCCAGATGTTCGAGCGCGCGACGCGCGAGTGCAGGATGTCGCCGACGATGCAGACGCGCCGGCCCGCGATGGCCCCGAACCGGTCCCGAATCGTCAACAGGTCGAGGAGCGCCTGCGTGGGGTGCTCGTGCTGGCCGTCGCCGGCGTTGATGACGTTGGACGGGATCCGGTCCGCGAGGAACTTCGCCGCCCCGGACGACCCGTGGCGCACGACGACCATGTGGATCCTCATCGCCTCGAGGTTGCGGGCCGTATCGACGAGCGTCTCGCCCTTCTGCACGGAGGAGCCCGCGGAGGAGATGTTCACCGTATCGGCCGAGAGCCGCTTCTCCGCGAACTCGAAGCTGATGCGGGTCCGGGTCGAGGGTTCGAGGAAGAGGTTGACGATCGTCTGTCCGCGGAGGACCGGCACCTTCTTGATCTTGCGCTCGCTGATCTCCTTGAAGGGCTCCGCCGTGTCGAGAATCGCCTCGATCTGGGCCCCCGTGAGCGATTCGAGCCCGATGAGGTCCTTCCCGAGCCCGAGTTCCCGGCCCGGGCTCGTCATGCCCCCGCCTCCGGAGCCGCGCGCAGGGCGACGATGTCGACGCCCCAGTCGCCGTCCGTGTCCGCGACCCGCACCGCCACGTCCTGGTTGGGGCCGACTTCCACCACGCGGCCCACGTAGTCGGGCTGGATCGGCAGCTGACGTCCCCCGCGGTCCACGAGGACGCAGAGCTGGATCCGGCGCGCGCGTCCGAAGTCCGAAAGCTCCTGGAGCGCGGCCCGGATCGTGCGTCCGGTGTGGAGCACGTCGTCGACGATGACGATGTGCGCGTCGTCGATGGGCTCCGGGATGCGGGTCGTCCCGACGAGAGGAAGCGCGCCGACCTGCCCGAAATCGTCGCGGTAGAGCGTGATGTCGAGCGAGCCGATGGGAACGGGGCCGCGCGACGGCTCGAGGCGGCGGCCGATCTCGGCCGCGATCGAGTCGCCGCGGCGGTGGATGCCGATAAGGATGAGGCGGGCGTCGGGCTCGATCGCCCGGTCAAGCTGCGCGGAAAGCTCGGCAAGGAGCCCTCGGGCAGCGGCCTCGTCGAGGACGTTGTGCGTCAGTGTCGTCTCGGCTCGCTCGATCCGTCGCGGGCGGCTCGGCGTCGGCAGCAGCGGCTGCCTGGTCGGCCCCGGTCGGGCGGCAGTATAGATCGCGCTCCGGCCGCGATCAACGTCGCCCCGGGTCCCCTCTCCCCGCCCCGGCCCGCGCGCCGACCTGCGCGCCGGCCCGCGTTGACCCTCGCGAGATGGCTCCGGTAGGTTCGGGCATGCGCATACGATCCGACGTCTTCCGGCGCGCCGGACGGTGGCTTCTGTTGCCGGCGGCCGTCCTGTCCGCGTCCCTCCCCGGCGCCGCCTCTGCGCAGGACGGCCCCTCGCTCACCGTGGAGGGGCCCGCCGTCGTCCTCACGAACGTGCCCTTCTCGCTCATACTCCGTACGGAGGACGGGGAGAACGCCCGCTATCGCGTGAGATCCGCCTCGGGACGCGAACTCGCCGCCGGCGACCTGCCTCTCCGCTCCGAGACCTCCGTCAGCGGACTGCGGGCCGCGGAAGGGGACCTCCCGCTGTCCGTGGAGATGACCTCGGATCGCGGATCGGCGAGCGCGAGCGTGGATCCGCCTCGGTTCCCGGGCTGGATCAGCCTCCTTCCGCCGCTCATCGCCATCGCCCTCGCGCTCATCTTCCGCCACGTCGTCGTGTCGCTCTTCTTCGGCATCTGGCTGGGCGGCGTCTTCATCGCCGGCCTCGACCCGCTCGCCGGGCTGGGCCGCACCGTGGACACGTTCATCGTCCCGTCCCTCGCCGACACGGACAACGCCTCGATCCTCATCTTCTCCGCGCTGCTGAGCGCCATGGTGGGGGTGATCTCGCGCTCCGGAGGCACGCGCGGGATCGTCGAAGCCGTGCGGCCCCTGGCCACGACGCCGCGCCGCGCGCAACTCGCCACCTTCTTCGCAGGCGTCGGCATCTTCTTCGACGACTACGCGAACACGCTCATCGTCGGAAACACCTTCCGCCCGGTCACGGACAAGCTGAAGGTGTCGCGGGAGAAGCTGGCCTATCTCGTGGATTCGACGGCCGCGCCCGTGGTCACGATCGCCTTCGTGTCGACGTGGGTCGGCTTCGAGATCTCGCTGATCCGCGACGGACTCCGGATCGCCGCCGAGCAGACCGCCGACCCCGCGCTCGCCGGGGCGCTCGGCTCCGCGAGTCCGTTCACGGTGTTCCTGAGCAGCATTCCGTACCTCTTCTATCCCATCCTCGCGCTGTTCATGGTCGCGGCGGTCATCGTCTCGCAGCGGGATTTCGGGCCCATGCACGGCGCGGAGGTGAGGGCGCGCACCGGCGGCGGCGTCTTCCGGCCGGGATCGCAGTTGATGGTGAACTCCGAGGAGACGGGACTCGATGCGCCGGAGGGCGTGCCTCTGCGCTGGTACAACGCGGCGATTCCCGTGCTGACGGTGGTCGCGACGGTCCTCCTGGGGCTGTACCTCGACGGCCGCAGCGCCGTGGGGCCGGCCTCGCTCTGGGACACGTTCGGCGCGGCGGATCCGTTCAAGGCGATCCTGTGGGGCTCGCTCGCCGGCTGCCTGGTCGCGATCGGGCTCGCCGTGACGCAGCGCATCCTGACGCTGAGCCAGGCGCTCGACGGCTGGCTCGCCGGCATCCGGGCGATGACGATGGGGTTCGTGATCCTCACCCTCGCGTGGTCGCTCGGGGAGGTCACGAGCCAGCTCGCGACGGCGCAATACCTGACCCAGATCCTCGAAGGCAACCTCGCGCCGGAACTCGTCCCGGTCATCACCTTCGTGACGGCCGCGGTCGTCAGCTTCTGCACCGGTACCTCATGGGCCACGATGACGATCCTCCTCCCGCTCGTCGTCCCGCTCATCGTCGCGCTCGGCGGCGCGGCCGGCTTCGAGGCCGGAGGCGGTGCGCTGCTCGTGAGTTCGATCAGTTCGGTCCTCGCAGGGTCCATCTTCGGCGACCACTGCTCGCCCATCTCCGACACGACGGTCCTGAGTTCGATGGCGTCGGCGTGCGACCACATGGACCACGTGCGGACGCAGCTTCCCTACGCACTCGTCGTCGCGGTGGCCGCGATGCTCTTCGGCCACGTGGGGACGTCGTACGGACTTTCGCCCTGGATCGCCCATCTCCTGGGCATCGGCACGGTCATCGTCGTGCTGCGCTTCGTCGGAAGGCCCGTTCCCGCGGGAGGCTGACGCCGAGAACTAAGAGTGCTAGCGCCGGCGGCGGAAGAAGTCCCGCAGGAGGCGCGCGGATTCCTCGGCGAGCACGCCGGGCACGAGTTCCACCCGATGGTTCAGCCGCGGATCGCAGACCAGGTTCTCGAGCGACCCGCACATTCCCGCCTTCGGATCGGCAGCCCCGAACACGACGGTGCCCACGCGCGCCAGGACCGCGGCGCCGGCGCACATCGCGCACGGTTCGAGGGTCGCGTAGAGGGTGTGTCCCTCCAGGCGCCAGTCGCCGAGGCGGGCGGCGGCGGCGCGCAACGCCAGCACCTCCGCGTGAGCCGTGGGGTCGGAGTCGGCGCGCGTCCGGTTGTGCGCTTCCGCCACGATCGCGCCCTCCACATCGAGGACGAGTGCCGCGACGGGCACCTCCCCGCTCTCGCCGCCGAGAGCCGCGAGTTCGAGCGCCCGCCGCATCGGCGCCTCGTGCTCCTCCGGCCACGCCCCGTTCACGCCGTGGCCACCCGGGCGTCGAGGGTGCGGGCCGCGGCGCGAACCCGGGCCAGCGACCGCTCCCGTCCCATCGCCTCCAGCACCTCGAAGATGCCGGGACTCACTCCCTGGCCCATGAGCGCGACGCGGAGGGGATTGATGACCCGCCCCGCCCCGACCTCGAGTTCCGCCGCGAGACCCCGCACTTCCGATTCCAGCGTCTGCACGTCGCGGAACGCGGCCTCCCCGGCGAGACGCTCCGCCAGGCGACGGAGGTGGAATGACGTCTCCTCCGGTCGCTTCCAGAAACGCTTCACCGCATCTTCGTCGTAGCGGATGTCCGCGGCGAAGAAGGGAGACACCTGCCGCGCGAGCGCCGGAAGCGTCCGCGGACGCCCCTTCACGAGGTCGATGATGCGCGCCAGACGCTCCGGCGAGTTTTCGAGTCCCGGGTGGGTCTCGGTCAGATCCCGCCCTTCATCCCGCGCCTCCCGGCCGAGAATGTCGACGACGGCGCCGGACAGGCCGGCCGCCGGAGCGTCGGCGATGTGCCGCCCGTTCAGCCAGCCGAGCTTCTCCAGATCGAACACCGCGCTCTTCTTCAGCACGCGGCGGATCGAAAACGCCTCGATCAGGCCTCCGACGTCGAACACCTCCCGGTCATCGCCCGGAGACCAGCCGAGGAGCGCGAGGAAGTTCACGATCCCGGCGGGCAGGTAGCCCTCGTCGCGGTAGGCGAGGACGGACAGCGCGCCGTGGCGCTTGGCGAGCCGCTTGCCGTCCGAACCGAGGATCAGGGGCACGTGCCCGAAGGCGGGGAGCGGCCGGCCGAGGGCGCGATAGAGGAGGATCTGCTTCGGCGTGTTGGAGAGGTGGTCATCGCCGCGGATCACGTGCGTCATCGCCGCCTCCGCGTCATCGGAGACGACGGCGAGATTGTACACGGGCGTCCCGTCGGAACGGAGGATGATGAAGTCGTCGATGGATCCGGCGAGAAACGACATCGGCCCGTGGATCATGTCCTCCCACCCGATCGCCTCCCGCGGCGCCCGGACCCGGATGGCGAACGGCTCGCCGGCATCCGCCCGCGCATCCGAGGCGGCGTCGTCCAGCCGGCCGCAGCGGCCATCGTACCCGTATCCCGACCCGGCCCGCTTCGCCTCCTCGCGCCGGGCGGCGAGTTCCTCCGCTGTGCAGAAACACCGGTAGGCGGCGCCCTGGCCGAGCAGGTGCAGGGCGTCGCGCCGGTGGCGTTCGACGCCGTCCGCCTGAAAGACGGGACCCTCGTCCACATCCAGACCCAGCCATGCGAGGCCGTCCAGGATGGCCTGCGTGTGCTCGGGGCGCGAGCGCGCCCGGTCCGTATCCTCCACGCGCAGGAGGAACGTCCCGCCCGCGCGGCGGGCGTACAGCCAGTTGAACACCGCCGTGCGCGCGCCGCCCACGTGCAGAAAACCCGTGGGGCTCGGGGCGAACCTCACCCGGACCGTCATGAACGCTCCTCTTCCGTGGGGAAACCGGCCGAACTCCGCGCATTCGCGCGCGCGAGCCGGGATTATTCCATCTTGGATGGACGGCCGATAGGATGCCACGCATGAGCCCCGGATCCGCTTTCGTCCTCCCCGGCCTCCGCAGTCCGTTCGCGAAGATCGATCGCGAACTTTCGCGCCTTGACGGTCTGGCGCTGTCCGCCCCGGTCATCCAGCAGACGGTAGCGGGAGACGGGGGTCCGGGCCGCGGGGACGCGGGGCGGATCGATCTCTTCCTGTGGGGCGCGGTCATCCCCTCGCTCACGGTGAGCAACTGGGGCCGCGAGGTCTGGTTCGACGCGGGTCTCGAGGCAAACGTCCCGGCCCAGGGCATCGTCCAGGCGTGCGCGACCTCGATCGCCGCCGCGACCCTCGGCGCGGGGCAGGTGGCCGCCGGACGGGCGGACCTCGTCCTCTGCGGCGGCGTGGAATCGATGAGTCACACGCAGATCGGACTCTCGCCGGGACTCAGCCGGACCATCCGGCGCGCGGGGAGCGCGGGTAGCCCGCCGCGCATGGTGCGGACACTGGCGGGGATCCGCCCCCGCGACCTCCGGATCTCGGCGCCGGCGGTGAAGGAGCGAACGACGGGGAAGACGATGGGGCGGCACGCCGAGGAGATGGCCCGCGAATGGGACATCCCGCGCGAGGCCCAGGACCGCTTCGCGCTCGCGAGTCACGAGGGCGCCACCCGGGACGAGGGCGCCTTCTTCCGGCGGCTCCTCGTCACGCCCGGCACCTTCCCCATCGATCGCGACACCCTCCCGCGCGCCGGGACGTCGCTGGAGAAGCTCGCCGGCCTTCGCCCCGCCTTCTCCCGCTCCGGAGGGACGCTCACGGCGGGCAACTCCACGCCCCTGACGGACGGAGCCGCGGCGTGCTGGGTCGCGTCCGAGGCGGGACTCTCCCTGCTGCCCGAGTCGCTGCCGCGGGCTCGCCTCGTCGACTGGCGCCAGGCCGCCATCGATCCGGACCTGGAGGGGCTCCTCATCGCCCCCGCGCTCGCGATCGCCGAACTCCTGCACCGCCGCGGACTCGCGCTCGAGGACATCGGGCTGTGGGAGTTCCACGAGGCGTTCGCGGCGCAGGTTCTGTGCACCGTCGCGGCCCTCGAGGACGCGGAGTGGCTCGCCGCCCGCACCTCCGTGAAGGACGGCCTCGGCGCGTTCCCGCGCGACCGGATCAACCCCAACGGCGGAAGCGTCGCGCTCGGACACCCGTTCGGCGCGACCGGGGCGCGCATCCTCTCCCAGGCGGTGCTCGAACTCGCGGAGCGGCCGGCCGGGACGCGGGCGATCATCAGCGTGTGCGCCGCGGGCGGCCTCGGCCACGTCGCGCTCCTGGAGGCCGTTTAGGCGACTGCGGTCAGGCGACTGCGGTCCCGCCATCCGCCGGCAACGCGCCCGCGCCGGCCTCCAGACGGCGGAGTTCGAAGGTCAGGCACAGGAGCGCCGTGAAGAGGACGAGCGCGTTTGCCTGGTGCAGCGCGGCGAGCGGGATGGGGACGAAACGAACCAGCGTCGCGATGCCCAGCACCGCCTGGAACCACGCGAGCGCGCATCCCGCGACCGCCCATATCGCCGCCGGGTCCGGGGCGCGCCGCACGCAGCCCCACCACAGGGCCGTCACCGCGGCGAGCAGGATCATCGCGAGCACGCGGTGGTTGAACTGCGCCGTCGTCCGGTCCTCGAACGGACTCAGCCACCACGGGTCGGCTCCGAACAGGCCGGGCGGGATCCAGCCCTCCCCCATCTTCGGGAACGTGTTATAGACGAGTCCCGCATCCAATCCGGCCACGAAGCCGCCCGAGAGCAGCGTGAGCGCGGCGAGACCGAGGACGACGCCCGCCCTGCGCCGGAGTTTCCCGCCGAACCCCAGGGCCGGGTCTCCGCAGGTGACGGGCGCGGGACGCAGCAGCGAGAGCGCCGTCCACAGCGTGAGGGCGTAGACGAGCGCGGCGAGCGCGAGGTGGGCGGTCAGGCGGTAGGGGCTCACGCGGGGAATGTCGACGAGTCCGCTCTGCACCATCCACCAGCCGAGCAGCCCCTGGGCGCCCCCCAGCGCGAGAAGGAGCAGGAGGCGCGGGATGAGAAACCGCGGGATCATCCGGCGGAGGAGGAACACCGCGAAGGGGATGATGAAGACGATGCCGATCACGCGTCCGAGAAGCCGGTGCGCGTACTCGAACCAGAAGATGCGCTTGAACTCGGCCAGCGACATCCCGCGGTTCACGAGCCGGTACTCCGGGGAGTCGCGGTAGGCGGCGAACTCGCGCTCCCACCCCTCGACGCTCAGCGGAGGGACGACGCCGCTCACCGGCTCCCAGTCGACCATCGAAAGGCCCGATCCGGTCAGGCGCGTCACGCCTCCCACGACGAGCGTCGCCGCGACGAGGGCGCAGCCGACCAGAAGCCAGGCCGCGACGATCCGCGCGTGGCGTCGCTGCATGCTCTGAAGGGAAGACGATGGCATGAAGGGTTCCGGGGTGCGTTTGCGCCGGTTTCGTGACCCGTGCGAACTTCGGTCCCTCCCGGAGTCGCCGGGGCGCGGAAGATAGACGGGGACGGGGGAGAGGCCAAGCGGGATGTCGGACTCCGGACGACGCGGCAGATCACGGATTTCGCTGTTCGCGCTGAAGCGGCTGGCCCCGCGGTTGCGGGCGCACCGGCCCGCCCTCGCCGGCGCCGGCGTCTGCCTCCTCCTGAGCACGGCGATCGGGCTCGCCTTCCCCCTCATCGTCCGCTACCTGATGGACGCCGCCTTCGGCAACGGCGACGCTGCGCTCCTCGGCACGATCGCGCTCGGACTCCTCGGCCTCTTCGCTCTCCAGGGCGTGTTCAACTTCGGCGAGACGTACTGGCTCGGCGCGACGGGCGAGCGGGTCGTGACGCAGTTGCGTGACGAACTCTTCTCCCGGCTCATCGGATTCCCGCCTGGATTTCATGCAGGCCGGACGAGCGGCGAACTCACCTCGCGGCTGGCCTCCGACTGCTCGACGCTGCAGCAGATCATGGGGCACCAGATCGCCGAACTCGTGCGGCAGGTGCTCTTTCTCGCCGGCGCCGCGGTCCTCCTCACGCTGCTCCACTGGCAGCTCATGCTGACGACGCTGACGGTCGCCCCCGTCGTCGTCCTCGCCGGCTTCGCGCTGGGCCGCCTGCTGCGGCGCCGGAGCACCGAGGTGCAGGACCGTCTCGCCGCGGCACACGCGATCGCGGACGAGGCCTTCGGCCAGATCGAGGTCGTGCAGGGGTTCGTGCGCGAGGAATGGGAGCGGGAGCGGTATCGCGCCGGGATCGGCACGGCGCTCGACGCGGCGCTCTCGCGGGCGGTGGTGCGCGCGCTGCTCTTCGGCATCCTCACCATCGTCGCCTTCGGCGGCATCGTCGTCGTCCTGTGGCAGGGCGGACGGCTCGTGCTGGCGGGGCAGATCACGGCGGGACAGCTGGTGTCGTTCCTCCTCTACGCCTTTTCCGTCGCGGCGGCGATCATGGCGCTCGCGTCGCTGTGGGGCTCGTACCAGGAGGCGCAGGGCGCCGCGCGGCGAGTCTTCGATCTTCTCGACCGCGACAGCGAGATCGTGGACCCGGACGCGCCGGAATCGCTCGCGGGAGATGGACCGCCCGAGATCTCCTTCGATGGCGTCTCGTTCCGCTACGGCGAGGGCGAACCGTGGGCACTGGAGGGGATCGCGGCGACGATCGCGCCCGGAGAGGTCGTCGCACTCGTGGGTCCGAGCGGCGCCGGGAAGACGACCTTCGCGTCACTCATCCCCCGCTTCTGGGACGTGACCGAGGGAAGGCTGCGGGTGCGTGGGACCGATGTCCGGGCCTGCGGCGTCGCGGAGCTGAGATCGCGGATCGGCATCGTGCCGCAGGACCACCCGCTCTTCGCCGGGACGATCGGGGAGAACATCGCGTACGGGCGGCCGGACGCGGACCATCCGGCGATCGAGGCGGCAGCGGCGGCGGCGCACGCGCGCGAGTTCATCGAGCGGCTGCCGGACGGCTACGACACGCGGGTCGGCGAGCGCGGCGTCCGGCTCTCCGGCGGGCAGCGTCAGCGGATCGCGATCGCCCGCGTCCTCCTCAAGGAACCCGAAATTCTCATCCTGGACGAGGCGACGAGCGGTCTGGACGCCGAAAGCGAGGCGCTGGTCGAGGAGGCGCTGCAGCTCGCCGCGGCGGGGCGGACGACCGTCATCATCGCCCACCGCCTGCGCACGGTGCGGCGCGCCGACCGGCTCTTCGTCCTGGACCGGGGACGCCTCGTCGACAGCGGCCCGCACGACGCCCTGATCGCTCGCTGCGGGCTCTACGCCCGCCTCTACGAGGGCCAGCAACTCGCCTAGCGGAGGAGGGCTTCGATCTCCGCCGTGAGGGATGCCGCGGTCTGGGGACCGAGGAGTTCCTTCCGGATCCATCCCTCCCGGTCCACGATCACCGTCGTCGGAAAGCCCACCGCTCCGAAGGTCGCGACCGCGTCATCCATCCCCATCATCCAGTTCGGGTATTCGACGCCGAACTCCTCGAGGAAGGCACGGATCTCATCGACGTCGCCGGAGTCGACGGCGAGTCCCAGCATGACGACGGGCCGGCCGTCGTAGAGGCGGGCCAACTCCACGAGTTCCGGCAGCTCGTCGCGGCACGGGAGGCACCAGGTGCCCCACAGGTTCGCGACGACGACGTTGCCCCGCAGGTCGGTGAGGCTCGCCTCGCCGCCCTCCAGGGTGCGGAAGACGTCCTCGGGCGCCGGTTTCGCGCCGGAGGGCACGGCGTCCGTGTAGCTGCTCACCTCGGCGCCGCGATCCGCCGCGCCTCCGTCCGCCGCGTCGCCGCCGGGGCCGCACCCGAAGGCGGCCAGCGCGAAGAGGGCGACGGCGCCCCGCCCGGTCACGATCCCGCCCTCCCGCCGGCGTTCGATGCCCCGCCGGCGTTCGATGCCCCGTCGGCGCCAGGCGTCAGGACGACGCCGGGGAGCGCCCATGTCAGTTCGCCCCCGTCGACGACGAAGGTGCCGGCCACGAGCACGTAATCGACCCCCGACGGATACTGGTGGGGCTCGAAGAAGGTCGCGTTGTCCTGGAGTGCGTCGAAGTCGAGCACCGCGACGTCCGCGATGAGTCCCTCGCGAATGAGACCGCGGTCCGAGAGCCCGAGAAGCTGGGCCGGCAGCGACGTCATCGAGCGGACGGCGCTCTCCACCGACAGCACGTCCAGGTCCATCGCGTAGCGCTTGATTTTGCGCGGGAATGTGCCGTAGAAGCGGGCGTGCACGGGTCCGTCGTCCGGGAGCGCGATCCCGGCATCGGAGGCCGTCACGAGCCACGGATAGGCCGAAAACTCCTCGACGTCGATCTCGGAGAGGGAGAAGCCGCGCACGCGCGCGCCGCCCGGCCGCGTCCGGTACCCTTCGAGCTGCAGGCGGATCGCCACGTCCACCGGGAACGCGTCCCATTCCGCTGCCAGTTCCGCCACCGTCTTTCCCACCAGCGTCTCGTCCGGATGGTCCATGATGACGAGGTTCTCCGGTCCGCCGCGGCGTCCGATCTCGTGGGCGATGTCGAGCCGCACTTCTTCGCTCCGCAGGGGATCGCCGAGCGCCTCCGTGAGCCTCGAGGCGTAGTCGACCGCCTCCCGGCTGCGCGGGCCGCCGCCGAATCCGCCTCCGGGGAAGATCCAGCGGGGGAGGAGCACGGTGTTCCCGTCGCTGCCCGTCGTGTTGTACGGGTACTGGTCCGCCCAGATCGGCACGCCGCGCGCCCGGGCCCGCTCGATGAGGTCCACGAGCGCCCGCCCCGCGCCCCAGAAATCCGAGCCGCGGGCCTTGATGTGGGTCGACACGGTCGTCACGCCCGTGCGCTCGGCGACTTCGATGTTCTCGATGATCGTCTCGATCATGGTCGGCGGCCCCGGATCGTCCTGGCTCGGCCAGAACCACATCGGCGTCATGCCGGAACTGCGCTCGTGCACGATGTAGAGGCCGCCCCCGCGACCCGCCGCCTCGACGAGGGGGAAGAGTTCGGAGGTCTCGCTCCAGATCCCCGGGAAGTACTCGAGCCCGGCGCTGAGGCCGTAGGCGCCCTCGGCCATCCCCTGCTCCACCAATTCCGTCATCCGCTCGATTTCGGCCGGCGTCGAAGGGCGCATGACGTCGTCGCCGAGGGCCATCGCGCGAATCGTGTTGTGCCCCACCATGAGCGCCGCGTTCGGCCCGTGCCCGCGCGACTCCAGCCGCCCTCGCTGATCGGCGATGGGCCAGGGAGAGCGGCCGTCCTGGTTCACGACGACGGTCGTCACGCCCTGGCTCACGAGGTTCGGGGCGGCCCGGCGGCGCGCGCCCTCGCTGCCGGCGTCTCCCTCCGCGTCGAGGCCGTCATCCGCATGCGAGTGGATGTCGATGAACCCGGGGACGACGTAGCGGCCGTCGAGTTCGATCACGCGGTCGGCGCCGGCGCCGGCCAGGTCCCCGATCCTGGCGATGCGTCCGTCGCGGATCCCCACATCGGCGCGGAACCACGGATTCCCCGTGCCGTCCAGGACGCGCCCGCCGCGCAGCAGGATGTCGAATGCGGGCTCCTGGGCTGCCACGGTCGCGACGGGCAGGAACCCGAGGACGGCGGCGACAAGGAGCATGCGAAGGTCACGGCGGTTCATGATCGCTCCCCTGTGATGGATCCGAGGTCGTGGGCCGCAAGCTACGACAGGTCGCACACGGGTCCAACCGGGCGGTTTGGCTGGCGGCGCACGACGGGGTAACATCGGCGGGCCATGAACGACCTTCTCCTGCGCGCGCTCGCGCGCGAACCCGTCGAGCGGACCCCGGTGTGGTTCATGCGGCAGGCGGGACGCTCCCTCCCCGCCTATCGCGAACTGAGGCGGGCGCGCGGGTTCCTCGAACTTGTGCGGGACCCGGAGGCGGCGGCGCAGGTCACGCGGCTCCCGCTCGAGTATTTCGATGTGGACGCCCTCGTCCTCTTCATGGATCTGTCGACGCCGTTCGAGGCCGCCGGGGTCGAGATCGAACTGCGGGCCGGCGTCGGGCCCGTTCCCCTGCCCCCCTGGGGCGGCCTGGAGGATGTGGAACGCCTGCGTCCCTTCGAACCGCGGGAGCGACTCGCGTTCGTGCTGGAGGCGATCCGCCTCCTCGCCGCGGACGGGGAGCGCCCGATCCTCGGCTTCGTGGGGGCCCCTTTCACGCTGTGCTCGTACCTCGCTCGCGGCACGCGCGACAGCCGGCTCGCCCAGCTTCGGGCCTTCATGCTCCGGTCCCCCGGCCTGTGGGACCGGCTCGCGGGGTTCTGGGCCGAGCACCTCGCGGAGTTCGCGGTCGCCCAGCACGAGGCCGGCGCGAGCGCGATCCAGGTGTTCGATTCCTGGTGCGGCATCCTCGCTCCCGACACCTACCGGACGCACGTGCTCCCGTACTCGCGCAGCCTGCTGGAGCGGCTCCGCGAGAAGGGCATCCCGACCGTGCACTACGGCGCCACGCACGCCGCCGTGGCGGAGGCGGGAGGGGATGCGATCAGCGTCGATTGGCGCACGCCCCTCGACGAGGCATGGGACATCGTCGGCCGGGAGCGCGCGATCCAGGGGAACCTCGACCCCGCCTGCATCCTCGCGGGCGAAGAGGCGGCGCGCGCGGCTACGCGCGACGTGCTGCGACGGGCGGGCGGCAGACCCGGCCACGTCTTCAACCTCGGACACGGCCTCCACCCGGACTCCGATCCGGCGGTGATCGCCGCCGTCGTGGACGAGGTGCGGCGCTGGAGTCCGCCGGCGGAGAACCGCTGAGGACGTTCCCGCGGGAAGGCGGGGAGCCGTGACAGGATTCTATGCGTGCGCGGCGAGACGCTCCGCCAGCGACTCGGCCTCGGCGATTCGACTGGAAATGCCCAGCCGTCCCGTGTAGCCGGAGGCGAGCGTGATGCCGGGAGGAAGATCGAGTCCGTCCAGCGCCGTCCATGAACCGTCGTACGCCGGGAGCCGAGGCCGGGCCGTACAGATCGGAGTCGCCGCCACCCCGTGGATCGCCTCGTACTCGTCGGCGGCCGTCCGTTCGAGCCGGGCTGCGTCCCACGCGGCCACATCGGGGTCGAGGCCGCCGCCCAGGTAGGCCGTGCAGAGGCCGTCGCGCCCGAACAGCGAAGCGTTCCACGTCACGCCGCGCGTACGCCACGGTTCCCCAAGCGCGACCTGGAACCCGAACCCTTCCGGGGCGCTCTCCACTTCCAGCGGCACCACGGCCACGCGGTGATACCGGAGCCCGGCGAGACGGTCCGCCGCCGCGGGCGCGACGTGCCTCAGAAGGTCCCCCGCGGCGGGCGCGGGCGTCGCGACCGCCACGTGGTCCACGGCTTCGGAGTCCGGGCGCGCGCCCCCGTGGCCGATCTCGAACCGCCGGCCGGAGCGCCGGATCTCCTCGACCGGAGCGGACACGCGGACCCGGGCCGCATGCCGCCGCGCGATCGCACGCGGGAGGGTCGCCATGCCCGCGTGAAAGGTGAACGCGGGCGGCGCGGCGCCCGGCTCGCGGCGCTGCGCCGCGGCGAGCAGGCTGCGCTTCACGCCCAGCGGATCGAGGAAAAGCGGAAGGACCCGCGCCGCCGGCATCGTCTCCGGGTCGGATCCGAAGGTCGCGGAAACGAGGGGGCCGAAGAGCCGGGCGTACGCCTCGCGGCCGAGCTTGCGGCGGAAGTAGCGGGCCACGGATTCCCGCGCCCGGATCCCCCGCGTGAGGGGCTCGAGGGCGGCGCGGGCGCGCCCCGCCGGCGAGAGCAGATCGCCCGTCATGAGTCCGCGCGGCCGGGTCGGTACGGCCCGCAGGCGGCCGCGGACCCAGACGAACAGCCGCGCCCCGGGCCGCGCCTCCAGGACCTCCTCCCGAAGCTCCAGTTCGTCGATGAGTCGCCGCACCGGAGGGGAAAGCCGCGTCCGCTGCGGCCCGAGTTCGACGACCCGGCCGTCGTGCCGGGAGGTGCGAATCACCCCGCCGACGTCATCGGCTCCCTCGAAGAGGATCGAGTCGACGCCGCGCCGCGCCAGCGCGTGCGTGAGCGCCAGCCCCGTGATCCCTCCGCCGATGATTCCGACCCGCATGCCTCCCCCTTCCGGCGTCCCGCGGGGAGGCGGCGACGTTTCGAACCCTCCCGCGCCCGGAGGCGGCAACGTTCCGAACCCTTCCGGCGCGGGCAAGCCGGGGACCGCGCCGATATGTTCCTGCGATGGCGAACTCCGAACCCCGTCCCGCCGTCCTCCTCCTGAACTTCGGCGAACCGAACGGCACCGACCCGGGCGCCGTCACCCGCTTTCTGGAGCGGATCTTCCTCGCGAACGCCCGGCTGGAGCCCCACATGGACGCGGCGGCGGCCCGTGCGCGAAGCCGCGAACTCGCGCGGCGGCGGACGCCCGGCCTCCTCGAGGTCTACGAGAGGATCGGCGGCTCACCGCTCGACCGACAGGCGGAGGCGCAGGGCGTCGCGCTCGCCCGGGCGCTGAAGGCCCGCGGCCACCCGATGCGCGTGACTGTGGGAATGCAGTTCACGGAGCCGTCCATCGAGGAAGCGCTGCGCCGCCTGCGCGAGACCGGGGCCCCGGCGCTCGTTCCCCTGCCCGTGTACCCGCTCTGCGGCCCGTCGACCACCGTCGCGGCGCTGGACGAAGTCGAGCGCGCGCTCGACCGCATCGGATGGCGCCCGGAGGTCCGTACCGTGACGGGGTGGCATCGTCATCCCCGCTACATACGCCTTCGCGCCGACACGATCCGCCGCACCGCCGCGGACGCCGGCTGGAGCCTGGCCGACCCGGCGGTGCGCCTCGTGTTCAGCGCCCACGGCACCCCGCTCCGGTACGTCGAGGAGGGCAGCCGCTACGTGGAATACGTCGAGGAGTGGTGCGCAACCCAGGCCCGCGCGCTGGGCGTGGACGCGTGGACGCTCGGCTACCAGAACCACACGAACCGGCGGATCGAGTGGACCCCGCCGAACATCGAGACAGCGCTGGAACGCCTCACGGGCGTCGCGAAGATCCTCGTCGACCCCGTCAGCTTCCTGCACGAGCAGTCGGAGACGCTGATGGAACTGGACGTTGACCTCGCCGGGCACGCCGCCGCGCTCGGCCTCGAGTTTCGGCGCGTCGGCGTACCGCACGACGATGGCGCGTTCGCCGAGGTGCTGGCCGACCTCGCGCTGGCGGCACTGGGCAGCGACATCCCGGCCCTGCCTCCGCGGACTTCGTGCCGGTGTCGCCCCGGAACCGAGGTCTGCTTCAACGGCGCGCCCTTCTCCTGACTTCCGGCGCAGCGCAGCCGGCCGCCGGGCCTTCGCTCAGCCCTCGGGGCGCGCGGTCAGGTCTTCGAGCACGCGGCCGCCGACGCTGTCCACCTGCCCGCGGATGACGCAGGCCAGCATGTCGGCGGCTTCGCGGAGCATCGACGCCGGTTCCCGCCGGTCTCCTTCGAAGCGCACGACCTCGCCGAGGAAGATCCCGACCAGCTGAGTGGCCCCTGAGCCGTCGCCGCCCGCCTTGATCGCGTCGTCGTACGCCGCTCCGGGGACGCTGGCCCTCCACGGCTCATCCCGCTCGGATCCGCCGGGCGACGCCCGGTCCATCGGCACGAGCGCGAGCAGGCTGCCTTCCATCCCGGGACCGCCCTTCCGGACGTTCAGCGCGAGCGAAACCGGCCGGTCGAAGAGGTCCATCCGGAGGAAATCCTTCACGCTGTCGCGGGGGATGGCGCAGCGTCCGATCGGCCGGTCCTCGTGAAAGGTCCCAATGCAGATGCTGCCGCGGGGCGTCAGGTGGTGTTCGATCGGCCGGACATCGAGCTTGAGGGGGGTGGCGGTGCCGACGAGGACGTGTTCGCGGCGTTTCTCGGCTTCGCGCGACGGCGGGAGCATGTCTCCGAAGAACAGTGTCGTCATCCCATCACCTCCCGGTCGGTCGCAGCCGTCTTTCCTCCCGAGCACCGATACGCGATCACGCCCCACATGTTCCAATGTCGCCCGGACGGGCAGCGCGCGATAGTCTCACCGCGCTCGCGCGCGCGCCGGCGGACGAATCGCGTCCGCATCGACTACGAATCGAATACGGAGAACGCATGACCCGCGGCTTTCTCGATGTCATGGAGGCGTGGGACGGCGAGTCCGTCGTCACCGCCTTCGACGCCCCCACCGGCGCCTGGATCTTCATCGCCCTGCACGACACGCGGCTGGGTCCGGCCGCCGGAGGCACCCGGATGACCTCCTATCCCGCCCCCGTCGACGGCCTGATCGACGCGATGCGCCTCGCCGAGGGCATGACCTGGAAGTGGGCGGGCGTCGGCATTCGCTACGGCGGCGGCAAGGCCGTCATCGCCATCCCGGACGACCTGGGCGACGACGCCCGCGCCGGCCTGATCGACCGCTATGCGGCGCGTCTCGCGTCGCTCCGCGGCGCCTTCCAGACCGGCCTGGACCTCGGCACGACCCCGGACGACATGGTCCGGATCGGAGCCATATCCGGGTACGCCGTCGGCCTCGTGGACGGGAAGCCGGGCGACCCGGGGCCGTACACGGCGCGCGGCGTGCTCGCCGGGATCCGGGCCGCGCTCGAGCACCGGTTCGGCGAGGCGGACTTCGGCGCCCGCTCGGTGCTCATCCAGGGGCTCGGAGGCGTCGGCCTCCCGCTCGCGGGGCTCCTGGCCGAGGCCGGGGCGACACTCTACCTGACGGACCTGCGCGAGGACGCCGCCGAGCGGGCGCGGACGCGCTTCGGAGGCGTCGTCATCCCCCCTGACGACATGTGGGATGTGGACGTGGACGTGTATGCGCCCTGCGCCGTCGGGGCGACGCTCAACCCCGACACGATCCCCCGCCTCCGGTGCCGGATCGTCGCCGGCTCCGCGAACAACCAGCTCCTCACGGAGGCCGATGGGGAGAGACTGCACGAGCGCGGCATCCTCTACGCCCCCGACTACGTGATCAATGCCGGCGGTGCGGCCGCCTTCGCCGCCATCCACCGGGGCGAGCGGGACGAGGCCCGGCTCCGGGCGAGCGTCGACGAGATCGGGTCGTCGCTGCGGGAGATGTTCGAGGAGGCGGCCGCCGCCGGAGAATCGCCGCTTCACGCGGCCCGCCGCCGAGCCCGGCGCTTCCTCGACGCCGAGGACGGACCGCCGGCCGGCTAGCGGCGGGAGGCGATGCGGTCCAGCGGCTTCTTCGCGATGTCCGGGACGAGCGCGTCGTCGGCGGGATAGCCCACGACGAGCAGCAGGAAGGGCCGCTCGTTGGCCGGGCGGTCGAGGACCTCGTTCAGGAACCCCATGGGGCTCGGCGTGTGCGTGAGGGTGGCGAGGCCCGCGTGGTGCAGCGCCGTGATGAGGATCCCGGTGGCGATGCCGACGGATTCCGTCACGTAGTAGTTCTTGAGCTTCTCCCCGCCGCGCAGTTCGTAGCTCTCCGCGAAGATCGCGATGAGGACGGGCGCCCTCTCCAGGAACGGCTTGTGCTCGTCCGTTCCGAGGTGGGCGAGCGCCTCCAGCCACGCGGCCGGCGCGCGATGCGCATAAAAATCACGCTCCTCCTTCTCCGCCTCCATCCGGATTCGGCGCTTCACCTCCGGGTCGCGCACGACGACGAAGTGCCACGGCTGACGGTTCGCGCCGTTGGGGGCCGTTCCCGCCGCCTCGATGCAGGCGTCGATGACCTCCTCGGGGACGGGCTCGCCCGAGTACTCCCGGACCGTCCGGCGGCGTCGCACTTCGTCGCGGAAGGCCCGCGCGCGGCGCACCATCTCCGCCTCCTCGCGCCGCGTGAACGTCGCCAGCGGGACCGGGCGGTACGCGCCGCCGTCCGTCATCGGACCGACTCGCGGGTCACGGGACCGCGGCGGGGCTCAGCGGATCCCGACGAGGCCCCGCGTCGCCTGAACCAGCCCGCGGGAATCGTATCCGACGCCATCCTTGAACACCCAGCGGACGGCCCGAATCGCGCTTGGATCGCTCCCGGGATCGCCGTTCAGCACGATGAGATCGGCGATCTTCCCGGCCTCGACCGTGCCGAGTTCGTCGTCGACCCCGAGAATCCTGGCCCCGTTGTGGCTCACGACCTGCACGGCCTGCACCGGCGTGAGTCCGGCCTCGAGCAGAAGCTCGAAATTCCGCTGGTTCCCGAACCCGGGGAGCGCTCCGCCGTTGCCCGTGGGATCGACGCCCGCCGCGAGCAGGCCGCCCGCGTCGACGAACGCCTTCTCGAAGCGCAGTTCGTTCCGGAAGTTCTCGGGATCGGGTCCCATCTCCTGGATGCGTCCGCGCTCGTCCAGGTACGCCTCCCGAAGGTCCGGAGTCATCAGCTCGAGCGTCCGCTCATCCACGACCGCGCGGTCCGGGAAGAAGGCCTCGTAGACGGCGAGCGTGGCGGTGAGGCCCACGCCGGCCTCCACCATCGCCTCGATCGTCTCCTGCGCGATGGGTCCCGTCGGGTCCGAGCCGCCGGCCCGCTGCATGATGTTGCCGGGACAGCGGTCGGGCTCCTTCTCCGGCACGAAGTCGGACGCCGTCAGCATCCCGTGCTCGAGGTTGTCGATCCCGAGCGCGACGGCCTCCTGGAAGCTCACCGAGCACAGGTGTCCGGTGACGCGGAGACCCAGGCGGTGCGCCTCCTCGATCGCCGCCCCGAGTTCGGCGCTACCGATCGACGTGTACGCCTTCACCCACGTGGCCCCCTCCTCCGCCCAGTACTCGACGAAGCGCCGCGCCTGTTCGGGAGAGGTCAGCCGGGCCTGGTGGGGCGAGCCCGTCGAGCCGGTGATGTACGGCGCCGTGATGTGGATGCGGGGGCCCGGCGAGTCGCCGCTGTCGATCGCGTCCTTCAGGTGCACGTCCGCGTAGGGCGTGAAGCTTCCGGTCGTCCGGATCGTCGTGACTCCGGAGCCGAGGTAGAGCCGCGGCGCGCTGTAGCCGAGCTGCACGCGCCGTCCCCCGACGGCCGTGTAGAACAGATGGTCGTGCATGCCGACCATTCCGGGGATGACGGTGTGGCCGCCCAGATCGTGACGCTCCGCGTCCTCCGGGACGGCGACGGACGAGGCGGGGCCCACAGCGGCGATCCGTCCGCCGCTCAGCAGCACCGTCTGGTCCTCGAGCACCGGGCCGCCGGTGCCGTCGATGACGCGGACGTGTTCGAGCGCCACGACGGGACCCTCCACCGCGACATAGGCGCGGGTCTCCTCGGACAGCCGGTCGTAGCTCTGCGCGGCGGCCGGTGCGGCGAGCGCGGCCCCCGCGAAGACGGCGATGGCGAAGGCGCGAATCCCGGTTCGGGCACGGCGATGTTCAGTCATCGGATTCCCACCATTCCCTTCACGGAGTCGATCAGCTTCTCCGAGTCGTAGCCCACGCCGTCCTTGAACACGACGGTGACGTTCCTGATGATCGCGGAGTCCGATTCGAGATCGCCGTCGAGCACGACGAGGTCCGCGAGCTTTCCCGCCTCGATCGTCCCCAGTTCGTCATCCACGCCCATGATGCGGGCGCCGTTCGCGCTCACGATCCGGACCACCGTCGGGGCATCGAACCCCGCCTCGACGAGCAGCTCGTAGTTGCGCTGGTCCCCGAAGCCCGCGATCGCGCCCCCGATCCCCGTCGGGTCCACGCCCGCCGCGAGCACCCCCCCGGCCTCGACGAAGCCCCGCTCGAACGCCATGTGCTTCTGCAGGTGCGCCTCCGTCATCGGCCAGTCCGGGTTCGCCTCGATCGCGTCCACCGTCTCCAGGTAGTCCTCCCGCACCTCCGGCGCCATCGCCTCCAGCGTCCGCTCGTCGAGGACCGCCCGCCCCTTCGTCATCGGCTCGATCACGGCCATCGTCGACGTCATCCCGACATCGTTCTCGACCATGGAAAGGATCAGCGCCCGGGCGGTCTCCCCCGATGGGTCCCCCTCCTCTCCCACCGTGACCATGGAATTGGGCGGACATTCGTCGGGCCGCTTGCGCGGATCGAAGTCCGTCGCGGTCCCGAAGCCGTGCTCGATGTTGTCCATCCCCATGTCCACGGCTTCCTGGAAGGTGATCGAACAGATGTGGCCCGTGACCCGGAGGCCCTGCGCGTGCGCCTCCTCGATGACGGCGGCGAGTTCGGCGCGGCGGATCGTCGTGTACGCCTTGATCCAGGAGGCGCCCTCCCCGGCCCAGTAGCGGACGAAGCGGCGCGCTTCCTCGGGCGAGTCCACCTGCGCCATGTCCCCGAGCGCCGGGTTGGGTCCGGTGACGTACGGCGCGGTCACGTGCATGCGGGGACCCGGCGCGAGCCCGCGTTCGATGTTCGACTTGACGTTGAGGTCCGCGTAGGGCGAGACGCTGCCCGTCGTGCGGATCGTCGTCACCCCCGCCGCGAGATAGAGGCGGGGGGAGGAGATGTTGCCCTGGGCCATCCGGCCCCCGGCGCCCATGAAGAACATGTGGTTGTGGAGCCCGATCATGCCCGGGATCACCGTGTGTCCCGGCAGTTCGCGGACCTCGGCGCCCGGCGGGATCTCCACCGAGCCCGCCGGGCCGACCGCGGCGATCCGGTTCCCCTCGATGACGACCGTCTGGTTCGTCCGCCCGGCCGCGCCGGTTCCGTCGATGACCTTCACGCCGACGAGCGCAACGGTCGGGCCGGCGATGGATACGAACTCGGAGGTCGCGTCGTCGAGTTCGGCCGCGGACTGCGCGGGCAGTTGGACCGGGGCGAGAAGGGCCGCGAGCGCGACGGGGGCCGCGATGAACTTTCTCATGGGAGACTCCTGTGAGTTGGGCCGTTCGGGGCCCGAAAAACCTACCGCGTCACGGCTCCACCGTGAACACCATCTTCATGCCTGCCTCCAGGTGTTCGGCGATGTGGCAGTGCAGCATCCAGCGGCCGGGGTTCGACAGTTCGAGCAGGAGGTCGAGCGAACCGCCCACCGGGACGACCGCCGTGTCCTTCCAGGCGAGGTTGTCGTGTTCGACGCCGTTCGTGGCGAGGACGAGGAAGCGCTGGCCGTGGATATGGATCGGATGCTGCATCTGGTGCAGCGTCTCCCGGCGGCTTCGGAGCCTCAGCTTGACGACGTCGCCGACGCGGAAGGTCCACCGGATCTCCTCGTTCTCGAGCCCCGTGGAGGGTTCGCGCAGCGTCCACGACACGTTCTCCGGCGTCGACATCAGGTTCATCATCGGCATCGTTCCCGACCACTCGACCGGGTGGAAGTACGCCGAGTCCACCTGCATGAGACGCTCGACGACGAGCGGAAGACCCTGCGTCGTCATGTCGAGTTCCAGCTCGAGGTCCACCGGCCGGTCGAAGAGGGGGCGGTACGGCGCGATCTCGTCCCGCGCGCGCCCGTTCTCGCGCAGCGCCCCGAAGGCCGCGGCCAGGTCCGGCGCCGCGTCCGCCCCGCCGACGCGAACGACGCCCAGCGTGTCCTCTTCCGGGAAGAAGGCGCCGTTGATGTGGTCGATCCCCTGCACCCGGTTCAGCAGCGGAACCTCCCCGCTCTCCGGGAAGGCGACGTGCACGATGTAGCGCTCCGCGGGCGCGATGACGACGCTCTCGACCCACGCCTCGCGCTCGAAGTTGCCCACGTCCGTGCCCACGAGCTTCATCGGCGCCCCTCCGAAGGAGAGGTTGAACGTCCTCGTGTTCGACGCGTTCGTGAAATGGAAGCGGACGACGGACCCGCGCTCCACATCCAGGGCGTAGTCGGGCTCGCCGTTCACGAGCATCGTGTTGCCGAAGCGGCCCATGAGCGCGTGCGTGGCACGCTCGAGTCCGAAGGGGACGATCCCGTGCTCGCCCAGGAGGAGGTCGTCGAGCATCACGATCTCCTCGCGGTGGACGGGGCCGAAATAGTCGGGATCCTCCGACCGGACCATGAGGTTGCCCGCCAGCCCGAGGTCCTGCTGCACGTCCTCGCGGTGATGGGGGTGGTACCAGTAGAGGCCGGGATCGGGGAAATGCACGGTGTAGCGGAAGCTCTCCCCGGGGAGCACCGGGTCCTGCGTCAGGCCGGGGACGCCGTCGAAGCGGTTGTCGAGCCGGAGTCCGTGCCAGTGGATCGCGGTCGGCCAGTCGATCCGGTTCGTGAAGTCGATCGTGACGGTCGCGTCCTCGGGGACCCAGAGGAGGGGCCCGGGGATCTGCCCGTTGAAGCCGTAGCCGAGGATTTCGCGGCTCCCGATGCGGCGCCGCACGTACACGGCGTCGAGGGAGAGGGAGTCGCCATCGCCGAGTTCGATCAGCTCGCGGGGGCGCGCGTCGAAGATCTCGCCCTCCCAGCCGTCTCCCGGCAGCCAGGGTTCGACGTCCGGCCGAAGCTCCATGAGAGACGGGAGCATCATCACCCCCTCGGGCATCGGCACGCCGCCCCACGCGTCGTCCATCGACATCCCTCCGGGGGGCGTGCGCGAGGCGCCGAGCGCGAACTCGAGGAAGTCGGCGGGTTGCATGCGGCTGGAAGGCGACTGGGCCCGCAGCACGTAGGGGCCCGCGGGCTCCGGGCCCGCGCCATCGGCCGCGCCGGACTCCGCGCCGGGTTCCGCACCGTCGGCCGCGCCCGGTTCCGCGCCGGACTCCGCCGTCACCAGGATGAGGAACTTGTTGAACGCGACCTGCCCCGCTTCGACGCGTCCGCGCGCCGGGACCTCCCCGAGCCGCTCGATCGGCCACAGCACCTGGGTCGACGCCCAGGCGACGTAACGGTCGTACGGACCCAGCGAGGAGGGCGGCGGGAGGTCCGTCGAGATCACGGCGTCGTACAGGAGTCGTCCGTCCGGCGACACGCCCATGGAGAACGGCCCCGGCGGGCGGCGCAGTTCGACCGTGCCGGTCGCGCCGGGCACGCGGGGCGTCGGGAACAGGGACATGCAGTAAAGGTCGGGGTTCGCCGCGGCCCCCTGCTCCGCGCCGGGCGTGCAGGGAGGGGTCTCCGGCGGCGGCATCTCCGGGGGCGCGCACGCCCACAGCCAGAGCGCCGCGCACGCCGCCGCGGCGGCGGCCCGGATGGCGCGCGCCCCGGATGGGCGCCGCGTCCCGGGGGTCACTGGAGGGCCCGCGAGCGCCCCCCGTCGACGGCGATGGAGACGCCCGTGACGTAGCTGGCGCGCTCGGAGGCGAGGAACGCGACGACCGCGGCGAATTCACGCGGGTCGCCGAGACGGCTCGCGGGGATCGCGGCGTTCCACCCCGCCTCCACTTCCTCCGTCGAGATCCCCGCCGTTTCGGCGCGCACGGCGGCCAGTTCCTCCAGGCGCGCGGTGCGCGTGAAGCCCGGGAGCACGTTGTTCACCGTGATGCCGAACGACGCGACCTCGTTCGAGAGGGTCTTCGCGAAGCCCGTCACGGCGGCGCGCACGCTGTTCGAGAGGATGAGGCCGTCCACCGGTTCCTTCACGGCGACCGACGTGATGTTCAGGATCCGCCCCCACCCGCGCTCCTTCATGCCGGGCAGGACGGCGCGGGTGAGATCGAGGGCGCTCTCGAGGTTGAGGCGCACGGCCGCCTTCCACGCCGCCCGGCCGTGGTCCTCGAACTTCCCGGCCGGCGGCCCGCCCGCGTTGTTCACGAGGATGTCCACGCGTCCGAAGCGGGCCAGCGCCGCGTCGACGAGGTCGGCCACGTCCGCGGGATCCGACAGATCGGCCGGCATCGCGACGACATCGCCCGGCCCGCGCGCGTCCGCCGCCGCCGCGGCCTCCGCGAGCGCTGCCTCCCCGCGCGCGCACATGAACAGGTGCGCCCCTTCCGCCGCCAGTTCCTCCGCCACGGCCCGGCCGAGGCCCTTCGAGGAGGCGGCCACGAGGGCGACGCGGCCCGCGATCCCCAGATCCATCAGTCGTCCGAGTCGTGAAAGTAGGAGTCCGTCCCGTCGAGCCAGTCCGCGCGGGGAGGACAGAAGATGTCGAGATCCAGCGTCTTCTCGAGTGCGATGGCCTTGTGCGGGACGTGGGAGGGAATGTGAAGGATCTCTCCGGCGCGCACGACGACCTCCTCGCTCCCGTCCTCGCCGAGCCAGAAGTGCAGCGCGCCCTCGAGGATATATGTGAACTGTTCGTTCTCGTGCGAGTGCGTGGGAACGACCGCGCCCTCCTCGAGCAGAACCTGCGCGATCATCGCCCGGTCTCCCGTCACCATGCGCCGGCCCAACTGCTCGGTCACGCGTTCCCAGGGCAACGCCTCCCAGCGGAAGTGCCGGGGCTTCGCTTCGCTCATCGTTTCCTCCTCGCGGGGTGGCTCCCGGACTCCGTGGCCGGGCCTGCAGGGTGGACGGACGATGTGCCGCCTATGGGTCCCCGGCAAGCGTCCAGGCGACGCCCGCGCGCACGTGCCAGTCTCCGCTCATTTCGGTGGTTCCGTGCCCGAGCGCGGCGTCGATGGCCACCGGTCCCCGTCTCCACTCCACCATGGCCCGGAGTTCGCCGAGGTCGCCGGTGCCGGGCGGAGACACCCTCCTCGTACTCGTCCGCCCCCGCGTCCCGGCGGACAACCGCCAGCCCGGGGCCGCGTCCCACAGCGCCTCGAACGCGTAGGCGAACGCATCATTCTGCTCGAAGAGCTCGGCCGGCACCTCGAGGATGCCGACGCCGAACCAGCCGGTCGCGCGCCAGCGGTCCGACGCCCAGGAAAACAGGGCCGCGATCGTGACGTCCGTCGTGTTCGTGCCGATGCCCATCGTCTCGTCGGAGTTCGGCAGCTTGACCCCGAGGTGCCCGCCGGCCGAGAACCCTCTGGAACCTCCGAGGGGGGCGAGGGAGATCGCGAATTCGAAATCGCCCGCGTCGCGCGTCGTCCCGTCCCGAACGGAAGGGTCGAGTTCGATGGCGGAAGCCGGATCCCGCGTCTCGATCGAGAGCACCTTCCGGGCCGCCCCTTTCAGTTCGAGCACCGCGTGCGGCCCGATCGCCCAGGCGGCGTGGAGCACCGGGAAGGCGGTCAGGTCTCCTCCGAGTCCGGACAGCGGGAAGGCGGCGTTCGCCGTGCGCGTGAAGCCGACGCCCACCAGGACGTCGCCGCCCTCCACGCCCACGGGCTGCACGAGCGCGTCGCGCTTCAGTTGCGCCGCCGCCGGCCCAGAGAGGACGACGCCCAGCGCCGCGGCAAGAAACGACGAGAGCCCGACGCGTGTACGCCGGGCCCTCGGGAACTGCGGCGAAGCGGACCGCCGGCGGGGAGCCGGCCGGCCGGCGCGGCTCAGTTGCGAGCCGCCTGCATGATGTCGTCCACATAGCCGTCCAGCCGCGCCATGACCTCGATCGTCTCGGCCTGCGTTCCGGCGTTGGCCAGTTCTCTCGCCAGACTGAGAAGGAGTCCGCGGATGGCGGCTGCGCCCCCGTCTCCCACCGATGGGGCTTCGGCCACGGCGGGCGCCGGCGCGGGCTTCGCCACGGCGGGCGCGGAGGGTGCCGGAGCCGCCGGGGCGGGTTCGGGAGCCGGCGCGGGCTTCGGAGCCGGAGCCGACGCGGCCAGGCGCCGCTTCACCTGCAGCGGGTACTTCGCATGGAACTGCCGGGCCGACAACTCGGCGACGGAGGCGTCGATCTCGCAGGCGCCCTTGAACAACTCCGCGTTCTTGACGTCGGGATTCCGCTTGAGCACGCGCGTCACGTACGCCAGGACGGCTGCGCTCCCATCTCCCTTCGGAGCACGCGGTCGCGGCGCGGCCTTCACCCTCGCCCGAACCGTCCTCCGCGAGCCGCCACCCGCCAGACGGCGCTTGACCTGAAGCGGATACTTCGCGTGGAACTGCCTCGGGTTCAGCTTCCCGATGCTCTCGTCTATGAGTCTCGCCCCTTCAAAGAGCGTCGCATTCGAGACGTCGGAATCCCTCTTCAACTCCGACTCTATGAATTTCATCACGTTCTCGTTCATTGTGCCTCCTCGTGCAGACTGTTGCGCCCGACGATAGATGCGCGCGGCGCGTTCTTTCGGTGTGGAATGTACCATGATCTGCGTCCTCGCACCGCGCGTCAACTGTAGGGCGGATAATAGATGTACGACCTTCCCTTTCTGGGGTTGCGGCGCGAGCGTAGCTTCTCGCCCATGCAGCCTCGATCGACGTCCACCCTGATCGGCATCATCGCGTGGTGCCTGCTTCCGGCGCTCGCACACGCGCAGGGGTCGCGCCTTCCCGGCGCGATCGAAGCGGGGCTCATCCTCCGGCACCTCGACGGCGTGAAGCGGGTGCTCGTCGTGGCGGCGCACCCGGATGACGAAGACACCGCGCTGCTGACCACGCTCGCGCGCGGATGGGGGGTGGAGGCCGCCTACTTTTCGTTCACGCGGGGCGAGGGGGGCCAGAACCTCATCGGCACGGAACTCGGCGAGGGGCTCGGCATCATCCGCTCGGGCGAACTCCTGGCTGCCCGCACGATCGACGGAGCGCAGCAGTTCTTCGGCCGGGCGTTCGACTTCGGCTACTCGAAGACGGCGGACGAAACCTTCGCGAAGTGGCCGCGCGAGCGCGTCCTCTCCGATCTCGTGTGGACGATCCGGCGCTTCCGTCCCCACGTGATCGTCAGCATGTGGAGCGGAACGGAGCGGGACGGCCACGGGCACCACCAGGTGTCGGGCCTGCTCACGCGCGAGGCCTTCGACGCCGCGGGAGACGCGACCCGGTTCCCGGAACAGATCGCGGCGGGCGCGGCCCCCTGGGCGCCGCTGAAACTGTACCGCCGCCCTCTCTTCGAACTGGGCGCCACCTCGATCGAGATCGAAACCGGCACGCTCGATCCCCTGCTCGGCCTCACGCACCACCAGGTCGCGATGGACAGCCGCAGCCAGCACCGGTCGCAGGACTTCGGGACGGCGCTGCCGCTCGGCCCGCGCGTCACCCGCCTCTCGCTCGTGTCCTCGCTCGTGGGCGGCGCTCCGACGGAACCGCTGTTTGCGGGGGTCGACACGACGCTGGCAAGCCTGGCCGCCGGCCTCGGGGAGTCCGCGGGGGCGGACGTTCAGGCGGATGTCCGTGCGTACCGGGAGGCGATCGGCGGCGCCGGCGGCGCGCTCAACCCGGCGAGGCCCGGGGCCGCCCTGCCCTTCCTCGCCGAGGCGCTGCGGCCGCTGGAACGGCTCCGCGCCGCCACGCGCGCCGGGGCGCACGGCGAACTGCAGCGCGAACTCGACCGCCGCGCGCGGCTGCTCACGCGGGCGATCCTCGCGGCGGCCGGAGTTCGGGTCGAACTGCGGGCGCGGGACGATGTCCTGGTCCCGGGACAGACCGTACTGGTGGAAGCCCGCGTCTGGAGCGGCGCGGACGCGACTGTGGAACTCGACCCGCCGGTCATCGAGGTCCCCTCCGGGTGGACGGTGGAGGGCGTCGGCCCGGATGTGGAGGCGGAACCCGACGACCTGGGTCCGTTCGCCCGCTTCTTCCGGCAGGAGGACCCCGTCTTCGATCCGTCGGCCCGCGCCCGGCTCGGGCCGGGGGAACTCGGGTTGTGGCGCTACGCCGTCACCGTGCCCGCGGGCGCGCCCCCCGCTTCCCCGTGGTTCCTCGAGAACCCGCGGGGCGGCGACCTGTACGATTGGCCCGCGGCACCCGGCCTGCGCGCGCTCCCGTTCCGTCCTCCACCCGTGCACGGCCGCGTCGCCGCGGCGGTGTCGGCGGCGGGCGAACGATTCGACGTCGAGGTCGAGGATCCGGTGCGCCACCGGGCGGTCGACGGCGTGACGGGAGAAAGCTGGCGGCCGCTCCAGGTGGCGCCGCGCGTCTCCGTCGCCCCGGCGGCGCCCGCGATGATCTGGCCGGCCGGCAGCGCGGATTCGCGCGTCATCGCCTTCCGGATCTCGAGTTTCGCGCGCGACGCGACGGCCGGCGAGATCGGGCTCGACCTGCCGCCCGGCTGGCGCGCGGCGCCCGAGACGGTCGCGTTCGAACTCGCCGGCGAAGGCGCTGCGCGGACGGTCGACTTCACCGTCGAACCCCCGGCGGGAGAGGCGGAAGGAGAGTTCTTCGCGCGACCCCGGATCCGGATCGCCGGAGCCGAGGTTCCCGCCACGCACGCGACGGTCATCGACTATCCGCACATCGAGCCGCGGATCCTCGCCGGCAGCGCGGCCGTGCGGATCGTGCGCTTTCCCGTTCGCGTCGCGGATCGGCGCATCGGATACGTGATGGGTTCCGGCGACGACGGACCCGACGCCATCCGGCAGCTCGGGCTCGACGTCGAGCTCATCGAGCCGGGCGACTGGGAGGCCGGGAGGCTCGACCGGTTCGACACGATCGTGCTCGGGATCCGGGCCTACGAGGTGCGCGAAGACCTCATCGCGGCCAACGCGGAACTGCTCGCGTGGGCCGAGCGCGGAGGCACGGTCGTCGTCCAGTACAACCGCTACGAGTTCAACGAGGGGGAATACGCACCCTACCCCATCGCCATCGGCCGGCCCGCGCCCCGCGTCACGGAGGAGGACGCCGCCGTCGCCTTCATCGAGCCCCGGGCGCCCGTACTGGCGGAGCCCAACCGTCTCGACGCGGCCGACTTCGAAGGCTGGGTGCAGGAGCGCGGACTGTATTTCCCCGACCGGTGGGACGAGCGGTACCAGGCGCCCCTGGAGATGGCCGACACGGGAGAGCCGCCGAACCGCGGCAGTCTGCTCGCGGCGCCGGTGGGCCGCGGACTCTACATCCACACGTCGCTCTCCTTCTTCCGGCAGTTGCGCGCGGGCGTGCCCGGCGCCTTTCGATTGTGGGCGAACCTGCTCTCGCTCGACGGAAGCCGCTGGCGGGAGATCACCGCCCCGTGACGGAACGCCGGGACGAGACCGAGGACCGGGAAGAGCCGGAGGGCCGGGACGAGACCGAGGGCCGGATCGGCCCCTTCCGTAGCTGGCGCGCGCTCTACGTGTCGGTGATCGCCTATACGGCCGGACTCATCCTCCTCCTCTATCTCGCCACGCGCCTGCTCGACTTCGGCGTGCCGTGAGCGGCCTCGACTGGCTCGTCTTTGCCGTCTATTTCGGCGCCGTCGTCGCCTTCGCCTGGCGCCAGAGCCGGAAGAACCGCGGCGTCGAGGGGTTCTTCCTCGCCAACCGCCGGCTGGGCTGGGGCGCCATCGGCCTCTCCGTCATGGCGACGCAGGCGAGCGCGATCACGTATATCGGCACGACCGGACAGGCCTTTGACGACGGCATGGAGTTCGTCCAGTTCTACCTGGGCCAGCCGATCGCCATGGTCATTCTCTGCGTCGTGTTCGTCCCCTTCTTCTATCGCTCGAAAGTCTTCACCGCCTACGAGTACCTCGAACGCCGCTTCGACCCCAGAACCCGCTCGCTGACGAGCTTCCTCTTTCTCGTCTCGCGCGGGCTCTCGGCGGGGATCGTCCTCTACGCCCCGGCCATCGTCCTCTCCGTCATCATGGGCTGGGACGAGCGCGTGACGATTCTCGTCATGGGACTCATCACGGTGGCCTATACGATCATGGGGGGGATCACCGCCGTCATCTGGACGGACGTGCTGCAGATGATCGTCATGTTCGCCGGCATCGGGATCGCGATCGCCGTGCTGTTCGCGACGCTGCCGGAGGGCGTCGGCGTCGGCGACGTGGCGTATATCGGCGGGATCCACGAGATGTGGCGCAGCATCGACCTCTCCTGGGATCCGACGAACCGATACACCCTCTGGTCCGGACTCATCGGAGGCCTCTTTCTCGCCCTCGGCTACTTCGGGACCGACCAGAGCCAGGTCCAGCGCTATCTCACGGCAAGTTCGCTCCGCCAGAGCCGCCTTTCCCTCATCTTCAACGCCTTCGTCAAAGTCCCGATGCAGGTCTTCATCCTCGCCATCGGCGTCCTCCTCTATGTCTTCTATCACTTCGAGCGTCCCCCGCTCGTCTTCAATTCGGCGGAAGCCGCCATGGTCGCGGAAAGTCCCCGCGCCGACGCCTTCGCCGCGCTGGAGGCCGAGCACGAGCGGACGCACGAACTGCGCCGGGAGAGCACGCTCGCGGTGCTGGAGGCGCGCCGCGCCGGCGACGATCCCGCCGTACTGCAGCGCCGGATCGCCGCATACGACGACGAACTCGCGCGGCTGAGGGAGGAATCGAAGTCGCTCGTGTCCGAGGTGCGGGGGGCGTCTTCGAACGACGTGAACTACGTCTTCCCGTCCTATCTCATCGCCTATGTCCCCGCCGGCATCCTGGGACTGTTGATCGCCGTCATCTTCGCCGCCGCGATGTCCTCGCTGGACTCCGAACTCACGGCGCTGTCCAGCGCCACCGTCATCGATTTCTACCGGAGGTACGTGAAACCGGAGGGGACGGACGCCCACTATCTGCTCGTCTCCCGGCTCGCCACGCTGGGCTGGGGCGGGTTCGCCGTGCTGTTCGCGCTCTACGCGGGCCAGTTGGGGTCGCTCGTGGAGGCGGTCAACGAAGTCGGCTCGATCTTCTACGGCGCGCTGCTGGGCGTCTTCCTCCTCGCCTTTCTCGTGAAGCGGGCGACGGCCGCGGGGGCCTTTTACGGGCTCATCTTCTCGATGCTCGCCGTGCTCGCCGTGTCGCGCTTCACGGAGATCGCGTGGCTGTGGTACAACGTCGTCGGGACGCTGGCCGTTCTCGGGGTCGGCCTCGCCCTCCGCAGGCGGGAGCCCCCGTCGCCGCGCGGGTCCGCCGCCACGTCGGGCTGAGGGGTTTCGCGGCAGGCACGATGCGCGGGACGGTTTTCCGCAGGCGTCGAGTGCGGTAGAGTCTCCGACGGTTTTTTTGCCACGACAGCTTTCAAGCCACCTCATCGGGATGATACGGATGCTCACGGACGTACAGATCGCCGAGGCCGCGACGCCCCGGCCCATAAGGGAGATCGGGGAGAAGATCGGGCTGGGGATCGAGGAACTCGTTCCCTACGGCCACCACAAGGCGAAGGTCGCCCCGGAATCCATCTTCGCGCGCGAGCCCGGGTCGGGCCGGCTCGTCCTCGTCACGGGCATCACGCCGACGGCCGCGGGCGAGGGCAAGACGACCGTCTCCGTGGGGCTCGCCGACGGCCTGCGCCGCGTGGGGGCGAACTCGGTGCTCTGCATTCGCGAGCCGAGTCTCGGCCCGGTGTTCGGCGTCAAGGGCGGGGCCGCCGGCGGAGGGTACTCGCAGGTGATCCCGATGGCGGACATCAACCTCCACTTCACGGGAGACCTGCACGCGATCACGTCCGCGCACGCGCTCCTTTCGGCTGCGCTGGACAACCACCTGCAACAGGGGAACCGGCTCGGGATCGACCCTCGCCAGATCACGTGGCGGCGCGCCGTCGACATGAACGACCGGGCGCTCAGGAACATCGTCGTCGGGCTCGGGGGACGGATCAACGGCGTGCCGCGCGAGGACGGCTTCATGATCACGGCCGCCTCCGAGGTGATGGCGATCTTCTGCCTCGCCGCGAGCCTCGAGGATCTGGAGGAGCGGCTGAGCAGCATCATCGTGGGCTACGACTACGGCGGGGAGCCGGTGCGGGCGCGCGAACTGAACGTGGCGGGCGCCATGACGCTGCTGCTGCGGGAAGCGATCGGGCCTAACCTCGTGCAGACGCTCGAGGGGACGCCGGCCTTCGTCCACGGCGGGCCCTTCGCGAACATCGCCCACGGCTGCAACTCGCTCATGGCGACGCGGGCCGGGCTGGCCTTCGGCGACGTCGTGATCACGGAAGCCGGCTTCGGCTCGGATCTCGGGGCCGAGAAGTTCTTCGACATCAAGTGCCGGACCGGCGGACTGAACCCGGAGGCCACCGTGCTCGTGGCCACGATCCGCGCCCTCAAACTGCACGGCGGAGGCGACCGCTCGGCGCTCTCCACGCCGGACCCCGACGCCGTCCGCGGCGGGCTCGCGAACCTCGGCGCGCACGTCGAGAACATCCGCGGCTTCGGCATCGAGCCGGTCGTGGCGATCAACGTCTTCGCGACGGACTCCGACGAAGAGATCGCGGCCGTGGCCGAGGCGTGCGAGGACCTGGGCGCGCCATGGGCCCGTTCCGACGGCCATGCGCGGGGCGGCGCCGGCTGCGAAGACCTCGCCCGCGCGGTGCTCGCGGCGCTGGACGAGGGAGGGGCCGCCTTCCAGCCGAAATACGACGCGGAGGCTTCGATCCGGGACAAGATCGAGGCCATCGCGCGGAAGGTGTACGGCGCGGACGGGGTCGACTACACGCCGCGCGCCTCGAAGGACATCGCCCAACTCGAGGCGGCGGGGATCGGGGATACGCCGGTCTGCATCGCGAAGACGCCGAACAGCCTGAGCGACGACCCGGCACGCCTCGGACGGCCGGTCGGCTTCCGCATCACCGTTCAGGACGTGCGTCCCTCGGCGGGGGCGGGCTTCGTCGTGGCCCGGGCGGGCACCGTCATGACGATGCCGGGGCTCCCGCGCGTGCCCGCGGCGGAGGGGATCCGGATCGTCGAGGACGGGAGCGTGGTCGGGCTCTTCTAGTCCCGTGACCGGCTCATGATCGAGATCGAACTCTCCGCGGGTCCCCACACGGAGGACGTGGATCGCCGGCTCCGGGAATGGGCCGCCGGGGACGCGGTGGCGCGGCTCTGGCGCCGGGACCCGACGCTGTGGAGCGCGGACCCGGACACGCCGGAGCTGGCCGACCGGCTCGGGTGGCTGGAGCTCCCGGAGACGTCTCCCGCCACGCTCGGTCCGCTCGAGGCGTTGCGCGCGGGCGTGCCCTTCTGGTTCACGGATCTCGTGCTGCTCGGCATGGGGGGCTCCAGCCTCGCGCCCGAAGTCGTGGCGCGCACGATGCGAGGCGAGGGGCTGCCGCTCACGCTCGTCGACACCACGCACCCCGGGGCGCTCCGCGACCTCGAGTGGCTGCGTCCGGCGAACACGATCTTCGTCGTCTCCAGCAAGTCCGGCACGACCGTCGAGACGCTCTCGCTCTTCCGCCACTTCTGGTCGCGGACCGCGGAAGTCGTGGAAGACCCCGGGGAACACTTCATCGCGATCACGGACCCCGGGTCTCCCCTCGCCGAACTCGGCCGTGAGCGGGGATTTCGGGCGGTGTTCGAGGCGCCCGTGGACGTCGGCGGCCGCTTCTCCGCCCTGAGCCCCTTCGGCCTCGTGCCGGCGGCCTTGTCGGGCGCCGATGTCCCGGCCCTTCTGGCGGAAGCTGCCGAGGCCGCGGACGCGTGCAGGGACGACGTGCACCTCAACCCGGGCTTCCTCCTCGGGGCGGCGCTGGGAGAACTCGCGCTCGCGGGGCGCGACAAGGTCACCTTCGTCGCGGCGTCCGACTGGAACGCGTTTCCGGACTGGGCGGAGCAGCTCCTCGCCGAGAGCACCGGAAAGGAGGGCCGGGGCATCGTCCCGGTCGTCGGCGAGCCCCCGCGGCCGCCGGAGGCATACGGAGAGGACCGGGTCTTCGTCGGCCTCCTCCTCGGCGGCGACGCGGCGCGCGAAGCGGAGCAGTGGGGAGAAGCCGACGAGACGCCGGACCTCCTCGACGCGCTCGAGGCCGCCGGCCACCCGACGCTGCGCATCCGGCTCGAAGGACCCGAGGAACTCGGCGCCCTCTTCTTCGTGTGGGAGGTGGGCGTGGCGATGGCCGGAGCCGCCCTCGGCATCCATCCCTTCAACCAGCCCGACGTGCAGCTCGCCAAGCGTCTCGCGCGCCGGGCGATGGCGGGAGGCGGCGCGCCGGAGAGAGGGTCGGCGGACGCGGAGCCGGGCGAAGACGTGCAGATCTCCGACGCGGACGAGGTCGACCTCGTCTGGGAGTTGCCGCAGTTCGGACACGCCCCGCCCCGCACGCCCGTGGCCCCGGACGTGGACGGCATCCGGGCGCGGGTGGACGATTTCCTGGCCGCGGTGGAGCCGGCGGACTACATCGCCGTGCAGGCGTTTCTCGCGGGCGGCGAGGAGGAGGAAGAGCTACTCGCGACGCTACGCGCCGCCCTGGCCGGAGCCACGGGGGCCGCGACCACGCTCGGCTACGGCCCGCGCTTCCTCCACTCGACCGGGCAACTGCACAAGGGGGGCGGGGACAACTGCGTCTTCCTGCAACTCGTCGACGACGCCGGCGAGCACGTGCACGTCCCCGGGACGGACTTCACCTTCCGCCGACTGATCCGGGCCCAGGGCCTGGGGGACCTCGAAGCGCTCGGTCGATGCGAACGCCTGGCGCTCCGGGTCCGCGTGGGCGGCCCGGAGGGCCTCGGCCTCCGTCGCCTGATCCAACTCGTCGAGGAGTCCCCCTAGAACGACTCCCGGCGCGGAGCGGCTGCCCGGCTCAGTGGACCAGGCGCACCTGCAGGCCCGGGCCCCCACCGACCCAGGCTGCGGAAGGTGCGAGAAGCCGCGGGCGCTGCGACCTCAGCGCGCTCGCGACTCCCGTTTCGGACCCGGACGCGGCAGGCTCATCCGGGCGGGACCGCAGGAGGCTCCACGCCGTGTATCCGGACACGAGCGCCAACCCGGCGTTGGCGGCGGTGGAGAGTTCGGCTCCTATGCTCGAATCCTGCCACTCGCGCACCGCGTTCCACGCAAAGCCCGCGTGTGCGACGGCAAAGGCCCCGTTGATCACGCCAAATGCGGGCCTCGTCCACCACTCCGGTCTCTCAAGGTGACCGACAAGGGCCGACAGCGCCGACAGCGGCACGACGTATTTCCAGGTGTTGGACGCCTCATCCCGGGGGCAGAGGCAACCGTCGGCGTAGGCGGGCTGGATCCTCGCGGCTTCGTCCAGCGTGAGACCCGTCTCAGCGAGCCACTCGGAGAAGCGTGCGTCGGCGGCAAGCTCCCACGCGTACACGTTGTTGTCCGCGCTCGCGATCTCCCGGACGAGGTCTTCGCGACCGGACCTCTGAAGCAGGTAGGCCACGGCGCACGGCGTCCCGTGTTCGTCGACGAAGACGGGCACACGGCCGGCGTGCGTATGGTTGCGGGGGAACTCCCCCCGTTCCCGGTACTCGCGCAGCCAGTTCAGGGCGGCGTTCCGTCTCTCCCGCTGCGCCGCGCTGAGCGCGTCCGTCGCCCTTCGCCTCAGCACCCCCTCGACATCGAGCAGGTGCCCCTGAATCCGCCGCGTCTCCAGCACCCCCGGTTCTGCCCGCGCGAACGTGGCCGACGAGGGCGGCGACGTCGCGGTGCGGCCGGACGCCTCGTCGCCGGCGCCCGCGGGAACTCCGGAGGCGACGACCAGCATGGACAGAACTCCAATGGCGGCAACGGCTTTCGATGAAGTGGACATGGCTGCGACTCCCGTGAAGATCCCCCCCTCCCCGGCGTTCGCGCAGAAGGCGCGGCGCCCGGCACCATTTGGGGAGGTACCGGCGGGTGCAGCCGGAGTTCCGCGCGGCGGCGGGCGGAGTTCCGCGCGACGCCGACCCCGCGGTCAGGCGAGGGGGATCTCCGTTTGGGCGTGCGAGCCGAGAAGATCGGTCCGGCCCTCGATGTCGAGGAGGGTGCGCTTGTAGCGGAGGCCGCCGGTGTATCCGCCGAGGGTTCCGTCGGTCCGGATCACGCGGTGACACGGCACGATGATCGGGATCGGGTTGCGGCCGAGCGCGTTCCCCACCGCCCGGGAGGCCTTCGGACGCCCGATCCGGCGCGCAATCTCCGTGTACGTGACCGCCTCGCCGAAATCGAGCCCGGAGGCGGCATCCAGCACGGCGCGCTGGAAGTCGCCCAGTGTCGTGAGATCGACGAGAAGGTCGAAGCGGGGGCGGCGGCGGCCGAAGTACTCCGTCAACTGCTCCTCTGCGGGGGCGAGCCGGTCGGCGTCGCCCACCACGGGCGTGGACGGGTACCGGCGCTCGAGGCCGGCGACGAACGCATCGTCGCTCTCGTCCTGCCACGAGAGCGCCACCAGACCCGTGGGGCTCGCCGCGACCCGCATGGCGCCGAAGGGCGAATCGAAGCGCCTCCAGCGGATGACGGGGCCTTCCCGGAGGCCCTTCGCGGAACGATTCAGGAGCCGGTATTCCGCTGCCCGTTCCCGGAGGTCCGGGCACGCCGCCAGGTCCTCAGTCAGCGCCTGGGCGGCGCCCGCATCCAGATCGCCCAGAATCCATGCGATCAAGTCCTCCTCGCCCCAGTTCGTGCGTCGTCCAGTCATATCGGTCCCTCCTCGCGCCACACGTCGGCGAGGTCACGGCGCAGCTTCTTCATCCCCTGGTAGACATTCGCTCGCGCGGCCTCCGGAGAGGAACCCATGCGGCGCGCGATCGTCTCGTAGTCCAACTCTTCGATCCAGCGGAGCCAGACGGCGTCCCGCTGCCGCGGGGGAAGCTCTGCCACACCCTGCCGGACGCGCGCCGCGGCGGCCTCCGAGAGCCGGTCCAACGCCGCGTCGGCCGCCGGCACCGAGCCGGAGCCCAGGTCACCGGAGTGGGCCGCGAGCAACGCCGAGCGCCGGCGGCGCATCGAGATGCGGTCGAGCGCCCGCCGCGTCGCGACCCGGTACAGCCACGCGCGGACGTTCGCGGCCCGTCCCGTCTCGGGCCGCGCACGAAGCGCCGTCACCCAGAGGTCCTGCACGACGTCGCGCGCCTCCTCCGCGTCCCCCAGCATCGCGGCCACATGGCGCTGCAGTTCCCCGCCGTACCGTTCCGACCACTCGTTCACCCGCTTCTCCTTCGTTCTCACCCCGTGGAACGTATCATTCCCGAATCCGTGAAACGGGGCGCCCCGGAGCCCGCCTCCCGAGCCCGCCCCGCGAGCCCGCGAAACTGGCCTCGCTCGCGCGCGAACCGTACCGTGTGAGCCCGCAGCCCCGACCCGGAGCACCCGGAGGATTTCTTGAACCCAGAGTTTTCAATCTCGGCGTCCGCGCACACCCGCGTCGCGCTCACGCTCATCGCCGCCTCCGTCGCGGCCGCCTGCGCCGGCGATGCAGGAGGCGGGGGCAGCGCCGCGGCGGATGAGGACCGCGCGGAGACGAGCGCCGTCATCCGCGACCCGCTCCCGGAAGAGCGGCGCTTCGCGAGCCTCGCCCAGCTCACCTTCGAGGGAGAGAACGCCGAGGCCTACTACTCCTCGGACGGACAGCGGCTGATCTTCCAGCGCCGTCACGAGGGCGAGTACGAGTGCGACCAGATCTTCACCATCGGCGTCGAGGGTGGTGAGCGGCAGCTCGTGTCGACGGGACTCGGCCGGACCACCTGCGGCTACTTTTTTCCGGACAATTCCAGGATCGTCTACAGTTCGACCCACCACGCGGCGCCCGGGTGTCCCCCGCCCCCGGACATGCGCCGCGGCTACGTGTGGGCGCTGTACGACTACGACATCTACACGGCGCGGCCCGACGGCTCCGATGTCCGCGTGATCTCGTCGAGCCCCGGGTACGACGCGGAGCCGACCTTCGCGCCCGACGGTTCGCGGATCGTATTCACGTCCACGCGGGACGGAGACCTGAACATCTACTCGATGAACCCCGATGGGTCCGATGTTCAACAACTCACGGACAAACCCGGATACGACGGCGGCCCGTTCTTTTCCCCGGACGGGACGAAGATCGTCTACCGGGCGAGGTACCCCGAGAGCGAGGAGGAACTGGCGGACTACCGGGCGCTCCTGGCCGACGGCCTCGTGCGGCCGGGCGTGCTCGACATCTACATCATGGATGCGGACGGCTCGAACCGGGTGCGCCTCACGGACAACGGGGCCGCGAACTTCGCCCCCTTCTTCCACCCGAGCGGCGAGAAGGTGATCTTCGCCTCCAACCTGAACGATCCGGACAGCCGCAACTTCGACCTCTTTCTGGTCAACCTGGACGGGACGGGGCTGGAGCAGGTGACGTTCAGCGAGGAATTCGAGAGCTTCCCCATGTTCAGCCCGGACGGCCGTTTTCTCGTGTTCGCGTCGAACCGGCACGGGTCCCACGAGGGGAACACGAACGTTTTCATCGCCGAGTGGATCGACGACCTTCCGTAGCAGTCCGCCGGCAGCCGCCGGTGACCGACTTCCCGCGCGGACCGTCTAGACTCTGAAGACAGCCCCGGCGGCGACGCGGCCGCCCGGGGCGGGGACCGGAGAACACGGGAGCTTGGGATGCGGTTCGCAAAGGCGGCAGAAAACTCCGAGGCCCCCCGGCGGTTGCGGGGCCGGCGGCGGGTTTGGGCGGTGGGGATGGCGTGGGGCGTCTCGTTCGCCGGGCCCCCGGTCTCCGCGCAGGAGGCGGAGACCCCGGTCGACTACGACGCCGCGATCGCGCAGAGCGGCATCGACGGCAGCTACGGGTACCTGCGCGCGCTGGACGGCTCCGCGACGCTCATTCAGGGAGACACCCGGGAGCGCATCCAGCTCGCGGTGAACGAACCCGTCCTCGTCGGCGACCGGATCTTCGCCTCCGGCGAATCGCACGTCGAGATTCTGCTTGCCGACGGCAACATCGTCCGGATCGGGGACCGGGCGGAACTCCTCTTCCGCGCGCTCGCCAACTCGGCGGATGCGAGCGACCCCGCCACCATCCTCGAACTCTCGCGCGGGTCGCTGCAGCTCGTCGTGGCCGCGGACCCGCCGGGCCCCGAGTGGCCCTCCGTCGTCACGCCGAACGCGACGATCCGGCCGCGGGGAGCGGGCTCCTTCCTGATTGTCGTCGACGACGAGCGCCGGAGCGAGGTCGTCGTGCGCGAGGGGGTGGCGGAAGTCGCGACGGAGACGGAACTCGCCGAGGTGCGGCGGGGCGAGAGCCTCTTCGTCGAAGGCGCGGACGGCGGCCGGCTCCGCTTCGCGGCGGCCCCGGGCCTCGACCGCCTGGAGGCGTGGGGACAGGGGCTCGCCGATCAAGCGGGCGGCGAGTACGCCGCGCACGTGGACCCGGACCTCCACTACGCCGCGTCTTCGCTCGGAGGGCACGGGTCGTGGGTGCAGGCGGGCGCGGGGGTCGCATGGCGGCCGCGCGTGTCCACCGGCTGGGCGCCGTACAGGCACGGCCGCTGGCGGCACACGCCCAGCGGAATGTTCTGGGTCTCCTACGAACCGTGGGGCTGGGTGCCCTACCACTACGGATACTGGGATCTCGACCCGAACTGGGGCTGGATCTGGTTCCCGGGACAGCGTTTCGCCGTGGCGCACGTCTACTGGTACTGGGGCCCGAGCTACGCGGGCTGGATTCCCTCGGGATACTACTGGCGCCACTACCGGAACCATTACGGGAGCAGCTGGGGCTTCCACTTCGGCGTCTACGGGCACATCGGCGGTGGCTTCGGGCGGTACCGGCACTGGACGTTCCTGCCGCACGGGCGCCTGGGACACCGGCGGCAGCACTTCTACGCGGTGGGCGGCTCGGACTTCGGCCGCGGGCGGAAGGCGGTCGAGCGCGGCGTGCTGCTGACGGACTCCCGCCTGCTGGGGCGGCAGGCGCAGCGGCGACCCGCGCAGACGCTCGCGAGCCTCAGGCGCGCGGTCTCGCGCGACGGGAGAACGGCGGTCGATGCGAACGGCTTCATCGATCGCGGCACGAGCCTGCCGCGGGAGGTCGAGCGCGTCGTCCTGCGGAGCCGCGACGGCCGGTCGGCCAGCCCGCGCGACGCGACGGCCGGAGCGCGGAGCGACCCCTCGCGGACGGCGGGCTCGGCACCCGTCCGCGTCACGTCGCGGTCGGCGGAGGGCCGCGCCCTGCGGCTGGAACGGCCCGGCGTGCAGCGGGCGAGCCCCCCGCCATCGACGAACGACGCCCGTTCGACGGTACGGCGGCCCGTGACGCGGGACGTCTCAGGCTCTGCGAGACGGCCGGCCGTGCGGCCGACGACGCGGTCGGGTTCCAGCGGCGCGCAACGCGGCGGCGTGCAACGTAGCGGCGTGCAACGTAGCGGCGTGCAGCGCGCCACAGCCCGGGAGTGGCCGGCCGTTCGCCGGTCGGGGGGCGCGACGACCCGGCCCACGGTACGGTGGAACCCGGCGAGACCGACCGCGCGGTCCAGCCCGGCGCGGCCGACGGTGCGGCGCACGACGGCGAGGCCGTCCTGGCCCATCCTTCGCGGCGCGCCCTCCACGAGGCGACCCGTGGTCCGCCAGTCCGCCCCGCGGTCGCCTCGGCCGGCGGTGCGGCTCCCCGGTCCGTCGAGGTCGGGCGGGAGCGTCAGACGCGCGGGCGGTAGCTCCGGATCCGGGGGCGCGGTTCGCCGCGCCGGCGGCAGTACGCGGTCGACAGGCGTCGCGCGGGCCCGCGGCCGATCCCGAAGCTAGCGGACCAGGATTGGAGTCAGGGGTCCGGCCACACCTCCGGATCCCGCTCCATTTCGGGCTCCGGTTCGACGCCGAGCGCTTCGACCATGCGTACGTAGTAGTTGAAGAAGCCGACGACCTCGGTCGCCGTCAGGATCTGCGCGTCCGTCCAGCCGACCTCCCGCAACTCGTCGATGTCCCGCCGCGCGGTGGAGGTCGGGTCGCGGGTGATCGCCGCGGCATAGTCGAGCAGCCGGCGCGTCTTCTCGTCGAGTTCCGCCGTCCGGTAGTCCGCGCGGACCGCGCGGGCCAGTTCGTCGTCTCCGGTGGCCTGACGGAGATCCTCTCCGTGCGCTTCCGTTCAGTAGAAGCACTCAAGTTCGCGCGAGGTCACCGTCGCGAGCATCTCCCGCACGTCCCGTCCCAGCGGTCCCGGCGCGAGCATCAGCGCTTCGTAGAGTTGGATCGAGGCGCGCATGACGGGCGGGTTCAGGCTCTGGATGCCGATCACGTTGAAAACGCGCCCCGCGCGGCGGACGGCCTTCTCGTACTCGCGGGCGAGGAGCCCCGTCGCTTCGTCGGGAGCTACCGTCTCGATATGCGGCATTTCGCCTCCTGTCCGGCTCCTCAGCGTACAAGGAAACCGTCCCGCCACGGGTCGTCGGGATCGATGAGGAACTCGTGCCGACCCGTCACCCAGGCCCGGCCCCCGACTTCGGGCACGACCGCCGGATGCTCGCCGACGGCCGTGGTTTCGACGATCCGGCCGCTGAACCGGCCTCCGATGATGCTCTCCACGACGATTTCCGCATCCCCGGGCATCTCGCCGCGGGCGCGAAGGATGGCCAGGCGGCCGCTCACGGCCGTCCCGGTCGGACTGCGGTCGAGTTCCCCATCGGCGAAGATGCAGACGTGCCGGGAGTGGTGCGCGGGATCCGCGGCCCGACCGGTGAACACGGTGCCGTAGAGAAACCCGAGGTCGGGGTCGTCGGGGTGGGAGATGTCGTCTCCCGCCGAGTAGGACACGGCGCGGGTGACCCGGCGCCCCGCGTCGATCAGGTCGGCGGCCGAGCCGGGCACGAGCGGAAGCCCGAGCGCGTCGGCATCGACATAGGCGTAGAAGGCGCCGCCGAAGGCGAGGTCGTAGGACACGGTACCCAGCCCCTCCACCTCCACGGACTGCCCCAGCAGCGGCGCGAAGGAAGGCACGTTGAGGAACCGGACCTCCCCGACCCGTTCGCCGTCGAGGACCGCAGTGGCGCGCACGAGACCAGCGGGCGTGTCGATCGTGACGGGCCGCTCGTCCCCTGCCCCGTCGATCCAGCCGGCTTCGACGGCGATCTTCGCCACGCCGATGATCCCGTGGCCGCACATCGTCGAGTATCCCTCGTTGTGCATGAAGAGGACGGAGAAGTCCGACCCGGGCCTCACCGGGGGCATCACGAGACAGCCGTACATGTCCGCGTGCCCCCGAGGCTCCCACATGAGGGCGCGGCGGAGTTCGTCATGTTCCGCCCGCGCAACGCGACGCCGCGCGAGGACGGTATCCCCCTCCAACTCCGGAAAGCCCGCCACGATGACGCGCAACGGCTCCCCCTCCGTGTGCGCATCGATCGTCTCGACACGAACCCAATGCTCCGGGGCAGTCCAGGTCATGCTCCGGCCTCTCCGTCCGCGAGGGCGCGGTAGAAGGTGAGGCCGTTCATGTCGAGGTCGTAGAAGGCGAACTCGCGGGTGCCCCAGGGGGTCCGCCGCAACGCCGTCCGCTCGTGGAAGACGCCCTGGTCGCGGTATTCCTCGAACAGCGCCTCGACGTCGGGCACGACGAAGCGCAGCATGGGGCGCTCGACGCGGGACCATTCCTCCGCATCGTGCCACTGCAGGTGCAACTCGATCCCGTCGCGCCTCAGTCCGGCGTATCCCGGATCGCGGGTGGAATCGGCGAAGGCGAGTTCGAAGCCGAGCCGCCCGACGTAGAAGCCGATCGCCGCGGCGACATCCCGCGACGGGAGCACGGGCTGCACCGCCTCGAGGCGGGCCGCCCGCCCCTCCGCCCGCTCCTCCCCCGCTATCGGTAGTTCTCCATCAGGGCGTCCAGCGCCTCGGATCCCGGGCACAGCTCTTCGAAGGGGAGGTCCCACAGCGGCCGGTCGACCGTCCCCAGCACGTCGTGCAGGTCCCTCGACTCCGGGTCCACGTAGAGGAGCCCGGTCGGCACCTCGCCCGCGTTCTGCCGTTCGCGCAGGTAGCCGTACACGGCGTCCCTGTCCGTCGCGTCGTAGTCGCCCTCGACCTGCCGGAAGCGGATGACGCTGCCGTCGTGCATGCGGACGTCGCGCACCTCGGCGGACCCGATGTCGGCCGTGATCTCATCGGCCGGCGGGACGAAGTCCTTCGGGGCGACGAACGCGGCCTCGACGGCCTCGCGGAAGTGCTCGCGCGTGTAGGCGTAGCTCTTCGTCGAGCCCACGTGGTCGTTGAAGGTCACGCACGGCGAGATGACATCGACGAGGGCGAGGCCCGGATGCCGGATCCCCGCCTTGATGATGGGGACGAGCTGGTCCTTGTCGCCGGAAAACCCCCGGGCCACGAAGGTCGCGCCGATCGAGAGCCCGAGCAGGGCGGGGTCGATGGGGGGCTGCTCGTTCGGCACGCCCCGCTTCGACTTCGAGCCCATGTCCGCCGAGGCGGAGAACTGGCCCTTCGTCAGGCCGTAGACCCCGTTGTTCTCGATGATGTAGAGGAGGTTGAGGTTGCGGCGCACCGCGTGGCACAGCTGCCCGAGCCCGATCGAGAGCGAGTCCCCATCTCCGGAGACGCCGATGTAGACGAGGTCGCGGTTCGCGGCGTTCGCTCCGCTCGCGACGGACGGCATCCGCCCGTGCACGCTGTTGAAGCCGTGGGATTCGGACATGAAGTAGGCGGTCGTCTTCGACGAGCAGCCGATCCCGCTCATCTTCGCCGCCCGGTGCGTGGGGATCGCGAGTTCCCACGCGGCCTCGATGAGCGCGGCGGTGACGGAATCGTGGCCGCACCCCGCGCACAGCGTGGACATCACGCCCTCGTAGTCGCGGCGCGTGAGCCCGAGTTCGTTCTTCTCCAGGCTCGGATGGAAGACCCTCGGCTTGGCGATGTACGTCATGCACCCACTCCTTCGGCGGTCTCCGCCGCGAGGCCGAGGCGATCCTTCACGCCCGCGATGACGTGGCGCGCGCTCAGCGGGAGCCCCCCGTAGCGGAGGACCGAGGCGAGCCGTTCCTTCGAGGCCGCCGTCTCCAGCGTGAGCAGCGACTTCAACTGCGCGTCCCGGTTCTGTTCGATGACGATGTTGAGGTCGTGGGCCTCGATGAAGCGCGCGACCTCGGGGGCGAAGGGGAAGGCGCGGATCCGCATGTAGTCGAGCCGGAGCCCGTCTTCCGCCTCCATGCGCTCGATGGCCTCGCGCACCGCGCCGTCGCAGGCGCCCAGCGTGATGAGTCCGTAGCGGGCGTCCGGCCGCGAGCGGATCTCCGGGGCGGGCACGGCCTCCGCGGCGTTGTCGATCTTCACCGCGATGCGGTCGATGACCTCCTGGTATTCGTCAGGGTCCTCCGTGTACTTGCCGTACTTCGTGTGGCCGGAGCCGCGCGTGAAGTAGGCGCCCTTCGGATCCTCGCCCGGGATCGTGCGGTACGGGATTCCGTCCCCGTCCACGTCGAGGTAGCGGTAGAACGTCTCGATCTCCGCGAGCCCCTCCGCGTCGAGCACCTTCCCGCGGTCCGGCCTGTACCCGTCATCCCACTCGAAGCGGGGCACGACCCAGTCGTTCATCCCGATGTCGAGGTCGGAGAGCACGAACACGGGCGTCTGGAAGCGCTCGGCGAGATCGAACGCGTGCACGCTGAACTCGAAGCACTCCGCCGGGTCCTTCGGGTAGAGGCAAATGTGCTTCGTGTCGCCATGCGAGGCATAGGCGCAGAGGAGGATGTCGCCCTGCTGGGTGCGCGTCGGCATCCCGGTCGACGGGCCGACGCGCTCGATGTCGAAGAAGACGCACGGAACTTCGGCGTAGTAGGCGAGCCCGATGAACTCCGTCATGAGCGAGATCCCGGCCCCGCTCGTCGCCGTGAAAGCCCGCGCTCCGGCCCAGCCCGCGCCGATCGCGATGCCCGCCGCCGCGAGTTCGTCCTCCGCCTGCAGGATCGCCGCCCTGCTCCGCCCCGTCCCGTCCTCGACGCGCAGCCGCCGGCAATAGGCGGTGAAGGCGTCGACGAGCGATGTCGAGGGGGTGATCGGATACCAGGCCGCGACCGTCGCGCCCGCGTAGACGCAGCCGAGGGCCGCCGCCGTGTTCCCGTCGATCAGAATCGAATCGCGCGTGGCGTCCATCCCCTCGAGCCGGATCGGCAGGGGGCATTCGAAGTTGTCGGTCGCGTAGTCGTAGCCGAGCCGGATCGCCTCGAAGTTCGCGTCGAGCAGGTGCCGCTTCTTCTCGCCGAAGGTCTCCTCGAGGAGTCCGCGGATCACGTCCATGTCGATGTCGAGGAGGGCGGCCAGAGCGCCCGTGTAGGCGATGTTCTTCATCAGGATGCGCGTGCGGCCGCCATCGAAGGTCTTCACGCACATCTCGGCGAGCGGGACGCCGAGGAAGGTCACCTCCTCGCGCCGCAGCGTATCCGCCATGGGCCAGCTCGAGTCGTACAGCAGCCAGCCGCCGGGGACGAGTTCCTCGATGTCCCGGGCGTAGGTCTCCGGGTTCATCGCCACGATGAGGTCGAAGTCCGGCGTGCGCGCGACGTGGCCCGACCCGTTCACGCGGATCTCGTACCAGGTGGGGAGGCCCTGGATGTTCGAGGGGAAGACGTTCTTCCCGGACACCGGGACCCCCATCCGGAAGATCGACTGCATGATGAGGCCGTTGGCGCTCGCGGAGCCCGTGCCGTTCACGGTGCCGATCTTGAGCGCGAAGTCGTTCACGCGGTCGGTCTTCATTTCGGCCATTCCGTCAGGGAGTCACCGAAACGAAGCCGCCCGGCGACATCTCCTCGATCCCCATCCCGGAGTAGGGATGGTCCGCGTCCTGTCCGGCGTACGGCTTGAGCAGGTCGAAGGTCCGCATGTCCCAGGCCGCCGTCGGACAGCGCTCCGCGCACAGCCCGCAGTGAATGCAGAGATCCTCGTCCTTCACCATCACGCGCGCCGTCTGCGGCAGCGCCTCCGAGACGTAGATGTCCTGCTCCGCGTTCTCGGCGGGCGCGGTCAGCCGCGTGCGGAGCTCCGCCTCTTCCCCGTTGTGGGTGATCGTGAGACAGCTGAGGGGACAGATGTCGATGCAGGCGTCGCACTCGATGCACAGGCTCCCCGTGAAGTGCGTCTGGATGTCGCAGTTCAGGCAGCGCTCGACCTCGGTCAGCGTCTGCTCGAGGTCGAACCCCTCCTCGACTTCCGTCTCGATGCTCCGGAGGCGCTCCTCGAGGCGGACGTGCCGCATCTTCCGGCGGGCCGCGTACTCGTAGTCGTTCGAGTAGCTCCACTCGTGGAGGCCCATCTTGGCGCTCACGAGGTTCATGTGCTCGGGCGGGCGCTTCCGCAGGTCCTCGCCGCGGCAGTACGCGTGGATGGAGATCGCCGCCTGGTGCCCGTGCTCGGCCGCCCAGATGATGTTCTCCGGGCCCCACGCCGCGTCGCCGCCGAAGAAGACGCCCTCGCGCGTGGACATGAAGGTCGTGCGGTCGACTACGGCCTCGCGCCACTTGTTGAACTCGATCCCCGCATCGTCCTCGATCCAGGGGAAGGCGGTCTCCTGCCCGATGGCGAGGATGACGGCTTCCGCAGGGAAGAACGCTTCGTCGAGCCTGGTCGAGACGAGCCGCCCCTCGTCGTTCTCGTTCCATTCCACGATGTCGAAGTTCATTCCCTTGAGGACGCCGTCCTCGACGACGAACTCCGTGGGCGAGTGGTTCTCGACGATGTCGACGAGTTCCTCTTCCGCGTCCTCGAGTTCCCAGGGGGAGGCCTTGAACCAGGGCTTCGACTTCCGGGCCATGACCTTGACGTTCGTGCCGCCGATCCGCTTCGAGGTCCGGCAGCAGTCCATCGCGGTGTTCCCCACCCCGATGACGAGGACGTTCTCCTCGATCGCGTTCGTGTGCCCGAAGGCGACGGATTCGAGCCAGTCGATGCCGATGTAGATGTGGTCCGTGTCGTACCGGCCCGGCAGGCGCAGTTCCTTGCCGCGCGGGGCGCCGGAGCCGACGAAGACGGCGTCGAAATCCTGCTCCAGCAGCCACTTCATGCTCTCGACGGGCGCGTTGTAGCGGATGTCCACGCCCATGTCGAGGATGTAGTCGATCTCCTCCCACAGCACTTCGGGGGGCAGGCGGAACTGCGGAATGTTCGTCCACATGAGGCCGCCCGGCCGGTCGTTCTTCTCGAAGATCGTGACCTCGTAGCCGAGCGGCATGAGGTCGCGGGCGACGGTCAGCGACGCCGGGCCCGCGCCCACGCAGGCGATCCGCTTCCCGTTCTTCTCCTTCGGGATGTCGGGGAAGCGGGGGGTGATGTCGCCTCTGAGGTCGGCGGCGACGCGCTTGAGGCGGCAGATCGCGACGGGTTTTTCCTCGACCCGTACGCGCCGGCACGCGGGCTCGCAGGGGCGGTCGCACGTCCGGCCGAGGATGCCCGGGAAGACGTTCGACTCCCAGTTGAGCATGTAGGCGTCGTCGTACCGTTCCTGCGCGATGAGGCGGATATAACCCGGCACGTTGGTGTGGGCCGGGCAGGCCCACTGGCAATCCACGACTTTGTGGTAGTAGTCGGGATTCTCGACGTTCGTTGGCTCCACCGTCTCTCCCCTGACAGACCCCGCCCGACAGGCCCCGCGGCACCCGACCCGTGAGTCGCCTGGTCCCGTGAGTCGCTTGGTGAGATAACCGCCCGCAATCCTAGGGGACGAAGGGGATTGTCGCCAGTTTTTCGGGTGGCGGCGGACGGATCGTTGCTGCGGCGGAGGGAGCCGCGGAAGTTGAGCCCATGCAAAAGCAGCCCGTGCACACGGTTGTCGGCGGGGCCCACCTCTTCCGGCGGGACACGGCGGCGAAGCTCGGACGGATCGCCGCGCGCTATGTCGGCCGGTACGCGGCGGACCCCGCTTCCCTCGCCGATGTCCTGGGAAATCGCCTTCCCCCGGAGACCGCGGGAGCCCTTCCCCCGGAGACCGCGGAGGCGGTGCACCGGCGGGTGCGCGCGAAGCTCGAACGCGAGCCCGTCGAGTCCTTCCTGATCGACTTCGAGGACGGGTTCGGCGCCCGGTCCGAGGCGGAAGAGGACGAGGCGGCGACGGGGGCGGCGGCGGAGGTCGCGGCGGGGGCGGCGGCGGGGAGCCTCCCTCCGTCGCTCGGAATCCGCATCAAGTCGCTGTCGGAGGCCACCGGCGGACGGGCGCTGCGGACGCTCGAACTCTTCCTTGCCGGGTTGGCGCGGACGGGGGGCGGGCTGCCGGACGGGTTCACGGTGCTTCTTCCCAAGATCGTCGGCGCCGGGCAGGTGGAACGGCTCGCGGGGGCGCTGGATCGGCTCGAGACGACGCTCGGCCTGCCGGAGGGGCGGGTCGCGATCGACCTCATGGTCGAGACGCCGCGGTCGCTCGTGGCGCCGGACGGACGGATCGCCGTGCCCGGGCTCGTCGCGGCGGCGGAGGGGCGGTGCCGCACGGTGCACCTCGGAGCATACGACCTCACGGGCGCCGCGGCGGTCGCGGCGGAAGCCCAGACGCTGGGCCACCCGTTGTGCGACATGGCCCGGCAGCTCCTTCAGCTCTCGCTCGCCGGGACCGGCGTCCGGCTCTCGGACGGGGCGACGAACGTGCTCCCGGTCGAACCGCACCGGGGAAAGGCCGCGGTCTCGCCGGCCGAGCGCTCGGAGAACGCGGCGGTCGTTCACGAGGCGTGGCGCCTGCACTACGCCGACGTGCGGCGGTCTCTGAACCAGGGGTTCTACCAGAGCTGGGACCTTCACCCCGCGCAGCTCGTCTCCCGCTACGCGGCCGTGTTCTCCTTCTTCCTCGAGGGTCTGGACGCGGCGGCGGGCCGGCTCGACCGCTTCGTGACCGCCGCGGGACAGGCGGTTCTCACGGGATCGGTGTTCGATGACGAGGCGTCGGGCCAGGGCCTGCTGAACTTCTTCCTCCGCGGCCTGGCGAGCGGCGCCCTGACGCCGGAGGAGGCGGCGCGTTCCGGCCTCACGGCCGCCGAACTCCAGACGCGCTCCTTCCGCGCCATCCTGGCAGGCCGGGGCGAGATCCGGCATCAGGGTGAGACCCCGCCTCGGGGCCGAGAGCGGTGAGGCGCTCGCCCGGCGAGGAGCGGCGCGGAGAGTGATCGCCGCGTGGATCGACCGCGGCACGATCCGCGTCCGCGACGACCTGCCGTGTCCTTCCCTCGAGCCCGGGGAGGCCATCGTCCGGGTTCTGGTGGCGGGCATCTGCGGGACGGACCTGGAGCTGCTGCGCGGGTACCGCGACTTCTCGGGGATTCCGGGGCACGAGTTCGTCGGACGTGTCGAGGAGGGACCGCCCGAGTGGATCGGCGCGCGGGTCGTGGCGGAGATCAACGTCACCTGCCGCTCGCGACGCACCGGGCCGGTCTGCGCGAGTTGCGCGGACGGCCGGCCCACGCACTGCCTTCGCCGCGAGGCGATCGGCATCCGCGGCCGCGACGGCGCCCTTGCCGAATGGCTTCGGGCGCCCGTCGCGAACCTGCATCGCGTGCCGGAGTCGCTGCCGGACGAGGTGGCCGTGTTCGCCGAGCCGGTTGCGGCCGCCTGCCGCGTCCTGCGTCAGATCGAGACCGAGGTCGACGCGACCCGGGCCCTCGTCGTGGGCGCGGGACGGCTGGGACAGCTCGTGGCGCGGGTGCTGGCGCGGCGGCTGCCGGAACTGGAGGTCGCGGGGCGGTCGGAGCGGAGCCTCGCGCGGGCGCGCGCGGCGGGCCTCGCCACCGTGCCGCTCACGGCGGTGGAGGAGGCGGCCTACGATCTCGTCGTCGACTGCAGCGGCGCGCCGGCCGGTTTCGCTGCCGCGCGCAGGGCCGTTCGGCCGCGCGGGACGATGATCCTCAAGGGTACGCATAAAAATGAGTTAGCTGTCGACATCTCATCCATTGTCGTAGATGAGGTCCGACTGCTCGGCTCTCGCTGCGGGTCCTTCGCGGACGCTCTGTCGGCGCTGGAGCGAGGAGACTTCGAGGTGCGCGATCTCATCGACGACCGGCTCCCGCTTTCCGCCGCCCCGGAGGCCTTCGACCGAGCGGCGGAGGCGGGAGTCGCGAAGGTGCTCCTCGTCCCCTGACCCGGCTGGACTCCGTTGACGCGCCCGGGTTCAGTCGGCCCGGCCGGATTCAGCCGGAGAGCCGCACGGGGCGGACGCGCACACCGCCTCCCTCGCCGGGGATCGTCCACGCGAACAGGAGTTCGTCTCCCAGCCGCACCATGCGCGGGAACCCGCTCGAACGCTCGCCGGCGGTCTCCGAGATCAGGAGGGGCGGCTCCTGCGAGCCGTCCGGGTGGACGCGGCGGACGAGGACGCGCGGGGTGTCGTTCGAGGCTTCGAGCCACACGACCGCCGCCGAACCGTCATCGAGGCGCTCGATGTCCACGCGGCCCAGCGGCAGCCCTTCGTCGATTCGGATCCGCGGGCTGAAGGTCGCGCCGCCGTCGGCCGAGAAGGCGACGTACGCCTGCGGCGTGCCGCCGGCGCCCGTGTACCAGGCGGAGACCAGCGCCGCTTCGTCGCCGCTCAACTGCGGTCCGTTCACGGGGCAGCCGGGGATGACCCAGCCGTCGGTCGACACCGGAGCGGGCGCGGTCCAGCGCTCCCCCGCCCCGCGCACGACGGCGATGTCTCGGACCTCGGATTCGCTGCGGTCGCGGTAGGCGGCGACGAGGCCGTCCCCCACGCGGGTCAGCGCGGTCTGGCAGCACTCGCACGTCCGGTCGTCGAGGAGCACTTCGGGGCCCAGCCGGCCGTCCGGCGCGAGCGTCCGGAAGCGGACGGACATCGCGCCCCGCTCGCCGCCGCCCCCCGCGGCCACGTGCTCGCCCCCGCCGGCGGCGCCCGCCATCGCGCGGGCGTCGAGCCAGGTCAGCGCCGCGCCATCGCGCCACGGGACCATCGACACGAAGCCGTGCTCGGTCGGCGACTCGTCGTCGTGCGCGCGGAACGGCTCCGTCCACGTCATCCCGTCATCCGAAGAGAGCGCCAGCATGACGTGGTAGGCGTACGGCGCGTCGGCGACCTTCTCCAGCCAGTGGACGGCGAGGGTGCCGTCGGGCATCTCCACGGACGAGGGGAAGTCGGCCCAGTTCACGAACATGTCTTCCGACGTCCACACGGTGCGCGGCGCGGACCAGCCGTCCGCTTCGCGAATCGCCAGGCGCAGCGCGGGCACGCCGTCCTCCGGCTCGATCCACGTCAGGATCGTCCGGCCTTCCGCGCCCACCGCAAGATGGGGTTCGCCGCTCGGGGACGGCCGCTCGAACTCGACGTCCCCCGACCGCATCGACACCTGCCGTTCCGCCTCGCCGGCACACCCGCACAGGAGCACGGCGACGGCGGCGGCGCGGATCCGCCGGCCGGGACGGGCGCGGCGGCCGGGATGGATCCGCCGGCTCGAACGGGCTGGGGCACGGTTTCGCATGTGGCCTCCGGACATTCTCATCTCCTGCGGGCGTCTCCTGCGGGTGAGGTCGTAAGATACGCGCCGCAAGCCGACCTGAGAACTCCGCGGACGGGAGGCGAAGTGCCACAACGCGCGTCGGTGATGACGGGACCGCGACAGCCGCTCGAGATCCGGGACTTCGATGACCCCGAGCTCGGGCCGGGCGAGACATGGCTTGAGGTCGAGGCGAGCGAGGTGTGCGGAACCGATGTGCACCTCTTTCACGGGCGCCTCGCGGGGGTCCCCTGGCCCATCATCCCGGGGCACGTGAGCGTGGGACGGGTGCGGGAAACCCGCGGGCCGGGCGTCGACGCCACCGGACGTCCGCTGACGGAGGGGGACGCCGTCACCTTCTTCGACGTCGTGGGCACGTGCCATCGCTGCTTCCATTGTTCCGCGGCGCGGCAGCCGAACCTGTGTCCGCACCGCCGGGTCTACGGCATCACGTTCAGCGCTCTCGAAGGACTGTACGGAGGGTGGGCGACGTCCATGCGGCTCACGGCCGACACGTCGATCTTCAAGCTGCCCGAGGGGCTCGAGACAGCGGATGTCATCGGCGGCGGCTGCGGACTCTTCACCGGTTTCGGGGCCGTCGAGCGCTCGGACCTCCAGCCGGGCGACACGGTCGTCGTCCAGGGCTCCGGGCCCGTGGGCCTCGCGGCTGCCGCCTTCGCCCGGGTCCGGGGCTGCGGCGCACTCGTCGTCATCGGCGATCCCGAAGAGCGCCTCGACCTGGCCACCGCGATGGGCGCCGACGTCACGCTCTCCCTGAGCCGAACGCCGGGCCCCGACCGGTCGGCGACCGTGGCCGACCTCACGGAGGGCCGCGGCGCCGACGTCGTCATCGAGGCGAGCGGCAACGCGGCGGCGATCCCGGAGGGGTTCGCCCTCCTCCGCGACGGGGGCACGTACGTGGTGGCGGGCCACTACACGGACGTCGGCCCCGTCTCCATCAACCCGCACCTCGACATCAACCGGAAGCACGCGACGGTGAAGGGGCGCTGGGGAACCGAACTGCCGCACGTCTCGCGCGCCCTCGACCTGCTCGCCCGGCACCGCCTCCCCTTCGCCCGGGTGATCGGGGGAGAGTACGGCCTCGAGGAAACGAATCGGGCGCTCGCGGACGTCGAGCGGCTCGCGGTCACGAAGGCGATCATCGTCCCGTCCCGGGACCGGGCGACGCAGGCTGAAGGAACGGGTCGCGGCTAGAAGTCCCTCGCCATCTGGCCCGCGGACTCCACGCGGACCGTGAGGATGTCGATGTCATGGTACTGCTGGTGGCGGATCGAGGAGGCGTAGTGCCTCAACAGCCGCAGCGGGGTCTCCGCCTCGACCGGGATGCCCGCGGCCGCCTCGCTGAGCATCGCCAGCTGGTCTTCGATGTTCTTCTCGTCCGTCGTCGCGATGAACTCGAGATCCGCGGAGGGGCCATCGCCGCGGGCGATGACCAACAGGTTGCGCTCCACTTCCTGCGTATCCCTCACCTCCTGCGCATCCCCCACCTCCCGTGCCTTCTCGCGAACGAGGATGTGCAACGTCTCCTCTCCCACGGCGCGCAGACGGGTTTCCATGTCTTCGTCCCAGCCGTTGCGCGCGGCGAACTTCACCAGGAAGGCGTCGACTTCCGGCCAGGTGTCGTGCGACAACTGCGTCTTGAGTCGCGCCCGACGCCCGCCCATTCCGAAGACCGTGAGCAGGATGACCGTCAAGCCGCCGACGGTCATGCCGTTGCCGAGAAGTTCGCCCCAGGCCCCCTGGAAGGACTCCGGGTAGATCCAGTCGAGCTGGAACGCGATGCCGAGCCAGAACGCGACGCCGACGACGATGCCGTTGCGGTAGTCCAGCCCTTCCTGGAGCAGGATCTTGATTCCGAAGACGAAGATCAGCGCGACGATGATGACGAAATAGGCCGCCACGACGGGGCCGGGGATCGCGATGATGAGGGCGAGGAATTTCGGCAGGAAGGCGAAGGCGACGAAGACGATGCCGACGCACATCCCGATGGCGCGGGAAGCGACGCCCGTGAGTTCGGCGACGGCGATGCTCATGCCGTAGGTCGTGTTGGGAACGGTCCCCGCCAGGCCGGAGAGGAGGTTCCCCACCCCGTCGGCCGAGATCGCGCCCTGAATGGAGCGAAAGTCGATCGCGCGCGGCCTGCGCCACGAGACCCGCTGAATCGCGATGGCGTCCCCGAGCGTATCCATGGCGCCCACGAGCGTCACCATCACGAAGGACGGCAGCAGCGCCCAGAACTCGGGGCGGAAGCTCAGGTCGAGCCCCGGGTACGCGAGGTCCGGCAGGCCGATCCAGGCGGCTTCGGCGACCGGGGACAGGTCGTAGATTCCGAACCCGAGGCCGGCGACGAGAGACCCGGCGGCGATCCCGAGGGCCGGGGCCCAGAGCCGAAGGGCGCCGGAGAAGCGGAGCGGAACGAGCACCAGGACCGCGAGCGTCACGCCCGCAACGACGGGGGCCGCGGCGGGTGACGCCCCGGCCGGCACCTCGGCGAGCTTCCGCAGGATCAGCGGGGCGAGCGTCACCGGAATGAGCATGAGCACCACGCCCGCCACGGTGGGGGTGAAGATCCGCCGCAGCAGCGCCATCCTCGAGGCGAGCACGAACTGGATGAGCGAGGAGGCGATGATCAGGAGCGCGAGCATCCCCGGCCCACCCTGCTCGAGGGCCGACACGCTCACCGCGAGGAAGGCGCTCGTGCTCCCCATGACGAGGATGTAGCCCGCCCCGATCCGTCCCACGCTGCGCGCCTGGATCGCCGTCGTGACCCCGCTGATGACGAGCGCCGCGGACACCGCCCACGAGAGGTAGGCATCGCTGCCGCCCGCCACGGTGATCATGACCGTCGGCGTGAGCACGATGCTGGCGAGGCAGATGAGGGCGTACTGGACGCCGAGTCCGGCGGCGATCGGGAGCGGGGGCCGCTCGTCCGGCTCGTAGCGTACGTCCTGCGTGGCGCGCCCCGGACTCGAACCCGCCATCAGCCGCTGCCTCCCCCGGCGAGCGCTCCGGCGGGAGACGCCGCGCGCCAGCGTTCGGGGTGGGTTTCAAGTTTTTCGACGGATTCCCGGAGGACCTCGAGCGCGAGGTCGATCGTGTCCAGGTGGGTGCGGAACGCGAGCGCCGCCATCCGCAGCCAGACCGTCCCGTCGATCGTCGTGGAGGAGAGGAAGACCCGCCCGTCGCGGTGGGTTTCGTCCACCAGCGCCCGGTTGAAGGCGTTCGCGTCGCCCGACTCCGGCACCCAGCGGTAGGTCACGACGGAAAGTTCCGGCTCCGGCCCCACCTCGAACCCGAGCGCCTCGATCTCGCCGTGGAAGTAGCGCGCGAGTTCGAGCTTCTCCCGCAGGCAGGCCTCGAACGGCGCCTCCCCGTGCAGGAGAAGCGGCAGCCAGACCCGCAGGCCGCGAAAGTGCTTGGTGAGTTCGGGCGATACGGCGGCGGGAGAGGGCCCCCAGCGCTCGGCCTCGACCGTGTCCTGCAGGTAGCTGGCGCCCGACTCGTGCGCCTCGGCGAGGGCCTTGCCGTCGCGGACGAGCACGGCGCCCGTTCCGTAGGGGAGGAACATCCCCTTGTGCGGATCGAGGACGAGGGAATCCGAGCGTTCGAGGCCCGCCAGCGCGGGCCGGATCTCCTCGAGCATGGCGAAGAAGCCGCCGTAGGCGCCGTCCACGTGGAACCAGAGGTCCTCGCGCTCGGCAATGTTCGCGATCTCCGCGAGCGGGTCGATGGCGCCGATGTCCACGGTGCCCGCCGATGCGAAGACGAGCCACGGCCGGAGTCCGCGCGCGCGATCCTCCGCCACGAGTTCGGCGAGCGCGTCGGCCCGCATGCGGTAATCGCCATCCAGCGGGACGTCGCGCCGCACCGCCTCTCCCACGCCGGCCATTCTGAGCGCCTTGTGCAGGCAGTGGTGGAGGTGGGAGGACGAGTAGACGACCGCCCGCTCGTAGTCGCGCGCGCGAAGTCCGGCCGCCTCGCGGGCGGTGACGACGGCGATGAGGCTGGCGATCGAGCCTCCGGAGGCGAGGTTCCCGGCGCATGTGGCCGGATATCCCGCGAGACGCGCCATCCAGCCGAGAACGACGTTCTCCATCTCGACGGCGCCGGGGCCGGTGAAGCGCACGCCGGCGTATTCGTTCGTGACGGCCGCAAGATAGTCCGCGAGCGAAGAGGCGTAGATGCCGCCGCCGGGGATGTAGCCGAGGTGCCCGGCGTGGGAGGGCACGAGTCCCACCCCCACGACGGACTCATCGATCCGGTCGATGAGCCGCTCGATGGGGGGCGTATCGGTCCCGACCCCGAGTTCCCGGATCTCCGCGACGGACGACTTGTCGTACTCGTAGGCGGGCCGTTCGGGAAGTCCGGTGAGGAACTTCTGCGCGTAGGCGTGTACCTCGGCCATGAGGCGGTCGCGCTCGCCCGCGTCGGGGTCGAGCGGCCGCGCAGCCTCCTCCAGTGCAAGGATCCTGGACCGCTGCCGACTTGAGATCGAGCGCATGATGCGATCCTATCTCTTTCGTTCGAGGGACGCGAGCGTTCCGGTCCCTTTGTCACCCATGGGAGGATCCCGCTTGGACCCGCGTCGAAAACCACCCTGGAAGTACGGTCTTGCCGCAGCGCTCGCGTTCGGGTTCGCGCTCGGGCTCGCGTCCGCCGTCGAGGCGCAGGGGCGCGCGGACCGAGCGGAAGGCTATCTCCGGTCCTTCCATGACCTGAGGCTCTTCAACGGCGCGGCCCTCATCGTCGACGAGGGCGAGGTGCTGTTCGAGGGCGCGTTCGGCGAATCCGACTTCGCCGGCGGCGGCCGCAACGCCCTCGACACCCGGTTCCGCATCGCGTCGCTGACGAAGCAGTTCACGGCCGCGCTCATCCTGAGACTCGAGGAGGAGGGACTGCTCCGGGTCGAGGACCCGGTGGGCCGCCACATCGAGGAATATCCGCCGGAAAACGCGGAACGGATCACGCTCCACCACCTGCTCACGCACACCTCCGGGCTTCCGAGCTACACGAACATGCCGGGGTTCCTGGAGTGGGAGGCCGCGACGCCGTTCGCCCCGGGCGAGATCGTCGCGCTCACGTGGGAGGAACCGCTCTCCTTCGAGCCGGGCACGGACTTCGAGTACTCCAACTCGGGGTACGTGCTTTTGGGCTGGATCGCGGAACGGGTCACGGGCCTGAGCTACGACGAGGCCCTGCGCGCGTATGTGCTCGGACCTCTGGAGTTGAGCGATACGGGGTACGATCATGCGCTGTGGCCGCCGGAGGGCCACGCGGCCGGCCACACGCGCGACCTCGCCGGCTACCGGCCGGCGCGCCTCATCGACCCGACCGTGCCCCATGCCGCGGGCATGCTGTACTCCACCGTGGGCGACCTCGCCCGCTGGGCCGCCGGCCTCTTCGTCGAAGGCGGCCTGTTCCGGGACACGACGACGCTCGCGCGCATGACGACGCCCGGCCTCGATTCCGGGTCGTACGGGTACGGCGTGGGCGCGCGGGCGCGGGACATCGGAAACGAGCGCGGCGTGCGCGTCATCGAACACTCGGGAGGGATCTTCGGCTTCTCCTCCTACCTGCGCGTCTTCCCGGACCATGGGCGCCTCATCGTCCTGCTGGACAACACGTCCTCCGATCTGGGACCCCTCGTGGAGGGGTTGACGAACCTGCTGTGGGGCGCCGAAGCCTTGCGCCCGAAGCCGTCGATCGCGGAACGGCTGCTGCCGATCGTCGAGGCGGGCGGGGTCGAGGCGGCGATGTCGAGGTACGACAACTGGCGGCGCACGCGGCCGGAGGAATACGACTACTCCGCCGGCCAGGTCCTGCGGCTCGCGGGCCATTTCCGGGAGGACGAGCCGGCCACGGCCATCGCGATCCTCGAGGCCTACGCGGCGGAGACGCCCGAACCTCCCGCGATCCGCTTCGCGCTCTCCGAGCTTCACGAAGAGGCCGGGAACCTGGACGCGGCGTCCGCCCACATCCGGGAAGCGCTCACATACGCTCCGGGAATGCCCCGGCTCCTGGAGCGCCTCGCGGACCTGGGCGTCGAGCCGGATGCAGCGCTTACGATCCCCATCGTGCGCGCCGAACCCGGGAGTCTGTCGCTCTTCGTGGGCGAGTACCGCATCGACCCTGCCACGACGCTGACAGTCACCCTCGAGGAGGGCGTGCTCATGGCCGCCCGCACGGGCGAGGCGGCCTTCCGACTCCTCCCGCAGTCCGCGACCACCTTCCTCCTGCACGGTTCCGCCGTGCAGTTCGTGTTCGAGGTCGCCGACGGGGTCGCGAGGGCGGTCTCGGTGGTGGAGGCGGACCAGCGCCTCACCTTCCCCAGAATCGGAATCTGAGCCGGACCCGCGTTCGACATGCACGACTTCGCCGTCAGCGGACTCGGAGCCATCGGAGGCGCGACCGCGGCCGAACTCATCCGGCGAGGACACTCGGTCGTCGGATTCGACCGCTACGCGCCCCCGCACACCCTGGGGTCGGCGCACAGCGAGACGCGGATGATCCGCGAAGCGTGGTACCGGGGGTCTCCATACATGCCGCTCGTCCGCGATGCCCGCCGGCGCTGGGCCGATCTCGAGCGGACCTCCGGGCGGACGCTGCTGCGGACGGCGGGCGCCCTCATGATGGGGCCGGAAGACGGCCGCGTGTTCGCGGGGAGGCCGCTGCGCAACGCCGCGCGGCCGGACGCCGGCGACCTCCTCCTCTCCGCCGGAGACGTTGTCGAGCGCTTCCCCTGGCTCCGGCCGGATCCCGGGACCGTCACCATCTACGAACCAGGGGCCGCGATTCTCTCGCTGGAGGCCTGCATCGAGGCGACGCTCGAGGCCGCGGAGGGCGCGGAACTGCGCTTGGACGAACCCGCGATCGAGTGGTCCGCTTCGGCCTCGGGCGTCCGGGTCCGGACGGAACGCGGAGAGTACCCGGCGCGACGCCTCGCGATCGTGGCGGGCGCCTGGACGCCGCAACTGCTTCCCGGGCTTTCCCTCCCGCTCGAGGTGGAACGCACGGTGCAGTACTGGTTCGAACCCGCCGGGGTACATGCGGGCGTGCTCGCGGAGGGTCCCGCCTGGGTGTGGGAACTCGAGCGCGAGGGGACATGGTACGGATTCCCGCCGACGGCGCGAGGTCTCAAGGCGGGGATGCACTTCCAGGCCGGACGCCGGACGGACGTCGAGCGGGTCGACCGCGAGGTGGGGGCATCCGAGACGGAGGATCTGCGAAGGCTGTTCGCGCGGTACGCGCCGGGCGTGGCGGGCGCGCTGGCTCACGCGTCCGTCTGTCTCTACACGAACACGCCCGACGAGGACTTCATCCTGGACCGCCACCCCGAGCACTCCCGCGTCGCCCTCTTCGCGGGGGGCTCCGGCCACGCGTTCAAGTTCGCGCCCACCCTCGGATCGCTCATGGCCGACCTCCTCACGGACGAGCCGCTCCCCCGGGATTTGCCCCGCTTCTCTATCGACCGCTTCGGCTGAGGGATCCCGCCAGACGCAGGAAGAGGGCCGGGACGACGACCATGTTGAGCGTGGTGGAGGTCACGAGTCCGCCGAGGACGACGACGGCGAGCGGGGCCTGGATCTCCTTGCCCGGTTCGCCGATGCCAAGCGCGAGCGGGACGAGCGCGAGGCCCGCCGTGAGCGCCGTCATGAGGATGGGGCTGAGACGCTCCATGGAGCCGCGCCGGATGCTCGAGGCGAGCCCGTCGCCCGCCGCGCGCAGGTCCTGGTAGCGGCTCACGAGGAGAATCCCGTTTCGCACGGCGATGCCGAACAACGTGATGAACCCGACCAGGGTCGCGATGTTCACCGTGCCGCCGATGAGGAGGATCGCGAGTACGCCTCCCGCCAGCGCCAGAGGCAGGTTCACCATGAGCAGCGCCGCGATCCGGGCGCTCCCGAAGGCCCGGAACATGATGAGGAAGATGGCGGCGATCGAGAACAGCGAGAGCAGCGTGATCCGCCGCGTCGCCTCCCGCCCGCTCTCGAACTGGCCCCCGTACTGGACGTAGTAGCCCGGCGGCAGTTCGACCTCCGCGGCGACCCGCGCCTGAAGCTCCTCCGCGGCCCCGCCCACGTCGCGCCCGGCGACGTTCGCGCTCACGACGATCTTCCGCTGCACGTTCTCCCGGCTGATCGCGTTGGGCCCCAGCGACGGCACGATCGATGCGAGCTGCGAGAGGGGCACGGTCGCGCCCGACGGGGTCGTCATCAGCGTCCCGCCGATCGCCTCCTGGTCCGTGCGGTGCTCGTCCGCGTAGCGAACCACGAGGTCGAAGGCGCGGTCCCCGTCCCGGATGAGCGACACCTCCTCACCCTGAAACGCGACGTCGACGGCCGCGGCCATCTCGGCCGGCGTGACGCCGTGCCGGGCCATGGCCCGGCGGTCGGCGCGGATCTGAAGCTGGGGGATGTCCGTCTGACTCTCGACGGAGACGTCCACGAGGCCCTCCACCGTCCCCGCGACCGTCTCGATCTCGCCGGCGATGTCGCGCAACTGCCGGAGGTCGGGCCCGAACAGGCTCACCGCGATGGCGGCCCGCGTGCCCGAGAGCATGTGGTCGATCCGGTGCCCGATCGGCTGTCCGATCGTGACGTTCGTCCCCGGAAGCCCCGCCAGGTCGTCCCGGAGCGCGGCCATGACCTCCTCCAGGTCGTGCTCCGAGAGGTCCAGCCGCGCGTCGACCTCGGAGGCGTTCGCGCCCTGCGCGTGCTCGTCGAGTTCGGCCCGGCCGGTCCGCCGCGACGTGGAGACGACGGCCGGGTGCGCCAGAAGCTGCCGCTCCACGCGGGCCCCGATCGCGTCGGACTCCAACAGCGACGTCCCGGGCAGGCTCACGACGGAGATGGTCAGCGTCCCCTCCTGGAACTCGGGCAGGAATCCGCGCCCCAGCGAGGGCGCGAGAGCGAGCGTGCCGGCGAGCAGGAGCGCCGCGCCGCCGATCACGGCCCCGGAACGGCGCAGCGCCGCGTCGAGGACGCGCCCGTACGCCCGTTCGAGCCCGCGCATCAGCCACGGATCGCGCGGGCGGCCGATCGCCCGGTCCCCCGGCAGAAGCATGTGGCAGAGCGCCGGCGTCACCGTAACCGCGACGAGCAGCGACGACAGGATGCTCACGATGTACGCGAGTCCGAGCGGCCGGAGCATCCGCCCCTCCACGCCGGAGAGGAAGAAGAGCGGGACGAAGACGATGGAGATGATGAGCGTCGCGCTGAGGATCGGGTTCCGGATCTCCCGCGCCGCATCCCGGATGAGGGACAGCGTCCGCCGTCGGCGCTCCGGCGGGCGGCGGCGGTCTTCGCGCAGGCGGCGGTACACGTTCTCGACGACGATGATCGCGTCATCCACGAGGGCGCCGATGGCGATGGCCATGCCTCCAAGCGTCATCGTGTTGATCGTGCCTCCGAGGAGCCGCAGCACGATGACGGCCAGGGCGAGCGAGAGCGGGATCGCAAGCACGGAAATCGCCGTCGTCCGCAGGTTCCACAGGAAGAGCAGGAGCACCGCGATGACGAGGAGCGCACCGTCGCGCAGAGCTTCGATCACGTTCTGGACGGCGAGCGATATGAAATCGGCCTGCCGGAACACGGACCGCTCGAAGGCCACGCCCGCCGGGAGTTCCGCTTCGATTTCATTCAGTTCGGCGTCGATCCGCTCCGTCAGTTCCAGCGTGTTGGCGCCGGGCTGCTTCTGGATCGAGAGCACGACGGCGGGCTCCGCGTTCACGGAAGCCGTGCCGAGCCGGACGCGCGGACCGATCCGAACCTCCGCCAGGTCCTCGATGAGGACGGGCGCCCCCTCCCTTACGGCGACGACGGTCAGGCCGATCTCCTCCAGGCCGCGCGCGCGGCCGATGCCGCGGATCAGGATCTCGCGCCCGCCCGAGCGATAGACGCCTCCGGACGCGTTCCGGTTCGAGCCCGCCGCCGCCTCGAGCACCTGGTCCAGTCCGACGCCGTAGGCGAGCAGGCGCTCGGGATGGATCAGAATCTGGTACTGGCGCACCTGTCCGCCGATCGCGACGACCTGCGAGACGCCGGGCACGGCGAGCAGCCTTCGCCGCACGGTCCAGTCGGCGGCCGTCCGCGCCTCCATGAGTTGCGGGGCGGGCGCGCTCATGCCGACGAGGAGGATCTCCCCCATGATCGAACTCACGGGCGCGAGGACGGGCGCGCTCACGTCTTCGGGCAGTTGGGCCGTGGCGAGTTGAAGCCGCTCGTTCACGATCTGCCGGGCGCGGAGGATATCCGTCCCCCAGTCGAAATCCACCCAGACGATGCTGATCCCCTGGGCCGAACTCGACCGGACCCGGCGCACGCCGGCCGCTCCGTTCACCGCGGTTTCGATCGGGAAAGTGACGAGACTCTCGACCTCTTCCGGGGCGAGTCCGTGGGCGTCGCTGAGCACCGTCACCGTGGGAGCGGTGAGGTCGGGAAAGACGTCGACGGGCAGCGTGGCCCCCACCCACCCCCCGCCCGCCAGGAGGAGGAATGCGCCGGCCACGGCGAGCAGGCGGTTCTCCAGCGAGGCGTGGACGAGCCGGTCGAGCAGTCCGTGCAGGAGGCCCGGCCGGTCTCCCGCCGGTCCGGTGGCGCTCATCGCGGCGTCCTCAGTGCGGATGCCCGTGGTCCGAGATCTCCACGTCGCCGAGCGAGGCCAGCCGCACCTGGTAGGCGCCGACGGCGACGACCTGTTCCCCGCTCGCAACGCCGGCGTGCACGATGGTCCACGACCCGTCCGAGGGGCCGGTCTCCACGACCCGCCGCTGAAACGCTTCGCCGCCGACCTTGACGTAGACGACGGAGAGCCCGTCTTCGTCCAGGATCGCGGGCGTCGGAACCGCCACGCCTTCCACCGGCTCGCCGAGGAGCAGGTGTCCTTCGGCCAGCATCCCCACCTTCAGCTCTCCGCCCGGGTTCGCCACGGCGAGCCGGACCGGCAGCGCCCGGCTCCCGGCATCGATGATGCTGCCCACGGACACCACGCGGTCGGCTGCATGCGGGTGTGTCGTGCCTTCGACGGTGAACCACGCTCCGTGGACGTCACCGGCCGCTTCGGCGTGGCGGGCCGGAACCCGCGCGACAAACCACAGCGTGTCGGGACGCACCACCGTGAACGCGTGCGTCCCGACGGCCACGTGCTCGCCGGGGGCCACGTGGCGATCCGCGATCACGCCCCCGATCGGACTCCGCAGCAGGTAGAGATACGGGTCGGAGGCGCCCTCCTCCTCCCCTGACCGCATACCGCCCACCACCTGGAATGCCGCCCTCGCAACCTCGAGGTCGTGCCGCGCCCCCTCCAGCCGACTCTCCGCGATGGCGCCGGCCGCGAAGAGACGCTCGGCCCGATTCGCCTCGCGCTCCGCCTCCTGTACGTCCGCGCGCATGCGGGCGTAGGAGTCGTCGAGACTCGTGGGGGCGATCAACGCCAGCGTCTCCCCCTCCCGCACGACCTCGCCCGGGGCGGGCGATGGCCCCCGGACGAGCACGAGGCCCTCCACCGGCGTCGAGACGTGCGCGAGCCCGCCCGCGGGAGCCGTGACCTCCCCCGTGACGGGGATCGAGTTCGGGATCCGGCGCGTCTCCGCGACCGCAACCTCGAACGGCATCGCCCACTGCTGTTCCTTCGGGAGCGCGATCAGCCCCGGAAGCGGCTCCTCCACGTCGTGCGGGAGCGCATCTTCGCTCGGGAACACCTGCAGCTGCCCCACCGGGATCGCGTGGTCCGCGCCGCGGGCCGTGAGGGTCAGATCCGCCCGCCATGTCCCGACCTCCGTGAGAGTCGGGCTCGCGCCGTAGATTCCCGGGCTCGCCGGGGCCTCCATGACGACCTCTTCGCGGGCGCCGCCGGGTCCCCGGAGCAGGAGCACCAGGCGCCCCTCCAGCACCGGCTTCCAGTCCGCCAGCCAGGTGAGGTGGATTCCCCACGGTTCGCTCGCGACCCCCTGAACGTGCGGAGGGTACTCGACGAAGAGTTCGAGCGATTCGGTCCAGTGCGTCACGACGCCGCCGCCGGCATGGGAATGAGTGGCTGCCGCCGCGTCGTCGGCGGGCGGCAAATCGCATCCCGCGTAAATGAGCAACGTCGCAAGGGCCATCGCCCGGGTCACGCGCATGACACCTCCTGGACTGCGGACCTTTCCCATCCTCTCAACGTTGCCCGGCGCCCGGCCGCGGGCCAGAGCCGCCGAAACCCCGACGCGGGCACGCCCCGTACTGACCGGCGGGGCGTGGATGCACTGTCCGGCAGGGCGTGGGCGCGCCACCTTGAGGCGTACGCCATGCGCGGAAGAGGAAAGGGAAACCTGATGAGAAAGATCGCCATCGCCGTCGCCGTGATCGTCATCCGGAAGCTGCTGAAGAAGCTCTGACGCCGGACGGAACACTCTGACGCCGGACGGCACACGCTCGATCCGCTCAGTCCGGCGAGGGGCCGATCCTTCCCGGCCTCATCGCCGTGAGGAACTTCACCGGCCTCAGCGCCTCCCGGTCGTACGAGAAGTAGATGAAGAACGGCCTGCCCTGCATCTTCCCGCGCTCGACGAAGCCCCAGTACCGCGAATCGAGGCTCTCCTCCCGGTTGTCCCCGAGCATGAAGTAGCGCTCCGGCGGCACCACGAGGGGCCCCCAGTTGTCCCGCGTCGGCTTGTACTCGCCCCGCTCCGGATCCGGAATCAGGTGCGCCAGTTGCCACTGCATCCGGGGATCCCCCTCGTCCAGCTGCCGCGGATTCCGGCGGACGTAGGGTTCGTCGAGGGCCGCTCCGTTCCGGTAGAGGACGCCTCCCTCCATGCGCAGCGTGTCGCCGGGCAGGCCCAGGGTGCGCTTGACGATATCCAACCCCGGAGAATGGTCTGCCCGGAACACGATGATGTCCCCGTGCACAGGCTCCGCGTACCCCGGGATGCGGGCGTTCGTGAACGGGATCGGCGCACCAAGCGACGTCTTGTTCACGAGCAGGAAATCGCCGACGAGGAGCGTCCCCTCCATCGACCCCGACGTGATCACGAACGTCGCCAGCAGGAACGTCCGGAAGAAGATGAAAATGAGGGCCGCGACGAAGAGCGTGCGGCCCCAGTCGCGGAACCACGCCGCGCTGAACGCCGGCGGGGATGGGGAACCTTCCCGCTTCCCTTCCGCGGCTTCTTCCGCCTCTCCCGAACCGTTCTTTCTCTTGCGACGTCGTGCCATGTATCGGGACGCTCTTGCGGGGGTCGCCGGCGCCGAAGCACCGGGCGTCGTCGTTGATTGCGGCGGACGCTACTCTGCGGCCATGTCCGCCGCCATGCAAACACTCGGCCCTGCGGACAGATCCAGCCGGCGCCGCGGGCTCACGATCGTCAGTCCGGCCGGAGCCCGATCCTGCCCGGTCTCATGGCGGTCAGGACCCGAAACGGCTCGAGCGCGTTCCGGTCGTATGAGAAGTAGATGAAGGAGGGCCTGCCCCGCATCTTCCGGCGCTCGACGAAACCCCAGAACCGTGAATCGAGGCTGTCGTCCCGGTAGTCGCCGAGCATGAAATAGCGCTCTCGGGGGACGACGAGCGGCCCCCAGTGGTCCCGCGTGGGCCTGTACTCGCCTCGCTCCGGATCGGGAATCAGGTGCTCCGTCTGCCACAGCATCCGGATGTCTCCGGCATCCGGCCGGCGCGGATCGCGGCGGACGTAGGGTTCCTCGATCCCGACCCCGTTCCGATACAGAACGCCGCCCTCCATTCGGAGCGTGTCGCCGGGCAGGCCGACCGTACGCTTCACGAGATCCATTCCGGGGGAATGATCCGCCCGGAAGACGATGATGTCCCCGTGCTCCGGCTCCGCGTATCCCGGGATGCGGGCATTCGTAAACGGGATCGTCGTACCCAGGGCGACCTTGTTCACGAGCAGAAAATCGCCGACGAGGAGCGTGTTCTCCATCGACCCCGACGTGATCACGGACGTCGCCAGCAGGAACGTCCGAAAGAAGAGGAGACCGGCGACCGCGACGATCAGGGATCGCGCCCACTCCCTGACCGACCGTTTCGCGTCGGCCGCCCTGCTGTCCCCGCTGCTGTTTCTGCTTCGCTTCTTCGCCATGTCTTGCGATCTTCCGCCAGGGGAACGCCCGACCCTCGGCATCGTTGTTACATGAGACCGTCGGAGTATATGTGGAGGCGCCAGAGGCTGCCGCCGCGGATGGCGCGGGCGCTGTCGATGCGAAACAGGCCATCCATGAGCGACACGCCGACGCCCACGCTCGACCGCCAGCCCTCCGTGCCGAAGGCATCGACGGGGCCCGTCCAGCCGGTGTCCCAGAACCCCGTGACCCGGATCGGGCTGCCCCCGACGTCGTACGCGGGATCGCCGATCCGGAAACCGCGCCCCAGTTCGAGCCGGCCGAACCAGAAGCTGTCCCCTCCGGTCGACACCGGATCGAAGGCCCGCAACGTGTACGATCCGCCGAGGTGAAAGCGACGCTGTGGAGGCGCATCCCCGAACACCCTTCCGGCCCCGCCCTCCAGCGCCAGCGACCACTCGCTCACCGGGACCTGCAGCGCCGCGGAGACGGCGGCGCGCCCGTGGAGATCGAAGTCTCCGGTGGCGACTTCTCCCCAGATGGCGCCGCTCAGGATCGGCGTGCCCGGGTCCACGGAGGAAAACGCGCGCAGACGGCCCGAGACGCCCGCGATGTCGCCGCGGGCGGCGACGATGTTGTCCGAAAAGACGGCGTCGCCGAAGAGGTTCGGGAGCGAGGCGTCGCTCTGCTTCCGTGCGTTCCGGTGGCGCTCGGCGAAGAACGCGCCCTCCACGCGGGTCCTCTTGCCGTGGCGGGTCGCCGAGACCTCGAACCCGGTCTCGCGGAAGTAGAGGCCCTCGTCGTACCCCACGACCAGGCTGTTGAAGGAGTTGCCGAAAGAGAGCGGACGGCCCCAGTCCCCGAGGTCCGCGAGGCGCCGGTACGCCGTGATCCCGAAGCCGCCCGTCGCGGTCTGGCGCCGCCACCCGACCTCCACGCCCGGCTCCCACTCCGGGATGCCGATCCGCGGCGTGACCGCGAACTCGGAGGTGACCCCCGTCGGCACGGCGAACCGGGCGCTGACCGACAGTCCCTCGACCCGATTGTAGCGGAGGCTGCGCAGACCCGGCGCGAGGTCCAGACGGGGACCCAGACCCATGGCGGCGGGGATGCGCAGCGAGGACAGGCGATCCTTCAGGTCGTCGAGTTCCGCCGTCGCGAAGGCGTCGACGGTGGCGGAAAAGAGCGGCTCCGGCAGCTCCGGGTACGAGGCGAGCTCATCGACGGGCGGGACGATCGTCACGATGGGGTGGACCCTGGCCGGGAGCGAATCCGCTTCCGCCGTCAGCGGGTCGTCGCGGAATCCCTCGACCCGCCCCCCTTCTTCCCCCTCGAGTTCCTCCGCGTCGATCACGTCGTCGACCCAGCGGGTCCAGCCCTCCGGCAGGTCCTCTCCCGGATCGAGCGTCTGTTCGGCATCGACGAGGTAGTCCTCGAAGATCCACTCGTAGCGCACGGGCATGCTCGCGAGATCCGCCATCGTGGCGACCGCGTCGAAGGCCATGCGATTCGGGAGCCACCAGCGCAGTTCCTGGAGTCCGTAATCGATCGTGATGAAGTCGACGCGGGCGCGGATCGGCTTCACGAAGCCGGGAACCTCGTCCGCATCCTCCGGTTCTTCGCGGTCGAAGTCGTATTCGATCGCGGGACGGTAGGCGGCGCGCGTGAGGACGCCTTCGTCGGCGTCGAACCAGAACGAGCCCGCGATGCGGTCGAAGCGGGCCTCCCGCGGCTCGATGACCGCCTCGATCAGCGTCACCTCCCTGTTGTCGCCGGGGAAGCGGATGCGCAGCGTGTCGCCGGAGCGGTAGCGGTAGTGATAGGCCGCGGTGTCCGCCAGCGGATGGAGGGCCCATTCCGAGCCCAGGGCCAGGTGTTCGCTGGCCGGATCGATGATGTCGAAATCGAGTTCGAACGCATCGTCGTCGCGCAGGTCGTCCTCGAATTCGACGCCGAGGCCGACGATCGGCACCCCGCGCCGCAGCCCCAGCCAGCGGATGATGTGTTCGCCCTCCGCCGCCCAGCGCAGACGCGCGGCGCGTTCCTGGTGGAACATCGCCCGCTCGCGGCGCAGGGCCGCGCCGCCCAGCCCGGCGTAGATGCGCTCGCGGAAGGTCGTCTCGAAGCTCGTCAGGCCTTCGGCCCGGGCCTTGCGCTGCGCCAGGGCGCGCTCGATCAGTCCCGCGATCCCTTCGTCGGCGTAGGCGTCGACCGGAATCGGCCGCGAAGCGGAGACGGGCGCCTCCTGGAGGGCGCGCGCGCCGAATGCGGCGCCCGCGGCGGCCCCGAGGCACACCGCCAGCGCGAGGGCGCGCCCGGCAACAACCGTTCGATCCAAGAGTGCTCTCCAGTCCAGAGCCGAATTCGCGGCGTCGAGGCGCGGGGCTCGCGGCCGATGGCGAGACGCGGCCGCCCGGGAGGGCGACACATCCCGACGGGAACCGTTACGTCCATGTTCGGGTAGACGTTTCAACCTTCGCGCGCGTCACCGGGCCCGCGTCACCGTGTCACCGGGCCCGCGTCACCGGAGGAGAGCGATTGGGGCTGTACTCCGAACACATCTTCCCGCGTCTCATGGAGAGCGGGCTCAAGGGCGATGTCCATCGCAGGTACCGGCGCCGGGTCCTCTCCCGCGCCCGGGGAAACGTGCTCGAAGTCGGCTTCGGCACCGGCCTCAATCTCGAATGCTACCCGATGTCGGTTCGCCGCGTCACGGGGATCGACCCCGCGGCCGTCCTCGAACGCCGCGTACGCGCCCGCATCGACCGCGCCCCCTTCCCCGTCGAGCGCGTGATTCACGACGCCGCCGACCGGCTCCCCTTTCCGGATGAGCATTTCGACACGGTGACGAGCACCTGGACGCTGTGTTCGATCGCGCGGCTGCGGGACGCCCTCGTCGAACTGAGGCGTGCGCTGAAATCCTCCGGGGAATTCCTCTTCCTCGAGCACGGACGGAACGACAAGGGCTGGGTTTCACGCATCCAGGACACTCTGAACCCGGTCCAGAACTTCGTCGCGTGCGGCTGCAACATGAACCGGAGGATCGACGCCGAGATCGAGCGCGGCGGATTCCGGATCGTCGACCTCGACCGCTTCACGATGCCGGGAGTGCCCCGGGCGCTGGGTTCCGTCTACCTTGGCGTGGCCATACCCCGCGGCGGCGGACGCGCGGCGGCACCGGGGCGGGCGGGGCCGTGAGCGCGGCTCAGCCCTTCAGCGTCCGCGAGGCGAGGACGGCGCCCGCGGAGCCCGCGACGGCCGGGCCGAGCAGGTAGAGGAGCGCCAGGCCCCAGTGGCCCGACGGAGGGTCGGTCACCGTGACCCAGACGCCGATGACGCCGAGCAGGGCCAGGCTCCAGCCCGGGGCCAGCCCCCAGAGGAGGGGACGCGCGCCGCGATGCCACCGCGCGAGGCCGAAGCCCGCGGAGAAGTACAGGAGACCCCCGAGCGCGATCAGTCCGGGACCGGGACCCACGGGCAGATCCCTGAACACGAGCGCCAGCCCCGCGAGGCCGGCGAGGAGGCAGACGATGACCGAGACGAAGACTTTCAGGACGGCTTTCATGGCGTGCGAAGATGCGGCGGGATCCGCGGTTTCTCAAACGTCCCCGGCGCGGGCGTGTCGCCGCCGGGCGGCCGCCGTCGCCGTCGCGTTCGCGGCCGTCGCCCACCTGTTCGGCGCCGCCGGGGCGATGGCTCAGGAGACGGATCCGGCGGGCCATCCGGCGCCCGAGGCGCCCGCGCGAGCCGTCGATCTCGAGGAGTTGGCGTGGATCGCCGGCCACTGGGGCGGGGACGCCTTCGGGGGACAGATCGAGGAGGGGTGGTTCGGCCCCTCGGGGCGCTCGATGTCCGGCTCCTTCCGCCTCGTCCGCGACGGTCTCGCAGTCATGTACGAGCTTCTGCTCCTCGAGCAGGATGACGACGGCGAAATCTACTACCGGTTCAAGCACATCGGGCGGGGCTGGGAACCGTGGGAGGAGACGCGACTCGAATACCGTCTCACGGCCCTCGAAGGCCGGAAGGCCACCTTCCGCAGCACGGCGGAGGCGCCGCCGCCGAACGCGCCCTGGTGGTTCACGTACGAGAGCCCGACGGGCGCCGAACTGATCGTCGCCATCCACGGCAGCGCGGGCGGCGATCCGACGGTGCTGTCGATGAACAGGCGATAAGACCTTATCTTTCGGATGATGGAAAGCGTCAGGGAGAGCCGGATTCGAGCAGGGGGCCGTATGAGTGCGTTGGAGTCGGGAAGCAGATGCGCCCGTTTGGCGGCGGTGACCCTCGTCGCGGGAGGCGTGCTGGCGGGCTCGCCGGGCGCGGTTTCGGCGCAGGAGGAGACGGAACGGCGGACGGCGGAGCTGATCGGGCAGGTGGTCAGCGCATCGACGGGACTTCCGATCGAAGGGGCGCGCGTGATCCTCATGGGCTCCGGGTACGGGGCGATCACCGACGTCGAAGGCAATTTCCGGGTCCCGCAGACCTGGGCCGGCAGGGACTCGATCGAGGTGCGGTTCATCGGCTACGAGGCCGGCTACACGGTCATCGACCTCGAGCCGGACCAGACCACGCGCGTCACGCTGACCCTGTCGAGCACCGTCATTCGCATCGCGGACCTCACGGTGGAGGTGCGGCAGACCCGCCGGCAGCGGAACGTGGAGGGCTTCCTGGAACGCATGGAGAAGGGATTCGGCACCTTCTTCACGCCACGGGACATCATCAACCGTAACCCGCGCCTCCCCAGCGACCTCCTGCGCGGCCTGCCGAACGTCTCCGTGGGCCGGATCGAATACGGAATCGCGAAGGTCTTTCTCGGCGACGGCGCGCGGCTCAACTGTCCGCCGGCGCTCTACCTGGACGGGATGTACCAGGCGGGGCTGCAGTTCGACGATCTCCCGAGGGAGGATCTGGGCGCGGTCGAGGTCTACAGGCGCGAGGTCGAGACGCCCATGGAATTCATGCGCACGGGCTCGACCTGCGGCGCGATCGTCGTGTGGACGCCGAGCGGCGCGGGCTTCCTGGACTGGGCCGGGGAACTTCCCGATCCCTTCGAATAGCGGCCGCTGGCCGCCGGGTCCCGGCCGCTCAGTCGTGCCCGCCCGCGGGCTCGCCGTTGAGGGTCAGCGTCCATTCGAGTTCCATGTCCTTCCGGAGCGAATGGTAGACGGAGCAATAGCGCTCGAACGAGAGCATGACGGCCCGCCGGGCCTTCGCCTCGTCCACGTTGCCGGCGACGTGGAAGTCGAACTGGAGACCCTTCACGTAGCGTGGCGCCGCGTCCGCCCTGCGCGCCCTCGCCCGGACCGAGAGCCCGGTGAGTTCCTGGCGCCCCTTCCGCAGGATGACCACCACGTCGATCGCGGCGCAGGCGGCGACGGATTCCACCATGAGGGCGACCGGGCTGGGGGCGATGCCCTCGTCCCCGTCGATTCGCGTCTCGTGGTCGGCTCGGTCGGCGCTGAACTTGAGCCCGCCGTCCCACCGAACCTGGATTCCGTCCGTGTTCATCTCGATCTCCGTGGCTGGGTTCGGACTTCGGCAACATAGTACAACACGGCCGGCAGGCCGTGGCAAACCTGCCGGCAGCCCGTGGCAAACCGGCTGCCGGGCCGCTGAAACCGCCCCGGGATGGAGGGCGTACAGGCTGTGCGGGAGGTGCGACATGTTCGAGTTCATCGGGAATTTTCTCTGGCTCGCCATCGCCGGCGCCGCCTCGGTCGGCGGCTACGTGACGATGAAGAGGTTCGTGCGCGGACGACTGCGCTTCGTGGACGGCGTTCACCGGCGCGGGGTTCCGCTCGTGGCCGGGGTCGCGGGCTGGGGCGTCGGACTGTTGGCCGCGGTCCTTCCGTTCGTCACTCCCCTGACGGCGGTTCTGTTCGGGATCGGCATCGGGACCGGCGTCGCGGCCGGGCGAAGGGAGATCAAGCGCCTGCCGAGCCCTTGACCTTCTCCGCGGACCCGCTGCGCCTTACCACCGTCCTCACGGATCTCGTCGCCACGAACTCCGTGAACCCCACGCTGGTGGACGGGGCGCCCGGCGAGACGGAGATCGCGGACCTCACGACCCGGCACATGCGCGAGGCGGGCCTCGAAGCGGCGCGGTACGAGCCGGAGGCGGGGCGGCCGAGCGTCGTCGGACGCCTCGCGGGCGCCGGGACGGGTCCGGCCCTGATGCTGAACGCCCACTACGACACGGTCGGCGTCGAGGGGATGGAGGCGCCGTTTTCGCCGAGCATGCGGGACGGGCGGCTCTACGGACGGGGCGCGTACGACATGAAGGGGGCGCTGGCCGCCTGCATCGAGGCCGCCCGACTCCTTCGCGAATCGGGAACGCGTCTTGCCGGCGATGTCCTCGTGGCCGCCGTCGCCGACGAGGAATACGCGAGCCTGGGCACCGCGGACCTGCTCGAACGGCGGGCGCGCGGTGAACTCGCCTTCGACGCCGCGATCGTCACCGAACCCACGTCGCTCGATCTGTGCGTGGCCCACCGCGGATTCACGTGGATCGAGATCACGACGCGCGGGCGCGCGGCCCACGGAAGTCGCTATCGGGAAGGCATCGATGCGAATCTCCGAATGGGGCGCGTCCTGCACCGGCTGGAAGAGTTCATAGCGGAACTCCAGTCCCGGCCGGGGCACCCCCTCCTCGGCCCCCCGTCGATGCACGCGGCGCTGCTCGAGGGCGGAAGCGGGATCAGCACCTACTCTCCGCGCTGCACGCTTCGGGTCGAGCGGCGCACCGTGCCGCCCGAGACGCGGGGGTCCGTGGAGGCCGAGATCGCGGCCATCATCGAGGATCTGCGCGCGGAGGACTCGTCCCTCGAGGTCGCCTGGTCGACCTTCTTCCACCGTGAACCGTTCGAGACGACGCCGGAGGCGCCGGTCGCGGCCTGCGTATCGCGCGCCGCCCGCACGGTTCTGGGCAACGCGCCGGACGTGATCGGGGATTCTCCCTGGATGGACTCCGCCCTGACGCAGGCCGCGGGGGTCGACAGCGTCGTGATCGGCCCGCATGGCCAGGGCGCGCACGCCGACGTGGAGTGGGTGGACCTCGAATCGTGCGCGAGGCTGGCCGAGATCCTCGCCGAGGCGGCGGCCGACTTCTGCGGCTGAAAGCTAGCGGGGACCGCCGGCGCCGGAGAGGACGTTGGCGAAGATGCCGTTCGGCGCGCCGGAATTCGCGGTGACGATCTCCGGGAACCCGTCTCCGTTCAGATCGCCGACCGCGATCCCGTACGTGGCGCAGTCGTCGCAGCCGAAGCGGAACTCCTCGAGTTCCCCGCCCCGGTTGAAGTAGACGGCATTCTGCGCGCCGGCGTTCGCGACGACGATGTCGAAATCTCCATCGAGGTCCAGGTCGGCGAGGTGGACCGCGAAGCTCCGGTCGTCTCCGCGTCCGAAGGGACGCCCCCGGGCGAAGGAACCGTTCCCTTCCCCGAAGTACACGGCGTTCTCCTCGCCGATGTTGGCCGTGACGATGTCGAGCAGGCCATCGCCGTTCAGGTCGCCCACGGCGACGCCGCGCGTCTCGTCGGTGCCCGTGCCGTAGGGTGTTTGCCGGTCGAATGCGCCCTCGTCGTTCCAGTGGATCGCGTTCGCGCCTCCGTCGCGGTTCGCCAGGACGAGATCGAGGTCCCCGTCCCCGTCGAGGTCGGCCGCGGAGACGTCGATCGTGGAATCGTCCCCCGCCCCGAACGGCGTTCCCTCATCGAAGGCGCCCCTCCCATCCCCCCGGAAGATGAAGTTCCGGCGACCTCGATTGACGACGAGGATGTCCGTGTGCCCGTCCCCGTCCAGATCCGCCAGCGTGAGGCTGCGCGTCGAACTCGGAGCGCCGAAGGTCGAACCCTGCTCGAAGCGCCCGGCGCCGTCGTTGAGGAAGATGAGATTGCGGGTACGGTCGTTCCCCGTGGCGATGTCGAGGTCGCCGTCCCCGTCGAAATCCGCGAGCGGGGCCGCGTAGGTGCCGTCCTCCTCGTCCCCCAGCCGCCGGGCCAGCGTGAAGCCGCCGCGCCCGTCGTTGAGGAAGATCCGGTTCTGCTCGGGCCAGTGCCGGCCGTTGGCCACCACGACGTCGAGCGCCCCATCTCCGTCGACATCGCCCAGGTGGACGGACGCCGTGAGGAGACTGGCGGCGCCGAGGGGTCGGAGCGGCCGGAATGTCCGCTCCTGCGCCCCGCTCAACTCGATGGCGGACGCGAGCATCGACGCCGACGACGCGGCGGCGATGGCGAGTACCGCGGCGAAGGCGGCTCTCCCTCTCCGAGGCCGGATCATCGGGCCGGCAGGGAAAACGCCTGCAGCTTCGAGTCGACCTGTCCGTCGGCGGAGGTCGCGACGACGACGAACTGGCGTCCGGACCGGGTGCGATACGTCATCGGGTTGCCGCGCCCCAGCCCGTTTCCGAGATCCCCTCGCCACAGCGTGGTTCCGTCGCGGACATCCATCGCCTCGATCCACGGGGTGCCGCCCGCCAGGAACACGATCCCGCCCGCCGTCGCCAGCGGCCCCGACGTCGTGCCGTGGCTCTGCGGCGTGCCGCCCATCGGTGGAAGGTCGAGTCCCGCCAGCGCCGGGTGCTCCCGGATCGCGGAGTCGTCCCCGAACGGACGCTGCCACAGGTGGTCGCCCGTGTTGAGGTCGATCGCCGTGATCGTGCCGTAGGGCGGCTCGAGGATCGGAAGCCCGCCGGCCACCGAGAGCGTGCTCGCGAAGTTCGGGAGATAGTCCGCGTCCCCCTCCCCCGGCTCCGCTTCGGCGACCCGGGCCAGAAAGGGATCGTCATACGCCTTCACGAACATGTGGCCGCTCTCGGGATCGATGGCCGCGCCGCCCCACCCCGCCCCGCCGATGAGGCCCGGCATCATGATCGTCCCCTCGACGGAAGGCGGTGTGAAGATCGGCCCGGTCCGGTGGCGGCGGAACACCTCCAGCGCCTCCGCGCGCAATTCGGGGGTGAAATCGATGAGGTCGTCCTCCGTGATCCCCTGCCGGGAGAAGGGGGCGGGACGCGTCGGGAACGGCTGCGTCGGCCACGGCACCTCGCCGGGAACCGTACTCTCCGGCACCGCGCGCTCCTCGACCGGCCACACGGGCTCGCCGGTCTCGCGGTCGAGTACGTAGGTGAACGCCGTCTTCCCCACGGCCACGACCGCGTCGATCTCGCGCCCGTCGACCTCGATCGTCACGAGTCCCGGCGGCGCGGGCAGGTCGTAGTCCCACAGCCCGTGGTGAACGGTCTGGAAGTGCCACACGCGCTCGCCCGTCCGCGCGTCGAGGCACACGAGCGATTCCGCGAACAGGTTCTGGCCCCGCCGGTGGCCGCCGTAGAAGTCGTTGTTCGGCGTGGAGACGGGCAGGTAGAGGTACCCCCGCTCGGGAGCCAGCGAGAACGGCGCCCACACGTTCGCCGAACCCGTATAGGACCAGGACTCGTCCTCCCACGTCTCGACCCCGAACTCCCCCTCCTTGGGGATGGTGTGGAAGGTCCACAGCAGGTCCCCGGTGCGGGCGTCGAACGCCTGCACATCGCCCGGAGGGTTGTTGCGGTAGATCCGGTTGTCCGGGACGCCGCTGCCCACGATCACGATGTCCTCGAACACGACGGCGGGAGAGGTGTTGGAGATGTGAAGCCGGTTCGCGTCCCAGGCGAGCCCCTCCGTCAGGTCGACCTCGCCTCCGTCCCCGAAATCGGGAACCGGCTCCCCGGTGGCGGCGTCGAGCGCGATCAGCCGCCAGCGCGAGTTGAGGAAGATCCGCCGCTCCTCCCCGTCGCTCCACTGAGCGATTCCGCGGTGACAGAAGCGGCAGCCGCGATGGAGGTTTCCCCACTCCCACGCCCTGGGATCGTAGCTCCAGAACTCCTCTCCCGTCTCGGCGTCCAGGGCGACGACGCGGCTGTAGGGGGTCGAGAGCCACATCGTGTCGTTGATGACGATGGGGGTCGCCTCGAAGGCCCCCGGCGTCACGCGTTCACCCTGGATGGGGCTCGCCGCATCGGGAATCGGTTCCTCTCCCGTCTCCCAGACCCAGGCGGCCTCGAGTCCGCCGACGTTCGAGCGGTCGATCTCCGTGAGGGAGGAATACTTGAGACCGCCCGGGTCGCCGCCGTAGACGGGCCAGTCGTCACCCGCATAGGCGTCACCCGCATAGGCGTCACCCGCGTACGCCGCCGTCGGACGCAGGCGCTCGCCGGTACCGCTCGCCACCTCGTCGCCGGCGCACCCCGAGAGCGTCACCCCGAGCCCGAACGCCAGCCACCCAAGGGCCGGCATGGCGGGGACAGCGCGGGGCATCACGAACCTTGGTCGGGGCATGCGTCCTCCGGAGTGTCGTCGGCAAATGAATCGCAGCGGCGGAAATCTGGCGGTCGCGACCGAATGCGGCGAGTCCGTCGCCGCCTGCCGTTTGGTCAGTCCCCGGCGACGAGTCCCGGGTTGTGCCGGCGGGCGTAGTCCACGCAAGCCTGCCAGTCCGCTTCGTAGAAGGCGCGGGAGCGCGCGAGTTGGGCTTCGGTGAGAAGCGGGTCGGAACTCAGGATCCGCTCCGGCACCACCCGTCCGAGCGCCACGCCCGCGTGCCAGGCGAACCGTCGACCCCGGACCCGAAGCCATCGGAGGGCGGCGGACGCGGGCTCCGCCTTCCGCTTCGCCGGCCAGCGTCGACGCACCTCCCGCAGAAACCGGTACTGCCGGTCTCGATGGGAACGGTTCGACGGGCGAAACGAGATGTCGGTCTCGTCGTACGACGCGCCCACGTAGTCCGCGATCGTCCGGACGAACTCGCGCGGATCCGCGACGAGCCGGTCGAAGAAGAGGACGAGCGGCCGGTGTTCGAAGTGATCCTCCAGCACGCGGATGCGCTCGTGGAACAGGGCCGAGGACTGCGGCCGGACGCCCTCGTCGCGCTCGAGGTCGATGAGAGCCTCGAACGGGACGTAGCGCAGCTCCTTGATCTCCCGGAGATATACCGACCGGAGCCACTCATCATGGCGGCGCAGGACCAGGATCGGCCGGGCCGCAGGCGCCAGGCGCGCGAACCACTCCACGGCGGGCGTGAACTCGCGGTATCCGAGCTGTCGGGACACGAGGACGGGAAGGTCTCCACCCCGCCGCACCACCTTCGCGCTCTGCCGGAACCGGGTGCGCGGGACGTAGCGCACCCCTCGAAAGTGCGGAAACACCCGTTCCTGCAGCCACCGCGAAGCGGCCCGCCCCGCCCCGACGTGGAAGAAGACCTCCGGCATCGCGTCATCCTCCGTGTCGGGCATCGGAGCCATGTGACGCCGCAGGTGGTTTCGGCGTCTTCCGGACAGCCGCAACCTACGTGCGCCACGCCACCGACGGGACAGGCGATCTACCTCACGGGAGTAAGGGGCATGAATTACGGAAGAGCGCTCGCGATGACGGTTCTGGTCGCGCTGCAACCGGTTGTCGTCCCCCTCGGTATGGACGGCCAGTCGATAGACGACTGCGACGGCCGGGCATCCCTCCGGGTCTCGGTGGTGGACGAGTCCGGCTTCATTCCGATACCGGAGGCGACCGTGGTCCTGCGCTGGACGGACGCGGAGCGGCGGCCTGTGCGCGAAACGGCCGGAACCGACGGACACCTGCTGCTCTGCGCTCCCCGAGACGCGGGAGAGGCCACGCTCTGGGCCGAGTTCGGAGATGCGTCGAGCGAGGAGTCCGTGGTAGCCCTCGAAGCGGGGTTGCCGCACGAAGTGGAGCTTCGGCTTCTCCTCTCCGAGACCGGCACGGGACGGCTCGTGGGGCAGGTACGCGATGCCGGGACGGATGATCCCGTGGCCACCGCCGCCGTGTCCATCATCGGTGATCCCGGCGAGGTCTCGAGCAACCGGAGAGGCCGCTTCGTCCTCAGCGGCGTCCCCGTGGGCCGACGCGAGATCACGGTGCGCCATATCGGATATGCGCCGTTCCGTCATCCGGTCGTGGTGGCCCGCGGCCGCACGACGGAGGTCGAGATCGGCCTCGTCCCCGAACCGTTGGAGATGGAGCCGCTGGTGGCGACCGCCGTGCGGCTTCGCAGGCTGGAGACCAGGGGATTTTACGAGCGGAAATACTGGGGTGAACTCGTGAGCGGCGGCACCTTCTTCACGGCCGAGGATATCGAGCGCCGCAACCCCACCCGGATCACGCACATGATCGCCGATGCCCCGGGGGTCCGACTCGGGGGCTGCGGCGCGCGGCTTAACAGCTGCCGGCTGTACAACTCCCGGATACCGGACGCTTCCTCGAGCGAAGGCTGTCTGATGAGCGTCTACCTGGACGGCATCCTCGTCGTCCGCCGGAGCCGGACCGGGCGGGGCTCCTCGTCGAACATCAACGATTTCGTCATCCCGATCGAGATCGCGGGCGTCGAAGTGTATCGAGGCCCCTCCGAACTGCCGGCCGAGTTCGCCGGGATGGAGTCACGGTGCGGCGTCGTCGTGATCTGGACGAAATCGTGAGTTCAGCCCTCCTGCAGCGCGGCGAGGAAGACTTCGCCGTACTGCTGGAGCTTGGCGGGGCCGATGCCGGGCACGCGCAGCATCTCCTCGGGCGAGCCGGGGCGCAGGTCGATCAGGTCCCACAGCACCTGGTCGCTGAACACGATGTAGGCGGGGACTCCACGCTCGTCCGCCAGTTGCTTCCGCAGGGTGCGGAGACGCTGGAAGGTGGGGTCCGACGGCGACCGGTCGGCCTCGACCGCCGCGGTCCGCCTCCGGGAGCCCCCCGCGCGCGCCTTCCGCTTGAGCACGGGGAGCACGTCCACGAGATCCGTCACGCCGATTCCCGTGCACACGTCGCACGACTCGCCGCACCCGTCGAAATCCTCCCCGAAGTACGCGAGCAGCCCGCGGTGGCGGCACACGTCGCGGTCGGCGAGCCGGAAGAGGTCGACGGCCGCCCGCCGCTTCGCCTCGCGCACCGTCGGATCGTCGATCTCGGCGAGGAACCGCTCGCGCACCTTCACGTCCGCCCACGAGTAGAAGAGGACGCAGTCGCTGGAAAGCCCGTCGCGCCCCGCGCGGCCGATCTCCTGGTACCACGACTCTATGTCCGACGGCATATCGCGGTGGATGACGAAGCGGACGTTGGATTTGTCGATCCCCATCCCGAAGGCGATCGTCGCCACGACCACGTCGACCTCGTCGCGGGCGAACGCGTCCTGGTGCTCGGCCCGCGCGTCGTCGTCGAGTCCCGCGTGGTACGGGACCGCGTCGACGCCTTCGCGCCGGAGGAACTCCGCCATCTGTTCCACGGATTTTCTCGACAGACAGTAGACGATCCCGCTCTCGCCGCGATGCCGGCGGATCAATCCCAGGATCTCGGCCCGCGTATTCCCCTCTCCCTTCTTTCGGCAGATCACGCGGAGGTTCGAGCGAAAGAAGGAACCCTTGTATCCCTCGGGCTTCCTCATTCCCAACTGTCGAACGATGTCGGCGGCGACCCTGCGGGTAGCGGTCGCGGTGAGCGCGAGGACGGGCAGTCCGTTCCCTCCCGCGCGTTGATCGCGAATCTCGTCCCGCAGTCCCTGAAGCGCCCGGTAGGAAGGGCGGAAGTCGTGTCCCCACTGCGAAATGCAGTGCGCCTCATCGACGACGATCAGGGAGAGCGGCGCGTAACGCAGGCGTTCCCGCATGTGCGGACCCAGCGCTTCCGGCGCCAGGTAGACGAGTTCATAGTCCCCGCGCTCGAATCCCCGCAGTCGGCGCTGGCGCTCGTCCGCCGCGAGCGACGAGTTGATCGCCGTGGCCCGGAACCCGACGTCGCGGAGGGCGTCGACCTGGTCCTTCATCAAGCTGATGAGCGGGGAGAGGACGAGCACGGTCCCGGGCATGATGCGGGCCGGGATCTGGAAGGTGAGCGACTTCCCCGCCCCGGTGGGCATAACGCCTATGCAGTCCCGCCCCGCCAGGACCGAGTCGATGATGTGGGCCTGCCCCGGCCGGAACTCGTCGTAACCGAAGACGTCGCGCAGGACGGATTCCGGGTCGTGGGGTCGGGGGTCGCTCATCTCGGTGAACATACGACGGATATCCGCCGGGGGCTCAACGTGACCTCAACCGTGCGGAAACCCTTTCACTCGTCTCGGTGTCGATAGAGTTTGAGGGGTCTGGCCACGTCAGCCCTGGCCACGTCAGACCCAGGACGTCCATGCCCCGGAGGTGTGCGATGGCGACGCGTTCCCGCCGTTCCGGCCCGAAGGTCGGACTCTTGCTTCCGCTGGTCGTGTTCACGGGTGCGCTGCTTGGGGCATGTGGAGACGGCGCCGCTCCGTCCGACCATACCGCCGAGGAACTCGAAGCGGCGAAGGCCGAACTCCGGGACCACGCTCGGCTGCGCACCTTCGAGGCCGGCAAGCTGTTCGGCGAGGAGTGGGTCGAGCGCGCTCCGGACGACGCGGAACTTCGAGGCCTCTACGCCTACCAGCTCGTGGGCTGGGGGCTGTCGAAGGAGGTCCGAGAGCAGGCCGATGCGATTCTCTCGGACGACCCGGGGAATCCGTGGGGCATCTACGCCAAGGCCTACGCGCACCTCCTCGACGGGGAAGCCAAGCTCGCGGTCGAAACCGTCCGGGAGGCGTGGGAGGCTTCGCCGCAGCCGGAGTTCGCCTTCCTCTACCTGAGGGCGCTGGCACAGGCGGACTTCAACGCGTCGCGCGAGCTGCTCGCGTCGTTCGACGAAGAAACCCGCGCCTGGCCGGAGGTCCTGCGAATGAAGGCCCTGATCGAGTCCCAGGCGCGCTATACGCTGGACGATCCGACGTGGGCGGATACGAGCCGGGCGACGTTGGCGGAGCTCATTGAGCGGTTTCCGAACCATGTCATAGGATACACGAGCCTGGCCAACGAGGAGTATCAGGCCCGGCGCATGGACGAGTGGACGACGCTCATAGAGACGGCCCTCGAACTCGCGCCGGGGTCGGGGGACGTGCGGAGCCAGCACTGGCGCGGGCTGTGGTCGTCCGAACTCCTTCCCGCCGAGGAGAGGCAGGCGGCGGTTGAGGCGAGCATGGCGGCGTATCGGGAGGCGAGTCCCGAGACTTTGGAAGGCCTGCACACCATCGCCTCCATGTACCGGCAGATGGAAGACGAGGAGCGGGCCGTCGAACTGGAGGCCCGAATCGTCGAGAGCGACCCGGGCAGTTATCACGCGATGCTCGTCTACGTGGACGAGACGCGACGGGTCGGCCGGGAGTTGTTCGAGATCTACCAGAAGCACGGCGAAGACTCGCCGGAGTATCGCGCCCAGTTGGAAACCATGCGGGAAGCCGCCTATCGCTACCTGGAGCGTCCGCTCTACAGCGACCGCTTCACGGGCGGAGTCTATCTCGACCTCTACCAGGCTCTCGAGGGGATGGATCCGATCCCCGCCGAGGAGTTGGCCGAGGCCATACGGGGCACCGCCAAATACGAGCGCCTCAACCCCCACATCACGTTCGGGCAAGCTCCGCTCGCGATGATCGACCACACGCCTTATGCGCTCGAAGCCGCAGACATCGTGCGTGAAGGCATGCCCATCATGCTGGATCGCCTCATGGAATCGAGGGATCGTTACGATACGGAGGGCGAGTTCGACCAGCTCCTGCGGAGCTTCCTGAGCGATACCTACGACGTGATCGGCTGGGCCTACTTCAAGGCGGGCCACACGGACGACGGACGTCACACGCTGGAGCGTGCGCTGGCGATCGCGGAGAGCAACCGGGATGCGAGATATCACGTCGGGCAGGTGTACGAGGAGCTGGCCGCGGAGGCGGAGAAGGAAGGGGATACGGAGACCGCAGTTACGTGGCTGGACCGGGCCGAGGACTCCTATATCGCGGGGTTTGGAGCGAGCCGGGGCGAGAACCCCAACGAGGCGGCGCTCGAAGCACTCTATGAGAGCCGGAACGGGAGCCGCGCGGGGATCGAGGAGTACCTCGCGACGCTCGATGAGCGGGACCGGATCCGGCGGCGCGACCGCATCCTCGAGTCGCGAGTGGAGGCCGCGGGGACGTACGAACCGTTCGTTCTCGCCAGGCTGGACGGCGAGTTGGTCGACTCGGCGGAACTCGAAGGGAAGATCGCCGTGCTCCACTTCTGGGGGACGTGGTGCGGTCCGTGCGTCGTCGAGATGCCCGAATACCAGAAGTTCGACGAACGCTACCGGGACGACGCCGAGGTTGCGGTCCTCTCGATCAGCAACGACCGCACGAACGAGGTGATCGAGGACTACCTGGCGAAGAACGACTTCGACTTCACCGTGCTCGTGGACGACGACTACGTGACGCGCGCGGGCGTGGGCGCCTGGCCGACGACCTGGTTCGTGGACCGGGAGGGCTACATCCAGTTCGTGAAGATCGGCACCGCGACGAAGCTCGACGAGGAGTTCTCCTGGCGCGTGGAGGCCCTCCGCGAGGAGACCGCGAGCCCCTGACCCCGGCGGCGGCTCCTCTACCAGCGGAAGGCGGTGCGGGCGGCTTCGGCGGCGAGGTGCGTCCTCAGTCGCCGGGCCGTGTCGAGGGGCAGGTAGGGGATGTCCACCTTGTGGGCGGCCGCTCCGGCGCCCGCCGTGTCCACCCGGAGCCGGGCCATACCGCGCCAGCGGTCGATCGGCGTCGTTCGGAGCGCCACGACCTGGATGCGGGTGTAGCGGGCGATCGTCGTGCGGCGCCACAGCCAGCCGCTCCGGAACCAGACCATGTCGTCCTTCAGCGCCCACCCGAGGCACCCGACGTACCGCCGCGCGTAAAACACGGCCCAGGCCAGGAAGGCGGCGTGGAAGGCCACGCCCCAGGCGCCGAGGGTGAAGTAGAGCGGAACCGACGCGAGCGTGGCGAGGAAGCAGGTTCCCCGCACCACGCGCCGGAAGGCGAGCGGAGACACGGGCTCCCAGCCGACCTCGGGGGCGTCCAGTTCGGGAATCACCTCCCTGAGGAACTCGCGCAGACGGTCCCGCCGCAGGATCGGGGCGAGTTGGTGCCGGTGGGGATCCGCGTTCCCCGGCTGCCCGGCCTGGCTTCCTCCGGCGGTCTGGACGCCCACCGCGACCCGGCCCGCCCAGCGCTGGAGCGGTCCCTCGTGGATCGTCACCGTCTGGACGCGCCGCAGCGGGATGGTGGCGGCGACCTGCGTCAGCATGCCGAATGTCGCGCGCAGCCCCTCCTCGGACCGCACGACGCGGTAGTCGTGGAGGCGAACGAGCGTCCAGACAACGGAAAGCACCCGCGCGAAGATCACGAAGGCGACGACGAGGGCCGTAATGGCGACCACGGTCACCAGAATGCCGGCCGCCACCACGTCCGCAGCCGCGCCCTCGACCGCGGGCCCGATCCACGACTGCTCCCCGGCGATCCAGTTGGAGGCCCGCTCGAAGAGCCCGAACTCCCACGCGAGGCCGAAGGCGGCCGCGATCAGCACCATGCCGCGGTTCTGCAGCAGGCCGTGGAGCAGGAGTTCCCGCGCGGGAAGATGCAGCAGCGTGCGGCCCTCCGCCGGATCGGCCAGAACGGGGTCCGCCGCCGGCTCGGCGGGGATGGCCGTCGCCCCCTCCTCGGCAGCCGTCGGGTCCCCGGCAACGGTCCCATCGGCCGCCTCCCGCTTCCCCTCGCGGACGCGCTGCCGCAACGCCTCCAGGGCCGGCAGCGGGAGGACGGTCAGCGTCGCCTCGGGTTCCTGTCCCCCACCCGTCTGGAGCTTGACCTCCACGACGCCGAGCATGCGATGGAAGACGCCCTGCACCGCGTCGAGATTCTGGATCCGGGCGTAGGGGACGTGCCGCTCGCGCCGAAACAGGAGTCCGCTCCGGATCACGAGTTCCGCCTCCTCGTACCGGTACCGGAACGTCAGGTAGCGAACGACGGACCCGACGACGAACGGGATGAGTCCGATGAGGAGGACGGAACGCATCTCCACGACGCCGAGAAAGTTGGCCGACGCGCCCCCGAGGATCAGGGGGAAGATCGCCCGCCGGAGCTGGCTTCCGAGCGAGAAGCCGATGGAAAGCGGATGGAGCCGGTGCTCGATCGCCCGTGAGGAGGTCGCCGGCTCAGACGGCATCGGCGCCCGCGGGCGGCAGGAGGTGATCGCGGATGCGGAGCGCCGTTTCGTGCTCGAGTCCGTCGAGGGAGACCTTGGCGTAGTCGGTTCCGGCGGTGTAGATGCCCAGCGTGCCGAGGCCGTAGCGACGCTCGAGCGGCCCCTGCGACACGTCGGTGTGCTGGACGCGGGAACGCGGCACGCTGATCGCCTTCCGCCACACGACGCCGCTCCGGATCTCGATGTCCTCCGCGTTGACCGTGTACGAGGCGTAGCGGTGATGGAGGGCGGCCCAGCGGTGCAGCCACCAGCCGAGAACGCCCGTGATGACCGCCCAGACGCTCACGAGCGCCGCCACGACCACCGGGGGCGGTTCGCCCGCGGTCCACGCGATGCCGATGCCCGCCGCCAGCGGGAGGGAGACGCACGCCGTGACGATGCGGCCGACCACCCGCTGCAGCGGGATCGACCGCGGGTCCAGACGGTGACGGACGCCATCGGCGATGGCGTCGGCCGCCGTGTCCCCCGGGGCCGCCGCGTCTGCGAGAGCCGCCGGGTTCCCGGGGTCCGCCGTCTCGATGTTGTGCGTCGACTCGTTCATGTGGACAAGTTACGCTGATCGAACGGTTTTCGTGTCGGCGGACCGGCCGGCGGAAAACCGGCCGGCGATCCGACGGGAGGAAGCCGTGAGTGCCGCGGAGTCACGCAGCGACGAAGAACTGCTCGCCGAGTGCGCCGTCGAGACGTTCCGGGCCGGCGGTCCTGGCGGCCAGCACCAGAACAAGACCGAGTCGGCCGTCCGGCTCACGCACCGTCCCACCGGCATCGTCGTGACCGCGCGCGAATCCCGCAGCCAGCACCGCAACCGCGCCCGCGCGCTGGACCGGCTCCGGACGGCGCTCAGGGAGCGGGAGCACAAGCCGCGGCCCCGCCGCCCGACGAAGCCCACCCGGACCTCCCGGGAAGCACGGCTCGAAAAGAAGCGGCGCCGCTCCCTCACGAAGAGGCAGCGGCGCCGTCCCGGGTCCGACGAATAGCCGCCGCGGGTCGAACGCCCGCGGCCCGACTCCGTGTGTCAGGTCGTCGTCGTCACCCGTCGCGCGGGGCGGTTGTTGTACTTCTCCCACAGGCTGCGGTGCTTGTTGTCCAGGTCGGACGGCACGCCCTTGATGAACACCCACTCGATCTGGGTCGTGATCTCGAGCGGGTCCCCGTCGGTCACGATCAGGTTCCCCACCTTCCCGACCTCCAGCGACCCCAGCCGGTCGTCCACGCCCAGAACGCGCGCCGGGGCCAGCGTCACCGCCTCCAGCGCCGCCTCTTTCGCGAGCCCCCACGACACGGAGTTCGCGGCTTCGTAGGGGAGCGTCCGCGAATCGGACGAATTGAAGGTCGCGAACGCGATCTCGACGCCCGCGTCGTGCAGTACGCCGGGCAGCGTGTTCGGATCGTCGTACGCGGTGTCCTCGCCCTGCGGCACCCGCTGCACCGGCCCCAGGATCACGGGGATGTTCTTCTCGGCCAGCGTCCCCGCGATCTCGCGCGCGCCGTTTCCGCCCGCGATGACGAGGTCCAGGTTCCACTTCTCCGCGAACTCGATCGCGGACTCGATCTCGCGCCAGCCGTTCGCCCGCACGATGACCTTCATTCCCCGGTCGAGGACGCGCGAAAGGTGCTCGAGCTGGATGTTGCGCGGCACGCGGTCCGAGCCGGACGCCACCGCTTGCCGATAATGCTGCGCGGCGACGAACCATTCGTCGATCTCCGCCACCTGCTCGTCGAAGCGCTCCTGCGCCTGGCGGAAGGAACGGCCGCCCGACGGAGGGCCGAAGCCGGCGAAAGCGCGAAAACCCGTCGAGAGCGTGGGCCAGCCGAGGACCATCGCCGCGGTCTTCTCGATCTCCATCTCCTCCACCGTCCAGCCATCGAGATGGATGAGCGTGGCCTGGCCCTGGATGCCGGAGCCTCCGCCGCCGAAGCCGCGGCCGCCGCCGCCGGGCGCCACCATCGTGTGCGTGATGCCGTTCGCGCGCGCGACCGGAATGTGCTCGCTCGCGGGGTGGATCGCGGTATGCGCGTTGAGATGGGGGTTCCAGCGCCCCAGTTCGCTCGCGTCGTTCGTCACCGCGACGGCCCCGATCTCCGTGAGCCCGAGCGAGCTGAAGGAGTCGATCATGCCGGGAAAGACGTGCTTGCCTTCTCCGTCGATGATCTCGGCGTCCGCCGGGATATCGACATCGCTTCCGACCGCGATGATGCGGCCGTCCCTGATCACGATCGTCCCGCCCTCGATCACGCCATCGGCCACCGTGTGGATCGTGGCCCCCTGCACGGCGAACGTCCCGCCATCCTGTGCGGCGGCGTGAGCGGGCGTGGCAAGTGCGACGATCCCGAGGACCGCCGCGGTCGCGACTATCGACTTCAGCATGGTGCCGATCCTGTGGTTCATGGTGTTCCCGAGGACGTTCCCGGATCCGCGCGTCATCGTCCACCTCCCGGCCGGCTGCCCGGATCCCGCTCGGAATCGGAGTCCTCCTCGTCGTCGGCCTCGCCGAGCATCTCCCTCAGTTCCGCCTTCTGAGCCTCGATCCCGGCCCGCATCGCCATGTCCGCGTCGATATCGAACATCACCTCGCCTTCGATATACGTCGTCCGGACCTTGGCGTAGGAGGAGAGTGGATAGTTCTCCCACAGGACGATGTCCGCGTCCTTCCCCGCCTCCAGCGAGCCCACGCGGTCGTCGATCATGAGCTGGATCGCCGGGTTGATCGTGACGGTGGCGAGAGCCTCGGCCTCGCTCAGGCCGCCCCACTTCATCGTCTTGGCGGCTTCCTGCGTGAGGTGCCGGCCCTCTTCGCCGCTGTCGGAGTTGATGGAGACGTTGACGCCCCGCTGCGTCATGATCGCGGCGTTGTACGGAATCGCCTCGTAGGCCTCCATCTTGTAGGCCCACCAGTCGGAGAAGGTGGAGGCGTGGGCACCGTGCTCCGCCATCTCGTCGGCGACGCGGTAGCCCTCGAGCACGTGCTGGAAGGTGTGGATGCGGAAGCCGAACTCCTCGGCCACCCTCATGAGCTGCAGGATCTCGTCCGCGCGGTAGCTGTGCGCGTGCACGTAGCGCGTGCCCTCGAGGACCTCGACCAGCGGATCCATCGTCAGGTTTCGGCGCGGCGGGATCGCATCGCGGTCGCCGTCGGCCACCCGCGCGCGGTAGGCGTCCCATTCGGCCTTGTACTCGGTGGCCTCGATGAAGGCCTGCCGGATCACGTCCATCACGCCCATGCGGGAGGCCGGATAGCGCGCCTCCTGGCCGGGGAGAGTGGGGCTTCCGGCCCGCTTCGGGTTCTCGCCGAGCGCGAACTTGATCGTGGGCGGGGCGCCCTGGAAGAGGAGCCCCTGCGCGTCCTCGCCCCAGCGGTGCTTGATCACGACGTTGTTCCCGCCGATCGGGTTCGCGCTCCCGTGCATGACGTGCGATGTCGTCGTGCCGCCCGCGACCTCGCGATAGATCGCGATGTCCGTCGGGTCGATCACGTCGTGGATCGAGACCATGGAGGAGACGGAGACCGCCCCCTCGTTGATCGCGTCGGCCGCGATGTGGGAGTGGGCGTCGATGACCCCGGGCGTGACGTACTTGCCCGTGCCGTCGATGACCATCGCGTCGGAGGGCGCCTCCACCTCGGAGGCCGGACCGACGGCGACGATGCGCCCGTTCTGGAACAGGATGGCGCCGTCCTCGATCCTCCCGGCTTCCGCCACGGTGAGAATCGTCGCGCCCGTGATGAGAATCGGCTGCTCCTGCGCGGCGGCCCCGCCCGGAATCCCGAACGCGAGGCCAAGCGCCAGGCACCCGGCTCCGGCCCGCTCGATGCTCAGTTTCGTCGGATGTCTCATCGGACACCTCCTCCGGGCCTCGTGCCCGTGAAATCCATGTTCCGCATGCCTCCGAAGGAAGCGTTCCCCTCGATCGCATCGCCCTCGACCGTGCCGGTGTAGACGATCTCGACTTCCATGCCGGGTCCCATCGTGGCCGAGGCGGTGATGCTGAACTCGTTGCCGCTCACCCAGCCGTCCGTGATCTGCTGCTCGCCGCGCTCGCCCTGGATCACGCCTGAGACGGTGCCGTCCTCCGAAACCTCGAGTTCGGCCGTCGCCTCCTGCGAGTCGTTGTTCAGGGAGAGGAGCCAGGTGCCGTTCATGTCGACCGCCGGGGGCTCCGTCGGCCGCGGCTCGGGCGCTTCCTCCTCGAACCTGTGGCCGTCGACGAACACCATCCGAATGTCGGTGTCCTCATCGAACAGCGGGCCGTCCGTGACGACGAGGTTCGCGATCTTCCCCACCTCGACGGAGCCGAGCAGCGCGTCGACGCCGTAGATGCGGGCGGGCGCGGCCGTGAGCGCCTCCAGCGCCGCTTCCTCGGAGAGCCCGTTCTCGATCGCCGTCCGCACCTTTTCCATCACGGCGCGGGGGCTGTTCGCCGAGCCGCTGTAGAAGGCCCACTCGGCCCCGGCTTCCTCGAGCCGGGCGGGGGTCGTCGGCGCGTAGGCGCGGCGCTTCAGCGACGAAAGCGACTCCTCGGCCTCCGGATCCGCGTCCCGGTTCCCCTCGGGCCAGTCCACGTTGACGAGCACCGGGACGCCCGCGGCCGCGATCTCGTCGGCCAGCCCGTACGCCTCGTGCGCGCCCTGGAGGACCGGCCGCGCGCCGGTGTCGCGCCCGAGCTTGATCGCCCGCCGGATCTGCCGCACCTCGTTCGCCGGCATCACCGTGGGCCAGCCGCCCGCGATCGCATCCTGCACCGGGCCCAGCGCGCGGTCGTACGTCGGCCTCGGCTGACCGCCGGGATTCGCCGCGTAGCGCGCCTCGTACTGCGCGGCGTGGTCCGCGTCGAGATAGAGCTGCCGGATGTACGCAATCACGCCCATCAAAGAGCCGGGATAACTCCGGAATCCGCCGGCGCCGCTCATCGTCACGCGGAGCGCGGCGGGCGACTTCACGACCATCTCCTGCTCGTCGCCCGCGAGGTTCACCACGACGCCCTGCCCCGTCACGATCCCGTCATCGGGCGCCACGAGCGCGTTCGTGAACCCGCCGCTGCGCCAGGTCTCGATCGCGTCGGAATCGGCGTCCAGCATGTCCGCGGCGTTGAACCAGGAGTTCGTGGCGGGGCGATCCTCCGGCCCCACGGTGCGCGGCTGGTTCGCCTGCTGCGCGAGGGCGAGGAAGGGGTTGTCGCCGCCGCCGGCTCCGGGCGCAATGCCGCCCCCGCCCTCCAGCCCCACCTGCGAGAGGCCGTCGAAGAGGCCGGGATAGACGGTGAGGCCGCTGGCATCGATCAGCCAGGCTTCGCCCGGGACGTCGATGTCGGCCCCGACGGCTTCGATGAGGCCGTTGGCGATGACGACGGTGCCGTTGTCGATCACGGCGCCCGTGCCGGTCACGATGCGCGCGTTCTGGAGGGCGAAGAACGGGGGAGGCACCGGGGTCTGGCTCGGCATGTACTGCGCGGCTGCGGACGCCGGTGAGGCGAGGCCGGACAGCGACGCGAGGAGCAGGCCCGGGACCACCCCGCCCGCCAGCCGGCGCGCGAGTGCGGTTCGGTTCATGAGAGGTACATCCTTCCGAATGGGTCCATCGCGATGAAACACATCCCCGCCCGTCCCTTCACAACCATTCATAACACGCGGATGTGAATGTCCGTTCAGTCCCGCGCGGGGTCAACGGCGCCGAGCCCGCGGAACGCACCGGAGCGGCGGCATCGGGGTCCGTCCCCTGTTTTGGGGATGGTGCGACCGATTGGCGGATGGGACCTTTCGAAGCACCCCCAGGTTCAAGGAGGTTCCGATGGTCCGTATCGTGGCGCGTCCGCTGCTGTTGCTCCTCGTCGGGTTGTCCGTGAACGGCTGCTCCCTGGCGCTGCTGGAGAAGCCCCGGCTCGCCGACGGACCCGCAGCGAGAGACTGCACCACCTCACCCGTCGCCCCGATACTCGATGCGGCCGGCGCGGGTCTCATGGTTGCCGGCATCGTTCGCGTACTGACCTACCAATCCGACGATCTTCTCGTCCCCGACGTTATCTCCGACGGGGCGATGACAGCCATTCTGGCACCGCCGGGCCTGCTGTGGGGGTATTCGGCGGCGAGAGGCTTCGGGTGGACCTCCGAATGTCGCGGTCGCCAGTCGCTGAGCGAGGACGCCATCGCCGACTACCTCCGCACGCTGAGCAGGACTCCATGAAAGGAGCTTTACCCATGCGCAGAATCATCGTGTCACTCCTGCCGCTGCTCGTCGCCGCTCCGCTGGCGGCGCAGACGATGGTGGGGATCCGGGCCGGGATGAACCGGTCCACGGTCTCCGCGGAGGACGCTCCGACCCAGGATGCTCGCATGGGCATGGTCGTCGGAGTCGACGCTGCATTCCCCGTTGCCGGCGCCGTCGAGCTTCGTGTCGGCGGGGCATACGCGCAGAAGGGTGCCGGCGCATCGGAGGCCGGCTTTGGGTCGATCAGTTTCGAGATGGACTACCTCCAGCTGTCGGCCCTCGCGAGGATGGGAACGCCGCGAGACGGCGGTGGACCGTCCTTCGGCGTCCTGTTCGGCCCCTGGGCGGCCTTCAACCTCTCGTGCAACGCGAGCGCCAATCTCGATTTCGGGGAGTTCGGCTCGGTGAATGAATCGGCATCGTGCGAAGACCCCGACCCGACGGCCATGGATTTCGGGGTCGCGGTCGGAGCCGGCGCGGAACTGGCGGTCTCCGAAAGCCTGCGGCTGGGGCTCGACCTCGTGTATTCGATGGGATTCGCGAATATCGCTCAGGACGAACCGGACAGCGGCAAGCATCGAAGCCTGACGATTCAGGCCGGGGTCGTGATTCCACTCGGAGGCTGAAGCGACCTGAGGTTGGGGGACCCCGCGGGCTCCCCGCCGCAGCGTCCACGCCGCCAGGATTCCGGTTAGCGCAAGGATCCTCGCAGGGCCTCCAGCGACAGAACCCGGCGCACGAGTTCCGTCTGTTTGCGGACCCCGAGCTTGCGGTAGACCCTCTTCAGGTGCGTGCGCACGGTGCTCTCGGCACACCCCAGTTCGCCCGCGACGCCGGCTGCCGTCTGGCCGGTCGCCAGCGCCACGGCCACGCGGCTCTCGGTGGGTGTCAAGCCCCAAACCATGGCCGGCAGGCGCGGATCCACGCTGGGCCGGGTGATCGGGTCGACGATCAGCACCAGCGCGCCGACCTCCCACGAACGAGAATCCGTACTCGTCTTCCGGACGGGATGGACCTCAAGCACCAGCGGCGCGCCGCCCGTGCCGCGCGTGACCTTCATCGAGCCGCCGGCGCCCTGCGCGTCGTACCCGGGCAGCGCCCGCTCCAGCAGGCCTTTCAGCTCGGCGTCCTCCCCCGGTGTCCCGGACGACAGCACGCCTCCGTCGTCGCGGAGCCCGTCGCGTTTCGCCAGGACGGTCCGGGCCCGGTCGTTCGCCTCCAGGATGCGTCCGCGGCGGTCCAGCTGGATGATCCCCGACCGACGGTTCTCGAGCAGTTCGCCGAGTGACGCGCCCAGCGCCCTGGCATCGGCCATCGCGCGGCGGACGCGCGCGAACTGGATTAGGTGAGGCGCGAGCCGCCCGATGGCCCGGATCTGATCCTGCGCCCAACCGCCGCGTTGGGTGGAGTCGCCGATGGACCAGACGACTCCGCAACCGTCCAGCCCGTAGAGCACGATGAAGAGGCCGTCCTGCGACTTCGCGATGCGCCGAAAATCGTTGTACGCGGCGGAAGTCTTTTTCTCGCGGTCAGTATAGAGAGTCGACCTGTAGGCCAACTCGCCGTCGCCAAGTTCGTAGAGCCGGGGAATCGCTTCGTCGCGCCAGTAGTACTCGCGAAAATACAGATGCTCCAAGTCCTTCCGGTGTTCCGCGGCGACGAAGAACCGGTTCAGGAAGATCTCGGGTTCACTCCGGCAGGGGTCCGCGAACGTCAGGCCATGGCCGGTCACCCGGAGCATGTCGTTGATCGCTCCGGCCGCGGGGGCCCACGCCGCGTCGGCAAGGGCGGCCCCGTACAACGACGCCACCGCACGATCGAACCTGTCCTGGGTAGTCATGGTCATGCGTCCTCCGCACGACCTCCTCGGCTATCGGCAGGCACAGGGCAACGAAGTACCCCGTTGTCGCGGCCTATGTCAACGTGATGCGGGCGGCGGGCGCAGCTTAGATGGACGGTCCCTTCCGTGTTATAGTTGGGGACATGAAACACGCTCCGCTGCCGGAGGACGGTCTCGCGGTCGTCGTGAAGCGGGACTGCCCCACCTGTCAACTCGTCGAACCCGTGCTGGAACGGCTCTCCGCCGAAGGCGACGGCCTCACCGTCTTCAGCCAGGACGATCCGGACTTCCCCGCCGCCGTCCCGGGCGTGATCGACGACACGGAACTCGAACACTCCTTCCGGCTCGACATCGAGACGGTCCCCACGCTCGTGCGCTTCGAGGATGGACGGGAGACGGGCCGCGCCGTCGGCTGGGACCGCGAGGAGTGGCGTGGGTTGACGTCGATCCCCGATCTGGGGGAGGATCTGGCGGCGTTCCGCCCGGGTTGCGGTTCCCTGTCGTTAGCACCGGGCGCCGCCGAGCGCCTGCGCGCGCGCTTCGGGGATACGGGTATCGAGGCAAGGCGGGTGGCGCTGGAGCCGCACGCCGATGCCGTGGAAGCGTGCTTCGACCGCGGCTGGACGGACGGGCTTCCGGTCGTCCCCCCGACCCCGGAGCGGATCCTCCGGATGCTCGCGGGCACGTCGCGGGCCCCGGACGAAATGGTGGGCGCCGTGCCGCCGGACTATGCGGAATGCACGGTGGAGAAGGTGGCGATCAACGCCGTGCTCGCGGGTTGCAAGCCCGAGTACATGCCCGTGCTGCTCGCGGCGCTCGAGGCGGCGCTCGATCCGGACTTCACGCTGCACGGGATCCTGTGCAGCACCTGCTTCACGGCCCCCCTCATCATCGTGAACGGCCCCATTGCGCGCCGGATCGGGATGAACTCGGGGCTCAACGTCCTCGGACAGGGGAACCGGGCGAACGCGACCATCGGGCGCGCCCTCAACCTCATCGTGCAAAACGTGGGCGGCGGACGCCCCGGCGAGATCGACCGTTCCACCTTCGGCGCGCCGAGCAAGTACACCTTCTGCTTCGCCGAGGACGAGTCGGACGAGGAGTGGGAGCCGCTTTCCGTCTCGCGCGGCGTCGCGCTGGGGACGGACGCCGTCACTCTGTTCCAGGGCGAGGGCGTGCAGGGGATCATGGACCAGGCGTCCCGCACGCCGGAAGAACTCACCGCGTCGCTCGCGGCGTGCCTGCTCGCCGTCTGCCACCCGAAGATCTGCGAGTGGGCGCACGCGGTGCTGCTCCTCTCGCCCGAACACTACGCCATCTACCGGGAGGCGGGCTGGGACCGGGCGCGGATCACCGAGGCGCTGCTGGAGGCGACGACGCGGCCGCTGGGCGAGGTGGTCCGCGGCGCCGGGGGCCTCGCGGAGGGCGTGCCGGACTCGGAGACGCGCCGCCACGTGCCGAAGTTTCCGCCCGGCGGACTGCTTCTCGCCCGGGCCGGCGGCGCGGCCGGTCTGTACTCCGCGATCCTGGCCGGCTGGCCCGGCGGCCGCGCCTGGCAGCACTCACACCCCATCACGAGAGAGATCGAGACATGACCGCTCCGACCGCGACGGGCCCGGCAACGCCGGCCACCGTCCTCCACGATCCCACCTCCGAACTCGCCCCGGAGATGCGGCCCCGGCGCACGCCTCCGCCGTCGCTCGAAGGCCGCGTCGTCGCGCTCCAGGGGATCGGCAAGCTCCGCAGCGACGAGTTCCTCGACCACGTGAAGACGCGCCTCGACGCCCTCGGCATCGAGACGATCCGCACGGACAAGCCGACGAACGCGCGGCGGGCGCCTACTGAACTCCTGCAGAGGATCGCGGCGGAAGCCGATGTCGTCGTGCAGGCATTGGCCGACTGAGGGTCCTGCACGTCGTGCGGTCTGCACGACCTCAGAGACCTGGATGAACGAGGGATCCCCGGCTGTTTCGTCGTCACGACGGAGTTCGAGACGGCCGCCCGCAGCCAGTCGCGCTCGCTCGGCTTCGAGCCCGGAATCGTCTGGGTCCCGCATCCGATTCAGAACCGTACCGCCGCCGAACTCGAGCGCTTGGCCGAGGAAGCGATCAACCCGATCCTGGCCATGATCGTCGGTTCTCGCTGACGCTCCGCCGCGCCGGAACGAGCGTCGTCCCGTGTCAGTCGATCGCAATGCGCTCCACCGCGTGCACGAAGAGGATGTCGTTCGCCGCGGCGTAGTTCCGCAGGAAACCCGCGAAGTCGCCTCCTGCGATTTGTTCCTTCGAAAGGCCGGCGATCACGAGGTCCGCGTCGGAGGAACGATGCCTTACCTCGGCCTCGATACCGGGCTCTGACTGGACGGGCAGCGTTTCGATGTTCTTTCGCGCGATCGGGAGACGGCCCTGGTCGATGAGCGCGGACAGCTGGTCGGCCTCCGTCTCGTTCCCCCCTCCGCCGACGCAGGCGAACACCCGGATCTCGGCGGTCCGCCACTCGGGGTGTCCGACGATGATGTACGCCAGCATCAGCATCATGGCCGCGCTCGGGAGTGTCTCGGGCGTCAGCCAGACGTGGATCGCGGCGCGATAGCCGAAGCGGTAGGTGGTGGAGCGGAGGACGACCACGTTGAACTTCGAGGACACCGCCAGTGTGACGGCTCGCCCGACGTCGGCAATCTCGTCCGGGTGTTCATGATCGAATTCCAGCAGAATGCTGTTGTTCGGAAGTCCCGAGATGCCCGGGAACTGCAGGGCCTGGGTGACGGCCGCCTCGAAGGACGGGGAGATCAGCGTGTCGACGAAGGTTCCGGCGCGGCTCAGATCGGAGCGCCGCACCAGCCTCGTGAGCTGAGCGCGGGCTTCGAGTTCCGTCTCCAGCGAGTACTCCCCCTTCATATGCTGAACGAAGTGTCCGAACCCGTGCCGGTGACAGATCCACCGCAGGACGTCGAACTGCGCCACGCGCCGGTCGCCGTGTCTCGTCAGGGCCACGAAGGAAGGACGCCAGCCGCCCTCCTGCTGGGCGCTCCGGTTCTTCTGCAACGTGATCTGCAGCCGGCGGACGAGCTGGAACATCGCCCCCTGAAAGATCGCGGCCAAGTCCCGTTCTCCCCGCCGGGACCGCTTGAGGCCCACGTAGATGGCAAGCATGATCGCGATGGCCAGGATCGCGTACAGCGGACTCATCTGGAACATCATGAGGAAGCACACGACGGCGCCGAGCAGAGAGATGTACCAGCGCGACCGGAATGTGGGACGATAGGACGGGTTCCCCGCGAAGTACTCCAGGAAGGCCACGGAGCACAGCGTACCGTACGTCACCATGAAGAACATGCTCAGGATCTGGGCGATGAAATCGATGTCTCCGAGCAGAACGAACACGGCGGCGAGCGCCACGGACACGTAGACGGCGTTGATGGGCTCGCCCGCCTCGCCCCGTCCCATGGCCAGGAGGCGATTGACCTTCGCGACCGGAAAGACCCGGTCTCGCGCGAGCGCCTGAAGGGTTCGGGGGGCCACCATGATGGAACCGAGCGCGGAGGAGAAGGCCGCAGCCGCGAGACCGAGGTAGATCGCCGGCCCCCACGCCGCGATCCGGGCCATGATGAACTGGTCCCCCGCAAGGGCCTCCGGAGTGGCGCTCTGCGCCAGCTTGATCGCGACCAGCGAGTAGATGGCCATGCCGGCGAAGGTGGCGCCGATCGTCCCGAGCGGGATGGACCGCTTGGGATCCTTGAGGTCCCCCGACAGGCCCAGTCCCGCGATCATCCCCGTGAAGGCGGGGAAGCATGTGGCGAAGACGACGCCGAATCCGTCGGGCGCCGCGATCGTGGATGTCAGGTTCAATCCATCGGGCCGGATGTCGGCGGGCCCGCTGCCGAAGAGAAAAGCGGCGATCGAAGCCGCCAGGATGCCGCACACGATCCAGAGCACCCGCACACCCTGGTCGGCCCCCCGGGTCAGCATCATGACGACGAGGACGGCGAGGGCGGGTACGCTGACCCACTGAAGCGTGGGCGCAACGCCCGTTGCCTCGGCTGCCCAGGTGAAGACCGGCTCGAAGGCTGCAGCGAAGGCGACGAGGTAGAAGGCGACGGATATCGCCTGCGAGAGATACAGCGCGATCCCGATCGAACCGCCGATCGTCGTTCCGAACGAGCGGCTGATGATGAAGTACGCACCCCCGCCGGCAACGCGCCGGTTCGTTGCGATCTCCGAGACGGCGAGCACCGTGGGAATCGTCACGGTATGCCCGATGACGATGATCATCATCGTGCCCCACAGGCCCGTGTGCCCCACCGCGTATCCGAACCTCAGGAAGAGGATGGCTCCGAGGATCGTACTGATCGACGCCAGGAAGACGGGTGCGGTGCCGAAGCCGTGGCCCGCATGGGACGACGCGGGGGCCGGCGACTTCACGGACCGCGGGTCTCGACTGCTCATCTCCACCTCCCGGACGCCTGACGAAGGCTCCGCAGGGGTTGGCGCCGCGCGCGCTATTTTGTGCGCGGCAATGAGATGACACCGAGGCATAATGCAGTGTTGTGCCGCTGCCCGCAGGCCTGGGGTCGGGCGTTGCACGGGCTGCGTGTTCGGAACGGCAGGCGCCCCCCCGGCGAACGGCCGTTCGAGGACGCCGGAGCCATCGCCCTTGCTCGGTGCGCCGAAAACCGTCTATTTGGCAGCAGCATTGAAGGCGACGACCGCGCCGAACCAGCCAGGAGGCCGCATGCCCACCCGCCGACGATTCCTCGCCCGCCTCGGAGGCTCCGCCGCAGCCGCGGGAGCCATGACCATGGTTCCGACGAAGTGGAACACCGCCATCGCCGCGGCCCGGGAGGCTTCGCGCACGCCCGGCTCCTCCGGGGAGATCGCGCGCGACGAGGAGTTCTGGCTCGAGATCCAGAAGGCGTTCACGACCGACCGTTCCCTCGTCAACCTCAACAACGGGGGCGTGAGCCCGACGCCCGCCCACGTTCTCGAGGCGATGAAGCGGGACCTCGACTTCGCGAACCAGATCCCGGTCTACAACGGGTGGCAGATCCTGGAGCCGCAGCGGGAGGGCGTCCGCGCCCGCCTCGCCCGGCAGTGGGACGTGGACCCCGAGGAGGTCGCGATCACGCGCAACGCCTCGGAGGGCCTCCAGATCCTGCAGAACGGCTACGACCTGGCGCGCGGGGACGAAGTCGTGACGACGACGCAGGATTACGGGCGCATGATCACGACCTTCAAGCAGCGCGAGCGCCGCGAGGGGATCGTGATGAAGCAGTTCAAGATCCCGATCCCGGCCGAGGATCCGGCGGAGATCGTGCGCCTGTTCGAGGAGCAGATCACCGACCGTACGCGCCTCATCCTCATGTGCCACATGATCAACATCACCGGGCAGATCCTCCCCGTGCGCGAGGTCGTGGAGATGGCGCGCGGCTACGACATCCCGGTCATCGTCGATGGCGCACATTCGATGGCGCACCATGACTTTACGCTCTCCGAGCTCAACTGCGACAACTACGCGGTGAGCCTCCACAAGTGGCTGCACGCTCCCGTCGGCACGGGCCTCCTCTACGTGAGGAGGGAAAAGATCCCCGAGATCTGGCCGCTGCAGGCGGCGCCCGAGAGCAGCAACGACGACATCCGGAAGTTCGAGGCGATCGGCACGCATCCCGAGGCCAACTTCCTCGCCATCGGCGAAGCGCTCACCTTCCACCAGCTCGTCGGCGGCGAGCGCAAGGAGGCGCGGCTCGTCCACCTGCGGAACTACTGGGCCGAGCAGCTCCTGGAGCACGACCGGGTGCGCCTCAACACGAGCCTCAAGCCCGGCTTCGCGTGCGGGATCGCGAACGTCCAGGTCGAGGGGATCGACACGAGCGCCCTCCGCAACTGGCTGTGGAACAAGCACCGGATCTTCACCGTCGGCATCAACCACGCCGAGTTCACGGGCCTGCGGATCTCGCCGTCCACCTACACGACGCTCGAGGAACTCGACCGCTTCGTCGACGCGATGACGCGAGCCGTGAAGCACGGCATCCCCGCCTGACGCAGCGGGTCGCCTTTTGATACGACCTTGATAGGGGGGCGGAGGTTCGGGTGGATCGAGACCGCGGGCAGCGCGCCGCGGGCCACGCGAAACCTTCAGCGGGGAGTCGTCAGGGGATGGAGCTGGACGTGATCATCGGACTCGTAACGATATGGTTGACGATCGTCGTCGCCGGATTGGCGGCGGCCGCCCGAACGCGCAAGCTCGAAGAGAAGATCGACGGCACGAGCGGCAAGCTGCGCGTCGAGATCAAGGGCCTTAGGGACGAGCTTCGAAGTGAGATCGGCGGCGTCAGGGATGAGCTTCGGGGCGAGATCGGCGGCGTGCGCGGAGAGATCGGCGGCGTGCGCGGGGAGATCGAGAATCTGCGGACCGAACTCGGCGGCCGGATCGACGCGGTCGGCGCGGAGCTGACCCGGACGCGCATGGCGGTGGCCCGACTCGAGGGTTCCGTGTTCGGCATCGCACCCCCCGACACCGGCACCGATACCGCCTGACGTTCCCGCGGGAACGTTCCGAGTCGCGCTAAGGGCAGTTTTTTCGCTTTTGGGGCCTTTTAAGTTACAATAATTCTCGTTTCGACGTTGGCGGGGCCCCTAATCTGCGGATAGTTCCCATGAACCGGGTGTTGAACGAACTGCCCGAAGCCTTCGTGTCCCACACGGCGATCAGCCGGGGAGTTTCCCGGGCCGTGAAGGCCGGAAGACTCCGGAAGCTGGCCTCCCGCCTCTACACGAAGAACCTCGATGATCCTCCCGAGGAGATCGTCAGGCGCAATCTCTGGGGCATCGTCGCCGGGTACTTTCCGGGGGCCCTGGTCGCGGATCGTACTGCCCTTGAGACGGCGCCTGCTCCCGATGGAACGGTTTGCCTGGTCACCGAGCGCGGGAGGACGATCGAGTTGCCGGGGATCGTGTTGCGCCCGCGCCGCGGCCCCGGGCCCATCTCGTCGGATATGTCCTTCCTCGAAGGCCTGTACCTCAGCTCGCAGACCAGAGCGTTTCTGGAGAACATGCGCGCGTCCCGGGCGCGGAGCGGCCGGGTGCCGCGCACGCTCACCCGAGCCCGGATCGAAGAGCGTCTCGATCGCTTGATTCGTATCTCGGGCAAACCGGCGGTCAACCGGCTGCGGGACGAAGCCCGAACGATCGCCACCGAACTCGAGATGGAGCGGGAGGCCGCACGCCTCGACACTCTCATCGGCACGCTGCTCGGCACTCGCGACAGTCGACTCGATTCGGACGTGGGGCGGGGCCGGAGCCGGGGGCGGGCCTACGACCCGGACCGCATGGAGCTGTTCCACGCCCTGCACCAGGCGCTTCGCGACCACCCTCCCCGCGACCGGCCGGCCCTGCGGCGCCACGCGCCGGGGCCGACGACGCTGGCTTTCTTCGAGGCGTATTTTTCGAACTTCGTCGAGGGCACGGAGTTCCTCGTGGACGAAGCCGTCGAAATCGTCTTCGAGGGCAGGATTCCGCAGCAACGGCCAGCGGATGCTCACGACGTGATCGGGACGTGGCGCATCGTCTCCGACACGGACGAGATGCGTCAGACGCCGCGGGATTCAAAAACCCTCACGAGTCTTCTCCAGGCGCGCCACCGACGGATCATGAGCGGGCGGCCCGAGACGCGGCCGGGCGATTTCAAGGTTGCCGACAACCGTGCCGGACAAACGGTGTTCGTCGCTCCCGACCTCGTACGCGGCACGCTGGAACAGGGCTTCGGCCTGTACCGGAGCCTTGAAACACCGTTCCATCGGGCGGTCTACATGATGTTTCTGGTGAGCGAAGTACATCCCTTTGCCGACGGCAACGGGCGCGTGGCGCGCGTGATGATGAACGCGGAACTCGTTGCCGGACAAGAAGAGCGGATCGTGATCCCGACCGCCTTCCGCGACGACTACCTCGCCGCGCTGCGGGCGTTGTCGCGAACAGGGCGCGCCGAACCGCTCATTCAGGCCCTCGACTACGCGCAACGCTGGACGATCGCGGTCGACTGGACCTCGATTCCCGAGACACAGCGGCAACTCGACGCGTGCCACGCCTTCTTGGATCCGGACGAAGCGGACGCCGAGGGCAAGCGGCTGCGCATGCCACGCCGAGGTTGAAGCGCTACCAGAGAACGTCTACGGCGTATTCGTTCAGCACCTGATCTCTGCTAAGCAGCGTCATGCCCTCCGTGATGGCCTGCGCGACGAGCATGCGGTCGAACGGGTCTCGATGGCGCCAGGGCAGCGAGGCGACCAGGCCGCAGTGTCCCGGTTCCAGGAGCAGCCAGCGAGCGCGAAGGTGCCGGCGTCCGGATTCGATGGCGTCCCGCCACCCGGGATCGAGTTCAAGCCGTCCGAGACTGACCTTGATCGCGATCTCCCACAGGCTCACCGTGCTGAACGCAACCTGATTATCGGGTGAGACCAGCGTTTCCCGGGCGCAGTCGCTCAGCTTCTCGGGGGACCCGATCGCCCAGAGCAGGGCGTGCGTGTCGGCGAGGAGCTTCACTCACCGATACTCCGAGAAATCCGGGAGCGGCTCGTCGAAGTCGTCCCCCATGCGTCGGATCAACCCCGGCTCGGTACCCAGCTTCGGCGTGTCGGCGACGCCGGGCATCACGACCAGGCGGACCAACGGCTTGCGGCGCTTGGCGATGATGACGTCTTCCCCTTCCAACGCGCGCTTGATGAGCCTTGAAAGGTGCGTCTTCGCTTCGTGGATGTTGACCTGCATGGCACACTCCCGGATCGATCTGGTCATGTATCTTAGTCATATATGCCTCACGCCGCCAGCGGGAAGGCTGGCCGGGCGTCCGAGTCGGCGCATATGATTCGCGCGCCTGCAACCCGGCGATCTCCAGGACCGAACGCATCCTGTTCCAGCCGAACCCACAGTCAATCAGAGGGAGACCTCATGACCGAGACCTTCGACATGGCCTTGATCCAGCGCGGGGCCCGCCTCCGGCGCTCCCCCTACTTCGAGGCCACCCTCCGTGACGGGTGCCGGAGCTATACGGTCTACAACCACATGTTCCTCCCCACCCGGTACGATGACCTGCACGCGGAGTACGAGAAGCTCCTGACGGGCGTCACGGTGTGGGACGTGAGCGTCGAGCGGCAGGTGGAGATCACGGGGCCGGACGCCTTCGAGTTCACGAACCTGCTCACCCCCAGGGACCTGTCGAAGTGCGCCGTCGGGCAGGGGAAATACGTCCTCATCGGCGCCGAGGACGGCGGCATCGTGAACGACCCCGTGCTGCTGCGCCTCGGCGAGAACCACTTCTGGCTCGCGCTCGCGGACAGCGACGTGCTGCTGTACGCGAAGGGCATCGCACTCAACGCCGGTCTCGATGTGGAGATCCGAGAGCCGGACGTCTCGCCGATGCAGGTGCAGGGCCCGAAGTCGAAGGAGGTCGTGCGCCGGCTCTTCGGCGAGGACGTCCTCAAGCTGCGCTACTACTGGTTCCTGGAGACGGATCTGGACGGCATCCCGGTGGTCGTGACCCGCACCGGGTGGAGCGGCGAGGTCGGATACGAGATCTACCTGAGGGACGGGAGCCGGGGCGTCGAACTCTGGGACCGCGTGATGGAGGCGGGCCGAGACCTGGGCATCTCTCCCACGGGTCCGTCGGACATCCGCCGCATCGAAGCCGGCATCCTCAACTACGGCATCGACATGACGCTCGACACGAACCCGTACGAGGTCGGGCTCGGCTGGCAGGTCGACTTCGACCAGGAGGGCGACTTCATCGGCCGCGAAGCGCTGGCCCGGATCGCCGAGGAGGGGCCGCGGCGGCTCCTCGCCGGCCTCGAGATCTCGGGCGCCCCGCTCGACCTGAACATGGACCGCTGGCCGGTGAGCCGGGACGGAGAGGAGATCGGCTTCGTGACTTCCGCCGTCCACTCGCCCCGTCTCGGGCGAAACATCGGCTACGCCCTGGTGCCGGCCGCCTCCGGCGAGATGGGCACGCGGTTGAGCGTGACGACGCCGGACGGAGAACGCGACGCGACGGTCGTCCCCCGCCCCTTCGTGGATCCCGGCAAGGACATCCCGAAGTCGTAGAAGGAAGCGGAGCCAGCCCCGCGTCAGGCGGCTGCGCGGTCAGGCGGTCGCGAGGTGGTCGGCGAGTTCGCCGAGTTCGTGCTCCCAGCCGCCGACGTTGTCCTGGCGGTCGCTCTCGGTCCGGAAACCGCTCTCGACCAGGTGCAGGATCGTCCCGCCGCCCTCGCGTTCGGTGAGCGTCCACTCCACGGTCGTGTTGTAGCCGCCCTCGAGCGGGGTCTCCGGCTTCCGGGCCCACCGCCACACGAGGCGGCGCCCGGCCTCCATCCACTCGACCGCGATCGCGTACCGGCCGTGCCGGTCCCACACGAGCCAGCCCGTCGCCCCCTCTTCCGGCGCGAGTCCCTCCACCCGGTCGGGGAACCACGAGGCCAGCCCATCGGGATCGGCGAGCGCCACCCACACGCGGGCGGGCGAGGCGTCCAGCTCGATCGTTCGGTCGATCGCATCAGGTGAAGTCGAATCGTTCATCATGCGTCGTGATGCTCCTGCAGCGGCTGCTGGATTCCTGGAGGATCGATCAAACCTACGCGACGTATGACGTTCCCGCGTTCGGTGGTGGCCCCGCAGGACCGGCGTTAGCTTCCCGAAGCGAAGGTATGCACAGCGAGATGAGGCATCCGGCAGATGATCAAGCGCATCTACATCGATAACTACAAGTGCTTCGTCAACTTCGAGTTGCGTCTTCATGAGCTGACGCTTCTCGTCGGGCGAAACGGGGCGGGCAAAACGTCCGTGCTGGACGCGCTCTACGCCTTGCGCAGGCTGCTCGAGGGTACGTCGAGGGTAACCGACAGGGACATCTTCCGGCCTTCGTCGCGAACCCGATGGCAGAATCGCACCATCCAGGTGTTCGAGGTTGACGTGGAGTTGGATGGAGACGCGTTGGTTTATCGTCTGGAGGTGCAGCAAGATCCTCGCGAACGCCGTGCGCGGATCATTCTGGAGGCTCTATCGGGGACGGGCGGCCCGCTGTTCCGTTTCGAGCGCGGGAAGGTGCAGCTGTATCGCGACGATCATTCCGCCGGGCCGGAGTTCCTCGCCAACTGGGAGGAATCGGCTCTGGCCCGCGTGGTGGAGATCGACAAGAACGCACGCCTAACGCGGTTTCGGGACTTCATGAGGGACACGGTCGTTTGCAGGCTCAATCCTCCCGCGTTTGCGGCCGAGGCGGACGATGAGGACCAAACGCTGGCGAGGGACGGAACGAACTTCGTCCGGTTTTATCGTCACCTGCTGCAGGAGCGGCAACACCTCAACACGGAATACGTCCAGGCGATGAAGCAGGTGCTGGACGGTTTCCGGGGATTTCGTTTGGAAAAGGTCGGCACCGACACGAGAGCCTTGGTCGGGGTTTTCGGCGAGGCGGACGAACCATGGGAGTACAGGTTCTCAGAGTTATCCGACGGCCAACGGGCGCTGATCGTCCTATACGCTCTCACGTCCCTCACGGCTGGCCAAGGACGGGTTCTTCTGATTGATGAACCCTTCAACTACGTCGGATTGCGCGAAATCCAGCCGTGGCTGATCACGCTCGCAGAGGCGTGCGGAAGCGTTTTCCCGCAGGCCGTACTGTGCTCGCACCACCCCGAGGCCATCGACTATCTGGGGGCGGGTCAAGGAATTCTGCTATCCCGAGACGGGAATGGACCGACCAGAGCGGAGGGGCTGACCGAGGGCTTGGAGAAGTTGACCGGGGACGGTCCGCTGAGGCTCTCCCAAGTGATGGCTCGAGGCTGGGAGCGTTGACGCCCCGCCACAGGGTGAAGTATGTGCTGGTTTGCGAGGACCAGCAGCACGAGGTGTTCGTGTGCAGGTTCCTGAAACGCATGGGGCTCGTGACGAACCATCACCAAGTGCGGATCGAAAAGTCACCGCGTGGCGTGGGTGCCGGCGATCAATTCGTCCGCGACACCTACGTGACTGAGCTGGATGCGGGGCGCAGGATCCATGTCGACCGCACCTTGCTCGTTGTCGTTGACGGCGACCGCCACGGTGTCGAGAAGCGACTACGCCAATTGAACGAGGCGTGCAAACAACGCGGCGTAGAGGCAAGATCGTCCGGAGAGCAAGTCGCGATCTTTGTGCCGACGTGGAACATCGAGACCTGGATTGCCTACCTCAGTGGGAACAGCGTGGACGAAGGGCTGAGGGACTATCCCAAGCTCGCCAGACCGAGGGATTGCCAGCCCTGCGTCAACGAACTGGCGGAAATGTGCGGGCGGCAGGAGTTGCGGGAACCGGCACCCGCCTCCCTGCGTGCCGCATGCCGGGAATACGATGACAGGTTCGGCTGAGGAGCTTTCCGCCAGAACATGCGCACGTCGCGGCCCACGTACCCGGCCATCCGGCGGGCCAGTCCGTGATCACACAGCGCGAGATCGCGACGCGGTCCGGGAGCCGAAGGCTGGTCTTCGGGCGGCACAGGTCATGGTTCGCGGGTGACACTTGCGATGTCCGTTGACCGTCGCAACTCGCGGCAAATATCGTCCCTCGCCTGATGAAGACGATGATGATGTCTCCGTCGAACCGACGGCGCGGCGGCTGGGTGCTGCTGGTGCACCTCCTCCTGATGGGCATCCTGCCCATGATGGAGGTCCTGCACGACCACCACGCGGTCACCGTCGCGGAGCTTCACCGCGCCGACGGCGAGTGCGAGCACGAGGGACCCGGGGTGGGCTGCGCCCTCCTCGGACTCGGGTCGGTTCCGGCCATGTTCGCCACCGCCGCGTCATGGTCCCCTCACTCGTCGACCCTCGCGGCCTCGGCATCTCCGGCATCCGCCGCCGATCTGCCCGACGCACCCGCTTCTCCGGCACTTCCCCGGGCTCCACCCCGGATCTGATCTCGCCCCGACATGCAGGTCGTCGGTGTGGGCGCGCGTTGCGCTCCACGACCCCTGTTGCGCCGCGCGCGCTCGAGCCGCGCGCATCTGGTGCATGCGCCATCGCACGACCGGAAGGAGATCAGATGAACTTCACCCTCAGTGGGCCGCGTGGCGGCAGGTTCAGGCTTGCTTTCGCGGCAGTGCCACTCCTCGCGGCGGCGGCGTGCGACGACCGCGTCGCGGAGGTCTCGGACGTCGTGCTCGCACGACACATCCACACGGACCTCTACGATGCCTACCCGGGCATCCCGTCGCCTGCCGGCGATCGGGTCGTGTTCGCCGACTATGCCGCGGACAAGAGGTCGCTGACGGTCTACGACGTGGCGACCGGGGTCGGCCGCGCGGTGACGGAGACCCCCGGGGGACGGACGCGGGTGACCTGGTCGCCCGACGGTTCGCGCGTCGTCTACGTCGACCGCCAGTCGGATCGCCACGGCGTCTGGACGCTGGACCCGACGACCGGCCGGGAGTCGCGCATCGTGGATCCCGGGGACGCACGAATCGACTATCCGCGATTGCGGGCCGACGGGACCGTAACCGCGCTTCGATACGCGGGCAGCGACACCGCGTGGGTCTCGTATGCGCCGGGATCCGGCCGCGCGGCATCCGTGATCGTCGACCGCGCCGGGGGATGGGCGGCGCCCGTGCAATCTCCCGACGGGCGCACCGTCGCGTACTATCGCGCCGCGGGCGGACGCTCGGACCTGGCGGTGACGGAGATCGCGACGGGCGAGACGCGGACGCTCGCCGTCGGCCTCCAGCTCAACTGGGACCGCCGCGTGGAGTGGTCCCCCGCGGGCGAAGCGCTCCATCTCGGGGCTGCGGGACTCGGCGACTCGCTCTTCGTCGCCTGGCGCGTGCCGCTCGACGGGAGCCCGGCCGAACGGCTGGAGTACGGGGGCCGTGACGTGCTCGCGGTCACACCGCTCACCGACGGCCGCGTCGCTCTCAGCGTGTACCACACGCGCACCGCGGTGGGTCTCGTGCCGGCGACCGGAGGGGAACCCACCGATGTGACGGCGGCCGGTTCCACGAGCGCGTTCCTGCCTTCCTGGCACCCGGCCGGCGAGGCGCTGGGGTTCATCACCTTCTCCTGGCGGCGCGTCCGCATGCCCATCGACTTCGACCTGGGCGTCCTCGACCTCGACGCGGACGGCGCACCGGCCGGCGCACCCCGAACGCTCCTCTCGGAGGAACACGAGGACTACGGCGCCGCGTGGTCGCCCGACGGCCGCTGGCTCGCCTTCCACGGACACCTGGAGCAGAGCGACGACATATGGCTCGTCCCGGTGGACGGGAGCGAGCGACCCACGCGACTCACGCGGTTCGGACCCGGCGCGGACACCGGCGAGCCGGATTGGAGCCCGGACGGGCGGGCGCTCGCCTTCAGCAGCCACGGCCCGCCGTCGGAGGGAAACCCGGGGTCCGTCTACACGGTGGCCGTCGATCCCGCGACGGGGTCCGCCGCCGCCGAACCTGTCCGAGTCCCGCTCGACGGGTTCGAGGGCTACGCCATGGGAGCCCGTTTCTCGCCGGACGGCGAGCGGCTGGCGTTCTACGGACGCTCGCTCGAGGACGGACGCGTCACCGTCTACACGGTGGCGGCCGCGGGCGGGACCCCGGCGGCGGTCCTCTCCTTCGTCAATGGCGAACCGTACAGCGCGCCCGAGTGGAGCGCCGACGGCGCGTCGCTCTTCTACTCGCGCAACGACGCCTCCGGGCCCTTCCAGGTGTGGCGGGTGGATATCGCCACCGGCGCGACGGAACAGGTGACGACCGGCGCGCTCGGCGCGCTCCAACCGAGCGTGAGCCCCGACGGACGCACGCTCGCCGTGACGATACGCGAGGCCGCCATCGAGGTCGTCGCGCTCGCCGCCGGGAGCACCGGCGCCAACCCGTAGCAGGCTACCCGGTGAACCAGTCCTCGATCAGGCGGCGCGAGATCGAGACGCGGCCGGGAAGCCGGAGACCGATTTCGCGGCGGCGGGCCAAGTCGGCGCGCTCGAACCAGCGCGCATCGACGAGCTCCTCGCGCGCCACGCTCAACTCCCCGCCCACGCGCTCGGCCCGGAACCCAAGCATGAGCGACGCCGGGAAGGGCCAGGGTTGGGATGAACGATAACGGACCGAACCCACCTCGATCCCCGACTCTTCCCGAACCTCGCGGACGACGGCCTCGGAGAGGCTCTCGCCCGGCTCCACGAACCCCGCCAGCGTCGAGTAGACGCCCTCCGGCCAGATGTCCTTCCGCCCCAGCAGGCATCGGTCGCCATCGGTCACGAGCACGATGATGGCCGGGTCCGTGCGCGGAAAATGCTCCGCCCCGCACGTTTCGTCGCCGCAGCGCCGGACGTGCCCCCCCTGCTCCGGGCGGGTCGGACAGCCGCACGTCCCGCAGAAGCGGTGCCGGCGACTCCAGGTGACGATCGCCCGGGCATAGGCCAGGAGCGAACCCTCGCGCTGCCCCAGCATGGCCCCGACCCCGCGGAGATCGAGGAACTCTCCCGCGCCGTCGAGCGGGCTATCGGAAGGCGATGCTTCCCGGGCGTCCCCGGCTTCCCCGGGCACATCCTCTTCCCCGGGCAGATCCGCGGCGAACACCGCGCGGCCCCCGTCCGCCCCCCCTTCGAGCCCGAGGAAGATCCACTCCCCCGGCGGTTCCAGGTCGGAGGCGAGAACGGCCGGCGGAAGGAGCACGGGTGCATAGGCCATGCCGTCCGCTTCCGTCCCGCCTTCTCCCGCCGCGCGAGCCACGAGGCTGCGGGAGCGCGACACGGGGACGATGCGAGAGGAGGGATCGGACAGACGGTCGGATATCCACCGGAGGTCGCCGCGGAGGTGGGTCGCGCGGTCGAGGCCTCCACCCGCGAACGGGTTCGCGGCCCGTCGCTCGCGGCCGGACGCTTCGCTCATCGCGGTCCCTGTTCCGCGTCCATGTACGGAAGCGCGGCATCGCGCGCCGGCCAGTGCCTGCGAACGTACCAGGCGAGGATGGGCAGGGAGATGGCGACGAGGGCGACGCCGATGAAGACATCGTCCCGCACCGCCTGGATCTCGGCGGCGACATCGACCGGTCCGCCTTCGTCGAGCAGGAACCCCGCCAGCGTCGGGAGGAGATTGTTGGCGGCGTGAAAGAGGATGGGCACGATCAGCGTCCCGGTCTTCAGGTAGAGCAGCGCCATGACGAGCCCCGCCATTCCGATCCCCACCGGGTTCGCGTGCAGGATGCCGAATGCGATCGAGGATGCGATGACGGCCGCCGACACGCCCCAGCGAGTCCCCCAGCGGTTGATGAGAATCCCCCGGAACAGCGTTTCTTCCAGGACGGGCGCCAGGATGACGATGACCACGGCCATCGCCAGGTGGTAGCCGAACGTGGCGTCGGGCGCCGTGCTGAGCGCCTCGACGAGAAACTCGAGCAGGCCCGGGTTCAGGATCGAGAGCACGTAGAACGAGACGAGCGCCGATCCATACGAAAACGCCATCGTGACCGCCAGGAGGCTCGCCAGGCGCAGCCAGGCCCGCCGGCCGTACCCGCGGGGCCACACTCCCACGAGCCGGCGGAGGCCGACCCTCCAGCGGGCGCAAACCCAGGCGATCGACAACCCGATGGCGCCATAGAAGGCGAACTGGATCGAGACTTCGAAGACTTGCGGATCCCGCTCGTTCAGGGGCGTCAGAACCCCGACGATGTAGAACACCGAGAGGAGGACAATGGTCGCGACGATCACGAGCGGAACGAGCGCGCGGGATCGGAGGTTCTCGAAGGGGTTCGGTCTTCGGTGGCCGTCCCCGGCCACGCCGGATAGGATCTCGGCTTCGCGCATGCGAGTAACCTAGCAGCCCCGAGGCGGGACCGTGAACAGACTCCAGCAGAGCGTCGAGGGAACGGCGGGAGCGGGAACGCTCCTCACGTTCGATTGTTACGGCACGCTGATCGACTGGGAGGGCGGGATTCTCGCGGCGCTGCGGACCGCCTACGCGGAGGCGGCCGCCGTCGACGATGAACTGCTCCTGGGTAAATTCCATGCGGCCCAGAACCGGCTAAAGACGAGCGAGTACCGCCCCTACCGGCAGTTGCTCACCGAGACCGCGATGGAGGTCGCGCGCGTGAACGGATGGGATACGTCGGAGGAGCCTGCCGCCGGCGTCCCCGCGAGCATCCCCTCCTGGCGGCCCTTCCCCGATACGAATCCGGCGCTGCTACGCCTCGCGAACGGCGGGGTCACGCTCGGTATCCTCTCGAACATCGACGACGACCTGCTCGCCGGTACGCTGAAGCACTTCGACGTCGAATTCGGCCTCATCGGCACGGCGCAGAGGCTGCGGAGCTACAAGCCGGCTGCGCCGCACTTCGAGCGCGGGCGGGAGTGGGCCGCCGGCTTCGACCGCTGGCTGCACGTGGCGCAGAGCCTCTTCCACGACGTGGTCCCCGCCACCTCGCTCGGGATCCCCGTGCTGTGGGTCAACCGCAAGGCCGAGCCCCGGCCCGACGACGCCGACCCGGTGCACATCACCCCCGACCTGGCCGCCGCCGCAACCTGGCTCCTCCCGGCGGGATGACACGACACCCTCGTTCCGCACTTCCGTCAACGTGGTCGCTCGGGTAAGTTCAGACTGGTCGTATCGGCTAGTCTGAATTCCGAAGGGAAACGAGATGGACAGCGTCGGCGCTTACGAAGCCAAGACTCACCTCCCGCGGCTGCTGGACCGGGTGGCGGCCGGTGAGAGTCTCACGATCACTCGACACGGCCGCCCGGTCGCCCGATTGGTGCCCGTGGAAGAGGACGAGCGCAGCCGGGCGTACGCGGCGGCGCGCCGCATCCGGGAGAGTCGCCGTCGTCTGAAGGACAAAGCATCCCTCGAAGAAATATTGGAGACGATTCACGAGGGGCACCGATATTGATGCCCCTCGTCATCGATACGTCGGTCGTCGTGTGCTGGTGCATGCTGGACGAAGACCACGCGCTGGCGGATCGGGCGATGGAACTGACGCTACGAAACGGCGCGGTGGTCCCCGGCATCTGGTGGTATGAAGTCCGGAACGCGCTCCTGAGCAACGAACGGCGTGGCCGCATCGATGCGGAACACACGCGGGCGCGGCTGGCAGACCTGCGAGACATGCGGATCTCCCACGACCGCGACCACGACGACGGCGTCATCCTCGACCTGGCCAGGAGGCACCGCCTGTCGGTATACGACGCCTCCTACGTCGAAACCGCCCTGCGCCGATCTCTGCCGCTCGCCTCTCTCGACCGACGACTCTGTGAAGCGGCCGAGGCGAGCGGCGCCGCGCTCGTTCAGTCCTAGCGAACGGTTCAGGGGCCCGTTGGTTGTCCAGACGGCCCACTGCCCAGGACGTTGCGGGTGAAGCGGTGGAGTTCCCGCCACAGCACTTCGTGCGAGAAAATGTCGTTGTGTCCCGCCCCCGGGATTTCGAGCCATTGACGCGGTCCCCGTAGCGCCTCGAAGACCTCCCGGCTCTGGCCGGGCGGAATGACCTGGTCCTCCTCGCCGGCGGCGACGAAGGTCGGCACCTCGATGCGCGGCGCGCGGTCCAGCGTGTCGAAGCGGTTGTGCAGCCAGTCGAGATACCAGTCGGGGAGCCACGACAGGCGATGCCGAGCAATGGCCACGGTGTCCGTGAACGGCCCGAGGAGGACGACGCCGGCCACCGGGCGACTCACCGCCAGCTCCGCCGCCACGGAGCTTCCCAGGGAGTTCCCGACGGGGAGGAGCCGCCCGGGATCGACGCCCCGCTCGTCCACCAGCCACCGGTAGGCCGCTCTCGCGTCCGCGTAGAGACCCTCCTCCGAGGGCCTCCCCTCGCTCGCTCCGTAGCCTCGATAGTCGGGCAGGAGGACGTCGAGTCCGAGGTTCGAGAGCGCCGCCGCCACCGTCCCGCGGTCCCCCAGGTGCCCGGCGTTGCCGTGGAAGTAGATCGCGGTCCCGCGCCTGGAGTCCGGGGGGTCCGCGGGAAACCACCACGCGTGCAGTTCGACCCCATCTTCGGTCGGGATGCGGACTTCGGCGGCCTTCGGGAATCCCCAGTATCGCGGGTGCGTCTCGTGCGGCTGCAGCGTTTCCGGATAGAAGACGAAGAAGGGGACGATCCGCGGCATGAGGAGACGGACGACGGCCATCAGGCCGATGAGGGCGACCACGACGATGAGAAGTTCCACGAGCGGGCGCCTGCGGCGGCGGGCGGTCGGAGTCAGCGGCCGGGCACGGACGACGCCGCGGCGGGACGCTCGGCCCAGCGCGCATACACCCCCGGGCGGCGGTCGCGCCAGAACAGCCGGCGGGCGGTGGAGGCCGCGCACCGCGACAGGTCCACGTCGGCGTAGAGAATCGTCTCTTCTCCTTCCGGCGCCCGCGCGAGGACGACGCCCTCCGGATCGACGACGAACGACTCTCCGGCGAAGGTGAGGCGGGGCTCCGCGCCGACGCGGTTGGCCAGCGCCGCGAAGTAGCCGTTCTGGAAGGCCGCCACGCGCAACTCGGCCTCGAAGAGCCCCTCGGGCCACTCCCCCACCGCGCCCGCCTGCGGGATCACCACGAGTTGCGCCCCCCGTTCTCCCAGGCGGCGCATGTACTCGGGATAGTGGCGGTCGTAGCAGATCGCGACCCCCACGCGCCCCACGGCGGTGTCGTAGACGAGCGCGTCGGTGTCGCCCTTCGCGTAGTAGTGCTGTTCGTGAAAGCACGCGTACTCGGTGATGTGCATCATCCGCGTCACCCCGAGGAGCGAGCCGTCCGCGTCGAAGACCGGCGTGCTGTCGTAGCACCGCCCGTCGGGCCCGAGTTCGTACTGGTTGAACACCGTGACGAGCCCGAGTTCGGCGGCGCGCGCCGCGATTCGGTCGCAGGTGGGACCGGGGATCGGTTCCGCGAGCGCCGCGGCGCCGGGATCGTCCGGCCGCTGCGGGAAGAAGCGGTCGACCGCGAGTTCGGGAAACGCCACGAGATCGGCGCCCGCCGACGCGGCGCGCCCCATCGCGTCGAGCGCGCGTTCGAGGTTGCGGGTGCGGTCGGGTCCGGCTGATTGCTGAACGAGCGCGATCTTCATCGAAGATATTTCCTTCGCAGATATCGTTTGCGGTTCGGGGAAAACGACGTGCCGCGGTCACCCGGGGCCGGAGGATTGTCGGCGCGCGCGCGGGGACCCGCAACGGGGGTCCGCGGATCGCGTCCGTGTCGTTAGGTTGCTCCCATGTGCGGACGATTCAGCCTTCAGACCCCGGTTCCGGACCTGGCCGAACTCTTCGAGGCCGACCCTTCGCGGCTCGAGGCATGGCCCGCCCGCTACAACGTGGCGCCCACGAACGAGGTCATTGCGCTGCGGCGGAGCGCGGGCGGACGGGAACTCGTTCCCCTTCGCTGGGGGCTGATCCCGAACTGGGCGGAGGATCCGGCGTCGCTCCCGCCGATGATCAACGCCCGCTCCGAGTCGCTCGAAACCCGGCGTGCGTTTCGGGACCTCGTCATCGACCGACGCTGCGCCATCCTCGCTGACGGCTTCTACGAATGGCGGAAGGAGGGCGGACTGAAGCAGCCGTACCTGATCCGGCGACGGGACCGGAGGCCGATGGCGCTCGCGGGCCTGTGGGACGTATGGCGGGGACCGGACGGCAGGATCCCCTCGTGCACGATCGTCACGACGGACGCGAACGAACTGCTCGAACCGCTGCACGGCCGCATGCCGGTCATCCTCGAGGGCGAGGGCGCGCAGATGTGGCTCGACCTCGACATCTCCGAGCGCACGATGGAACCCCTCCGACCGTTCGATGCGGAGGCGCTGGAGGTGTTCGCGGTCGGCCGCCGGGTCAACCGCGTCGCCGCGGACGATGCGGCCTGCGCCGAGCCGCGGAGCGCCCCGATCCGGGAAGCATCGGGCTGGGGCGACCGTCCCCCGGTGGGCGACGCGCCCCCCGACCAGCTCGGCCTCTCTTTCAGGTGACGTTCTCCGCCTGCGGCCTCCAGACCGTCCTCGTCGGGGCGATCTTCGGCCGAAGCGCCCCGCCCGCCGGCGGCATGACCGCCCGTCAGCGGACGACCGATTGCGTGCTCGAAATCACTCCCGGGGAATCCGGCGTCCGTCCAAGGCCGCCCGGGGACCGCACAGTTGACGGAAGGTGAGACATGACTACGCGCAGCAGGTCTGGACCACCCTTTCCGGGCTCCCGGAGTGGGTTCGCATCGCCGGGATTCTGGCCCTTGCGGGACTGGGGGGCTGGGGGGCGGAGAAGGTGCTGGTGCGGGGACTCCGGCGCCGTCGGGATCGGGGCGCCGCCCCGGAAGCAATCGGCAAGGCGCTTCGCGGCCTCCCGGGGATCTGGTTCCTGACGGGCGCCGGCTACGTGATTGTCGCGACAATGGGGCTCGTCGAACCGTGGCCGAGTCGCGCGAGAACCGGCTTGGTCATTGTCCTGATCGTCACGCTCGTGGTCTTCTCGCTTCGCTTCGCTTCGACCGCCATCCGCGCCGCGACGCGAAGAGCCGGTTCCAGGATACCGTCGACGATAATCACGAACGTGGTCAGGTTGCTGGTGCTGATTCTGGGCGGCGGCATCATTCTGCAGAATCTCGGCGTGAACATCTCGACGCTGGTCGCCACCGTCGGGATCACGGGCCTGGCGGTCGCGCTGGCGCTTCAGGACACGCTCGGGAATCTGTTCGCCGGCATCCAGATCATCATGTCGCGCCAGATCAATCCCGGTGACTTCGTGCATCTCGCCACCGGGGAAGAGGGTCGGGTGACCGACGTCCAGGTCAGAAACACTACGATCCAGACCTATCCGGAGCGCAATCGCATACTCGTGCCGAACGCGATCATGGCCGCCACGATCGTCACGAACTACAGTCTCCCCGAAGAGAAGCTGCTCATTCGGCTACCCGTCGGCGTGGCCTATGACTCGGACCTCGAGAAGGTGGAGCGCGTCACTCTGGACGTAGCGTGCGAGGTGCTCCGAGATATCGAAGGCGGGCTCACGGACGAGATGCCCGTTCTCCGTTACCGGGCGTTCTCCGACTTCAGCATCGACTTCCTGCTGCGGGTGCCGATCCGGCAGTTCACGGATCAGTTCGAGATCCGCCACGTCCTGATCAAGCGAATCCATGAGCGATTCGCGACCGAGGGAATCGAAATTCCGTTCCCGATCAGGACCGTGGTGTTTCGCGATCGGCCAGGTGGGCCGGTGGCCGACCTTCGATCCGACTCGCCTGCCGTGGATGACCGGGGAGGGCCCGAATAGGGCCGGCCGGCGCTCGGGAGTCGTCCAGTCTAGTGCAGGAGGTTTCGCGACCTCAGGTGCTGGCAAACCGCGCCGAGCATCAAGGGTCGGATGCGGCATCGCGCGGCGGACGGTTGCGGGTCGACATCGGACCTCCTCTCGGCTTCCTCCGGTTCGGTCAGACCCAGCTCTTCGAGCGATCTGAACGTGTGCCGCGCGGCGGCGGGCGGGGTCCGCATGACTTCGCTGTACTCCTCGATAGTGAGCGTTCCGTGGTCGAGAATCGCCTTGAGGGCAAAGCTCAGGTCAAGATCCAGCGTGTCCAGCGACGACGAGGTCGGCGCCGGAGGCCGCGCGAGAAGGCTGCCCTCGATCGTCTTGAGATCCGCGGACCTCAGCCAGTGGAGAAGCGCCAAACGCACGGAACCGAGCGAAGCACGATGCAACCGCCGGAAATAATCCTCCTCGATCAACTGTCGGCGTCTCTGGCTCGTCCGGGCGCGTCGAAGGCGCCGCACGAGCGCCGCCGTCCCCGCGCGGGTTTCATCGAACTGAAGTGGGATCCCGCTCCGCCGGTGCCTCGCGAAGATCGCCTCCCGCAACTCGTCGGCGCCAAGGGGGGCCAGCGTCAGGCAGTGCATGTCGCTGACGAACGGACGAAGCCGGGTGCGGACGATCTGCCATGCGGAGGCGTTTAGCGACACGATCCAGAAGATCCTCGACTCCGTGCGCGCGATGAAGCTCATCAGGCGCTCGAAGAGGCGGTCGCCGCCGGGGGCGCGCAAGTGCAACTGCTCCACACCCTCGAGAACCGCCGTCCGGGGAATCGTCCCGTCGCGGGCGCGCAGAACGCGGTCGGCGAGACGGTCCAAATCGGCCGCTTCGCCGGGCGCCCACGAGGCGCCGAGGCCCAGCCACGAGGCGAGCTGGCCGGTGAACCGCGATTCATCGCGCTCGCGTTCCCTCAGGATCCGTCTCACGCAGTCCGGGGACTCCTCCCGGAGGCGGCCCGCGACGACATTCAAGAAACTGGTAAGCCCGGCGCCGGGCGGTGAAACCACGATCACCGACCCTGGCCCGCCGCTCTCCCACGCCCGCCACAGCCTCATGATCTCGGCCAGGTTTTCGTCCCGCCCCGCCAGGAGTCCCGGGTCGGTCAGGGGCTCGAACGAGAACAGGCGGCGGTACACGACCGGAAGATCGCGAAAGACCTCCGCGACCGAGGCCGGCGAGAGCGCGTCCGGCGCGCTCGTGCCGGGAGTCGCCTGGAGGAGACCGAGACTCCTCCAGGAGGAAGCGAGGCGTTGCCGTCCGGCGCCGAGGGCCGCCCCGACCGGGCGTTCGCCCGTTGAGAAACGGCTCCGCCACCGTCGCCAATCCCCGGCAACTTCGCCCTCGAAGTACGAACGCGCGCGCAGCACTTCCGCAGCCAGCCCCCCGGCGAGCGCCCGTCGGATCAGCCGTCGCGTCCCCTCGGCGATCTCCGCATCCGCCCGGCGTCCGGCCGCCGCGGCCGCTTCGAACAGCGCTTCGCGAGTCCGCGCGAGCTTACCGGCGGCGCGCATCAGGGCGTTCGTGACCGGTGCCGTGACCCTTTCGCGATCTGGATCCTCCGCCCCGCCGCGAGCCTCCGGAAGTTCGCCCAGGGCAACCTCGTACCCGTAGGCCGACACCTCGCACACCTCCGCCACCTCCGCACCCACCTTGTCGAGCGCGAGTCCCAGGCTGGCCGGAATCCGGCGGACCCTCTCGATCCGGAACGTGTCGAACGATTGGATCGCGGCCTCCCTGACCCGCACCTGCCTCGTACTCCGGCCCGGACGCCGCACCGCTTCGCCTGCGCCGGGGATCTCGTGCACGGAGACGGACTCGGGCGGTCGCAGGCTCGCCGCCTGGAGTTGTTCGGCCGCCTGATCCGCGGCAGCCGCGAGCGCCGCGATGAAGGACGCGGGGTCGCGCAGCACGGCCGCGGGTCGCGCCAGCGCATCGACGACGGCGCGACGCTCGGCCTCCAGCGCCCCTTTCAGGCCCTCCATCCCCGGCGTCATCTCCTCCGCCCTCCGGCGGCCTCCGCCGAGTGCCGACTCGACTTCCGAGATCACGCCGTTCACCTGGTCCACCGTCTCCGCCCAGGCCGCGGCCAGCCCACGTCCGATGGACGCGATCGCGTGACTTGAGTCAAGGAGGATTCGGTACAGTTCAAGACGGTCGGCCGACTCCCCGGCCCACCGGTCCCAGTCTGCCGCGCGGACCGCAACCTCATCCCGGCGCCGCGCGGTGGGCGCATCGCGCGAAACGAACGTGCCGGCGACGGCCACCGTCGCGCTCAGGATCTCTTCGGGTCGCGCCAGGGCATCAGGGGGCGCGGACGCGGTGGATGACGCCAAACGGTCCGCCGCGGCCACGAGTTCCTCCTGTAGCGCGCGGCCCGTATCGATCGCCCCCCCCGGGTGGCCGGACTCTGGCTCACGCTCCGGATCGAGGGCCGCTTTCGTCCATGCGTCGAACGCCCGCTCGAACCGACCCAGCCAGGCGGCCCTCAAGCGCTGACTTGCCCTGAAGGCGCGCGCTTGCCCGGGCAGGACGACCGCTTCCAGGTGCCTCCGGGCTACGTCGGCGACGGGGACCTCGTGCGTCTCGCGCCGCCAGACGATGGGCCGGAGCGCGCGGGCGAAGCGGCGCCTCGCGTCGATCGGGCGCTGCGCACCGCTCGGCCACCGCAGGGCGCCCGGGGAGATCGGCACCTCGGACCGGGGGGGAAGCTCCCTCACGTTCGCCTCCGCCTGGGCCCTTGCGGCGGACAGGGAGGCCTCCAGGCCGGCAGCCAGCCGCGCTCCTCGGATTGCCTCGGACAGCGGCTTCAGGACCTCCTTGGAGACGGTTCGATAGTACGCATCCGCCGCACCCGGTTGGGGCGACCCCTCGTCAACCGCGCCCGCACCGCCCAGTTCCGCCCGCGCTTGAGCATGGGCTCTCGACGCACGGTCCAGCGCGCGCCGGATCGGACCCCACGCGTCCTCCTCGTACCGCCGCCAGGCTTCCCGGAAGGGTTGATGGACCGAGGCGGAGATCCGGGCCGTGATTTCCGCGTCGCTTGCCGGGCCCGGAGCATTAACGCCGCCCGGATCGCCGAGGCGGGTGTTCATGCGCGGATGCCGCCGCCGGCCGCCGTTGGATCCGGTCCCGTCCGCGGGGTCGTCTCCACGGCAGGATACCAATCCTGCTCGGGGACGAGGCCCGCCGCCCGGAAGCCATCGCGAGCCCGTTCGGTCACGTCGCTCTGGAAGAGAAACTCGAAGCGCGGGTCCAGCACGTACGCCTTTATCCGGACGCGCGTGAGGAACGTGGTCCGGAACTCGTCCCCTACCAGGACGACGATGGGCTTCTGGAGGAATACATACCTGGACGTGACCGCCGCATCGAACGCGATCTCCTTCGCCCTCCGCTCGTCCACGCATCCCGGGAGATACAGGTCCGTGACCACCTGGCAGTGGAGTTGCCCCGCGTTCGCATTCGCCACGGGTTCCTGCACGACCTGTGCGTTGGGGACCGAGACCAGGTTATCGTCGGCCGTGACGATCCGCGTCGAGCGAAGTCCGATGGAGACGACCTCACCGTACGTCCCCCCCACGGAGATCTTGTCGCCGACCTGGAAAGGTTGATCGAGGACGACGATCAGGCCTCCGAAGACGTTCTTGAGCAGATCCTGCGCGGCGAACCCCAGCGCCACCCCCAGGGCGGCGCTCGCCGCCAGGATTCCCTGCGCGTCAACGCGGAAAACCGTGCGCAGGATGAGGTAGGCCGCGATCGCCCACAGGAGCATGCGGATGATGGGGATGAGCGACTTGACGGCGAGTCGGCGGCGGACGCTGCGCTCGGCGAGCACCTCCAGCGTCCAGACCAGGGCCCGGATCAGGAAGTGGAAGATGATGATGATGACGAGAGACCAGAAGATCCCGACGCCGAGGCCCCGTACCTCCTCCCCCGCTTCCTCGAGGTCGAGGCTCACAGGCCCCGCGGACGCCGTATCTTCCGCAGCCGCGGCGGTCGTGGCGGGCCGTAGCGAATCCAGCCGAGCCAGGATCCTTTCCTGGGCCAGCGCAAGGGCCTCCAGCTGGATCCCGATCGAGTCCCGAGCCGCGGGCGGCGCCTCCTGTGCGGATTCGCCGACCGGTGTTTCCGACCCCGGCGGAGGCTCGATCCCTCCCGACCCGACGGGCGTCCCGGACTCGGCCCCGGATTCAGCCGCGACCGCGGAAACGACCTCGGACTCGGGCTCCCCCTCCTGCGGCGGCGCTGGCCAGCACCCGGCGAAGACCGTCAGCAGCAGATGCGGCAACAGCCTCGCGGCTCTCGCGGGCCGCGGGGCGCGTGGATTCGATCGACCGGCCATGTGGACAATGTGCAAAGGCCCGCGGACGCCCGACAGTCGCGCGGCGCGTCAGAAGTTCGCGACGAGCGCGATCGTCAGCGTGGAGTCGAGCTTGTGGCGCGGGACGAGGACCGTCTCCCCGGTTGCGGCCCCTCCCGGCTCCTCCAGCGGCGCCCGCGTCAGCGCAGGCACATTGTCCCACGCGAGCCGGAGGCCCGTCTTCACGGCCAGCGAACTGTTGATTTCGACCGCGAGGGAGTTCGCGAGGTCGGCGCGGAGATCCGAGGCGTCCGTGAGGTTCTCGTCCAGCGTCAGCGTGCTCTCGAGGTTGGCCGTTTCGGTCAACTGACGCCGGAAGTTGGTGGAGACCCGGATGCCACCGAACGTCGAACTCCTGTCCGGGTCGTCGACGACATCGTTCTGGGCGGTGAGCGTGATCCCGTAGTCGCTCTTGAGCCGGGTCCTCTCGTTGTCGATCCACATGTTTCCGATGCCGCCCACCAGGGAGAGCTTGCTCTCGTACCCGGCGAAGGTGTTCCGCTCCCAGCCGGCGCCGGCCGTGAGGTGCACGTGATCCGAGAACGAACGCTCGAATTCGCCCCGCGCGAAGTAGTTCTCGGCCGTCGGCTCGGGATCGGAGTCGCTCGCCACGGTGAAATGGTCCGGGGTCCCCACGGCGATGCGCCGGGTGGTGCCGGACTCGGTTCGGAGGCCTCCCGCGCTCAGCGACAGTTCTCCCCCGCCCCACTCGCGCCGGGCGCCGCCGCCGAGGCCGAACGTGCGCACCGTGGAGTTCCCCGAGGTGAAGAGGAGGCTCAGCTCGGCGTTGTAGGACCAGACGGTTTCCGCCTCTTCCTGAAGCTCTTCCTGGAGCGACGCGACCGGCGCGGCGGTCGGCGCCGCAGCCAGGGCCAGCACGATCCACGATTTCATCTTCTCCACCCCCAACCCCCGTGACCGGTACAAGAAATGGCGACCAAGGCTAGCCAGACGCGCTTCGCCGGGCCAGCTTCTTCAGACCGTTCTATCCGTCCCTCTTCGAGGAGTTCCAGACGCATGTCCATGTCAGACCGGCGCCCCATCGTGAACAGGAAGCTCCGCAGCCGCCGACTCCTCGCCGGCGCCTTCGTGGCCGTATTGCCGCTGCCCCTGTCGGCGGCCCAGGAGACGCAGATCGCGGCGATCGAGGCGCGCAGCGACCACTACGGAAGCGTGGCCCGTCAGATCTGGGAGTGGGCCGAGGTCGGCTACCAGGAGGAGCAGAGTTCCGAGTTGCTGAAGGGCGAACTCGAGGCGGCGGGATTCTCGATCGAATCGGGGGTCGCCGACATGCCCACGGCGTTCGTGGCGAGCTACGGCTCCGGAGGCCCGGTCATCGGGATCCTGGCCGAGTACGACGCCCTGCCGGGCATCTCGCAGGACGCGGTGCCGGAGCGCTCCCCCATCATCATCGGCGGCGCGGGCCACGCGTGCGGACACCACCTGTTCGGCGCGGGCTCCGTCGCGGCGGCCATCGCGGTAAAGGAGTGGCTGGAAGAGACCGGCCACGAAGGGACGATCCGGCTCTACGGCACGCCCGCCGAGGAAGGTGGCGCGGGGAAGGTGTACATGGTGCGCGCGGGCCTGTTCGACGACGTGGATGTGGCGCTGCACTGGCATCCCGGGGCGCGGAACAGCGCGCGTGTGGGGCGCTCGCTTGCCAACAAGTCCGCCAAGTTCCGCTTCCGGGGTTATTCTGCGCACGCGGCGGGCGCGCCGGACCGGGGACGGAGCGCGCTCGACGGCGTCGAGGCGATGAATCACATGGTGAACCTCATGCGCGAGCACGTCCCGCAGGAGACGCGCATCCACTACGTGATCACGCAGGGCGGCTTCGCGCCCAACGTCGTGCCGGACTTCGCCGAGGTCTACTACTACGTGCGGCACCCGGACGCCCCCATGGTGCTCGAACTGTTCGAGCGCGTGGCGCGCGCGGCCGAAGGGGCGGCGATGGGGACCGGGACCGGAATGGAGTACGAGGTCATCCACGGGCTGTACGACCTCGTGCCCAACGTCGCCCTCGGACAGGTGATGGACGCCAACCTGCGCAAGGTCGGGGGCGTGGAGTACACGGAGGCGGAGCGGGCCTTCGCCCGACAGATCCAGGACAGCTTCGTGGGTGGCTCCGGACGGCCGCTGGGCTCCGAGGCCGAGATCGAGGAGTTCGGGGTCGACCCCGCGGGCGGCGGATCGACCGATGTCGGCGACGTCAGCTGGGTCGTGCCGACGACGGGGCTGTCGACGGCCACCTGGGTGCCGGGGACCTCGGCCCACAGTTGGCAGGCGGTCGCGGCCGGCGGCACCGATATCGGGACGAAGGGGATGATCGTCGCGGCGAAGACGCTCGCCCTGACGACGATCGAACTCTTCCAGTCACCCGACGTGATCGCCGCCGCGTGGGAGGAACTCCGGGCGCACCGGGGCGAGGACTTCGAGTATTCGGCGCTGCTTGGCGACCGCCCGCCGCCCCTCGACTACCGCCGGTAGACCCGCCGGCCTAGTCCTTTCGCGGCGAGAGGCGGTCGACCAGGTCGCTCATCCAGCGGCCCGCCAGATCCTTGCATCCAAGCCCGAACGCGAGGGCCAGGCCGAAGCCGATGGCCGCGAGGATGATCAGGAAGGCGTCGCCCACGAACTGGACCTGAACCTGCTGCAGGGCCACGACCACGGCGAAGATGATGACGACGACCTGTGCGAACTGCCCCAGCACCTGAGCCTGGGCGATGCCCGCGTTGCTGGCTACGGCGCGGACCGTCGCCCCCAGAAAACCGGCAGCCAGGATGCCGAGAATCAGCACGACGACGGCCGTCACGATCGTGGGCAGGAAGCCGACGAGCCGCTGGAGCAACTCGGCGGTGGCCGTGAGCTGGAGAGCGTTCAGCGCCGCCACCAGCACGACGAGCATGACGATCCAGTAGGCCAGGGCTCCGACCAGCTGGGAGAACGTGCGCTCGATGCCTCCCCTGGCGAGCATCTCCGCCAACTGGATCCTTTCGGCCACGCTGTCCGCCTTCACTGCCCGGAGAAGCCGGACGAGCCCCGTCTTGATCAGCTTGGCGACGATCCAGCCACCGATGAGAATCGCCAGCACGGCCAGGAGGTTGGGGAGAAACCCGACCAGTTGATCGAGTAAGGCGCGGATCGGCTCGAGGAGTATCGCGTCCCAGTCCATTTCCATCCCTCCGTTCGGGGCGGAGGCGGCCCCCGGCCGGGCCGCCGGACAATTAGAATGATGAGCAGGACCCCACGCCACCAGCCCGACACCGCGCCCGGCAACCGTCCGGAGCGACGGAATGTGGCTTCCGGGGGCCGTCAGCGGGCCAGCACGGTACCCGTTGCCTCGACCCGGGCGCGGGGGATCCGACGCAGCGCGTCGAAGTCCTCCGGGGATAGCGCGATGACGGGCGGAGCGCGGTCGTAGAGCTGACCGGCGACGATGGCGGCGAGCGCGAGGAAGGTGTCGGGGCCGCGGGTCAGAAAGGCGGCGGGCGCCGTGCCGCGCCGGATGGCCTCGAGGAGGACGGCGGTCGTCGTGCTGGATCCGCGGGTCGCCGGGATGGCGAGGATGCGGCCCGCGCCGACCCGGCCGGCCAGCGGATGGCGCCGGTCGATGATCTCACCGGTCTCCGCGTCGTAGCCGCCCCAGAAGCTGAGCGGCTCCGACGAGTAGAGGACGGCGCCTTCCGCGGCGCCCGCGACGAGCGCGCGACCGGTCAGCGGACCGGAGCCCGGCGTGGCCGGCCGATCGCTCACGGCCCGGCGGTCCAGGCGCCGTCGTCCCGCGTGACGCGGCCCGCGACGGCCGACTCCACGCAGTCCGCCAGACTCCCGAAGGCGACGGCGCGCTCGAGCAGGCTCGGTGTGTACCAGGCGTATTTTGCGGAGTTGGTCATGAGCCGCCGGATGCTCTCCGGCAGCATCGGCGTCGTCAGGATGCAGGTGTCGACGGTCAGTTCCCCGCCGAACGCCTCGATCGCGTCGAGGTAGCCCGCTTTCGCCGCCAGTTCACGGACCGCGCGCCCGGTCGTGATCAACAGCCGCACGCCCGCGTGGCGCCGGCGACCCTCCACGAGCCGCGCGAGCGCCGCGAATTCGGACAGCGAGAAGTGCGGGCTCCCCAGCACGACGAGGTCGAGGCCGTCCGCGTCGTACAGTCCCGAGCCGAGTTCGTCCCGCGCCGCCCGCAGCTCCGCGGGCCCCGGGCGAAGGCGAGTCGCCGGTTCCCTCCCCTGAAACGCCGCGTCCATATCCGGCGCCTCGGGCGTGAGGCCGACCCAGTGGAACAGGCCCACCGCGCCCGAAGAAGCCATGGCGGCCCCCAGCGCCTTGAGGTCGTCCTCTCCCGGGCGGGCCCGGAGCCCGTCGAGCACCGGAATCCGCCCCTCCACGCGCAGGCCGATCCAGTGCCCCAGCACCGGATACAGCGCGGGCTCCTCCGCGAGCCGTCGCGGGACACCGGAGAGATCGATGAGCACATCCCCCGCCCGATTCCCCGTCAGGTGGAGCCCCGCCGCCGGCGCCCGGCGCGTCACCGCGCAGCAGATGTCCAGCAGGTCGGGATAGCGCTCCGTGCGCGCCCCCAGCACGGAGTTCGCGAACACGATCGCGCTCGACTCGCCCCACGCGACCTGTTCGCCGAAACCGGGCCGCGGCTGCGTCTGGTACGGGGCGCACGTCCACGTGGGCTCGCAGCCCATCGCCTCGTACGCCTCCATCTGGCGCCGCGCCGGTTCCGCCCACGATTCGGCCACATCCCACTCGCGCCAGCCGTATTCGTCCACGCCCGACACGTTGAGCGTCGTCGGCACCCGCACCCGCGCGCCACCCTCTGCCAGCCGCTCGGCGAACTCCAGCGTGGCCGGCCCCTGGTACAGCGACGAATCGATGTGCGCCGCCGTGATGTCGAGCAGTTCCCGGGCCCCGACCACATCGGCCATGCGCACGAGGATCGACATCGCGAGCCGCGCACCTTCCCCCTCCTCGCCCCGCAGGAACGAATGGTCCCGCTCGTCCAGACGAACGCTCGTCACGCTGCTATATTCCAGTTTCAGTCGCGAGCGAGACGATCGTGATCGAGAACCGGCTCCAGACCGCAGGCGAGACCATGCGCATTGTCTATTTCCTTCCCGGGCCCATGTCCCGCGGTCCCCTCGGGCCGCCGGAACTCGTGCGGCGCGAAGCCTTTCTCAACGGCGCGGCCTTCGGGGGCACCGAAGTCGAGGTTCGCGAGACCGACGACGGCCCCGCATCGGTCGAGTCTTCCGCGGAAGAATATCTCTCGGTCCCCGGCATTCTGCACGCGGCGCCCCGCCTGGAGGCAGAGGGGTTCGACGCGATGATCATCGGGTGTTTCGGCGACCCCGGCCTCGCGCCGGCCCGTGAACTCGTCGACTTCCCCGTCGTCGGCCCGGGCCAAGCGGGAGCGCTCGCCGCGGCACAGATGGGGCAGCGCTTCGCGATCATCACCGTGGTCGAGGAGGTCGTGCCGGCGATCCGCAGGCAGATGCGGGGCTACGGCCTCGAAGGGCTGGTTGCGGACATCCGTGCCGTGGACGTCCCGGTGCTCGAGTTGCGGCAGCGCGCGGACCAGGTGCTCGAAACGCTCGAGACGGAGGCCCACGCGGCGCTGCGCGCCGGCGCCGACACGCTCGTGCTGGGCTGCATGACGATGGGGTTTCTCGACGTGGCGCGGAAGCTCTCCGAGCGCCTCGGCGTGCCCGTCATCAACCCTGTCCTCGCGGCGCTCAAGGCCGCGGAGTCGTTCGCCGCCACCGGCCTGCGGCCGTCCCCGCGCGCCTACCCCCCGCCCCGCAAGGAGATCTCGCCGGTCACGGTTTGACGCTGCCCGTGTAACGCCGCCCGTGTGACGTTACGGCGTCAACCCCGCCGATGGCTCGACCCGGATCGTGCTATTTCGGTGATGCGATCACCGATTTGACACGACCCAATCCATCCCCCAGACTCCTTGCATGATTTTCAGACACCTGACCCCCGCGCTCCGGCGAGCGGCGGAGCGGTATCCCGTCGTTACGATCACCGGGCCACGGCAGTCCGGGAAGACCACCCTCGTGCGAGCGGTCTTTCCCGGATACCGGTACGCCTCGCTCGAGGCGCCCGACGTGCGGGCGCGGGCGATCGCCGATCCCCGCGGGTTTCTGGCGCAGGGCGAGCGCATGATCCTCGACGAGATCCAGCGGGCGCCCGAACTGCTGTCGTATGTGCAGGGACTCGTGGACGAGGACGGGCGACCCGGCCGGTTCATCGTCACCGGGTCGCAGAACATCCTGCTCATGAAATCCGTTTCGCAGACGCTGGCGGGCCGTACCGCACTCCTGCTGCTTCTCCCGTTCTCGCTCGCCGAACTGCACGGGTTCGGGGCACTGGACCCGAGCGAACTGGATCGACGCGGCGCGTCCCTGGAGCCGGCGGTGGCGAAGCGGCTGTCGGACATGGATCCGTGGGCGACGCTCCTGGCCGGGTTCTATCCGCCGGTACACGACCGGGGCCTCTCGCCGCGCGAATGGATGGCCGACTACTTCCGAACCTATGTAGAGCGCGATCTTCGCGAGGTCACGCAGGTGCTTGACCTGAGGACCTTCGAGACCTTCGTGCGGCTCGCGGCCGCTCGCACCGCGACCGAACTCAACCTCAGCGGGCTGGCGAGCGATGCGGGGGTCACGCAGCAGACGGCCTGCCGATGGCTCACCGCCCTCGAGATCGGGTATGTCGCGACAACGCTGCCGCCGCATCACGCAAACTACCGCAAGCGACTCCGCAAGCGTCCGCGACTTCACTTTCTCGATCCCGGACTGGTGTGCTACCTGCTGGGCATCGAAGATGCGGCGACGCTCGAGAGACATCCGCTGCGGGGCGCCATCTTCGAGTCCTTCGTCGTCTCGGAACTCATCAAGGCTTTCGCCGCCATGCGCCGCGATCCGAACCTGTATTTCTGGCGCGACGCCACGGGCCACGAGATCGATGTCCTCATCGATGCGGGCGACCGCCTCATCCCGGTCGAGGTCAAGTCGGGTCGGACCGTACCGCCGGACGCCGTCTCGGCCCTGAAGTGGTGGACCTCGATTCCCTCGAACCCGAATCGGGGCGGCGTTCTGGTCCACGGCGGCACGGAGACCTTCGACCTGGACGGGTTTCGAGTCCTGCCCTGGTTCCTGGCCGCCGGTTAGCGCAAGTCGAGCCCGTCAGGGTCGGATGACGCCGACGCCGTTCTCGATCGTCATCGTCGTGCCGAACTCGGCGGAGAGCTTCGCGAGACCGTCGAGGATCTCCTGCCCGAGCGCGGCGTCCGCCATCATCGGCCGCCCGCGCACCGGCCGCGGCAACTGCCAGCCCATGGTGATCGGGTGGAGCTGGATTTCCTTGAGCTGCCCGCCCTCGTACTCGACGACGGGGACGACGCTCTCCCAGAACCCCTTCCCCGCCGGGAAGGAAGAGGCGCCGGCCCGCTCGATCCGCACATCCTGGAACCGGCCCGGAAGGTCCTCGTACCCCAGCCCCTGGGCCTCGTAGTTGTCCTGCGGCTGGAACTCGATCGTCTCGTTCTGCATGGCGAAGTTCGCCAGCGAGTAGAAGATGGGCTTGCCCTGGTACATCTCGACCGCCCGCAGGATGTGGGGGCCGTGGCCCACGAACATGTCCGCGCCCGCGTCGACGGTCGCCCGGGCGACGTCGACGAGGAAGTCCGCCGGCACCTCGCGGCGGTCCGCGCCCTCGTGCGAGTGGCTCGTGACGATGACCCACTCGGCCTGACGCTGCGCCTCCTTCACGACTTCGATGATCTCCGCCAGGTCCCCGGCGTGCGGCACCGTCTTCATGCCCGGCTCGTCACCCGTCATGAACGTCATGCCGCCGAAGTTCAGCCTCGGGCCGGAACCGCCGCCCCGTCCCGCGACCGAGAGCGCGTCGCGGAGGCCCGCCATCTGCTCCGCCGTCACCGTCACGTGCCGCTCGTAGCGGATCGGGCTCAGCCCCGGGCGCCCCCGCGCGTCGGGCCGCTGGTGGCCGGCCCGCATCGCGTCGGCGAAGGTCGAGGCGATCGAGATCAGCGCGACCCTTCCGCCGGGCGTGTCGACGTAGGCCGGGGCCCGCGCCCGCGCGAGGTTCTCGCCGAAGCCGGCGACGGCGAGCCCCGCCGCCTCGGCCGCCGCCACCGTGCGCCTCGCCCCGCCGGCGCCGAAGTCCATCGTGTGGTTGTTCGCCAGGCTCACCATGTCGAACCCGAACCAGGCGAGTTCGTGCGCGATCTCCGGCTCCGCCCGCATGTAGGTGCCGCCGCTCGCCGCCGCCGGGATCACGTCGTCCTCGTAGTCGTGGAACAGGATCTCGAGGTTCACGAACGCGGTGGTCGCACTCTGGATGATGTCGCGCAGCGCGAGGAACTCGGGCTCCCGGTACGGAGACATCTTCCGGGAGATGATCGCGTCGCCCGCGAGGGCGATGGACATGTCCCCGCGCGCGTCCTCGAACGCCTGCGCTTCGAGCGAGACCGGTTTCGCGAGAGAGACTCCGGCCGCGAGGAAGACGGCGGCCGCGAACCCGGCGAGCGGGAGGCCGGCCGCGGCGGGGAACGAGAGCGAAAAACGATACCGGCGCATGAGTGCCTCCGCTGAGGGTGCCTGCGGGAACCTTGTCCGTGCGGGCCCGCTGCGGGCGCCGCTTTCTTGTGCGGGCCGCGTGCGATCCGACAGATTCGAGCGCATGGACGACAACATGCCTTCCCCGACCCCGCGCCGCCACGCCGGACGGGCGCTCCCGGCCGTCCTCGCCGCCCTCGCCGCGGCGGGCCTGCTTGCCGGGACGTCCGCCGCCCGGCCCGCCGCGGCTCAGAGTTACGACCTCGTCATCCGCGGCGGCACCCTCGTGGACGGTTCGGGTGGACCAGCGCGCGCGGGCGACGTCGCGGTCGACGGGGACCGGATCGCGGCCGTGGGCGACCTGGGCGCGGCCACCGCCGGCCGTGTCATCGACGCGAACGGCCTGCACGTCTTCCCCGGCTTCATCGACACGCATTCCCACGCCATGCCCGCGCTGCTGCGCGACCAACTGCGGACGGCGCGTCCCCTCCTCGCGCAGGGGATCACGACGATCTTCGCGAACCCCGACGGGGGCGGCACCGTCGACCTCGCCGACCAGCGGGCACGGATCCGGGACCCCGGCGTCGGGGTGAACGTGGGGCAACTCATCGGGCACGGCAGCGTCCGCCGCGCGGTCCTCGGGATGCAGGCGCGCGAGGCCACGCCCGAGGAACTCGACCGCATGCGGACTTACGTGCGCGACGGGATGGACGGGGGCGCCTTCGGGCTCTCCTCCGGCCTCTATTACTCTCCGGGGTCGTACGCCCCCACCGGCGAGGTCGTCGAACTCGCGAGGATCGCCGCCGGGTACGGAGGCGTGTACCAGAGCCACATCCGGGACGAGTCGGACTATTCGATCGGCCTGCTCGGCGCCGTGGACGAAGTCATCGAGATCTCGCGCGGCTCCGGCATCACCGGCGTCGTCACCCACATCAAGGCGCTCGGCCCCCGCGTATGGGGCGAGTCCGCCGAGATCGTCCGCCGCATCGAGGCGGCCCGCGCGGAAGGTCTCGCCGTGTACGCGGACCAGTATCCCTATGAGGCGTCCGGCACGAGCATCGTCGGGGCCCTGGTCCCGCGCTGGGCGCTCGCGGGCGACGATGGCGCCCTGTACGCGCGCATGGAGAACGCCGAGGAACGCGCGCGCCTCGTCGCCGACATGTGGGAGAACCTCGACCGCCGGGGCGGCGCCGACCGGCTCATGCTCCAGGGCGGTCCGCACGGGGGGCGGACGCTGGCCGATGTCGCGGAGGAGCGCCGAATGGATGCGGTCGAGACGGCGCTCGCCCTGCTCGTCGAGGCGCGTGAAGGCGGAGGCGGCGGCACCGGCCTGACCTCCTTCAACATGAACGACGAGGACATCGAGCGCTTCATGGCGCAGCCCTGGATGATGACGTCGTCCGACGGGTCGCTCTGGGTGCCGGGCGAAGGACACCCGCACCCGCGCGGCTTCGGCGCCTTCCCGCGGCGAATCCGCAAGTACGTGATCGAGGAGGGCGTCACCACGCTCGAACAGGCGGTTCACGCCATGACGGCGCTCCCGGCCCGCGTGTACGGCATCGAAGGCCGCGGCGTGCTCGAACCCGGCGCGGCCGCCGACGTCATCGTCGTGGACCTCGCGCGGTTCCGCGACACCGCCGAGTACGACGACCCGCACGGCCTCGCCGAGGGGGTCGCGTACTCCCTCGTCAACGGTACGCTCGCGATCGAAGAGGGCCGCTTCACGGACGCACTCGCCGGCGAAGCGATCGTCAAGGCCCGATAACTCAGGAGCAGACATGCGATTCCCCGCCCCGATTCCCGGAACACGAACAGTCCTCGCGCCTCTGGCCGCCATCGCGGCCCTCGCGGGGCCCCTCGTCGCACAGGATGGCGCCGGCGCGGGCGAACTTCCGGCCGGCGTCCGGAACCCGGCCCCGGCCGCGGACACCGTCGATCCGAGCCTCTTCGGCGGCCTCTCCTTCCGCTTCGTCGGCCCCTCCCGCGGCGGCCGCGTCACGGCGGTCGAGGGCCACCGGTCCCATCCCCACACCTTCTACCAGGGGGCGACCGGCGGCGGCGTGTGGAAGACGACGAACTACGGGATGACGTGGGAGAACATCTCCGACGGTTATTTCCGGTCTCCCTCCATCGGCCACATCGAGGTGGCCGACTCGGATCCGAATGTCATCTATGTCGGGACGGGCTCTGACGGCATCCGCTCGAATATCATCATCGGGAAGGGCATCCATAAGTCGACGGACGCCGGGGAGACGTGGGACCACGTCGGGCTCGAGGACGCGGGCCAGATCCCGTCCGTGAAGGCCCACCCCGACAATCCGGACCTCGTCTATGCGGCCGCGATGGGAAACCCGTTCATCAACAACGAGACGCGGGGCGTCTATCGCACGTCGAACGGCGGCCTGGACTGGGAGCGCATCCTGTTCACGTCGGACTCCGTCGGCGCGGTGGATCTCGAGTTTCATCCGGCGGACCCCGACGTCATCTACGCCGGGATGTGGCGGGCGCAGCGGCGGCCCTGGTCGATCATCTCCGGGGCGAGCGACGAAGACGGGATCTGGAAGACGACGGACGGGGGCGACACGTGGCGGCGGATCACGGCCGGGCTCCCGGATGGTCTCATCGGCAAGGTCGACTTTTCCGTCTCGGCGGACATGCCCGACCGGGTCTACGCGCTCGTGGAGGCGCCCGAACCGATCGAGGGCCTCTACCGCTCGGACGATGCGGGAGAGACGTGGGAGCTGGTCAACGACGACCCGCGCAACCAGCTCATGCACCGGCCCTTCTACTTCGCGAACGTGATCGCGGACCCGACGGACGGGGACGTGGTCTATGTCCTCAATCTTTCCACCTGGAAGTCGACGGACGGGGGGCGGACCTTCAGCACGATCCCGAACGTCCATGGGGATGACCACGATCTGTGGATCAACCCGGACGACTCGCGGATCATGGTGCACGGGAGCGACGGCGGCGGAGTCGTGACGCTGGATGGCGGGCAGACGTGGTCGCCGGTCAACAACCAGCCCACGGCCGAACTCTACCAGGTCGACGTGGACGACCGCTTCCCGTACTGGCTCTACGCGGGACAGCAGGATGACGCCTTCACGGTCTCGGTGCCGAGCCGGCAGCCGTCGGTCTCCGCGCCGGGGGGTCCGGACGCGTACTGGCGCTCGCCGGGCGGGTGCGAGACGGGTCCCGCCGTGCCGAAGCCGGGCGATCCCGATGTCGTGTACGCGAACTGCAAGGGGCGTTTCGGGGTCTACAACCAGCGCACCGGTCAGGAGCAGCAGTACTACGTCGGCGCGGTGAACATGTACGGCACGAACCCCGCCAACCTCCCCTACCGCTTCCAGCGCGTCGTGCCCATCGAGGTCTCGCCGCACGACCCGGACCTCGTCTATCACGGCTCGCAGTACGTGCACCGCACGCGCGACGGGGGCCGCACCTGGGAGCGGATCTCGCCGGACCTCACGGCGTTCCCGCCCGAGCGGCAGATGGTGTCGGGCGGACCGATCACGCGCGACGCGACGGGCGAGGAGCACTACTCCACGCTCTACGTGATCGAGGCCTCCCCGCACGATCCGGACGTGATCTGGACGGGGGCGAACGATGGTCCGGTGTACGTGACGCTGGATGGCGCGGAATCCTGGGAGAACGTGACGCCGGCGGACATGCCGCCCGAGGGCCGCATCAACTCGATCGACATCTCCCGGCACGATCCGGACAGAGTGTACGTGGCCGGGTACCGCTTCCTGCTCGGCGACTTCAGCCCCTACGTCTACCGGACGGATGACGCGGGCGAGACGTGGACGCTCCTCACCGACGGGACGAACGGGATCCCGGCGGACGTGCCCGTGCGGGTCGTGCGCGAGGATCCGGACCGCCCGGGCCTCCTGTATGCGGGGACGGAGTTCGGGCTCTTCATCTCCTTCGACGACGGGGCGACATGGCAGTCGTTCCAGCTCGATCTGCCGCTGACGCCCGTGACGGACATCGAGGTGTACCGGCAGGATCTCGCGCTCTCGACGATGGGCCGGGGGTTCTGGGTGCTGGACGATCTCACGCCGTTGCACGAGATCGGCGCGGACGGGTCGGTCGCGGCGGGAGGCGAGGCCCACCTGTTCGAGGGACGGCCGCAGTACCGCACGCGGCCCGGACGGAACTCGGGCTTCGAATGGGCCTCGAATACGGCGCGGCCGGACTATCGCGGCGCGGGCGCGGACATCAACTACTGGATCTCGCCGGATCTGGGACCCGACGAGACGGTGCGGATCGAGATCCTCGACGCGGGCGGCGACGTGATCCGCTCCTACGAGAGCGGCGGGGGCGGCGGCCAGGCCCGGGCCGGGGGACCGGCGATGCAGCGCATGGCGCCGCGCGGCGGTCCCATGCGAGGCGTCTCGTCGTCGCCCGGCGTGCACCGGCTGCGCTGGGATCTGCGTGCGCAGGGCGAGGGCCGCGGCGGGCCGGTCGTGCCGCCGGGCAGCTACACGGTCCGCCTCTCGGCGGGCAGTGCGACGTCCGAGACGGGGCTCGAACTGCGGATCGACCCGCGGGTGGCGGCGGAGGGGGTGACCGTCGCGGACCTCGAGGAGCAGTACCGGTTCAACCTCGCCGTGCGCGAGACGATGGCGGACGCCCGTGAGGTCGCGGACGGCATCGACGACCTGCGCGACCGGATCGCGGAGGCGCGCGCGGACGCCGGCGGCGGCCGCAACGAGACGCTCGACGAACTCGCCGCGGACCTCGCCGAACTCGACGCGCGCGTGAACGACGCGGCGGGCAGCTACCCGCGCCCCATGCTCCTCAGCCAGCTCAACTATCTCGCCGGCATGACCGGGCGAGCCGACCAGGCGCCGGGCACCGACGCGTACGAGCGCCACGAGGAGCTCCAGGAGGAAGTCAGCGAGGTCGCCGACTGGTTGCAGACGCTGGTCAGGAGGCTGACCGCGACCTGAGATAGCGCATGTTCGACATCAATCTCATCGCTCACCCGCTGAGGGGGACGCCCTTCGGGACGGCGCTCGATCTGTGCCTGATCCTGGCGGCGCTGGGATGGCTGTGGGGGACCGTCAGGCGCGAGTACTCGTGGATCGACCGCGTATGGACCCTCTGTCCGCCCCTCTACTGCCTGATCGTGGCCGCCGCGACGGACTTCGCCTCGCCACGCGTGAACCTCATGATGGCGCTCGTCGTCCTCTGGAGCGCACGTCTGACCTTCAATTCCGTGCGCAAGGGAGTATACCGACCGGGCGGCGAGGACTATCGCTGGGCCGCCGTCCGGGAGAAGATGGGGCCGGTGGCCCTGCAGGTCGTGAACCTCACCTTCATCAGCTTCGGGCAGATGCTCCTGATCTGGCTGTTCACGTCTCCCGTGCATCAGGCGAGCGTGTGGGCCGAAACCCCGCTCGGCTGGCTGGATTTCCTGGCCGCCGCGCTGTTCCTCGTGCTGTTCGTCGGCGAGGCCGTGGCGGACGGGCAGATGTGGCGCTTCCAGCAGGACAAGAAGCGGCGGATCGCGGCCGGAGAAGATGTGGCGCAGCCGTTCCTGACGTCCGGGCTGTTCCGCTATTGCCGCCATCCCAACTTCTTCTGCGAACTGGGCATGTGGTGGGTGTTCTACCTGTTCGCCGTCTCCGCCTCGGGCCAATGGCTCCACTGGACGGGTCTCGGGTTCATCCTGCTCACCGCGCTGTTCATTCCGTCCACGCGCCTCACCGAAACGATCTCCGCGTCGAAGTACCCCGCGTACCGCGACTATCAGGCCACTACACCCGCACTGATCCCCGGACTCCGCCTCGGGAGGTAGCGGCTGGCGGCCGGATCGGTTGCGTACTTGCGGGGGGGGGGAGTCCGGGGCCGGCGGGCAACCTTGGCCCCGGCCTCCGCTGTCACAGCGGCGTCAGGCCGGTGTGCCGCAGCTGTCGCCCGCTTCGCCCTGGGAGAATTCCATGCGCAAGATTCCGTGCCGTCCGCGTCATCTGGCCCCGTTCGTCCTGCTCGCCGTCCCGCTTGCGACCATCGGCTGCGGGGGAGACGCCGGACTGGGCGAAACCGGATCGGCCGCCGCGGGACTCGACAGCCCCGACATCCCCCTCGCGCCCGGCGTGGAGGAGGTCTATACCGTCGGCGTGCTGGACGGGGCCGAGTGGGAGATGTTCGGCAGCGTGGTCGGCGTCGCCTTCGGGGAGGACGGCACGCTGTACGTTCTCGACAATGACGCCGGGCACGTCGTGGCGGTTGACCGTGCCGGCCAGTTCGTCCGCACGATCTCCAACAAGGGCGAGGGTCCCGGGGAACTCAGCCAGCCGATCGGGATGGCGGTGTTCTCCGACGGCGGCATCGGCGTGAACGACCTCACGCGAGGCATCCAGTTCTTCGGGCGGGACGGCGAGTTCCTCCGAGAGGCCGCGTTCAACATGACGGACGGGGCTCCCGGCAATCCGATCTACGCGCTGCCGGACGGCACGATCCTCTCGGCCGAACTCATCGGTGGGTCGCTCTCGCGCCTGCTCGGTGGAGACGACGCCGAGCCGGAAGGTCGCCCGATCCGCCGGTACCGGCTCGATGGGACGCACGACGTGTTCCACGCGGCCTGGCCGGGGCCACCCGGCGAGGAGACGGAGACGGAGACGCAGGCCGGGAACGTTCTAATGGTCATGTCGGGCCTGGAAGCGTTCCCCCTCCCCCTGAGCTTCGGCGTGCTCCGGGATGGTCGCGTCGCCCTGGCCGATTCCGTGGGCTATCGCATCAAGATCCTCGACGCCTCCGGGCAGGTGACCGCTACCCTGGAGCGACCCATCCCGCCGGTCGCCGTCACCGACGAGATCCGGGCTGCTGAGCGCGAGTACCGGTTGGCGGCGCTGGCCGAAGGCGGGAGCGGGGGAGCGGGCGGCAGATTCATCATCTCGAGCACGGTTTCGATCGGCGGAACCGCCGGCCGCGGGAACCCCATGGATTCGGAGGCGATGCAGGAAGCCGTGCGGAGGATGCAGGAGGACCAGATCCAGGACCTGATGTTCCCGGAGGAGATGCCGGTGATCAGGAGGCTGGCCGTGGACTGGAGCGACCGGATCTGGGTCCAGCGTTCCGCGCTGCCGGGCGAGCCCGGCCCGACGGACATCCTTACTCCCGACGGACAGTACTTCGGGACGATCGCCCCCGACGCGCTCCGGATCCCCGCTGCCTTCGGCCCGGACGGCCTGCTGGCCTACATTGAGGCGGATGAACTCGGCGTCCAGCGCGTTCGCGTGGTCCGCCTCGCCGGAGACCAGTCGCTGGAGACCATCGGCGCCCGGTGATTCCGGGCGGAAACCGCGCCGTGCCGTTCCCGCGGGAACGGCCATAAACTATATTCATAGTCGCACGCCGGTGTGCACTCTCGCGAAGGAGAACAACCGATGCGCCGCTCGCCTGGCTACGCCGCCCGGGCCGTACTCGCTTCCGTCGTCCTGTCGCCCGCGGCATGCGGCGGAGGCGGCGGACCCGCCGCTCGGGGACTCGACAGTCCCGACGTCACCATCTCGCCCGCGACGGACACCCTCTACACCGTGGGAGTTCTCGACGGGGCCGAATGGGAGATGTTCGGCCGGGTAGCGGATGTCGGATTCGATGCGGATGGGACCCTGTTCATCCTCGACGGCGACGCCGGGCACGTCGTCGTCATCGACCCCGCGGGAGAGTTCGTCCGCACCATCTCCAACGAGGGAGAAGGGCCCGGCGAACTCCAGCGTCCGAGCAGCCTCATCGTACTTCGTGACGGCCGGATCGGCGTGCGCGACTTCGGAAACCGGGGAATTGCGCTCTTCAACCGCGAGGGAGAGTTCATCGAGGACGTCCGGATCGACCCCGAGGGCGCCATGCCCTCAGGGCGACTCCGCGCCATGCCCGACCACAGCCTCATCGCACCGGTGCGCCGCGTGAGTTTCTCGCCGGAAGGGGGCATCGACCGTGAGGAGGGCCGTCCGATCCACCGCTTCCGGCTCGACGGAAGCACGGACCCGTTCCATGAGGCCTGGGCGCCCCCCCGGCGCGAAACGCGAACCGATGAAGCGGCGGCCGGGAACATCCGGATACAGATGGAATCGGGAGAGGCCTTCCCGCTGCCGCTGGCGCTCGGCGTGCTCCGTGACGGCCGCGTCGCGCTCGCCGACTCGATCGGCTACCGCGTCAAGCTGCTGGATGCGGCGGGGGCCATCGGGTCGACCCTCGAGCGCCCGGTGCCGCCGGTGGCCGTGACGCCCGCGATCGAGGCGGCCGAACGCGAGCGCCGGCTCGAGAGCCTGGAGTCCGGCGGAGGCGGTGGAGGCGGCGGCGTCATGATGCTGAGCATCACGGCGGCCAGCGGCGCGGCCGGCCGCGGGAACCCCATGGATTCGGAGGCGATGCGGGACGCCATGCGGAGGATGCAGGAGGACCAGATCGAGGACCTGATGTTCCCGGAGGAGATGCCGGTGATCAGGAATCTGGCGGTGGACTGGAGCGACCGCATCTGGGTGCAGCGCACCGCTGTTCCCGGCGAGACCGGGCCGATCGACATCCTGAGCGCCGATGGGCGGTACTTCGGCTCCCTCGCGCCGGGCGGCCTGAGAATTCCCAGAGCCTTCGGTCCGGATGGCCTGCTCGCCTACGTCGAGCGCGACGAACTCGACATCCAGCGCGTCGTTGTGGTTCGGCTCGCCGGAGACCAGGCGCTGGAGACCGTCGACACGCCCTGAGCCGCGCGGACGCGTTCCCGCGGGAACGTCCGGCCGGGCCGGAGCCGGGGGCTGCGGTCGGGCCGCTACCGCGACTTCTTCGCGACGAAGAGAGCGAGGAGCAGCGCGATGGCCGGCAGCACAGCCTGGGGCACAGTGCCCGCCCTCACGAGGGTGTAGATCGCGCCCAACATGATCGGAATCACGACGACAGCCGCCATGAATCGGGTCCTGCCGAGCAGGAATCCGACTCCCGCCAGCGCTTCCACGACGCCGATCAGGTATTGGAACCAAGCCGGGTAGCCCCATAGCGCGAACTGGTCGACCATCATCCCGGCGACCTTCATCCCGCCGTTCAGGAGGAAGAGCAGCGCGAGCAGAATCGACGCCGCCTTGACGGCCTTGCCTGCGTTTCCGTTGTTCGCCACTGGAGGCTCCTCGCGTTGGAGTACGTGACCCGGCCGGGCCGATCTTTCAACCTTGACCGCTCATCCGTCGATGGCCAGACCGCCTCCTTCGGCGCGAGGGTCGGCGAGTCTCCGGCCGAAGTGCTGCGCGCGCCACGTCGAGCGTTCGCACCGGAGGAAGCAGACCTCTTCGGACTCCGGGTCGGACTCTTCGTCGCCCGGCCGCCGGGCGCCGCGGGAAGAGAGCGAGTCGGTCACCACGTCGGCGGCGGCGAGGCGGAGCCCCATCCAGCTGAAGAGGAGTTCCGGATCCTCCGGCGCCTCCGGCGCGTGGCGGGCCAGCCACTCGTCGCGGAGCGCCTCCCACTCCTGCCACAGGTTTTCCCCCCAGCCGTCGCTGGTGGCGGAAATCACGGTGTCGTGGAGCTCTCCCGGCTCGTGGTCGCCGGGTCGCTCGTCCCAATGCAGGAGGCCGGCCAGGAAACCCGCCATGATCCAGTACCGGTGCGCGTCTCCGTCGTCCCGGGCACGCCGCGTTTCGTTCAGGACGCCGAGGATCTGCAGGTAGCCGGCGTCCCAGTCGAACGCATCCCCCGCCGTCGGCGCCGAACCGTCCGGATCCCCGCCGTCGCCCTCCGTCTCCTCGTCCGCGGCCCCGTCGTCCTCCGACCGCAGCCTCGATTCGACGACGCTTCGGACCCGGCGCACCGCGTCCAGGTCGTCCGTCTCGACCGCATCGGAGATATCGTCGAACAGTGCCTCCGAGTCCATGCCCGGGAAGTGGGCCGAGAAGGCGATCCCGCCCGCCTCTCCGAGCCGAAACGTCCCCTGCCGCTCGGCGCCGGAGTCATGGGGGGCGGCGGGCACGCGCGCCAGCCAGAAGATCGCTTCGTCCAGCGCGGTCAGGAGTTCTCCATACGCGGACCGCCGCCGCTCGGCGTCCATCGCGGTTTCCTCCCCCGCCCGTTACGCCGGAGCCAGCGCGATCACGCGCAGCGGGCTCCCGCTTCCGCCCACGATCTTGAGCGGCGCGGCGATCGCGATGGCGCCCGTCGGGGGCAGCCGGTCGAGGTTGCACAGGCTCGCGAGGCCGAACCTCCCCGCCCCGTGCATGATCCCGTGGTTCGGGAACGGCGGATCGAACCCTCCCGCCTGGCCCGCGTCGGTGCCGACCGTCTCCACTCCGACCCCGAGCACCGCGCGGTCATGGGCCAGCAGGGCCGAAGTCTCCTGGTGAAAGCCCGGCGAGTGCGGGCCATCGTCCGACACGTTGAGAAACGCCTCCTTCCCTTCCCTCCGGCTCCACCCGGTGCGCAGGAAGACCCAGGCGCCCTCGGGCACGCGTCCGTGCTCCGCCTCCCACGCCTCGAGCCCGGCGGGAGTGAGCAGGAAGTCCGGGTCCGCGTTCACTTCCGCCTCCACGTCGATGACGCACGCGGGGCCGACGAACTTCCGCGGCGGGATGGTGTCCGTCGTCCCGTCGGGCACGTCCTTCCCCGTCACCCAGTGAATCGGGGCGTCGAAGTGCGTCCCGGTGTGCTCGCCGAGCGTGAGGTTGTTCCAGTACCAGGCCGGCCCGTCGTCGTCATACCTCGAGATCCGCTCGATCGTCACCCCCTTCGACGGCGCGAACATGGGAGGGAGGTCGATGACGACGGTATCGGGCCCGAGAGGGATCGTGAGATCGACCACCCGGACCGTGCCATCGTTCAGCGCCTCCACGAGGCGGTTCAGTACGTCCGACATTCGAAGTCTCCCTGTCGTTGGTCGACCCGCGGGCGAGGCTGCGGTCCGCCGGTCACTTGTCCCCGAAGAACGGCTCCAGCGTCTGGCCCGGATTCGGTTTCGTCATCAGCGAAACCATGATGAAGAGGATGAGGCTCGCACCCACGCCCAGTTCGACGGAATCTATCCCGTAGAGAGGGAAATAGTGTTCCTGGAACCATAGCGTCCACACGAGGCAGGCGAGGAACCCCCCGATCATGGAGGCGACCGCGCCCTTCGCCGTGCCCCGTCGCCAGTTGAGGCCGATGACGATGGGGACGAAGAAGAAGGAGGCGATGAACTTCGCCTGCTCGAGGACGATGCCCTGCACATCCCCCAGCTTCTGCAGCGCGAAGAAGAGGGGGATGAGAGAGAGGACGACGATCGCCACCCGGTTCGCGTTCACGAGGTGCTTCTGGCTCGCGTCGGGCCGGATGAACTTCCCGTACAGGTCGTGGGCGACGCCCGCACCGGTGACGAGGAGGATCGAGTTCACGGTCGACATGATCGCCGACAGCATGGCGACGAGCAGCAGCGCGCCGACCACGGGCGGCAGGACGTGCAGCGCCATGGTGGCGGTGGCCTGATCCTGTGAGGGGAGGTTCGGGAACAGCACCCGCATGAGCATGCCGATGGACATGATGCTCGTCGCGATCACGACCTGGAAGCCGATCGCCACGAAGATCGCCTTTCGCACCGTGCGCTCGTCCCGCATCGAGTAGAAGCGGGTGAGTTCGTACGGCGCCGCCGCGATGGAAAGTCCGAACGCGATCGCGAAGGCGAGGAGTTCGCGCGGCGAGTAGTACCAGCCCACGAGACGGTCGTCGAGCGTGTCGAGGAAGTCGAGCGACCGCTCGACCGCCGCCACCGGACTGCCGCCGCCCACCTGGTTGAGGAGGACGGGCACCGCGACGATGAGCGCCGCGACCATGATCAGCGTCTGCAGGAAATCGATGTAGGAGCTGGACCGGACGCCGCCGAGAAGCGTGTATAGCGCGGTCGAGGCGACGATGATGAGCATCGCCGTGAGCGGGCGGATCCCGAACACGACCTCCGCGATCTCGCCGCCCGCCTGGAACTGAGCCACGAGATAGATCGTGTAGGCGACGACGATGAGGACGCCCGCGAGGGCGCCGGCCTTCGGGCTGCCGTAGCGGGCGGAGATGTAGTCGGGGACGGTGAGCGCGCCGAGCCGCCGCAGCTTCGGGGCGACGAAGAAGGCGCAGACGAGCCACCCCGTCCACAGGCCGAGCCACGGGAAGACCCAGGAGACGCCGGCCAGGTAGTGGCGGCCGGCCGTGCCGACGAAGGTGCCGGCGGAGATCTGCGTGGCGGCGAGGACGGCGCCGCCGACGATGGGGCCGATCGACCGGCCGGCGGCGAGGAAGTCGACTTCGGTCTCGGTCCGGAAGTAGCTCCAGATCGCGATGCCCATGATGATGGCCACGTACACGCCGAGGACGACGAAGAAGACGTCGCTCATGTCCGCCCACCGGGTGGCTCGGCCCCGTCGGGTTCCGCGATCTCCGCGCGTGCGGAGGGCCCGGAGGGCGCAGCTCCGCGCCGGGAGCGCCGTGCGACGACCTCGGCCCAGCGGCGGTCCAGTTCGTCGTCGGCGCGGATGGTCTTCCGGAAGAGGAGGATCACCGTGATGCCGAGCGCGAAGAAGCCCGCCGCGATCAGGAGGATCGTCAGCGGCGTCATGGGGCGGTCCCCCCGCCGCCGCGCCGGACGCGCGCGTTCCGCCACGTCCAGATCGCGCCGGTCAGCAGCAGCGCAAGGACGGCGAAGTCGGCGATGCGCGCGAACGAGAGCGCGCCGCCGCGGGACAGCCGGAGCATCCCCGGCACGCTCGACAACGTGGCCGTCACGACGTCATCGCCGGCCCGGACGAAGCGCGGCAGACTTGTCGACAGGTCCAGCGCGTCGAGCACGTCCGGATCCCCTTCCAGCCGGATCAGCCACGGCGCCGTGACGTCCTGGACGACGGTCTCCTCGGCCTCCCGGCCGGCCACGAAGAAGGGAACCCGGTCCAGCCGGCCGCGCACCGGATTCCGGACGGTGTAGGACACGACGACCGGCGCATCGGAGGCCACGTCGATGCGGTACGCCCCGTCGACCGCGGTCAGCGCGGCATCGGCGACGGGCAGCGGCGCTCCGCCCCGCTCCATCTCCGCCAGCGAAAGCGTCTGGTGCTCGATCCGGATGGCGAAGGCTCGAACCGCGCCGTCCTCCGGCAGGAGACCCTGTCGAACGTGGGCCGCGCCGTCGGCATCCAGCCGGACGAACACCGTGTCCGTCGTCTGCGCCGCCGCCGGCGCCGCCACGGACAGGCCCGCCAGCGCCGCAGACAGCGCCAGGCCCGCCAGCGCGGACGCACGCCCCGGTTCCCCTCGCGTGCGTCGCACCTGAGTCAGCCCGCGGGCGCCGAAGCCGTCAACTGCGCCAGCACGCGTCGCACCGCCCGGGCCGCCTCGTGGAACCCGTTCGCCACGTGGTTCGCCTCGCGGCGCACTTCGTTCACGAGGAAGGGCAGCACGTCGGAGCCGGCTTCCGCGAGGCCCCGCAACTCGGCCGCCCGGGCCAGCCGCGGGATCGGCGTCCTGGGCAACGCCGGATCGTGGTCGAACGGCCCTCCCTCCGCGTAGCCGATCGGCACCAGGATCCGCGACAACTCGAGGAACAACCCGTTCACGGCTCCGGCCGCCGCCGCATCCGGCCGACCCGGTCCGACTGCGGCGTACAGATCGTCCAGCGCGGCGCCCAGCGCTTCAAGCTCGGCGCGGACCGCGCCGAGGTCGAGCAGAGCCCCGGCCGCCTCCACGTAGCCGTCGACGAACCCCGCCAGTTCCGAGACGGTCTCGCGGAAGTCGTACGGGAGGATGCGCGAGTTGAGCACGCGCGCGATCGAAGCGACGTAGACGCCCAGGTCGCGCTCGAGGTTCTCCCGTTCGGCGACGGCCATGACGTCGTCCTCGGTGTGCCACGCGATGTTGCCCCCGCAGCCGCCCGTGGGATAGAAGCCGAGCGCCGCGCGCTCGTCCGCCGGGATGTTCGAGAGCAGCATGTAGAACGAGGTGAGCCCGATCTGATTGAAGGAATAGTCTCCCGCCCGCAGAGGCCGCAGGCGCTTCGCGGTCTTCCCCGTGACGTCCGCGATCGCACGCGCGCACAGCGGCCCCGCCTCGGCCATCCACATCACGTCGTCGTACTCCGTCGCGTGCCAGCAGCCGGGCGAGTCGATGTTGATCGCGCCCACGCAGCGACGGCGGAGTTCCAGCGCGTGCGTGTCGGCATACCAGGTGGAGCCGCCGTAGCGCCCGGTCGAATGCGCCGGCCACCACGCGATGCGCAGCGAGCGCTTCAGCCGCCCGGCCTCCGCGTGGAAAATCCGGGCCAGTTCCAGCAGCGTCGCATCCCCCACCGCGTTGTCGCCGATCCCCACATCCCACGAGTCGTAGTGTCCGTGCACGAGCATGAACTCCTCCGACGCGCCGGCGATGTGCGCCACGGGAAGCTTGCACGGGTACCAGCCCTCCTCCAGCCGGACTTCCAGCCGGACGGTCTTGCCCACCGCCTCCTTCAGCCGCTCTCCGTCCGGGTTGTTGACCGCGACCACGGGCGTCCCGGGCTTCGTGGCGAGGTTGCGGGTTGTCGGCGTGCCCCAGATCGACGTGCAGATCCCCCAGTGGATGTTCTCTCCCGGGTTGATGAAGACCTGTCCCGCCGCCCCCGCCGCCTCGAAGGCGGAGACCATGCCCGGCATCGCGAATCCCTCGCTGAGCACGATCTTGCCGGCCACGTCGGGCAGGTCGTCGCCGAGCCGCTTCGCGAACAGGTCTCGCTGCCCCGTCGCGGCCGCGGCCGGAACGAAGACGAGTTCCCCTTCGAGCCCGCCCTCCGCCGTCGGCACGGCAAAAGACGGCGGCTTGGCCCGTATCGACCCGCCGCTCCACTCCACGGAGGACTCGCGGGGGAGGGAGAGGTAGAGATCGGGCTCGTGCATCTCGAACGGCACGCCCATCCGGCCCAGTTCGGCGGCGATGTACTCGGCCGCGACGTGCTCGTCGTCGCTCCCGGACTCGCGCACCAGCGTCGAGAAGCGTTCGAGGAGGGACCATCCCGCGTCGAAGGAAACGGCGCGCAGGAGGTCGGGTTCAAGGGACACGACTCTACCTCCGGGGAAGGACGGTGAGGGTGGCCTCGATGGCGTGAGGCTCCACCGTGGTGAGTGTGGCGATGACGCGGTAGACGCCGGCGGGCAGCCCGGCTTCGATTCTCCCGGTCCAGCGCAGCGAGGAACCGGGTTCGAGGGTCTCGCGTCCCAATACCTGGGCGAAGAACCTGCCCTCCGCCCAACGCCAGACGAGGGCGCCATCCTCCGAGGTCACCTCGAAGTCGTAGCGCTGGCCGTCGGGGAAATCGAGGACGAGCGCAGCCTGGCCATCGTTCGTGCCGGTCAGTTCGATGACGATGGGCGTGGCGGCCGGCGGCGACCCTTCGCCCGTCGACAGCGAAAGCCGCAACTCCCGGCCGGACTCCCCCGCCGCGGGTCCCTCCGCCGATCCGGCCGCGCATGCGACAGCCGCCAGCGCGGTCAGCAGCACGACCAGAGGCACCGCGCGCACCGCGGCGTTCACCCGGGGACTCACACGAGCAACTCGTAGTGGTCGGTGCCGTCGAGCGCCCAGCCCAGGTCTTCGTACAGTCTCTTCGCCGGCGCGTTGTGGGTCTCGGTCTCCAGGATGAGGCCCTTGGCGCCGGTCTCGATCGCGAGTTCCCGCGCGCGGTCCATGAGGGCGCGCGCGACCCCCGACCGGCGGGCGTCCGGCGCGACGAAGAGGTCGTTGAGGATCCAGAGCCGTCTCATCGATACGGAGGAGAAGGACGGGAAGAGCTGCACGAACCCCAGGGGCCATCCGTCCTCGGTCTCCGCCACGAACAGGCGCGACTCGCCGGCTCCCAGACGTTCGGCCAGGAACCGGCGGGCCCCCTCCGGATCCGCCGACTGGCGATAGAACTGGCGGTAGCCGTCGAACAGCGGCGCGAGGCGGTCGACGTCCTCGAGACCCGCTTCCCTGACGATCACGGTCACCTCGGACACGGCGGACGCGAGATCCGGGCCGGACGCCCGTCAGTCGGCGACGCTCACCCCCTCGTACGTGTGGATCCCGTCCGCGTTCGCCACCGTCATGCGCGGCGGCGTGTCCCGGAAGGGCATCCAGGCGCAGCCGTAGTCCCCGTCCTTGTTGATCGCGACGAACTTCTCGGACGGGATGAATTCCGGGTTCACGTTCCGGTACTTGTGCCGGATCATCCCCACCGCGTCCTCGCAGGCCTGCTGCGGCGTGCGCCCCGCGCCCATCCGCGAGACGATGTAGTACCCCGCGCACGACTTGATCACGTCCTCGCCCCGTCCGGTCACGGCGGCGGCGCCGACGTCGTTGTCCACGTACAGGCCCGCGCCGATGATCGGCGAGTCGCCGACGCGGCCGGGGACCTTCCACGCGAGTCCGCTTGTCGTCGTGATGCCCGAGACGTTCCCCTGCGCGTCGACCGCGAGCACGTTCGTCGTTCCGTAGCGGTGGATGAGGGCGTCGGCCAGCACGTAGTCGCGATCCGGGCCGTCCCGGCCGGGCAGGTCGAGGAGTTCCGCCCACTCTTCGGCTTCGCGCCACACGGCATCCTCGCCGACTCCGGCGCGGGAGAGTCCGCCGCCATCGAAGCCGCCGGAGCCGTCGCGCGGGCGACGGAGATGGTCCGGGGGCCCCCAGTCGTCCGTGTCCGAGAGCCGCTCGCGCCAGCGGAGCCAGATCTCACGCGACTTCGGCGTCATGAGATCCTGGACCTCGAACCCGAAGCCGATCGCGAACTCCTGCGCGTACCTGCCGACGAGCATCACGTGATCCGTGCGCTCCATGACGAGCCGGGCCACCGAGGCGGGAGTGCGGATGCCCTCGATCCCGGCCACGGAGCCGGCGTTGTAGGTGGCTCCATCCATGACGGAGGCGTCGAGTTGCACGACGCCGTCGGCGTTGGGCAGGCCGCCCCAGCCGACGCTCGTCCCGTCCGGGTCGAGTTCGATGATGTTCGCGCCGCGCTCGACGGCGTCCATCGCCGCGCCGCCGCCCGAAAGGATCTGCCACGCCGCCGTGGCGGCCCGGTGCCCCGTGTCGTTCGTGTGGCTCGTGATCATCATCGGCGTCATCGCGCGCCCGCCCGACGCCCGCGCCGGCCGTCCCTCGCGGACCGCAGCGCGCGCGGGCACGGCGCCCGCAACCGCCGCCGCGGCACCCAGGCTCAGTCCCCGACCGATGAAACCACGACGATTCATCTCCGACATCTCGACCCCCGTAGGCTGGTGTGAGTCTCCCTCGCCCCCAAACTGTCGCGACATCGGTGCCTCCCGCCAGCGTTCGGGCGCGTGCCCTGCGCCCGTCCGCGCCGGAGGGCGGAAGACTCCGGCTATGGGTCGTCGCCGGCACGGGCGAGCGACTCCCCATCGAGTCCCGCGCCGGGGTCGGGCGGGACGCCGAGGTGGTGGAGCGCCGTGGCCGGCACATCGACGATGTAGGTGGGCCGGGAACCCGGGCGGGGCCAACCGGCGGTCGACGGGCCGCTTGCGAGGATGAAGATCGTCATCTCCTCCGGCGAGTCTCCGCCGTGGCCCCCGTCCTCGCGCCGTCCGTGGTCGGTGCTGATGAGCACGAGCCAGTCTTCCTCCCGGTAGGCGGGCCGCGCTCGGAGGGCGTTCACCAGCCAGCCGACGTGGCGGTCCGAGAGGGCGATCGCGTCGCGGTATTCGACCCCGATCGATCCGTGCCGGTGGCTCGTTTCGTCCGGGTTCCCGAGGTAGACGAAGGCGGCGTCCACTTCCGCCGCCGCGAGATGTTGCGCCGCGCGGGTCGCGATGATGCTGTCCGCCTCCGCCCACCCGAATTCGTATCCGTCCACGGCGACGAGCGTGTCCAGGGCGTCCGTCAGCACCGGCCGGCCTCCCTCGAGCGAGGCCAGCGGCATCCAGTCGAGGGCCGCGAACGTTCCGAGTTCCGGACGATGCCGCTCGGCCAGGGTCAGGAAGGCCGGGTATTCCTCGTACCGCCGCCCCTCGAAGCCGTTGTCCAGCACACCGTGCTTCGCGGGCCAGACGCCCGTCAGCATGGAGGACCAGGACGGGCCGCTCACCGATGGCGTCGTCGTCCGCGCCTCGGCCGTGTACCAGCCGCCGGCGGCCAGCGAATCAATGGCCGGCGTGGACACCTCCGCCAGCACGTCCGGGCGCACGCCGTCGATCCCGATCAGCAGCACTTTCGCGGCCGGCCGGCCGGATGTCGCGTCGGGGGATGGCGAGCACGCCCCTCCGCCCAGCGCGATCGAGCAGACCAGCGGCAGCAGCAGGGCGGCCGGAACCGCGCGTGACCGCGGGCACGTTCGAGTCGTCATGAGGTCGGTCATGGGAACGAAGGCTCAGCAACTGGCGCCGGACCCGCAAGCTTCGGAGATTGGATGACATGAACAGAATCGCACCGGTCGTCCTCGCCGTACTGCTCGCTGGGTGCTCCACCGCTCCCATCTCTTTCCAGGGCGTCGCGCCGCCCGGGCTGGAAACGGCCTACCAGTGCGCGGTCGCGCAGTTGAACCTGATGGACTACACGATCGAGGACGGAAACCTCGAGGCCGGGTTCGTGCGGGGTCGCCGCCAGACCTCCGGCGTCGTACAGGAACTCATCACCGGGGCCGCCCACCACGATGTCCTCACGGCGAGCGTGTTCGACAACCCCGCGACGGGCAACACGCACATCAGGGTCGTCGCCTCGAGGGTCGCGGACCACGACATAGGCCTGATCGCCGGACTCGACGACGACGAGGAGCAGGGCCAGAACCAGCTCGGCCCCTCGGACTCCGGCAAGGCGGACGCGCAGCGTCTGCTCACCAACTGCGGGGTGGTCGCGGCAACGGCCCCTCGGTGATCCGGTTCGCCGGACCCATAGCCCTCGTTTGTTGCCTCCTCCTGCTGGCCACGCCGCCGGCCCGCGCCCAGGCTGAGCTGACCCTTCGGCTGGCGCCCGAGGCCGGCTGGCTCTCGGCGGAACACTCCAAGCGCGTGACGGCGGGCGGAGGGTCGAGCGAGAGCGCCACGACGGCCTCGGGCCCGACGTTCGCGGTCAACCCTTCCATTGGGCTCCGCACGCGCGTCCTCGGCGGCCTGCTCGCGGGCGTGGAATTCGAGGGGGTGCTCGCCAATCGGGGGCTGATCGAGGGTACGATCCAGCCCACCGCGAACGGCGAACCATACGCTGTGTGGCCCGGCGAGTGGGACCTCCGCGACCGGTTCGGCGTCGGCTTCAACGTGCTCCTCGGCCTCGGTTCCGGAGGCCGCTCGACACAGGGCTACGTGTTCGGCGGGATCCGTCGGATGTGGAGCGAATTCGCGACGAGCGGCGTCAACCCGGCGAACGGCGAACGCGGAGAGCGGCGGGAGCAGCGGAGCCGACGGCCGGCGACGATCGGCCTCGGGGTGCTGCTCGACCGCGGGTGGCGCGTGGATGTGCGCATCGGCTACTCGCGTTCGCTCACCGAGTGGACGGAAGAGATCCCCGGCGTCCTCCTCGACTACGGGTACTCCGCGAGCGCCATGACGCTTTCCGTCGGGGTCGGCCCGCCCCGCTGACCCGTCCCGCGTCCCGGCTTACCGAACCTCGGCGGGCAGCCTCCGAACGACGATGCTCGGGATGTCGAGTTCGTCGAGTTCCACGAAGGCGACAAGGCCGTCGGGCCCGAACGCGTCCGGCATCTTCGTGGCGCCCGCCGCGAACGTCCCCACGTACTCGCCGTCCACGCGCATCACGTCGATGGGTCCGAACTCGGCCCACGGTTCCTCGCCGCGTCGCTCCAACCAGAGGGCACCGTCCCGCGTCGCGCGCAGCGCCGTAAGCACGGGAACCACATCGAAGAACTCCTGATCCTCGATTGCCGCCCGCATCGTCTCCGTCACCCCGGCCTCGAAGCCCGCCGGCATCTCGCCCCCGCCCCCCGCGCGGAAGCCGGCGGCGAACCCTCTCCCCTCCTCCATGTCCCGGAGCCGGCGCTCGCGGACCGCCTCGCGGATCCGGCGGGTGACGGGTTCGGGGTTCAGATCGCGACGCAGGGTTCGCGTCACCCGGCCGGCACGATCCGTCACCTTGATCTCGTAGGCGGTGGAATCCGAGTAGACGATCCCGCCATCGGAAAGAACATCCCAGAGGAGTTCGGGTTCGAACCACTTCACGCCACGCATCATCATGGCGACGATCCCCGAAGCCTCCGTCAGGTCGTCCAGCGAGAGTTCCGCGTCCGGCTCATCCTCCGCTGCGGTCGGACGCCAGGCCCGGAGGATCGGAGTGCCGACCACCGTCTCCCCCCGTAGATCCAGGCGCTCAAGCCCGCGGTCGTCCACGCCCTCCTCGCTCGGCGCCTCCGCCCCGAGGAGTTCGCCGAACAGATCCGTCAGCGCGCCGACCTGCGCCGGGGTGCCCTGCGCGATGAGCGCCGGCCCCGCCGGATCGGATCGGAACTCCCCGCTCATGCTGCCCACCGCAGCCAGCGGGTCGGTTCCGCTTCCCACGCGCACGAACCGCTCGAACTCGCCGTCCGGGTCGAATATCTGGTAGGCACCGTGCCCGGGATCGGCGATGACGAGGCGCCCGTCCGGCCAGACGGCGAAGCCGGTGGGGCGGTTGATCTCCCCCGGTCCCTCGCCGGGGCGGCCGACGACGCGGACCAGGGTCCCGTCGGTGTCGATCACGACCACGGAACCGGAACCCATGAACGTCTCCATGGCGTAGAGGCGGCCCGACGCGTCGAAGCTCACGCCCGGAGGCACGGCGAACTCAGCCCACTCGGGCGCGTCGAACCCGCCGACCCGGTATACCTCGGGGAAGTCGGCGGCGAGCGGAACGTCCTGCGCCTCGAGGCCGCGGCCCGTGCCCGCCACCCCGGCGAATGCGATCGCCGTCATGAGAACTCTGCCCATCTCGATTCCTCCGGTCGGCCCCCTCGGCCCGGTCAGCGGTTCAACAGGGCGCGCGCCGCGTCGCGTGCCTCGTCCATCGTTTCGACGACATGCTCCCCCGGCACGCCGGCGAGGATGTCGAGCGTGACCAGCGTCTTCTCGACGGAGCCGGACACCGCCAGCACGATGACGTGCGTGCGGCTCTTCGAGGCGACCTCCAGGAGTTGCCGGATGAGCATGGCGGCGCTGTCGTCCAGATAGGTGGCATCGGAGAAGTCGAAGATGACGACTTCGTGGTCCTTGATGTCCTTCCCGATCACGTTCACGAGCTTGTGTGACGACGCGACGGTGAACGCCCCGCGGAGTGCGACGAGACCTACGCGGGCCGAATAGTCATCCATCGCGGCCGTATCCTCGACGCCCTCGAAGAACACCCGGTCGAGCAGCGGCACCGAGAGCACGTTGTCGAGCTCGAGGCTCTCGATCTGCCGCGCGTGCGCCATGCCGGCGACGATGAGGCCGATGGCCACGGCCGTCACGAGGTCGACGAACACCGTGAGGCCGAGCGTCAGCACCAGCACGAACAGGTGGTCGCGCCGAATGCGGTGAAGGTGGGCCAGGAGGGGCCAGTCGATGATGTCCCACCCGACCTTGATCAGGATGCCCGCGAGCACGGCGTGGGGGATCGGTTCCAGGAACCGGCCCAGGCCCAGGAGGACGGCGAGCAGCAGAATCGCGCGCAGGGCGCCGGACATCCGCGTGAGGCCGCCGGCGCGGATATTCACGACGGTCCCCATCGTGGCCCCCGCCCCGGGCAGTCCCCCGAACAGGCCCGCAATGGTGTTGCCGAGGCCCTGGCCGACCAGTTCGCGGTTCGAGTCGTGCTGCGTCCCGGTCAGAGAGTCGGCCACGAGCGACGTGAGCAGGCTGTCGACGGAGCCGAGGAGGGCGAGAACGAGCGCCGGATGGAAGGCGCGGGCGAGGAAGCTCGCGGAAGGCAGACTCAGCTGCAGTTCCGGCAGGCCGGCGGGGATCGCGCCTATGATCGGTGCGTCGGTCAGCCAGAAAACGCCCAGGGCGGTTCCGGCGAGCAAGGCGACGAGGGGACCGGGGAGCAGCCGGGACAGCCGCTGCGGCCAGAAGATGCTCACCGCGAGCGTCGCGGCGCCGATGGCGAGGGCGCTTCCGTTCAGGTTCGCCACCGCTTCCGGGAGCGCCCGCACCGCGGCCATGGGACCTCCCTCCGCCGCGGGCGCGCCGAGGAAAGGCAGGATCTGGATCAACATGACGATGACGCCGATCCCCGACATGAACCCGGAGATCACGGCGTAAGGCGTGTACACGACGAACCGGCCCGTCCTCAACAGACCCAGCGCGATCTGCAGAAGCCCGGCCAGCACGACCACCGTGAAAGCTTCGCCCAGCGTCGAAGCGTGCGTCGTGACGATGACCGACATGGCGACGGTCATGGCCGGTGTGGGACCGGATATCTGGAACCGGTTCCCGCCGAATACGGAGGCGAAGAAGCCGACCGCGATCGCACCGTACAGGCCGGCCTCGGCCCCGAGACCCGAGGCCACGCCGAAGGCCAGCGAGACCGGGAGCGCTATGACCGCCGACGTGACGCCGCCGAAAACGTCGCCGCGGAAGGTCTTCAGATCGTAGTTCACTGACTGGGCCGCTCCGGCATCCTCACCTCCCTCCTCGGTGCCCTACTCTGGACGGCGCTGCGTCCCCCGGCAACTCTTGGAGGATGAGCACGCCGCGCGAACGCTGGGGCAGCCCGCTGGGCTTCATCCTCGCCACCACCGGGTTTTCGGTGGGGCTCGGCAACATCTGGAGGTTCCCCTACCTCGCGGGCGAGAACGGGGGAGGCGCGTTTCTCCTCATCTACGTCCTGCTCGCGGTGCTGATCGGGATCCCGCTGTTCACCGCCGAGATCAGCCTCGGGCGCCGTGCGCAGGCGACGCCGCTGGCCGGGATGCGAAAGCTCGCGGGACGAAGCCCCTTCCGCGCGATCGGCTGGCTCGGCGTCGGCGCCGCATTCCTCATCATGTCCTACTACCAGCTCATCATGGGCTGGATCGCGGCCTACTTCGTCCGCGCCTTCCGGGGGGGCTACGACACCGGGAGCGTGCAGGCCGCGGCGGAGTCGTTCGCGGCCTTCACCGCGCGCCCGGGAGAGGTTCTCGCGTACACGGTCCCCGTGATGCTGCTGGCCGGACTCATCATCACGCGCGGGTTGCGGCGGGGGATCGAGCGCGCGGCGCGACTCCTGATTCCCATCCTCTTCTTCTTCCTCGTCGGACTCGGCATCGTCTCGCTCCAGTTGGACGGGGCGTGGGAAGGCGTTCGCTGGTATCTCGCGCCCGATTTCTCGGCCATCGGTCCGGAGACGTGGCTCGCGGCGCTCGGGCAGGCCTTCTATTCCATCGGGGTCGGGATGATGGGCGCTTTCGTGTTCGGGAGCTTTCTGCATCCGCGCCGGAGCGACGTCCCCGGGAGCGCCGCCTCCATCGTGGCCTGCGACACGCTCGCCGCCGTCCTCGCCGGGTTCGTCATGTTCCCCGCCCTCTTCGCCTTCGGCATGGAGCCCGACCAGGGCGCGGGCCTCCTCTTCATCACGATGGCGGGTCTCTTCGGCCGTCTGCCGGCGGGCGAGGTGGCCGCGGCGTTCTTCTTCTTCTTCGTGTTCATTGCGGGACTCACGTCCTGTCTCGCACTGCTTGAAGCGCTGACGGCGAGCGCCATGGATTCGCTGGGCTGGAGCCGCCGGCGATCGCTTTGGACCATGCTCTGCGTCACCATCCTCGCGGGGGTCCCGCTCGCACTCGGCGGCGGGCCATGGGCCGCGGTACAGGTGGGAGGCCGCGGTCTGTTCGAACTCGCCGACTACGTGTCGGGGAACATCTTCCTCACGGTGAGCGGACTTACGATCTCCCTCTACGTCGCGACCGTCTGGGGGTTCGAACGCTTCCGTACGGAAACGAACGCCGGCGCCGGCCGCTTCCGCGTGACGGCGGCCTGGGGTCCGGTCATGCGCTTCCTCGTCCCGGTCGCCGTGGGTCTCGTCGTCCTCGCCGGACTCGGTCTTCTCGGGTAGCCCGGAGCCCGTGACGCCCCCCTTGTCGTTGACACCGCGTTGACGCAACGGCAGCGTTCCGGTGTAACAGAATTGCTTTTGGGGAGGGGTGGAATGACTGAGATGGCCGAAGCCGGCGGTGCCTGACCGCAGAGCGGGAAACGGCGCCGCGCTTACGGCTGGAGGCGAGTGACCCTCCAGTCCCCACCGGCTTCGCAGCTTCCGTCGCGCGGCGTGTATTCGAGGCGGTCGTGCAGTCGGTTCGCGCGGCCCTGCCAGAACTCGAAGCGGTCCGGAACGAGGAGGTAACCGCCCCAGAAGTCGGGGAGCGGCACGTCCTCCCCTTCGAAACGGGACTCGGTCTCCTCCACCTGGGCTTCGAGCGCCGCGCGGTCGGCGATCGGCCGGCTCTGCGCCGACGCCCACGCGCCGATCCGGCTTCCGCGATCGCGTGTCGCGAAGTACGTCGCCGAGTCTTCCGCCGAGAGGCGCTCGACGCGGCCCTCGACGCGTACCTGCCGCTCGAGCACCGACCAGTGGAAGCAGAGCGCGGCGTGAGGATTGTCGTCCAGTTCCTCGGCTTTCCGGCTGCCGTAGTTGGTGAAGAACCGGAGGCCGTCGGGCGCGATGCCCTTGAGCAGGACCATCCGCGCGGACGGACGCCCCTCCGGCGTCGCCGTGGCGAGCGCCATCGACTCGGGCAGGAGCAGCCCGGAGGCCTCGGCATCCTCGAACCAGCGGCCGAACAGCGCGTATGGATCGTCCGACGCCTCGAGGATCGGCAGGCCGTGCGTCACGCCCCTCGTGAGCGTGCGGATCGCTCGCAGGTGTGCGCGCAACTCGTCGAATTTGTTCACTCGGCCGGCCTCGGTACGGGGAATTCGGGTGCCCACAGTGTCCGTGGAGCGCCGCGAACGGTCAACCCGGATCGCGGATCGCGGCGGACGCGCCCGGCTCCGGCTCGCGATGTCAGGTGAAGCGCGCGGGGTCGAAGGGCGCGAGGTCGATCTCCGGCCGGCCCTCCAGCAGGAGTTGCGCGAGCGCGTGGCCGGTCGAGGGGGCGAGCGTGACGCCGAGCATCTGGTGTCCCGTGGCCACGTACACGTTCGAGAGGCCGGGCAATCGACCGACCGCGGGAAGGCCGTCCGGCGTCACGGGCCGCATGCCGACCCAGTCGACGCGCTCGGAACCGTCGAGCGCGCCGGGCAGGTAGCGGCGCGCGGCGCGCTCGAGGATCGCGATCCGGCGCGGGTCCAGACGCCGGTTGATGCCGGAGAACTCCATCGTTCCGATCACGCGCACCGCCCCGCGAAACGGCGTGAAGCCGATCCTCGCCGGAGTCACGTGCAGGGGCTGGGAGAGCCGGACCCGCGCGTCCCCGACGGTGATGCTGTAGCCCTTCCCGGCCTGCACGGGGAGCTTCCGCCCCAGGGTCGCCGCGAGGGCGGCCGTCTCCGCCCCCGCGGCGAGCACGAAGACATCCGCGCCCAGTCCCGCCGGTTCCCCGTTGGCCGCGGCGCCGGTTCCGGCGGTCGCGGTGCGCGCCAGCCGGACGCGGCCGGCTTCGGGCGTGAAGCCGACGACCCTCGTTCCGGTCCTGATTTCGACGCCGCGTGCCTCCAGGCTCGCGGCAAGCCCGGCGCACAGCGACTCGGGGCGCACATGCGTGTCCCCACGCATCCGCAGGCCGATGAGACCGCCCCGCAGATCCGGCTCCGCCTCCGCGAGGGCCTCGCGGTCGAGTTCCTCCACGGGTCCGACCCGCTCCTCGCCCAATCGCGCCAGCAGCGCCGCGGTCTGCCGGAGTTCGCCCTCGTCGTCGTAGGCCAGGATCGTCCCCGTCGACGCGCGCTCGAACTCGATGCCGTCTTCGGCGAGTCCGCGGTACAGCCGGTCCGTGGCGGCGTTCAGCGCCGCGAGCGCCGCCACGCCCGCCGCGTAGCTCTCCGCGTTGCAGTACCCGCGGAAGGCCCACAGCCAGCCCATGAGCCGGGGCATGGCCGACGGCTTGATGTAGAGGGGGCTGTCGGCGCGGAGCATCCAGCGCAGCGAGGTCAGCGTGAGGCCCGGCGCGGGCAGCGGCCGGGAGATCGATGGGCACACCCAGCCGCCGTTGCCCTTCGAGCATCCGCCGCCCACGAGGTCGCGCTCGATGAGAACGACGTCGGCTCCGCCGCGCTCCAGGTAGTGGGCGACGCACAGTCCGATGACGCCGCCGCCGATGATCGCGACCCTCACCCGGCGGTGCTCCCTCCAGTCGCGCGACCGCCGGCCGCGTGCCCGCCGGCCGTGTTCCCGCAGTGGGCCGCTTCGCGGCGCCGCATGTCGATCACCCCGCCGCGCCGGTCCAACTCGAAATCGCAGCAGTCCATGAGCTGCCGTTTCAGCATCGCGCGCGCCCGCTGCACCCGCGATTTCATGCCGGAGACGCTCAGCCCGAGCCGCTGCGCCGCCTCCACCTGGCTGATCCCCCGGAAGTAGGTGAGCAGAAGGGCCTCGGCGTACTTCGGCGGCAACTCCCGCGCGAACGGAAGCAGGCACGCCTCCAGATCCGTCCTCACCGCTTCATGGTCGCGCGCGCCCGGGTCCGAATCCGGCGCTGCGGTCTCGGCGCCCAGCCGTTCGAGGGTCCGCCGTTCGACGGACCGGCGCCGGTGGTGATCGGCGATCACGTTCGACGCGACCCGGTAGGTCCACGCGAGCGGATCCCGCGCCTGCGCGAGACTCTCCCGGCGTTGCAGCAGCCGCAGGAAGATGTCGCCGGTCACGTCATCGGCCCACGCCGGATCGACGCGACCGCCCACGTAGCGCCGCATGCGCCGCTGAAACTCGGACCATGCCGGCAGGGCCCGGGTCGTGCGATCAGGCACAGCAGGTCTCGGGTTCGTCGGTACACGCGGTCGCCGATGGCGCGATCAGCGCCTCGCCGTCCGGCGTATCATCCGTGACCTGGTACCACTCCCAGCGCAGACCCTGCGGTTCGTCCGACCAGACCTTCGTCTGGGTCGCGTGACAGCACACCGTCTCTTCCTCCACCCTGGTGAGGATCCCGGCGGCCTCCATCCGCTGCCCGGCCTCGCGGACCCGCGCACCTTCGAACACCTCCACGCCCAGGTGGTTCACGCGTTCCGCCGCGTCCGGATTCTCGAACAGAACGAGCTTCAGAGGCGGCTCGTCGATCGCGAAGTTGGCGTAGCCCGGGCGACGCTTGTGCGGCTCCGCGCCGAAGAGCTTGCCGTAATAGTCCACCGCCTCGTCGATGTCCCGCACGTTGAGGGCGAGTTGCAGTCGCATGTCGGAAACCTCCCCGGCAGCCCGTGGCTGCCCGTCCTTGTTTGTCGGATCCTTTCCTCTTCCTCCACTCCCTGAGACGAACGAGGCACGGAAAGGACGCAACCGAAGGGGACAACCTGCCCCGTTGCCGACACCGGCGGCCACACACAACGTTCTCTCCGGCCCCGGTCCCGGTCGCGGGACCCGGTCGCGTGAATCCAACAGCCGAACGGAACAGGACTGGAAAATGCGCACACATCGAATCCTCGGGACAGTCTCGCTCTTCGCCGGAACGCTCGTCGCGCCGCTGGCGGGGCAGGATCCCGCCGTGGATGCGGCGGTCGACCGCGTGATCGACCGGATCGTCGACATGCGGCACCGGATCCACCAGTTCCCCGAACTCGGCAACCGGGAGTTCGAGACCGCCGCGATGGTGGCGGCGCACCTGCGGGAACTGGGTTTCGACGAAGTCACCGAAGGCGTCGCGCACACCGGCGTGATCGGGATTCTCAAGGGCGGCCTGCCCGGAGATGTCGTCGCGGTGCGGGCGGACATGGACGCGCTCCCCGTCACCGAGGACACGGGGTATTCCTTCGCCTCCACGGTCCGCACCGAGTACGGCGGCCAGGAAGTCGGCGTGATGCACGCGTGCGGCCACGACGTGCATACCGCCGTGCAACTCGGCGTCGCTTCGGTCCTCGCCTCGATGCGCGACCAGATCCCGGGCACGATCAAGTTCATCTTCCAGCCGGCCGAGGAAGGGCCGCCCCCGGGCGAGGAGGGCGGCGCGGATCTCATGGTCCGCGAAGGCGCGCTGGAGGGTGTCGTCCCCTCCGCCATTTTCGGACTCCACACGTTCTCCGAGATGGACGTCGGGACGCTCGGCTACACGCCGGGCCCGGCCCTGGCGGCCGTCGACCACTTCAAGATCCGGATCATCGGTCAGCAGGCGCACGGCGCACAGCCGCACACGAGCATCGACCCGGTCGTCATGGCCTCTCAGGCCGTCACCGCGTTCCAGACCATCCGCTCGCGCAACCTCTCGCCGCTTGAACCCAGCGTCATCACGGTCGGCGTCATGCGGGGCGGCGAGCGCTTCAACATCATCCCGATGGAGATGTGGCTCGAGGGAACGGTCCGGACGTACAACCCCGACGTGCGGGACGCCGTCGAGCGGCGCATGGACGAGATCCTCGACGGCATCACGACGGCCGGCGGCGGCAGCTACGTGCTCGACTACGACCGCGGCACCCCGGCGACGATCAACGACCGCGACCTCACCGCCCGGATGGCGCCGACGCTCGCGAAGATCGTCGGTGAGGAGAACGTGCACGTCATCGATCCCACGATGGGCGGGGAGGACTTCGCCTACTTCGCGAACGAGGTGCCGGGCTTCTTCTACCGGCTGGGTTCCGTGAACCCGGAGCTGGGCTCGGGGGGCCACCACACGCCGGACTTCCGGGCCGACGACGCCTCGATTTCGATCGGCATGCGCGCGATGTCGAACCTGCTCCTCGACTACCTGAAGTCGCGCCGCCCGTCCACCGACTGACCGCCGGAGCCGCGGGACCGCCGGGAGCGGCGGACGGCTAGCGTTCGACGAACGCGTCGCGCCACGCGAGGCGCGTCACGAGTTCGAGTTCCACGCCCTCGTCGACGCCCCGCAGCCGCAGGACGACCGGCTCGCCGAGCGGGACGCCGCAGATCGCGAATCGGCCCCGCTCGTCGGACGCCCCGCCGGCGTATTCCGATCGCTCGGACACGATGGCGGCCCGCGCCGTGCTCTGAAGCCGGCGCACCCGCCACACGACCTCGACCTCGATGTCCGGGACCGGGAGTCCCGTGTCGGCATCGCGCGCGAACCCGACCACGGCGCCCGTACTCCCCCGGGGGGACGAACGGGGACACACGCGCTGGAAGAGGGCGTCGGCCGAGGGCGTCCACAGCTCCAGGGGCTCGCTGATTCGGTCGTCCACCAGGACGCGGGTCTCGTTCATCCGGAAGCCGGCGGCACGCAGGCGCGGATGGTCCACGCCCAGCGCGTATGCGCCGTCCGGCAACCCGCCCACCTGGAACCGGCCGGCCTGGTCCGTGACGGCGCTGAACGGGGCGTCCGCCGCATTGGGCCGGGGTACGAACGCCGCGGCGTCATCCCAGTTCCGAAGCACGACATCCGCCCCGCCGAGCGGCTCGCCGCTCACGCTGTCTCGCAGGACGCCCGCCACCACGCCTTCTCCCACCTCGAACGGGACGCCGCCCACGAACGCGTCGGACACGGTTCCGCCGGTCTGCCGATACGCCACGAGCACGGCCCGAGGGCGAGACGAGAGGCCCGCGGTCCCGATGCGCCGGGAGTAGCCCCCGATCGGGAAACGCAGCCACCAGTCGCGGACGTAGAAGGGGCCATCCGGCAGGCGGTCGAAGGTGAGGTCCGCGCCGACGAGTTGACGCCGCGCACCCTCCGGCAGCGGGACGTTGCGGTACCGGATCTGCACGCGGCGAAGTTCCGCGCTCTCCTCGTCGAGCCAGAGCGTGCCCTCGATATCGATGAGACCCCGGTCGTCCCTCGGGCGGAACGTGACCCCGAGCATCGGTTCGTCATCCACCTCGTCGCGGCGGAGCCCGAAGCAGTGCGTGTCCCTGAACTCCGGAGACAGCAGCACGTTCGCATCCGGCGCGTAGAAGACCGATGAATCCGGGTCCACGAGCGCGTAGCCCGACGTCATCAGCCGGCGCGCCGGCAGGCTCCGAAACGGCGGCAGGCGCACATGTCGGCGGACGCGGCTCTCCGACTCCAGCGGCGAGAGATACCTGGGGTCCAGCGTGCGCTCGTATTCCGTGAGCGTGAACGTCACCTTGCCCCGGTCTTCGGCCCACACCGCGGTCTCGAGCGCCTTGCGAGCCTCTTCCCAGACGGTGGCGAGCGCTTCTCCCTCGTTCGGATCGTCGAGGCAGGCCGCGGTGACTTCGACGCGCAGGTCCACGAGCCGCACCGGTCGCGGCGGGACTTCGACCGTGACCGTCAGCGTCTGCCCCGCCGCCACGTCGTAGGGTTCGGTGATCCAGTTCGCGTATCCGATGCGCTGCACTTGAATGCGATACTGCCCGGGGCCGGGCGCCAGCAGCGAAAACAGGCCGTCCTCCGCGGTGAAGTCGGCCTGCACGGCCTCGCCGACCGCGTCCAGAAGGCTGACGAAGCCGCCCGAGATGAGGGGGCCGCCGTCGGCCTCGCGTACCGAGCCGTTGATCCGCTGGGCGGCGGCGGGCGAGGCGAAGGCCAGGGCGATGAAGGCCATCGCGAGCCATGGCAGCCCGGGGCGAGAGCCCCGCTGCGTTCGAGCGGGGCTGACGCGGGGTTTTGCCGCGGCTGCTACGAAGCGGATCCTCATGCCAAAATGTCGCGAGGCGCCGCCCTCGGCGCCAAGCCGGGCCGCCGGAGGCCCGGGGTCAGTCGGCGAGGCGCAGCGCGACCAGCGCGTTGGGCGCCTGGATCACGACGTGCTGCCGTCCCTCGTGCATGTACGTCATCATCCCGTACCGCGGCAGCGCCGGAAGCTCGACCTGCCCGAGCCGCTCGCCCGTCGCCTTGTCCACGGCGAACAGGTAGGAGGTCCCATCGCTTCCCTCCCCCGTGTACATGAGCAGGGTGCTCGTGACGATCTGCGCGGCCTGTCGCCCCGTGCCCGTGTTCGGGATGTCCATGCCCTGGAGCGCGTCATGCTCGAGCACGCTGTTCGGCGTGTCTCCCACCGGAATCCACCACAGGTGCTCGCCCGTGTTCATGTCGATCGCCGTGATCCGGCTGTACGGGGGCTTGAAGAGCGGGAGCCCCTGCACCCGCCGCACCCCCGCGAACCCGCCGACCGCGAACTTCGTGATCGTCGTCCCCGTCTGGGCCGGTTCCCGCGCGTCGCGCTCCTCCCCCGGCACCATGATCCGCGACCCGCACCCCTTCTGCGACGTCACGTAGAGGATGCCCGTCTCCGGATCCGCCGCCGGCGTTCCGTCGATGTTCGTCCCGCCCACATCCCCCGGACACCACATCGACGCCACCTTGCCGAGATCGTTGTCCCGGTGCAGCGGCGGCGTGAACAGCGGTCCGATCACGTAGTCGTCGAGCGCCTCGATCGCGGCTTCCCGCAGTTCCGGCGTGAAGTCGATCAGGTCGTCGTGCGTCAGCCCCTGCATGTCGTACGGCGCCGGCCGCGTCGGGAACGGCTGCGTCGGCGAGAGCGTCTCGCCCGGCATGAGACCCTCCGGCACCGGCCGCTCCTCGATCGGCCAGATCGGCTCGCCCGTCTCGCGGTTGAACGTGTACGCGAAGGCCTGCTTCGTGACCTGCACGACCGCCGGAACCTCCTCGCCATCCACCGTCACATCCATGAGCACGGGGATCTGCGGGGTGTCGTAATTCCATATGTCGTGGTGCACGAGCTGATAGTGCCAAACCCGTTCCCCCGTCTGCACATCGAGCGCGATCAGGCTCGTGGAAAACAGGTTGTCTCCCGGCCGGAAGCCGCCCCAGAAGTCCATCGTGGCTCCGTTGGTGGGGACGTAGACGATGCCGCGCTCCTCATCCGCCGAGAGCGGCGCCCACGAGGAGATGTCGCCCGTCCATTCCCACGCGTCGTTCTCCCACGTCTCGTGGCCGAACTCGCCCGGTCCGGGGAGGACGTTGAACTTCCACATGAAGTCGCCCGTGCGGGCGTCGTAGCCGAGGATGTCGCCCGGCACGTTCTCGCGCCGCGACTGGTTGTAGCCCTGCTCCGCGGAGTTCCCGACGACGATCACGCCGTTGACGACGATCGGGGGGGACGAACTCGTGATGTAGCCGGTCTCGAGCGGGATGCCGTAGTACGGGTCGAACTCGTGCCCGAGCCCCGCGAGCAGGTCGACGACCCCCGACTCCGGGAAGCCCGGGACGCCGACGGGCCCGCCGAAGCCCTCGACGTGCTCGCCGGTGTCGGCCCACAGCGCGTGCAGGAAGAAGGCGGGACTCACCATGTAGACGACCGCGCGACCGTCGATCTCCCCGTACGCGACGCCCTTCCCGTGGTTCTTCCGCATCGAGTACTCCCAGCGGAAGGTCTCTGGCTCGACGTACTCCCAGATCCTCTCTCCGGTGCCGGCGTCGATCGCATACGTGTGGCGCTTCTCGCCCGCCACGGAGATCAGCATCCCGTCCACATGGATCGGCGTGGCGCGCGCGTTCACGGCCGGGTAGTCCGACCCGTCCCAGACCCAGGCGACCTCGAGGTTCTCGAAGTTCTCGGCGTCGATCTGGTCGAGGGACGAGTAGCGCTGGCCCATGTCGTTGCCCGCGATGTTCTTCCACTCGGCGCCGCCGGCCGCGCTCCCACCACTTTCCGCGCAGCCCGCGACGGCGATGCCGAGCGCGAGCAGGACGGAGATGCGGCGGCACGTGAACGGCGGCGCATGGGATGTCGAGCGCGCTCTGCTCATCGGAACCTCTTGAACCAGGGTTGGCAGCCCGTGGCAAATGCCCGGCTGCGAGACGGTCGACGCGGGCGCCGTTGGGCGGCGGCTCGCGGGCGCTGAACATGCGCCGCGCCCGATTCGGCGGTCAAGCGACGGTCACCGGGGGCCACGGTCGCTCGGCCGGTAGCGGCCCGTCGATGGACAAGACTTTTTCTGTGACTTCCGGTAAGTTGAACCTCACGGGGTCGAGGCCGATCCGCCGGCACCGGAGCGCTGGCGGCGACCGACCCTCCAGGATACGTGAAGGTTTTGCAGGCTGGAGCACCTCCGGACGGGGAGTGACCTGGAACCGGGACCACCGACACCCTAAAGAGATCCGGTAGTCGCCATGGCGCAACCTTACGCAGAGGCCCCCGACTCTCGGGAGTCGGTCAGCGCGAGCAAACGGAGCCTGATCGCAGCGTTGGTACTGATTGTCGGATACATGCTCGCGGGGATCATCGGCGGCTACTACGCCGGGAGCCTGGCCCTCCTCGCCCACGCCGGACACATGCTCGCGGACGCGGTTTCTCTCGGGCTCGCGCTGGGGGCCACGAGGTTCGCGGCCCAGTCCGCCTCGGCGGAACGCACGTACGGCCTGCATCGCACAGGAGTGCTGGCGGCCCTCGTCAATGCGTTGCTGCTCTGGGGTATCTCGATCGCAGTGTTCTTCGAGGCGTACCGTCGCCTCGATGCCACCCCCGAGGTCCAGGGCGAACTCATGCTGATCGTGGGTGCGGTCGGCCTGGTCGTGAACGTGTCCGCCCTCTGGATCCTGCATGGGTCGGCCCAGAAGGACGCCAACGTCGAGGGCGTCCTGCAGCACATGATGACCGATCTGCTGGGATCGGTGGCCGTCGTGGTCGCGGGCGTGCTTGTCTGGGCCTTCGGCCAGAGCGTCGCGGATCCGGTCGTAGGCGTGCTGATCGGCATCGCGATCCTGGCGAGCACCTGGCGGCTGCTGTCCGGGGTAGTCCAGGTGCTTCTGGGGAGCACGCCGGAACACATCGATGTCTATGCCCTGTGCCACCAGATCGAGGAACTCGAGGGGGTAACGACGATTCACGATGTGCATTGCTGGTCCATTTCTCCCGGACACGATGCGCTGACCGCCCATCTGCTGGTGGAACCCGGTTACGAATCGGACCGGCGCGCTGAACCCCTGCTCGACCGGATCCGGGACATCGCGTACGAGGAATTCAACATTCACCACATCACGATTCAGCTTGAGACCAGGGCCGGCCGCTGCCACGAATCGCATCACGTCGACCACCTGCTGGCCACGGAGCGGATGACGTGATGGAGGTGCTGCGGATGGCCTCGCCGGGTCGACGGATTCTCCTCGGGTTTGCAGTGACGTTCCTGCTGCCGTGCATGGCCGCTGCGCAGGACACCGGCAGTCGGGACGCCGTTCGCCGGGTCTCGCTGGAGGAGGCCCTCGCGGCCTTCTCCGAGAACAGCCTCGCGCTGAAGATCGCGCGCTCGGAGGCCGCCGGAATCGCGGGAGCGGCCCGCCAGTCCCGTGCCTACTTCAACCCGTCGTTCTCCATCAGCCGCGACGATCTCGATCACGAGCTGGAGCAGCACTGGGAAGAGATCCTGCGCCTCTCCCAGCCGCTGGAATGGCCCGGCCGCACCGCCGCCCGCCACCGGGCGGCCGGCCACATGATCGGCGCCGCGGAGGCACGCCTCCGCGGTGACTCGATTCAGCTCGCTTTCGAGGTTCGCGAGGCCTATGCGCTGGCGTGGTTCGCCGAAGCGGCCGAACTCACGGCGCGCCAGGCCGCCTCGGTGATCCGGGAGGTGGCCGAGGATGCCGAGTTCCGGCTGGAAGCGGGGGACATTTCCGCGTTCGAAGCCCGGCGGCTGCGACTGGAACGCGTGCAGGCCGAACAGGATGTGGCCGAGGCGGAACTCCAGGTGCGCAGCGCCCGCAGATTCCTGGCGGCGCTCATCTTTCCGGGGACCGGAATCGATGAAGTCGGACCGGCCGCAGGGCTGGAAGGTGCGCCGCCGCCGGTGGCTCGCGAAGAGGCGCTCGGCGCCCTCCCCGGGCGGCCGGATCTGGAAGCCGCGGCTCGGGACCTCGACGCCGCGCAGGCCGAGTTCGACGCGGCGAAATCGGGTTGGGTACCCACGCCGACCATCGGCGTCGGATACCGGCACCAGGAGGATGGATTCCACGGGCTCAGCCTGGGTCTCGACGTGCCGCTGCCGCTGTTCGACCGGGGAGGGGGCGCCAGAGAGGAAGCCGACGCGCGAAGTTCCGCCGCCGCCCACCGTCTGGATCTTCGGAGACGGCTGGCGGAGAACGAGCTTCTTGCGACCTGGGACCGGTACGCCTCGAGCCGGACCCGTCTCGAGGCGTCGGCCGAGGACCTGCTGGCGGATGGCGAGGCGCTGCTCGCCTCCGCGACGGCAGCCTACGGCGAGAACGAAATGTCGCTCCTGGAACTGCTCGACGCGGCGAGCGCCTTCCGGAACGCGCGGCTCAGCGCCCTGTCCATGCGATCCGCGGCCTGGATCGATTACTACGCTCTGCTTCGCGCCATGGGACGAGCCCCGGAGGAGGAATGATGAACCGCAATCTCGTCCGCACAGGAATGTTCGCCCCGCTGGCCGCGCTTGGTTCCTGGGGATGCGGCGAAGCGGCCGCGGGCGCGGAAGAAGCGCATGACCCGAACGAAGGCGGAGGATCGTTCACGCGGCTGTCCGTCGGCATCGAACTCTTCGTCGAGTATCCGCACCAGATCGCGGGCGTGACGAGTGAAGAACCCTGGGAAATCCATCTCACGTCGCTGGAGGACTGGGAGCCGGTCGAAGGCGCCGAGGTGACGGTGTCGATGATCGGGCCGGGTGGCGCTCTCCGGGAAGTCATCGCGGAGGATGAGACCGGTGGCATCTACGAGATCGTCCCCACGCTGCCGGCCGCGGGCACCTGGCAGGCCGAATTCCGGCTTGCCGTCGACGGGCGCGGATATACGATCCCCGCGGGACCGTTCGAAGTCTTCGAGAGCGAGGAGAACGTGGAGGCCGGGTTGTCGGCCGCGGGAACGATCGTCCTGTCCAAGGAAGAACAGTGGTCGTTCCCCTTTGCGGTCGCCGTGGCGGAGGAACGCGAGATCCCGGCATCGATTCCGGCGGCGGGCGAACTGGTGGCCCCCCCCGGCGGCCTCGTCCAGGTCTCGGCCCCCGTGGCGGGACTCGTCCAGGTGGACGGGCCCGCTCTGGGGCCCGGGGACTTCGTCCGGACGGGGCAGACGCTGGCGCTCATCGCACCCATCAGCCTGGACAACTCGTATGCACGCACCCGCGCGGATGTCGTGGCGGCCGAACGCGAGGCGGAGAGGGCGGAGCGCCTCTTCGAGGCCGGCGCCATCCCCGCGCGGCGACTGGAAGAGGCGCGGCGAGACCTCAACGTTGCCGAGGCCGCGTTCGAAGCCATCGGCGGCAGGCGGGGCAGCGCGGGTGACAGCATCGGTGACGGCGACCTCGATTCCGACCTCTACCGCCTTCGCAGCCCGATCAACGGCGTGATCGCCGCGAGAGATGTGGCGCTGGGCCAGCAGGTCGACGTCGGGGAGCACGCGTTCACGATCGTCAACTCGGCGACGCTCTGGTTCGTCGCGCGGGTCCCCGCGCGCCACGCCGCCGAGACGAACCGGATCCGCGGCGCCTGGTTCACGGTCGAAGGCGACGAGAGCCGCGCCTACACGGCGAGCCGGGTTCTGTCCGTTGGAAGCCTGATCGACCCGAGAAGCCGTACGCTCCCGGTCCGGTTCGCGGTCCCGAACCCGGACGGGACGCTCAAGGTCGGAATGCTGGCGGAAGGGCGGATCCTGCTCGGCGAGCGGACGCCGGGCGTCGCGGTTCCGGCCTCGGCCATCCAGGACGAGAACGGTCTCTCGGTCATCTACGTCAAGGTTACCGGGAACAGCTTCGAGCGCCGCGTCATCGATGCGGGTGCGTCCGACGGATCCTGGACGCACGTGTCCTCGGGCGTCGATCTGGGCGAGGAGGTCGTCACCACCGGCGCCTATCAGGTGAGCCTGGCCTCCCTCGGGACGGGCGCGCCATCCGACGGCCACGGTCATTGACGGAGCGGGGATGAGCGCATCCAAGCGGCGGGGCGTCCTCGACCACTTCGTCGGCTTCTCCCTCAAGAATCCCTTCCTGGCGCTCATCTTCGCCATGGGCCTGTTCGTGGGCGGCAGCTGGATCGCCGCCACTTTCCCGGTCGATGTCTTCCCCGACCTGACCGCTCCCACCGTCACGGTGCTCACCGACGCCCACGGGCTGGCGCCGGAGGATGTCGAGACGGCCATCACGTTCCCGATCGAAACCGCCCTGAACGGGGCGCTCGGCGTCCGGCGGGTCCGATCGAGGTCCGCCCATGGGATCAGCATCGTCTGGGTCGATTTCGAGTGGGGCACGGACATCTTCCTCGCCAGACAGATCGTCGGTGCGCGTCTGCAATCCCAGGCGCTCGATCTCCCGGAGGGAGTGGAGGCGCCCGTGCTGGCGCCCATCAGTTCGATCATGGGGGAGATCATGCTGGTCGGCATCAGGGCGCCCCCGGCGCAACTCATGGAGGCGCGCACCGTAGCGGACTGGATCGTGCGGCGCAGAATGCTCGCGGTGCCCGGCGTCTCCCAGGTCGTTGTGCAGGGCGGCGATGTGCGGGAATACCAGGTTCTCGTCGATCCGCAGCGGTTGCTGGCCTACGACGTGGGGCTCGAAGACGTGCTCGTCGCCACCGCAGGCTCCAGCGAGAACGTGTCGGGGGGAGTCTACTGGTCGAGCGGACGCGAGATTCTGATTCGCGGAATCGTACGGCCCGCCGATGTCGACGACATCGGTGTCACGGCCGTGGCGACCCGCGACGGCGTGCCGGTCCTGATCGAAGACGTCGCCGAGGTGCGGGTGGGACCCAGCATCACGTTCGGGACCGGGGCCGTGAACGGCGAGCCGGCCGTCATCCTGTCGATCCAGAAACAGGCCGGCGCCAACACTCTGGAACTGACGCGAAGGGTCGACGCCGAGCTGGACCGGATCGAAGCCGAACTTCCGGAGGGGATCACCTTCGAGAGAGAGATCTTCCGGCAGGCCGATTTCATCTCGCTCGCCGTCGACAACGTGATACTCGCCCTGCGCGATGGCGCCTTGTTCGTCGTCGCCATCCTGCTGCTGTTCCTGTGGAACGTCCGAACGACCCTGATCTCCGTCCTCGCGATCCCCCTCTCGCTGGCTATGGCGATCATCGCGATGCGTGCGCTCGGAGGCACGGTGAACACCATGACGCTGGGCGGGATGGCGATCGCCATCGGGGCCCTGGTCGACGACGCAATCATCTTCGTGGAGAACGTCCACCGCAGGCACCGGGACAACGTCCGGCGTCCGCACGGCGAACGGACCGCCGTCCTGCCCCTCATTCGGGACGCCGCGCGAGAGATCCGGGATCCGATTCTCAACGCGACCCTCATCATCACGATCGTCTTCGTGCCGCTGTTCTTCCTTTCCGGCGTCGAGGGGCGGATGCTCCAGCCGCTCGGGCAGGCCTACATCGTCAGCATCCTCGCGTCGCTGTTCGTCGCGGTGACGGTGACCCCCGCGCTGTGTTATCTGCTGCTCCCCGCGGACCATACCCTGCGGCGGAAAAAGGACCCGTGGCTGGTGCGGAGCCTCGAGTCGCTCTACAGCCGGATCCTGGACCGGGCCCTGCGCCGTTCGGGCGCCATGCTGATCGGGTCGGCGCTCCTCCTCGCCGGGACGCTCGCGATCGTCCCGACCCTCGGCCGGGAGTTCCTGCCGGAGTTCCAGGAGGGTTCGCTGACCGTGACGGTGGTGAGCGTACCGGGCACTTCGCTCGAAGAGTCCGATGAAATCGGAAGGAGGGTGGAGCGCCGGCTGCTTCAGACCGCGGGCGTGATCTCGACGTCGCGACGCACGGGCCGCGCCGAACTCGACGAACACGCGCAGGGCGTCAACGTCTCGGAAATCGAGGCCCGCCTCGACCTGACCGACCACGAACTCGCGGAGGTCCTCGCCGGGACGCGCACGAATCTCGCGGGGATCTCGGGCACCAGCATCACGGTCGGACAGCCGATCAGCCACCGCATCGATCACATGCTCTCAGGCACGCGCGCCGCGATCGCGATCAACCTGTTCGGACCGGATCTCCGGGAGTTGCGCGACATCGCCGGACAACTCGCGACGATCGCGGAGGGGGTCGATGGGCTCGTAGACGTGGCCGTGGAGCAGCAGGCGGAAGTGCCGCAGCTGCAGGTCCGTGCGAACCGCCGAGCCATGGCTCGCTACGGGGTCACGCCGGGGACGCTTGGGGGCGCCGTCCACATCGCGATGCAGGGCGAAGTCGTGTCCATCGTGCGCGAAGGAGAGCGAACGTTCGATCTCGTCGTGCGTTACGCCGACGAGTACCGGGCCGATCCCGAAGCCATCGCCGGCGCGCTCATGGCCACCCCGGCCGGGCCGATGGTCTCTCTGTCCCAGCTCGGATCGATCGTGGAGACGAGGGGTCCGAACATGATCACCCGGGAAAACGTGCAGCGGAAAATCGTCATCAGCGCCAATGTGGCGGGGCGCGACGTCATCGGGGCCGTGACGGAACTTCAGGGCCGCGTCGCCGATGGACTGGACCTCCCGCCCGAATACTACCTCCAGTACGGCGGCCAGTTCGAGAGCGGCCAGACCGCCACCCGCCGGCTCATCATCCTGTCGCTGTTCTCGATCGCCGCGATTTTCCTCATCATGTTCCGCGCGTTCGGGAGCTTCAGAACCGCGATGTTCCTCATGGTGAATCTGCCGCTCGCCCTGACGGGGGGCGTGCTCGCCGTGCTCGTGATCGGCGGAACGATCAACGTCGCGACGCTGGTCGGCTTCATCACGCTGTTCGGCATCGCGGTGCGGAACGGGATGCTCCTCGTGAGCCGGTATCAGGACCTCTACGCCACCGGGATGCCGCTCCCCGAGAGCATCCGCCGCGGCTCCGTGGAGCGTCTGAGTCCCATTCTGATGACGGCGCTAACTGCGGGACTCGCCCTCATTCCGCTTGCGCTCGGGATCGGCGAGCCGGGGAAGGAGATTCAGGCCCCCCTCGCGGTCGTCGTCCTCGGCGGCCTGCTGACCTCCACGCTGCTCAACATGATCGTCGTGCCGGCCCTGTTCATGCGTTACGGGAAGCTGTCCGCGGAGTAGGCCCGACCGGGCGTCGTTCAGTCGTGAATGTGGTCGTGGCGACCCTGGTGGAACACGACGTGAAGGAGAGAACCCGCGACGAAGGCCTGGTAGAGTTCAATTGCCGAGTGCTCATCCGGAAGCAGTTCGGTGCTCGCCGCGAACCCTATCACCGTAGCCAGGAGGACCGCTCCCACCCCCGCGATGCCGGCGACGACCCCGTGACGGGGTTCCAGCAGCCACCAGATCAGCAGTCCCGCGGCGACCCGATGCAGGATGACGGCGAAGGCGAACGAGGCACTCGCCGTGGCGGGGATCAGTGCGCCACCCTCGAGCAGCGCGTGCAGCACCATTGAGAACATGGCCAGGAGGATCGTCACGTTGTCCGCGTGCCGCGCCACGGTGTGGGAGATCTTCTCCACGAGGTAGAGGACACCTCCTCCCAGCAGGACCGCGATGAGGGGCGAGATCTGACGCTCGAACCAGACGTGCGGAAAGATCTGCCAAGCCACCAGAAGAGGCAGGGCCACGAACACGATCGTGTCGATGAGCCGCATCGTGTTCGGGCGGTTGTGCAGCCAAACGTAGAGGAGGACTCCGGCTATCGGCGCCAGGAGCGCGGCTATCAGCGGAGCCATTCAGGACCGGTCAGATTGCTTCCCGGTGGCCGGTGGCGGGATCCGCCACGGAGGGGATGGGGAGGAACAGCCGCAGACCCGGGCCTGCGGCTGTTCCCGAGCGAGGCTGGCGGACGGTTACGCCGGACCGTGATCGTCGCAGTGGCCGGCGTGCGCGTGGTGCAGGTGGCCGTCGACGACGTAGTCCGTGTGGCCGTCATGCTCGACGGCCTCGTGGCCGCAATCATCGCCGTGCGTGTGGTCGCTGGCGTGGCCATCGCAGTCATGCCCGTGGCCCTCGGCCGGGCCGTGGTCGTCGCAGTGGTCGCCGTGTACGTGGTGGAGGTGGCCATCGACTACATAGTCGGTATGGCCATCATGCTCCACGGCCTCGTGGCCGCAGTCGTCACCGTGCGTATGGCTGCTATCGTGGCTCTCGCAGTTGTGATCATGTCCGCCCATGGGTGTACCTCCTCGCGTCGCTTCGCTCTCGGTGCATGAAGTCTATGAATGCCTGCGTGGCTACATGGTACAATGCGCCGCTCCGTCCCGCTAATGCGAGTGGGGCCGCGCGGTGGCGACCAGGTGATCGACGTGATGGTCTTCGTTGCAATGTTTGGCACTGGCCTCCACCTGGACCGTGACGTGCTGCAGGTCGAACTCGTTGTACGCGATCTCCTGGATCTCGCGAAGGAGGTTCGCC
>JAJEEM010000027.1 GCA_022820995.1 Gemmatimonadota bacterium | reverse complement strand
CTCGAGCGCCGACCGGTCGAGGAGCAGATCGTCGCCCGGCTCGAGGTCGCCGAGCCTCTCGGCGTGCTCGCGGAGCGCCGGCTCCCCGCGCCGCTCGACATCGTCCAGGATCGTCCGCGCGACCTCGAGGGCCGCCGGATCGAGCGCCGGCGAGCGCACCGCCCGCACGGCCTCATCGAGGCCGATCGGCGGCAGGATCCCGCCCGCCGCGGCGGCGGGTGCCGAAGCCGTCCGACCGGTCGGCCCTCCCGGCGCCCGTGGGGCTCGACGGCGCACCTTGAGGGCGCGCCGCTCGAGTTCGAGACGCACATCCTCGAGAGAGCCGCCGGCCTTCAGGAGCCGCGTGAGGGCGAAGTAGTACAGGTCCGCGAACTCCGCCACCGCGTCCGCCTTCGATCCGGCTTCGGCGAGTTCCTGCGCCTCCTCGACGAGCTTCCCCCGCAACAGTTCGGGATCTCCGGCGAGTCGCGCGGTGAGCGAGCCCTGCTCCGGGTCGGCGAGTCGCTCGCGAAGGCGGGTCTCCAGGTCGGCCGGATCGCCGAAACATGTCGCGGCGCCCGTGTGACAGAAGCCGGTCCCGCGCTGCCGCACCGTGAAGCGCAGCGTGTCGCGGTCGCAGTCCGCTGTCACCCGGACGAGTTCCTGTGTCGCGCCGGACGTCTCGCCCTTCCTCCACAGCCCCCGTGAGCGGCTCTGGTAGACGCCGCGGCGTTCCCTGACGGCGGTGCGCAGGCTCTCCGCGCTCGACCACGCGAGCCCGAGCGCGCGCCCGGCCGTGTCCTCGACCACCGTCGCCCACAGTCCGTCGCCCCGGTCCGACTTCAGGGGAGCCGAGATGGCGTCGCCCAGGTCCATGCGTCCGCTGTAGATCGCCATCCCCACCTGCGCGTCCGCGCCCATGCGGTCGAGCGCCGCGATCTCCGAAACCTCGCGGACGCCCCCCGCCACCGTGACGCGCGCGGATCCCGCAGCGGCGACGAGGGCGGAGACGCGATCCAGCGGGATCCCGCCCAGCGTGCCCTCGACCTCCACGAAGGTGACCAGGTAGCCGTCCGCGAGGCCCTCGAGTTCCTCCATCCGCCCGATGACGCCGCGACCCGTCCCGCGCTGCCAGCCCTCGACGACGACCTCGCCATCGCGCGCGTCGAGCGCGGCGATCACGCGCTCCGGCGGCAGTCCGCCCAGAACCTCGGGATTCGCCGCCGTGCCCAGGATCACCCGCCGCGCGCCCGCGTCGAGCCAGTCGAGCGCCGCCTCGCGGGACCGGATGCCGCCGCCCACCCGGCACGGCGCGAGCGGCAGCAGTTCCCGGATGAGAGCGGCGTTGTCTCCGCGGCCGAGAGCCGCGTCGAGGTCGATGATCGCGACTTCCCCCGCGACCGCGAACCTCTCGGCGAGGGGCCGCGGATCGCCCGCGTCGATTTCAAGCGTGGCGCCCTGCCGAAGCTGCACGGCCCGGCCGCCCATGAGGTCGATGGATGGGATGATCATCGACGCACCGCGACGCCGAGCTGCTGCAGTCGATCCTTGAGCCGGCCGATCGACCAGTCGCCCTGGTGGAAGATCGATGCCGCGAGCACCGCGTCGGCGCCCGCGTCCACCGCGGCCCGCATGTGGCCCGGGTGCGCTCCGCCTCCGGAGGCCACGATCGGCACCGGCACGGCCTCGCGGATCGCTCCGATCAGCGCCAGGTCGTAGCCGCTGCGCGTCCCGTCGCGGTCGAAGCTCGTGAGCAGTACCTCCCCGGCCCCCATCTCCGTCGCGCGCCGAGCCCATTCCGCCGCGTCGAGCCCCGTGCGGTTGCGCCCCGAGTGGGTGAGGACCTCGAAGCCGCTCGGACAGCCGTTGGAGGGCGCCCGCGCGGCATCCAGCGCGAGGACCGCGCACTGGGCGCCGAAGCGCGACGACAGTCCGGCGAGAAGCGCGGGCTGCTCCACGGCCGCGGTGTTCACCGACACCCGGTCCGCGCCCGCCTGCAGCAGGGCGCCCCCGTCCTCCACCGTCCGCACGCCGCCCCCGACCGTGAGCGGGATCGAGATCTCGTCCCGCACGCGGCCGATCGTCTCGAACCGCGCCAGCCGTCCGTCCGCCGTCGCCGAGACATCGAGGATGACGATCTCATCCGCGCCCTGCCGCTCGTAGCGGCGGGCCAGCGCGGCCGGATCGCCCTGGTCCGCGAGATTCGCGAAGCGGATCCCCTTCACGACGCGGCCGTCCTTCACGTCGAGGCACGGGATGACGCGGACGTTCAGCACGCCGCCGCCATGCGGGCCCGGTCCGTCAGCCCTTCCGAAGCTTCCGCCGCCGCCGGAGCCTCTTCGAGCCAGCGGTTCAGAAGGGCGGCGCCGATCCGTCCCGACAACTCCGGATGGAACTGGCACGCAAGGACCCCGCCGCGCTCGAACCCGGCGACGAAGCGGGTCCCGTGGCGGCCGGTCGCGCCCGTCCACCCCGCCGGAACCTCTTCCAGCCGATAGGAGTTGGCGAAGTACACGATGCCAGGGCGCAGGAAGACGGCCTCACTCGGGGCCACAATGCCGTTCCAGCCCAGTTGGGGCACGCGTCCGGCGCCGGCGAGCCGCACCGACCGCCCTGAGATGCAGCCAAGCCCGGGAATGCCGGGAGCCTCGTCGCTCGCGTCGCACAGCAACTGCAACCCGAGACAGATCCCCAGCGTGGGCCGGAGCGACTCGACACGGCGGCGCAGCGCCTCCTCCCAGCCCCGGCGCCGCAACTCGGCCATGCCGTCGGCGAACGACCCGACGCCGGGCAGGACGACGTACTCCGCACGCTCGATGTCGACCGCCGAATCCAGCACCCGCGGCGTCCGCCCGAGCCGCCGGAAGGCCGACCGGACGGCTTCGAGATTCGCCACGCCCGTGGGGACGATCCCGACATCCCCTGCCGTTCCGATGCGGGCGGCGTTCATGGCGACACCGTCTCGAGGATCTCCACCCCCGAGTCCTTCCCGGCCCGCGCATCGGGGCCCTCGCCCGAATCCAGGATCCCCTTCGTACTCGGGATTCCGGCTGCGGCGCGCCGACCGGCCGCCTCGGCGAGCGCCAGCCCGAAGGCCTTGAACGCGGCCTCGGCGCGGTGGTGGTCGTTGTCTCCCCGGATCACGTCGAGGTGCAGCGTGAGGCGTGCCGCGGTTGCGACCGAGACGAAGAGGTGACTGAGATTCTCCGTCGCCACGGTTCCCAGCATCTCCCGCCGAAGTCCCAGATCCACCGCGGCGAAGGGCCGGCCGGAGAGATCCACGACCGCCCGGGCCAGCGCCTCGTCGAGCGGGGCGTAGGCGTAGCCGAAACGCCGGATCCCCCGCCTCTCCCCCAGCGCATCCCTCAGCGCGGCGCCGAAGACGAGTCCGCAGTCCTCCACCGTGTGGTGATCGTCGACGTCCAGGTCTCCGCGGGCGCGGAGGTCCAGCGTCATCCCGCCGTGGAAGGCGGCGGCTCCGATCATGTGATCGAGGAAGGGGAGACCCGTCTGCACGCGCCCGGGTCCGCGGCTGTCCACGTTCACTCGTGCCTCGACGCGGGTCTCGAGCGTCTCCCGCGTTCGTTCCCCCATGCGGGGGACACCATCGTCGGCGCTCATCGAACTCCTCTTCCGTTGATGGTCGAAGCCGCGGCCGGGGAGTCCGCGGCAAGTACCGAAAGAAGGCGTTGGAACACCCCCTCCTCCCCGGGAAGGGTGATGCGGATCAGGTTCCGCCGGTCCGCGAAGAGGCGGACCGCGATCCCGGACCGCCGGAATCGGCGCTCCAGCGCCGCCGCACGTTCCGTGGAGGCGAGGATGAAGTTCGCCTCCGAGGCGAACGGCGCCGTCCCCGCTTCGCCGAGCGCCGCGTAAAGCCGGTCCCGTTCGGACCGGACTGCCGCCACGTAGTCCGCCGTGACCCGGTCGCCGAGTTCCAGCGCCCTTTCCGCGAGCCAGACCGACGGGCTCGAGAGCGGAAACGGGGATCCCGAGGCCCGCAACTCCGCGATCGCGGGCCGCGACCCCAGCACGTAACCCACGCGAAGCCCCGCGAGCCCCCACGCCTTGGAGAGCGTCCGCACCACCAGGATGTTGTCGCGCTCCAGGAGCGCCGCCGTCGGATCGCGATTGGCGAACTCCACGTAGGCGAGATCGGCGAGCAGCATCGCGCCGTTCGGCAGTCGCTCCGCGATTTCCAGCATCCGCGCCGCGGACGCGACCCGGCCCGTGGGATTGTGGGGGGAGATCACCGTCACGAGTCCGGTCCGCTCGCCGAGCCGGTCCAGCGTCGGTTCCAGCGGGGCGGGATCGTCCAGCGCGGGGATCTCGCGCACGCGCCCGCCCGCGAGCCGGGCGCAGGCCGGCATCATCTGGAACGTCGGCACCACGGTGACCATCTCGCGACTGCCGGCCAGGAACCGCCTGCAGATGCGGTCGATCGCATCGTCCGCGCCGCCGGTGACGAGGACGCGATCGGCCCCGACGCCCCACCGGCGGGCCAGACGTCGCTCCAGCTCCCCGGCGTCCGGGTATCGCGTCAGCGCCGTCGCCGGCACGCGGGCGAGGAGAGGGACGAGTTCGGGCGCCGGGAAGAGGCGCTCGTTGTGGTCGAGTCTCAGCAACTCGTCGGCCCGGACCTTCACCGCCGCGTGGCTCATGCGACGATCTGTCCCGGTGCGGTCACGACGAGATCCGTGCCCCCGCGCGCCTTCACGAGCGGGATCAGCGTCGGCAGGGCGTCCCGGAGCACCGCCACGCGAATCGCGTATCCCCCGTCTCCGTGCAGACGCGACACCGTCGGTCTGCGCATGCACGGGAGGACCGCCACGAGATCGTCCAGCCCTCCGGCGTCCACGTTGAGTTCGAGCATCACCCGCCGCCGGGCCTCGATCACGGAGTCGAGCACGAGAACGAGGTCTTCGATTCGCTCCCGGTGCCGCGCGTCGTCGAGGGCGCGCGGGTTCGCGTAGAAGCGGGTCGACGAACGCATGACTTCGTCCACGATCTCGAGGCCGTTGGCCTCCAGCGTGGCGCCGGTGGCGGTGTTGTCGACGATCACATCGGCGTCTTCGGGCGGGAACACCTCCGTGGCGCCGTAGGATCGAACGAAGGTGGCGTCGAGGCCGCGCGCGTCGATCCAGCGCGACGTGAGCCGCCGGTATTCGGAGGCGACGGTGAGGGGGGTTCCCGGCGCCAGCCCCCGCTGTGCCACGGAGACGGGCGCCGCCGCCACGACCCGCACCGGGTCGAGTCCGGTATCGAGCAGCTCAACGAGGGTTCCGTCCAGTTCCGCGACCCAGTCCGCCCCCGCGAACCCCACGTCGCGCGAGCCGGCGTGAAGCATCTCCACCACGTTCTGAGGCTTGAGCAGCTTGGCGCTGAATCCGGCCACGGAGATGGACGGGCGGTAACGGCGCTCCCCGAGGTCCACGCGCACGCCGGCGGCGGTCAGCAGGTCCAGGACGCCCGCCTGCATTCGTCCCTTGGGAAGGGCGAGTCTTGTCGTTTCGTGGGTCATTGTCGTCGGCTCTTGGCCGACACCGGCGGGAGGCAGCGAAAAAAAAGCCGACCCCCTCGGGGCCGGCGTCGATCGTTCGCAACCTTGGTTCAGGATGAAGCTAGACGATCACCGGCCTCCGCTCTGGCGGTGGTAGAAATAATGGCCGTAAAACGCATGGGTGTTCGTCATGGCCGCGGAGGATCGCACTCTGCCGCGTGCCTGTCAAGTGCGTATGCTAGTGCCTTCACGCCGGCTCGCGCCGGATCCCGACCACGTTGACTGCGGACGGTACGATGGCCGATCCGATGGCGGGCGAGTTGCAGGGGCCGACGCCCGAACAGAGTCGAGAGACCCGGGCGCGCGTGTCGCGGTGGATCGAACGCACGCCGGTGCGGCGGTGGGTGCCCGACCCCGGGATCGCTCCGCTCCCCGAAGGGTCGGAGGTCTTCCTCAAACTGGAACTGTTCCAGCGCACGGGTTCCTACAAGGTCCGTGGGGCTCTGAACAACGTCCTCCGCGCGGACGCGGAGACGCTGCAGCGAGGCGTCACGGCGGTGAGCGCAGGGAACCACGCGATTTCCGTGGCGTACGCGGCTCGCGCCGCCGGCACGACCGCCAGGGTCGTGATGCTGTCATCCGCGAACCCGGCCCGCGTCGCGCGCTGCCGGAACTTCGGGGCGGAAATCGAGTTCGCGGACGACGGGGCGAGCGGATTTTCCCGCATGGAAGAGATTGTCCGACAGGAGGGCCGGCTCGGGATCCATCCGTTCGAGGGGGAGGCGACCGTTCTCGGCACGTCGACCGTGGGCCACGAGATCGCGGAACAACTTCCAGACCTCGAGGCGATCGTCGTCCCCATCGGGGGCGGAGGTCTCATCTCCGGCACGGCGAGCATCGTGAAACAGCTGGCGCCCGCGTGCAGGGTCTACGGGGTGGAGCCCGTCGGCGCCGACTCCATGCGACGCAGCCTCGACGCGGGCGAGCCGGTGGCGCTCGACCGCATCGACACGATCGCCGACAGCCTCGGCGCCCCACACGCGGCGCCGTACAGCTTCGGACTCGTGCAGCGCTACGTGGACGACGTCGTGCTCGTCGATGACGACGCGATCCGCGCCGCCCTGAAGGCGTTGTTCCTCGACGCGAAGCTCGTCGCCGAACCCGCCTCCGCCGCTCCGCTCGCCGCCGCGTGCGGTCCCCTCCGGAAGCGGCTTGAAGGCCGTCGCGTCGGCCTCGTCCTCTCCGGATCGAACATCGACCTGGACACCTTCGGCGTGCATTTTCGGGCGGCCGGGTGACGGCACTCCGACGCCGGCTCGCTCGAAGAACGCAAGGAGAAACAAAATGAAAGCTCTGGCGCTCGCTGCGCTTCTTTCCGGCGTCCCGCTCGTCCCCGTCGCCGGCCAGCCGATTACCGTCGTGTCCTGGGGCGGCTCCTACGCCCGTGCCGTCGATGAGGGCGCCAACGTCCCCTTCACCGAGGCGACCGGCATCCCCATCCGCCTGGAATCCTACAACGGCGGCCTGGCCCAGATCCGCGCCCAGGTGGACGTCGGCAACGTCCATTGGGATGTCGTCGACCTGGAGATCGCCGATGCCGTGCGCGGCTGCGACGAGGGGCTGCTCGAGCCGATCGACATCGACGACCTGCCCCCCGGACCCGACGGCACTCCCGCGGCCGAAGACTTCGTGGCCGAGAGTCAGACCGAGTGCGGGGTGAGCAACGTGTACTGGTCGACCGTGTACGCGTACAACGACCGGAACTTCCCGGGCGAGAAGCCGACAACCATGGCCGATTTCTTCGACCTGGAGAAGTTCCCGGGCCGCCGCGGCATGCGGCGGGTGCCGCAGGTGAACCTGGAGTTCGCCCTGATCGCCGATGGCGTGCCGCTCGACGAAGTGTACGCCACGATGAGAACCCCGGAGGGCCTGGACCGGGCCTTTGCCAAGCTCGAAACGATCAGGGATGAGGTGGTCTGGTGGGAGGCGGGCGCTCAGCCGCCGCAGATACTGGCCGACAGGGAAGTGGTGATGAGCACGGCGTACAACGTCCGTATCTTCAACGCCCAGATCCTGGAGAACCAGCCGTTCACGATCGTGTGGGACGGGCAGTTGCTGGACGTGGGCCAGATCGGGATCGTCGCGGGTACCCGGAGGCTGGAGGAGGCACTGAGGTACGTGGCCTTCAAGACCAGCGCCGAGTCTCTGGCGCGGATCGCCCGCCGCATCTCCTATTCCCCGTCGCGCAGGTCAGCCGTGCCGCTGGTGACGACCCATGTGGTCGCAGGGATCGACATGGCGCCCCACATGCCGGCCGGCCCGGGCAACGCGGATCGGGCGCTTCGTTACGACTGGGCGTTCTGGGTCGACTATCAGGACGAACTGAACGAGCGCTTCAGCGCCTGGCTCACACGCTAGCGTCGCCAGGGTCCGGTACGTGCCGCGTCAGAACACCACCCGATAGCTGACGTTCAGACTCCGCCCGGCCTCCGGCATGATCTCCTTCACCCGGGAGAGGTGGTTGCGGTATTCCGTATTCGCGGCGTTGATGAGGCTCACGGTCAGGACGTTCAGGCGCCCGCCGAGCGTAAGCCGCACCCCAGCCGTGGCGTTGAAGACGGTGTACCCCTGCGTCGGCGTCTCGAATTCGCCAACCCGGTCCTGCCGGTCCGCCATCTCGGCCTCCGCCCGGACATACCACGACGGCCTCTCGTACTTCAGGGCCACATGTCCCTTGAGTGGAGGAACGAGAGGCAGGGGCTGATCGGTCCCCGTGAGACTCCCTTTCACCGATGAAGCCACGCCCTCGAGCGCGAGCCCCCGCCCGGCATCAACGTCCACGCCGAGTTCGAAGCCGCTGAACACGGCGTCGTTGCCCCGGAACTGATAGATGGGGAGGCGCACGCGGCTCAGGCGGCCCGTGTCCTCCCCGTAGATGTAGTTCCTGATGTCGTTGCGGAAGCCGGTCACCTCGGCCCTCAGCCGGTCGGATTCGTAGCGGAGGAAGACATCGAGCCCCCGCCCGACCTCACCTTCCAGCGACGGGTTGCCGACTTCGAAGACGTAGGCCGCCAGGTGCGGCCCTTCCGAATAGAGTTCGTTGATGTCGGGTGCGCGAAACGCCCGGACCGCGCTCGCCCCGAGCACCAGCCCCGAGGCGGATTGGTAAAGGACACCCAACGACCCCGACAGGGAGTGGAATCTGCGGTCGCGGATCTCGCCGATGTCCGAAACCCGATCTTCCGCCGGATCGGCCAGGGTCCAGTCGTACCGCAGCCCCGACTCGATCTTGACGGAGCCCAGGTCGACCTCCTCCAGCAGGTAAAGGGCGGCCCTTAGCCGACGCGTGTCCGGCGTGAACAGGGATCCCCCGTAGGCGAAATCCTCCCGGGACGCACGGCCACCCATCGCACCCGCCGTAAACGGTCCCCACTGCCCGTGCCGCCCGAGGAAATCCGCGCTCGCGCTCTCCTGATCGAAGAGGGTGCCCAGAATGTCCGATGCTTCGAGCTCGCGGTGCGTGTACCAGTTGTACGTCGCATCGAAGCGGAGGTTGTGGAAGGGCCCGACCGGCTCATCGACCACGGTCCGGAACTTCGATGAGACCCGCTCCATTTCTATGCGCACCCCCTTCTGGTGCCCGCCCACGAAACCACCCGGGATGCCGTAATAGTTGCGGTAGCCCCGGAGGGACGCCCCCAGGCGGCCCCAATCGGCCAGATAGGCCGTCCCCGCACCGCCGCTCAACAGTTCGCCATCGGTGTTGAGAAGCGTGCCGGCGGGGGTCTTCAAGTCTCCCGCCGTCCGTGCGGCGACCTCCACGCGCAGCGGTACGCGCTCCGCGATGGCGAAGCCGGCCGTCGCGCTGCCGGTCAGCGAGCCGGCCGCGGTCTGCGCCTGGAGTGTCGCCGCGCCCGTTAGGCGGTGCGGCGCGTCAGCCGGGATCTCGTCGCGGATGACGTTGATGACCCCGCCAAGGGCGTTGCCCCCGTAGAGCAGGGCACCCGGGCCCCGCACGACCTCGATCCGGCGTGCCGATGATGGGTCGAGTGCGGTGGTGTGGTCCGCGCCCGCTCCGGAGGCATCCCCCACCGGAGTCCCGTCCTCGAGCATCAGTACCCGATCCCCGCTCAGTCCCCGGATCACCGGTTGCGCAACCGATGGACCCATCCTCGTGGCGGCCAGCCCCGGCATTGACGCCAAGGTCCCCGCCACGGTCGCCGTCATCTGGCGCTGCAAGTCATCGCCCGTCATGACGCTGACGGGCCGGAGCGCCTCGGACGCGGCGCGCTCGCTGATCGTCGCCGTCACCACCAGGTCCGCCATCGCGATGGGAGATGGCACCAACAGGATCACGACCTCAGCCGCCTCCGCCACCGCCCGGCGCGCGCGCGCGCTCCCGACGGTGACGACCACGGTGCTGCCCCGGTATCCCAGGCGATCGGCTCGAAGGGTGTACACGCCCGCGGCCAGTCCGGTTAGGTGGAAGGTCCCGTCCCCGCGGGTCACCGCCCTGCCTTCCCGCCCGACCACCGACACCTGCGCTCCCGCCAGGGGTTCGCCGGTACCCGCGTCGCGCACATTTCCCTCGAACACATGCACCTGTTCCGGCTCCTGCGCGGCCAGGTCGCCGACGGTGGCGAGCGCGGGCCACGCGAGGCCAACCGCCACGAGCATCGGCGCCAGGAGGCCGAGCCGCCGGACGGGACGCTCGACGCGGTACGCTGAAGGCAAGGTTCCTCCCACTCCCGTGAGTCGGGGCGTGTCAACGGCCACAGGCCAAACCGTGGGCACCGGACGTTAGGCGTCCGCGACGGTTTCGGGCAACCTCGTGCAGCCGTGGAAACCCTTTGGTCCTCCCGACGCGTCAAAGACGGTGTGAGAAACGGAGGAAGGGCTCGGCGGCGGCTCCCGCCGAGAGGGAAGAAGCGCAGGGGGCGGCGGCTCATGCTCCTCGCCGCGGCGATTCTCGCCGTCGGCCTCGGCTATCTGGTCTTCGAAGCCCGCGTGGCCCGCGAGTTCGAGGCGCTCGACTCCTCTTCCCCGGCGCGCATCCTGGCACGACCGTGGACCCTCCGCGCCGGCGCCCGCGTCGATCCGCAACGCGTCATCGACCACCTGAAGAGGGTCGGCTACCGACGGGTTTCCGGCAGAACGCCGCAAGTCGGCGAGTTCAGCGCACGCGGCCGCGATCTGCTCGTGGCCCGCCGCACGCTTCGTCTCGGCGGCCTCGTCGACCCAGGCATTCGGGCGCGCGTGCGCTTCCGGAGCAGCGGGCGCATCTCCGCGATCCGGGACGCCGAGGGGAACGACCTCGCCCACCTTCTGCTCGATCCGGAGGTGATCGGGACGTCCCTCGGCGAGCGCAGCCGGGACCGGGTGCCCGTGAGGCTCGAAGAGGCGCCGAAGCACCTGGTCGACGCGTTGTTGACGGTGGAGGATCGCCGCTTCCACGAGCACGGCGCGCTGGACCTTCGCCGCATCGCCGGCGCCGCGCTCTCCAACCTCCGGCAGTGGCGGGTCGCGGAGGGGGGAAGCACGATCACCCAGCAGCTCGCGCGCACGCTCTTCCTGTCGACGGACCGCACTGTACTCCGGAAGGTGCGCGAGGCGGCGATCGCGGTGGCGCTGGAACGACGTTTCTCCAAGCAGCGCCTGCTCGAGACCTACATGAACCACATCTATCTCGGGCAGCACCGGGGGACCGCCATCCACGGCTTCGGGCGCGCCGCGCAGTTCTACTTCGGCCGCGACATCTCGGAGTTGACGCTGGGCCAGTCGGCGATGCTGGTCGGGATCGTCAGGGGGCCGAACGTGTACTCGCCCCATCGCCACCCGGAGCGTGCCCGGGCCCGGCGCGACGTGGTGCTGCGGCAGATGCACACCGTCGGGCACCTGGACGACGCTCGGCGCGACGCCGAACTCGAAGCCGATCCGGAGATTCGACCCCCTCCGCAGCGGAACTTCGATGCCCGCTGGTATCTGGATTTCCTGCGGCGGGAGCTGGCTGCCGGCGACGCCTCGCTGAACCCGGAAGGTGGCGGACCAACGGTGATTTCCTCGCTTGTCCCGGAGCTACAGCGCGCCGCCGAGACTGCCGTGTCGAACGGGATCCGCAGCATGGAGCGTCTGCGTCCCCGTCTGCGGGAACAGGCCGGGCCGCTTCAGGGGGCGCTCGTGGCACTGGACCCGCGGACCGGCGACATCCTGGCGATGGTCGGCGGTCGCTCCTACGGCGAGTCGCAGTTCAATCGAGCCGCGGATGCCCGGCGCCAGCCGGGAAGCGCCTTCAAGCCCGTCGTGGCGCTGGCCGCCCTGTCACCGGGAGCGGATCCCTCCTTCACCCTGGCTTCCGTGCTGAAGGACGAACCGCTCGCACTCGATACGCCGGCCGGCGTGTGGAAGCCGGGGAACGCCGACCGCGCGTTCCTCGGACCCATCAGGCTGCGCGAGGCGCTGGAGGGGTCGCGCAATGTACCGTTCGCCCGGCTGGGTCTGGCGGTCGGTCCGGAGAGGATCATTGAGACCGCGCGACGGCTGGGCATCGAGAGCCCTCTCGCACCGTATCCCAGCCTGGCGCTGGGCGCCTCCGAGGTCACGCTGCTCGAGCTGACGGCGGCCTATGCAGTGCTGGCGGCGGAGGGTCGGCGCAACCCTCCGCGCTCGGCGCTGGCCGTGCTCGGCCGCGACGGTACCGTGGGCTCGAAGACCACGACCCGCAGCGAGTTCGTCGTGAGCCCGGCGGAGGCGTACCTGATCACGTCCGCGCTGCAGGGCGTCATCGAGCACGGGACCGGGAGCGGTGTCCGTGCCGCGGGGTATCGAGGTCCGGTGGCGGCGAAGTCCGGGACGACCAACGACTCTCGCGATGCCTGGTTCGTCGGCTACACACCGGAACTGGCGGTCGGCGTATGGGTCGGCTTCGACGACGGGACGCCAGTCGGTCTCCCCGGCTCCGGGGCCGCGCTCCCCATATTTTCCGACTTCATGATCCGCGTACTGGGACCGACGGGCGGGCGCGACTTCCGCTTCCCCGCAGGCGTGGAGTGGATCGATGTCGAGCCCGGGACCGGCCTCCGCGCCGGCTGGGGTTGTCGTGGCCGGCCCGAACTCTTCCTTGTCGGTACGGCACCGGAGGCATCATGCGGATACCCGGTGCGCGGGTGGCGCCGGGGCAGGCCGTTGCGCACGTCGCCGAGGCCGTGAGCCGGCCCGGCGGGTGCGCCGGCCGGACTCAGTCGTGGTCGTGAACGTGGTCGTGGCGACCCTGGTGGAACACGACGTGAAGCAGGGACCCCGCGATAAAGGCCTGATAGAGTTCAAGCGCCGCGTGCTCATCCGGAAGTATCTCCGTGCCCGCCGCAAACCCGATCATCGTCGCCAGCAGGATCGCGCCGACCCCGGCGATGGCAACGACGACACCGTGCCGAGGCTCGAGCAACCACCAGACGAGCAGCCCCACGACGACCCGGTGCAGGATGACGGCAAGGGCGAAGGGAGCGCTCGCCGCGGCGGGCATCAGGGCCCCGCCTTCCAGCAGCGCGTGCAGCACCATCGACGCCACGCCAAGCAGGATCGTGAGGTTGTCGGTGTGCTGCGCCACTCTGTGGGAGATCTTCTCGATGAGATAGAGGATGCCACCGCCCGCCAGCACCGCGAGGACGGGCGTGATCTGACGTTCCAGCCATACGTGCGGTAAGATCTGCCAGGCGACGAGCAGGGGCAGAGCCACGAAGACGATCGTGTCGATCATCCGCATGGTTCGAGGGCGGTTGTGTAGCCAGACGTAAAGGAAGACGCCGGCAACCGGTGCCAATAGCGCCAGGATGAACGGGGTCATTCAGAACCCGTCACGTGGCCCCCGCGCCAGGCTTCGCGAGGGGTTCCCCGAGGTCTAATGGGGCCGCGCGGTGGCGACCAGGTGATCGACGTGATGGTCTTCGTTGCAATGTTTGGCACTGGCCTCCACCTGGACCGTGACGTGCTGCAGGTCGAACTCGTTGTACGCGATCTCCTGGATCTCGCGAAGGAGGTTCGCC
>JAJEEM010000018.1 GCA_022820995.1 Gemmatimonadota bacterium | reverse complement strand
GGTGCCGGGCGCCGGCGCCGGGGCGACGGGGCGGGCGCCGATCCTGGTCGGGCCTCCGGCCGCCGTGCTGGAGGGGGTGCGAAGGGGAGACATCCCGGCGGCGGCGCTGTGCACCCTGGTCCTCGACGACGTGCGTGCGCTGGAGCCGGCGCGGGCCGCCGTCGAGGCCGTGGTGCAGGCCTCCGGCGACGGGGTCCGTCGGATCGCGACGACCCACGCCCGGGATGCGGCGTTCGACGAGTTGATCGAGCGCTGGCTGCCGCGCGCGCGCCGGTGGCCGAAGGAACTGTTCGCCGAACCGCGGGCCGGGAAGTCGGACGCCGGCCGCGCGGCCGGCACTCCGGTCGCCGTCGCGAGCCGGGCGACGCGCGAGGGCCGGCTGGCTCGCCTGGCCGAGTTGCTTCACGACATCACGAAGGCCGGCGCGGCGACCGCCGTCAGCGTTGAGACGGCCCCGCAGGCCGTCGCCGACGTGAGCGCCGCGCTCTCGGTGGCCGGGCTGCGCGTCGCCGCGGCCGAGGGAGCCCATGCGGACGAAACGGACGACGGCGCGGGCGAGGCGGACGACGGCGCGACGGTGCGGGTCGGGGCGTGGGGCGAGGTCGAGGCCGGTGCCCATGCCATCGCGTTCGAACTGCCGTCCGCACCGGAGCCCCTCGCCCGCGCGGCGGCGGCCGACCGCTGCTACGCCATCGTCGACACCCTGCACGAGCGGCAACTTGAGCTGACGGCGCTGCGGGCCGGGCTGCGGACCGCACCGCTGGCCGATCCCGCGGACCCCGCGCTCATGGACGACGTCGCCGCCTTCCGCGCCCGCGTATCCGCTGCGCTGGAAGAGCAGGATCTCGCGAGCGGCGCGCTCCTCCTCGCCCCGCTGCTGGAGGAACATGGCGCCGCGCGGGTGGCCGCCGCGCTGGCCGGACTCCTCCGGGCAGCGGACCGACCGGTTCCGGCCGGGGGCGGTGCGGCATCCGGCCATGCGGCGCCCGCCGACCGGACGACGGGCGACCGGACGACGGGCGGTACCGCGGGCGCGCCGACCGACGCCGACGCCCGGCGGGCCACCCGGCCTACGTGGACGAAGGTCTTCGTCGGCGTGGGCAAGCGCGACGGGGCCGGCCCGGGCGACCTCGTGGGCGCCATCACGGGCGAAACCTCCGCCGCCGGCGGTCAGATCGGGCGCATCGACATCCGGCAGAACTTCACCCTCGTGGACATCGATTCGCTGATCGCCGACGCGGTGGTCCGAGGCCTCGATGGCAGCCGCATCAAGGGCCGTCAGGTCGTCGCCCGCCTGGACCGCAGCGCGCGGTAAGACCGATGGGTCCGGTGCGGCGCCTGTTCGACTTCAGCCGGTTCGAAGGCCGGCTGCTCGGGGCCGTCTGCTTCACGCTGAGTCTCACGCTCATCGGGACGACCGGCTTCGCCCTCATGCCCGAGTACAGCCTCTCGGACGCGTTCTTCATGACCGTGATCACGGTCTCGGCGGTCGGGTACGGGGAAATTCAGACGCTGACGGACGGCGGCCGCATCTTCGCGAGTTTCATGATCGCGGGCGGCATCGTCACGCTCGCGATCTGGTTCGCCCTCATCACCGCCACCCTCGTCGAGATGGATCTGACCCAGACCTTCAAGGGACGCAGCACGATGAAGAGAATCGACGACGTCGACGGCCACGTGATCCTGTGCGGCGTCGGCCGTACCGGTCTCGCCGCCATCAAGAGGTTCGTCGCCCGCGGCACCCCCTACGTCGCCATTGAGAACGACCCCGGGCACCTCGAGGACGTGCGGCAGGTCGACCCGGAGGCGCTCGTCATCCAGGGGGACGCAATGGACGACGACTCGCTCGTGGCGGCGGGGATCGACCGGGCGCAGGGGCTCATCGCGGCGCTGAGCGCGGATACGGACAACGCCTTCGTCTGCCTCGCCGCCCGGGAACTGAATCCGGATCTCACGATCGTGGGGCGGGCACGTTCCGTGGAGTCGGTGAGCAAGCTCAAGAAGGCCGGCGCCGACCGCGTCGTCACGCCCAATGCGACGGGCGGGATCCAGATGGCCTCGCTCGTCCTGCGTCCGGACGTCACCCTCTTCGTCGACACCGAGACCTCCGGCGACAGCATGGGTCTGCTCCTGGAGCAGGTGTCCGTGTCCGAGTCCTCCGAGGTCGCCGGACTCACCCTGGCCGAGGCGCGGATCCCGGCCAGAACGGGGCTGCTCGTCGTCGCGATCCAGCGTGGGGGCGACGTCGGCGGCGAAGGCTCCGTCTACAACCCGGGACCGGAGGAGAGGGTGCGGCCCGGAGACCTCCTGGTCGTCCTGGGCCCGCCTTCGAAGTTCGCCGAACTCCACCGCCTCCTGAGCTGACGCCAACCCTCGGGCCGACCCGGTTCGCGGCCCGGCCCGGCAGCCCGTGGCAAGTCCCCGCTGCGTTCGGGCGGCGCGGGCTCAGAGCTTCTCGGGACTCTCCTGGAAGAAGGGCCGCCACTTCTCCTCGGGCGAGGGCGGCGTGAGCAGGCTCACGACGATCAGGAGTCCGAGCGAGATGAGGACGCCGGGGATCACGATGTAGTCGCTCGAAGCGAAATCGAAGGCGGTCCCCCCGATCGTGGCGGTGAAGTTCACGCCGAACTCGGACAAGAGCTTGATGCCGACGATGCTCCCGAGTCCCCCCGCGATGCAGGCCACCCCTCCCTGCGGCGTCACGCGGCGCCAGAGGAAGGCCGCGAGGAGCGCCGGCGTGAGGCTCGCGCCGACGAGCGAGTACGCGTAGAGCGCCATCGCGAGCACGGTGTCGAACTGCGTCAGCAGGACGAGCCCCAGCCCGCCGAAGAGGACGACGCAGAGGCGCTGCAGCGCCAGCTTCCGCCCCTCGCTCGCGTCCGGATCCACGAAGCGTTCGTAGAGGTCCCGGCTCACGTTCGTCGAGGGCACGAGCAGAAACGTGTTGCCCGTCGAGAGCACGATGGCGACCGCCGCGGCGAGGAGAATCGCGCCCCCGATGATCGGCAGGCCGTTGGCGGCGATGTGGAGGATGATCGTCTCCGACGCGGCACGGCCCACGATCGACACCTGCTCCGGGTCCGCGAGTTCCGGGAAGACCGCCCGACCCACGATCGCGATCAGGGCCAGCGTCGTCTCGATGAAGACGACCCCGAGGAACATGCCGACGACGGCCTTCTTGGCGGACCCCGCGTCTTTTGCGGAGAAGAACTTCTGGTACATCCCGCTCTCGCCGAGGATGAGCAGGAAGGTGGGCATCGCGACGCCGATGACCCAGAGCACGTTGTGTCCCCCGAGTACGGTGAGGTGTTGCTCCGGAAGCGCGGCCGCGATCGCTCCCACGCCGCCGTTCGACAGCACGAGGTAGGGGAGGCCGATGATGATGCCGAGCGTGATGATGATCCCGTTCAGGAGATCGACGGAGACGATCGACACCATGCCGGCGAGCGCCGTGAAGGCCACGATCGTGACGCACGTGATGATCATCCCGGCCGTGGGAGAGATGGCGCCGTCCGTGACGATGCTCAGAATCCAGCCGCCGCCCCGGAACTGGTAGGCGGCGATCGTCACGTAGGCGAGGATGATCGCGACCGTGCCGAGGACGCGCGCCGCCGCGTTGTAGCGCTGTTCGAGGAGGTCCGGGACGGTGTACTTCGCGATCGAGCGCACGCGGGGCGCAAGGTAGAAGGCGACGAGGAGACCGACCCAGGCGCCGAAGGAGAACCACAACTCCGCGATCCCCGTCCGGTAGGCGAGCCCGGCCCCGCCGAAGAGCGACCCGGATCCGATCCAGGTGCAGATGAGCGTCCCCACGAGGAGCGCCACCGGCACGTTCCGGCCCGCCACCATGAAGTCCGCGTGGCTCTTGATCTGCCGCGAGCGCCACACCCCGATCGCGATGAGGACGAGGGGATATCCGAAGACGGCAATCGTCAGCAGGTCCATCGATCCTCCGCTCTTTCCGTGGGGCTACTCCCCCTTCGACATCCGGCGCTTCAACTCCTCGAGCATCGCGTCCGCCCGCGCCTCCCGCAGTTCCCGCTCCGCCACGAAGTCCCGCTGCGGCGCGCCGGCCATGGGGTCGAGCGCTTCGTCCACCTGGCGGTGCGCGTCGTCGAGGTCGTGGCTTCCCTCCATCTTCTCGGCCATGCGGTCGAACGCGTCCGCCGAGTCGAACCGTTCCGAGGAATGCTGGATCGCCTGCGCGCGCCGCTGCTGCACGCCGAGCGAATCCCGCCGCGCCATGGCGCTCTTCAGCTGCTCCGCGCCCTGCGCCGCCTCGGCCTTCTGCTGCTGGAGTTCGGCCTGCGTCCCCTCGGCCTTGAGGACGAGGACCTCGAGCCGCTGGCGGTGCCGCGCCGCGAACCGGTTCGCGACCTCGACCGTCTCCGCATCCCCGACCTCCGCCGCCTGCGCCGCCCGCCGCTCCGCGACCCGGGCCGCCTCCTTTTCCTTGTCCGCCTGACGCACCTGCGACTCGAGCAGCCCCTCGAGTTCGGAGATCCGTGCCCGCGTGTCGACGAGTTCCTGGCGCATGGCGCGGATGACGCGGTCGATGTCGTCCTCGGACGCACCGGGCTGCTTCGCTTCCATCCGGTCGAGCGCCTCGTCGACCATCTGCCTGAGTTTCCTGAACATGGCCCTGAGTTTAGCAGCCCCCGGCAAAACGCCGCCACCGCAAGCGCGAGGATCTCGCGCCGGGGTTCACGCCGGGCCCCGCCGCTTGCGACATATACAATACCCCTGTATAGTATTTATGCAAGACGGGCACCGGCGACACGAACACGGAGGGAATGGCGGTGAGCCACGCGGGGACGCATGCGATGGGGATCGCGGAGGGGACGAAAAACGACCTCGGCCGTCGGTTGGCGCGTATCCGGGGACAGGTCGGGGGCATCGCCCGCATGGTGGAGGATGAGCGGTACTGCCCGGACATCCTGCAGCAGTTCGCCGCCGTTCACTCCGCGCTCCGCGCGGCCGAGAAGGAACTCCTGCTGAACCACCTCGAGCGATGCGCCACCCACGCCATCGAGGAAGGCGGCGACGACGCCGCGCGGGTGCGCGCGGAGATTGCGGATCTCTTCATGCGTTTCGCCGGCAAATGATGAACAGGAAGACGTATCGGATCGCCGGCATGCACTGTGCCGGCTGCGTCGGCTCCGTGGAGAGGAGTTTGAACGCGGTCGACGGCGTGGAGGCTTCGGTGAGTCTGCCCGCCGAGTCCGCGACGCTGACGCTCACCCGGGATGTACCCTTCGAGGAACTCGCCGCCGCCGTCGAAGGGGCCGGCTACGAGATCGAACCCGTCGCGGACGTGGACCGCGGGGAGGCCGAACGTTCGCGCCTTGCGGAGGCGGAAGCCCGCTCGCGCGAGGCGCGGAGAACCATGTGGACCGCGTGGGCGCTCACCGCCCCGGCCATGGTGTGGATGCTGCCGGAGATGATCGCCGGGGTGCGCTGGCCGTCGCCGCTCGTCTTCGACCTGGGCGTGACCGTGCTCGGGGCCGCCGTCCTCGCGGGCCCGGGGGGTCCGACCCTGCGCAGCGCCTGGCGCTCGGCGCGCGGCCGGATGCCGAACATGGATGTCCTCATCGCGCTCGGGGCGGGCGTCTCCGTGCTCACGGGGGTGTGGGCGGTCCTTCACGTCCTCGGGTTCGCCCCGATGATCATGAACTTCGCTCCGGTGGGCGCGATGATCGCCGCGATCCATCTCACGGGACGATTCGTGGAGGCGAAGGCGCGCGGCCGTTCCTCGTCGGCGATCCAGGCCCTGCTGTCGCTCGAGGCGCCGACGGCCCGCGTCGAGCGGGAGGGCGCCGAACTCGAGGTTCCGACCCGTGATGTCGCGGTGGGCGATGTGATGATCATCCGCCCGGGCGAGAAGATCCCGACGGACGGCGTCGTTCTCGAGGGGAGGAGTGCGGTCGATGAGTCGCTCGCGACGGGCGAGTCGATCCCGGTCGAGAAGGAACCGGGGTCCTCCGTCCTCGGTTCGACGGTCAACCACTCCGGCGCGCTCCGGGTGCGGGCGACGGGCGTGGGCGAAGACACCTTCCTGTCCAACGTCATCCGCCTCGTGGAGGAGGCGCAGGCGAGCAAGGTCCCGATCCAGGAGTTCGCGGACCGGGTGACCGCCATCTTCGTGCCCCTAATCCTCGTCGTCGCGCTGGCGGCCTTCGTGGGCTGGTTCGTGGCGCCCGGAGTCTTCGCGGAGGCCGCGCGCTGGGCGTCGGGGTTCATCCCGTGGGTGAACCCGGAATTGGGCCGCCTCTCGCTCGCGCTCTACGCCGCGGTCGCGGTGCTCGTCATCGCCTGCCCCTGCGCGCTCGGGCTCGCCACCCCCACGGCGCTCATGGTCGGGACCGGCGTCGGAGCCACGCGCGGCGTCCTCATCCGGGACGGGGCCGCCGTCCAGACGCTGGACCGGGCGGACACGCTCGTCTTCGACAAGACCGGCACCCTGACTCGCGGCGCCCCCCGCGTGGTCGAGACCTTCGTGACGGACGGAGCAGCCGAGGGGCCGGGGGATGAGGCGGGAGCCAGCCCGGGGAGCGACGCGAGCCCGGTCGAGGCGGAGGCGCGCGTACTCGGGCTCGCGGCCGCGGTGGAGGACGCGTCGGAGCATCCGCTCGCCCGCGCCGTCGTGGACGAGGCGCGCCGGCGCGGCATCTCCTTCTCCCGGGCGGGCGGCGCGGAGGCCCGGGTCGGGATGGGCATCGTCGGCGACGTCGATGGCGAGCGGGTCATCGTCGGGAGCGCGCGGCTGCTGCGCGAGGAAGGCATCCCGGAGGAGGACGTCGCCCGGGTGGAGCAGCGTTTCGGCGACGACGCGCGCACGGTCGCATGGGTGGCCGCCGGCGGGCGGCTGCTCGGCGCGATCGCGATCGCCGACCCGGTGAAGGAGGACGCGCGGGAAACCCTCCTCGAGCTGAGCCGCCGCGGCTTCCGGACCGTGATGCTCACCGGCGACCATGAAGCCGTCGCGGCCGCCGTCGCCGAGCATCTCGGCATCGACGACTTCCGGGCCGGGCTGCTCCCCGCCGACAAGGTCGACGCCGTCCGGCAACTCCGCGCCGAGGGGCGCACCGTGGCCTTCGTCGGCGACGGGATCAACGACGCCCCCGCGCTCAAGGCGGCCGACGTCGGCATCGCGGTGGGGACCGGCACCGACATCGCGATCGAGGCCGCGGACATCACCCTCGTGCAGGGAGATCTGCGCTCCGTGCTGCGCGCGACGAAGCTCGCCCGCGCCACCTTCCGCAAGATCCGCGAGAACCTCTTCTGGGCCTACGTCTACAACGTCGTCGCGATCCCGGTCGCCTTCCTCGGCCTCCTCCACCCCGTCATCGCGGAAGCCGCGATGGCGCTGAGTTCGATCTCCGTCGTCACGAACGCGAACCGCCTCCGCCGCACCCGGCTTTAGGCCGGCGCCTCCAAGGCCGCCCGCGCGGTCGCGTTGCTCTCCACACACGGGGCGATGACATTGCGCGCATGCGCGACTTCAACACGGCGGGGCCGGTACGGGCAGACAGGCACTACAACATCCCTCCCCTCGAGCGCCTGAACCTCGCCGAGGTTCTCGCCCTGATCCGCGGGGAACGGTACTTCGTCCTCCACGCGCCTCGGCAAACGGGCAAGACCTCGACGCTCCTGGCGCTGCGCGACCTTCTCAACAGCGGATCCGAGGGGGACTACCGCTGCGTCTACGTCAACGTGGAGCCCGCGCAGACCGCGCGCGAGGATGTCGGGCTCGCCATGCGCAACATCCTGAACAGTCTCGGAGACGAGGCGCGGGTGATTCTGCGCGACGACGACGCGGCCGGCATCGCCCGGGCCCTGGACACGACGGGCGACCCCCACGGCGCTCTCATCGCGTTCCTGGCGCGCTGGGCCGCCGCCGATCCGCGTCCCCTCGTGTTGCTGATCGACGAGATCGACGCGCTGGTGGGCGACTCGCTGGTCTCCGTGCTGCGCCAACTGCGCGCCGGCTACGTGCGCCGTCCGGAGCACTTCCCCGCGAGCGTGGTCCTGTGCGGCGTCCGCGATGTGCGCGACTACCGCATCCGAGCCAGCTCCGAGAAGGAGGTCATCGCGGGCGGCAGCGCGTTCAACATCAAGGCCAGGTCGCTCCGCATGGGGGACTTCACCTCGGCGGACGTGCGCGCGCTCCTTGGGCAGCACACGGACGAGACCGGGCAGGCGTTCACGCCGGCGGCGCTGGAAGCCGTGTGGGAGCAGACCCGCGGCCAGCCGTGGCTCGTGAACGCGCTCGCCCGGGAGATGTGCTTCGAGCACGAGCAGCTCCGGCTCCGCGACCGTCCCCTCGCCGAGGCAGACGTGTTCGAGGCGCGGGAGGCGCTGATCCTGCGCCGCGAAACCCACCTGGACCAGCTCGCCGACAAGCTCCGCGAGCCCCGCGTGCGCCGCGTGATCGAGCCGCTGCTCGGTGGCGACGACGGCGAGTACTCCGACCGCGACCGGGAGTACGTGCGCGACCTGGGGCTGGTGGCCGCGGAGGCTCCGCTCCGCATCGCGAATCCGATCTACGCCGAGGTCGTACCGCGCGAGCTGACGTGGGTGCTTCAGGACGGGCTGCCCCACCGGCGTGCGTCGTACATCAACGCTGACGGCGGACTGAACCTCGACGCGCTGCTATCCGCCTTCCAGCAGTTCTTCCGAGAGAACTCGGAGCACTGGGTGGCGCGGGCGCAGTACACGGAGGCGGGACCGCAGCTCGTGCTGCAGGCGTTCCTGCACCGGGTGGTGAACGCGACCGGGCGCATCGAGCGCGAGTACGCGCTGGGGAGCCGCCGCGTGGACCTGCTCGTGATCTGGCCACCGGAGACGGGCCGGCCCGGCCGGTTCGTCGTCGAATGCAAGCTGTTGCGGGCCAACCGAGAGCGCACGGTCGAGCGCGGGCTGGCGCAGACGGCCGCCTACATGGATCTCTGCGACACCGACGTCGGCCATCTCGTCATCTTCGATGTCCGCGAGGGTCGGAGCTGGGGCGAGCGGATCTTCCGCGAGGACCGGACCCACGACGGCAGGCGGATCACCGTCTGGGGAATGTAGGCGGCGTTTGCCTTGGGCCGGGCGGCGGCGCATCATGCGTGCCGTTCGGTTGGTTCATCCGGTTTTCTTCCGAGAGAGGTTCGATGGCGTCACGCTGGGTCGGTCTCGCGCTGGGACTCTGGTTCCTGGGCGCCCCGTTCATCTGGGGATATCCGTTCGGTTTCCTGTGGTGGCACAGCGTGGTGCTCGGCGGTTCCATCCTCGTCGTCACCATCACCTTCAACCTCGGCATCAACCGGATCAGCGGCTGGGGACTCATCGCCCTCGGCGCCTACAGCATGCTGTCGCCCTTCATCCACGGGTATCTCGCCAACGCGCAGGCCCTGTTCAACGACCTCATCTTCGGCGTCATCACCGTGGGCACGGGCACCGCGATGGGCGGTGCGGGAATCGAACACTCCGACGAGGCGCCCAGCACCGCCTGACCTGATTGGTTGCCTTTTAGCAGTCGAAGGGGCCATTGGTGTGCCTCTTACCATAGCACGGAGCAGCCGCGTGGCGTTGAGGTTTTCTTGAGGATTTGGCGAAGCGTGAGTCGGCGTTACCAGAATCGGTGATGGCAGCACTTCGGAAAGTGCCATGTTTATGGATGGAACCAAGAAGCAGAATGAACGAGCCAGAACTCTCGTCGACCGTCGCTGAGTCGGACACCAGCACTATCAACTCAAGTACATAAGCTCTTTACTGATCTCCCGGGATGCATGCCAACTCGTACTGGAACCGACTATCGTGCTGACCGAGCGGGACTACAGAGTCGTTTTTGAGGCATCACCGGACGCGATGCTCATCGTGGATTCGGAAGGGACGGTTCGCGACCTCAACCCGCAGGCCGTCGCGATGTTCGGCTGGAGCCGTGAAGAGCTGGATGGCTCCCCCGTGGAGCGGCTGGTTCCCGCGGCCAGCCGCGCCCGGCATGGACGGCACCGCCGACACTACAGCGAGGCGCCGCAGGCGCGTCCCATGGGACAGGGACTCGAACTGCTGGCGTTGCGCCGGGACGGTGCCACCATCCCGGTCGAGATCAGTCTGAGCCCCGGGAGACTGGCATCGGGGCAGGAGCATGTGATCTGCACGATCCGCGACATCACGGGCTGGAAGCGGATGCGGCAACTGTCCCGGGCGATGGTGACGGCCGTCGAGAATGAGCGCAAGCGATTGTCGCGCGACCTGCACGACGAGTTTCTGCAGTACCTGGTGGCCTTCAAGATCAGAGTGAAGCTTCTGGCGTCCGAGTCCGGTGCGGAGGACCGGGAGGGGGCGCGGGCGCAGATCGCCGCCGAGATCGACGACGCGATCCGCGGCGTGAAGCGGATGATCCGGGGGCTGCTGCCGCCGGAACTCGAATACCGGCGGCTTTCGTCCGCCCTCGCGTCCGCGTTTCGCGACATCGGCGAGGTTCATGGATTCACGGTCCACGCGAGCCTCGACCGGGTGGACGAGGATTTGGACGCGGCCGCCGCCCTGGCCCTGTACCGGATCGTTCAGGAGGCCGTGACCAACGCCGAGAGGCACGCACGCGTGACGGAAGCCACGGTGATGCTCAAGTCTGCGGGCGATGTGGTCATCGCGGAGATCCGCGACGAGGGTTGCGGGTTCGAGTTCGATGGTCACACCGGCCTCACCAGCATGCACGAACGGGCCGCGCTGGTCGGGGGCGGGATCACCGTGGATACCGCACCGGGCAGGGGAACCACGATTCGGGTCACCGTTCCGGCCGTGGGTCCGGACGACGAGAGAGGTCTCGACCGATGGTGAGGGTGCTTCTGGTCGACGACCACCCGGTAGTGCGCGCCGGCTTGAAGGCGTTGGTCGAGACGACCGAGCATGTGGAGGTCGTTGGCGAGGCATCGTCTGGAGAGGAAGCGGTGGAGAAGGCCCGGACGCTGCAACCGGACATCGTCATCATGGACCTGGCGATGCCCGGCATGGACGGAGTCCAGGCGACGCGGCGCATCTCCGAACTTGGACTCGGAGCGAAGGTCCTGGTCGTAACGATTCACGACGAGGACGAGTACCTCGTGCCGGCTCTGAACGCCGGCGCGGCGGGCTTTCTGAACAAATCCGCCGCCGACACCGATCTCATCGGCGCCATTGAGGCCATCTCACACGGGCACTCCTACCTGCCCCAGCACGCGGCCGCGCTGCTCGCGCGACGGAGAACGCGGGGCCACGCGAGCAGCGAGACGGGACCCGACGTGCTCTCGGCGCGCGAGCGTACCGTGGTCGAGTTGTACGCGAGCGGCTTTTCGGCCAGCGAAACGGGCCGCGAGACGTCTCTCAGTCCCAAGACGGTCGAGGGCTATCTCGCCCGCGCCAAGGCGAAGCTGGGCCTCCACACCCGGCGCGAGGTCGTGCGCTTCGCGCTCGAAGCAGGGCTCCTGCGGACCGAGGACGAGCGCTAAGCCGTTCAGTCCTCGTGCGTGGGGGCCGCCAGCCCCTCCGGCCGTGCCGTCTTCGCACGGCAACCCCTCGTTCCTCCGACCGCCAGCGCGCGATACGACCCGTCTCATAGACCTCGCCGACCCCGCGTGATGACCTCCCTTCCAGAGACCCGGTGTAGGGGATTTCCCGGTATTCGTGGGGGGATTTTCCCCGCACGATTCGAGGGATTTCCCTCACGAATTACAGGGTTTTTCCGCTATTGCGGGCCAGTGTGCATTGCGAGGATGGGGAGTGCCGGGCCGGATCACCGGAGCATTTGCTGGAGCGGCCCAGAACACCGAAGCAGCCGGCATAGTCAGACGAGTTGACGGACTCCGCCAGAGGAGATGCTTCGAAGAAGGAGGTGCATCATGGACCTGGTAACCGCTGTTCGCGTGGTTCCCGTTCGCGCGCTCTCGCGCACGGACACGACACGGTAGGGGTCTGCCAAGGAGGAGACATGAACGCGAAGCGGATTTCCCGGGTCTCGATCACGGCGGCTGGCTTGCTGCTGATTGCCGCCTGCCATGACAATCCCGTGGCGCTCAACGAATCGGAACGCCCTTCCCCCTTCAACGCAGTGCCAATGGATGAGGCCGCGTCTGGCGGCGGCTCCAGCTCCGTTTCCACGGTCGTCGACGATACTCGGCCCCGGTTCAAGCTCGACTTCTCCGTGACCGGCGCGATGACGCCCAACGCAAACGTCACGGTGACGCTGCTGGGTGAGGCCGTCGAGAAGGTCGCAAGCGGCACCGTAACCGTCACGCTGCCGACGATGGCGGGCGCGACACATGCCGGTGCGGGCAAACGACGGATATGACCCCCAGATCCTGGACACTCCCCATTTGTGACGATTGACCTCCGGGCGCGGTGCTGCCCAGGGTAGAACCTGGCAGACCGGAAGGAGGTCGACATGGCGCGGCGGCGGTACACGCCCAAGCTGAAGGCG
>JAJEEM010000041.1 GCA_022820995.1 Gemmatimonadota bacterium | reverse complement strand
GGAGATCGGCTGCGCCCGATCGTTCAGGACGCGCGCCCTCACGCGGATCGTATCCCCCGCCACGACGGCAACGGTCTCCGGGTCCAGGGTGATCCTCGCCGGCACGGTCGCCGTCGGGGGCGGTGGCGGCGGCCCGGGCGGCGGCGCCGTCGTGTCGTCCCCCCCGCAGGAGAGGATGGCCGGACCGAGAAAGCCGAGCACCGCGGAACGCGCGGCGCGTGCACGGGGAGAGCGGGAGAAATCGGAGCTTCCGGAGGTCGTAGGGTTGCGCTTCGCCATGGGTTCGCCTTGCGTCTTTGCTGGGGGACGGCGCCAGAAGTGCCGGACTGGCGAGTCGCTGTCGGGCAACGCCCCGGGTGTGCCTGCAAACAGGACCGCTTATTTTCTAATCATCTAATCTAGAGACGTGCCGCCGGCTTGGCATCCTCCAAGGTGCTCGTCGAAGAAAGCGCGGAGCCGGCTGTACATGTCGATCGAATTGGCGGGATCCCGGAAGCCGTGGCCCTCGGGGTACGTCTTCGATTCGAACTCCTTGCCGAGCGCCTCGAGTCTCTCGACCGCAAGCTCGAAGTTCTCGAACGGCGCCCGCACGTCGAATTCTCCGTGCATGATGAGGACCGGAGCGGTGATGCGGTCCATCCGGTCGAGCGTCTCGCTCTTCGCGTAGATCTCGGGCCGCTCCTCCGGCGTCCCGCCGTGCCCCGTGATCGTGAATATCTTCCCCAGACGGTCCGCGTATGGGAGGGTCAGCGACTCGGAGTAGATGCCGCGCATGGGGACGGCCGCATCGAACTTGTCGGGCGTGCGCGTGATCGCGGACATGGACTGCATGCCTCCGTAGCTCCCGCCGTAGATGCCCACGCGCCCGTTGACGTACGGCTGGCGGCGCAGCCAGTCCGCCGCGGCGCCCGGGTCCTTCGACTGGTCGTTCAGCCAGTCCTCGACCGACAGATCCTGGAACTCGCGCCCGAAACCGGATCCCCCGCGATAGTTGATGGCGAGCACGACGAATCCCTCGTTCGCGAGGTACTGCTCCACGAGGTTCGTCCCCTGCGTGTAGGAGTTCGTCCCTCCCCCGTGCACCTGGACGAGGGCCGGGCACGCCGGCGGGTCGGAGCCGGCGGGGAGCGCGGCCCGGATCGCCGGCGGCAGGTAGAGAAACCCCTGGATGTACAGGCCGTCGAACGAGCGGAAGGAGATCTCCGCGGGCCGCTGGACGCCTTCGAAGTGCGGCGAAAGGTCCGTCAGCCGTGCCGGGGTTCCGCCGTCGAGGTCCAGGAGCCAGGCTTCCCTGCCCTCCGTCGCCGCATCCCGCGTGAACACGGCGCGGCTGCCGTCCGGCGTCGCGTGCAGCGACGACCAGGCCCCCCCGACGTTCGTGACCCGCGTGGCGACGCCGCCGGAGGCGGGGACGGACCACAGGTCGAAGGCGCCGCGCTGCTGGTACGGGAAGTAGATGCGCTCGCCGTCGCCGGACCAGAAGGGGTCGAAGCGCATGATCGCGTCGGTCGCGTAGACCTGCATGTCGAGCGGCGCTTCGCGGAGGGCGCGGGGAGCGGTCCCGCCGAGATCGAGGTCGATGCGATACAGGTACGCGAGATCCTCATACCAGTACTCGTCCTTGGACGTCCCCATCAGGACGAGGCTCGATCCGTCCGGCGACCAGACGGGGCTCGAGGAAGCCATGAGCGAGGAGGAAACCCGATGCGCCTCGCCGGACGCCACGGCGACGAGCCACACGTCGTCGTGCCACCAGTCGGCCCGGTTGGAGATGTAGGCGATCCACCGCCCGTCCGGCGACCACATGGGGCTGAAGCGGCTGTCGTCGGCCTCCGCCGCGCCGGTCGTCAGTTGTCGGGGGGGCGCCGCCCCGGCCGCGTCGACGAGCCAGATGTCCTGGGAGCCGGACGCCGTGGAGTAGTAGGCGAGCGTCGTTCCGTCCGGCGACCACGAGGGGGCCCGGAGGCCGCTCGCCCCTTCCACTACGACCACTCGGTCCGATGTCCCCGCCCCGGCGACGGCAAGACTCCCTCCGGAGATGAAGGCCAGCCGCTCCCCTTCCGGAGACCACGTCTGCGCGCCGCCGGCGAGCCAGAAGGTCGCGGCCTCTCCCTTCGCGGCCGCCACCTCCCCCGTCGTCGGAGTCGACACCAGGTGGATCCCGCGCCCCCCCGCGCCGTCCACAGGCCCGGCCACGGCGAGCCTGGCTCCATCGGGCGAGAGCACGGCGCGTCCGGCGCCCCCCGCGGCGGTGAAGATGTTCTCCAGCGTAAGCGGGATCCGGCCTTCGTCGACGACCCCGCCGCCGGGGGACGAGCAGCCGACGGCGAGGAGCCCCAGGACCGCGTACGGCATGTGGCGCTTTCGGACGGATCGCGGAGATCGAGACACGGCTCCTCCTGCGGCACGGTTTCGCTTGAGTATTGCCCCGGGCGATGGTCCGACAATACCGATCAAAGAGGAAAAAACCCATTCCACGACCGGAGGTTGAGGCGCCTTGACCGAACCCGCCGTCACGCTGACCAATTACGGGCTCACCCTGCTCTGCGCCGTGCTGGTGTGGCTCGCGCGCTCACGCGTGAGGGCCGATCTGCGCCCGTGGGCGATGGGACTCTTCGCCGGCTCCGGCGCCGCGGCCCTCTTCGGCGGCACGGTGCACGGCTTCTTCGGGGACGCCGCGACCCTCGGATACCGCGTCCTCTGGCCCGCCACGATCCTCACGGTGGGGGCGACGGGACTCGCCGCCTGGGGCCTGGGCGCTCGGATCGGTGGCCGGCCCGGGGGTACGCGGTGGATCACCAGGATCGCCGGGCTCGCCTACGTCGCCTACGTCGCCATCGTACTGGCGGGATGGCAGGCGTTCGTTGTCGCGATCGCCTTCTATCTGCCGGCCGTCATCTATCTCACCGTCCGCTTCGCGCGGGCCTGGCGGCGCCGTCCCACCGCAAGCCGGCGGCGGGCGCTGATGGGCTTCGGGCTCACCTTCGCGGCGGCGGCCATCCAGCAGCTGGAGATCCCGATCCACCCGGTCTGGTTCGACCACAACGCGCTGTACCACGTCGTGCAGGCGGCGGCGTTCATCCTGCTCTATCAGGGCATCAGCGGCGAAGAGTAACGATGCTTATCCAACGTCAGGGGTGTGCCATGCGTGACGTCAGCGTCCCCGTTTCCCGGGTTCTCGCCGCGGGTTCCGTTCTTTCCATCCTCCTCTCCACCGGATTGTTCGCCCAGGAGAGCCGCCCGATGACGGTGGAGGATGTCCTTGCCCTCAAGGGCCTGTCGCAAGTCTCCGTGAGTCCGGACGGACAGTGGGTGGCCTATGTCGTCACGGAACGGGACATGGAGGATGACCGCCAGGAAACCGACGTGTGGGTCGTACCGGCTGCGGGCGGCCCCGCGGACGTCCGTCAGCTCACCTTCCGCCCCGGATCGGACGATTCACCGGTCTGGCACCCATCGGGAGAATGGCTCGCCTTCTCCTCGGACCGGGAGGGGGTGAGGCAGGTGTACGGCATCCGGCCCGACGGCGGCGAGGCATGGCAGGTGACATCCCACGAGACCTCGGTCGGGAGCTTCCGCTTCGCGCCCAACGGCGCGCGGCTCGGCTTCGTGGCGAGCCCGTCCGCGACGGAGGCGGACCGCGAGCTCGAGGAGGTGCGCGGACGCCCGATGGTCTGGGATTCGGTCTATACCGACCAGTGGTCGCATCTCCACGTCGCCGAGCTCGAGGACGATGTGGCCGGCGAGGCAGTGAGATGGTCGCCGGACGGCCTCCACGTGGTGTCCTTCGTGTGGGCTCCCGACTCGCGAGCGGTCGCGTTCGGGGCTCGCTCGTCACCCGTGCTGCGGACGACCTACTTCGGAGCGACGTACGTCCAGGCGGGCGCGGAAGCGGAGGCCCGGAGCGTCACGTCGATGCCGGGCGGCGAGAATCCGGTCGCGTGGGATGATGAATCGGGACTCATCGTGTCCGGGACGGGACAACTCCTCGGAACCTACAACCGGCAGCTGTGGCGAGTGCCGTTCGGCGCGGACGGCCGCGCGCTGGACCCTGTCTCGCTCACGGCCGATCTGGACGCGAACGCGAACTTCGTCCACGTCGACGGGTCGCGGCTCATCGTCTCCGCGGCCCGGCGGACCGGAGCCACGGTGTACCGGATCCCCCTCGCCGACGGCGCCGCGGCGGGCCCGCCAGGCGATCTGACCGATGGCGGGCGCTACTACTCCGGCGCCTCCGCTTCGGCGGACGGGAGCGTCCTCGCGTTCACCGCCGAGGACGGCATGACGCCTCCGGACATCTTCATCACCCCGACGGACGCGTTTCGCCCCGAGCGCCTCACCGACCTGAACCCGCAGGTGGCCGACCTCGCGCTCGGCGAGCAGCGGATCGAGTCGTGGCCCTCACGGGCCGGGGGAGAGGAGATCGAAGGCGTGCTCACGCTCCCCGTCGGGTACGAGGAAGGGGACCGCGTCCCGATGGTCCTCGTAATCCACGGGGGCCCTTCCGGCATCTCATCGGACCGTTTCAACGCCACGCGCGGCGCCTACCCGGTGCAGGTGTACGCGGGCATGGGATTCGCCGTCCTGCAGCCGAACTACCGGGGCTCGAGCGGCTACGGCGAGCGTTTTCGGGGTCTCAACCGCGGCGATATCTCGGGCCGGGACTGGGTCGACATCGACTCCGGGGTGGACGCCATGGTCGAGCGCGGGATCGCGGATCCCGAACGGCTCGCGGTGAGCGGATGGAGCTTCGGAGGCCACCACACCTACTGGGGGATCACCCAGACCGACCGCTTCAGGGCGGCGAGCGCGGGCGCCGGCGCGAACGACCTCATCTCCATGTACTCGCAGACGGACATCCCCGAATTCTACCACACGTATCTCGGTCCGAGGCCGTGGGAGGACTGGGATCTCTACGAGGAGCGCTCCGCGTACCGTCATGTTGAAAACGTGACGACACCGCTCCTGATCCAGGTGGGCGAGAGGGACGAGAGGGTGCCCGCCGAACAGAGCATCCAGTTCTTCGAGGCCGTCCGCGCCATCGGTAAAGCGCCGACGACCCTCGTACTTTATCCCGATCAACCGCATGGCGTTAGGTCTCCTCGTCTCCAGCGGGATCTCATGTCGAGAAACGTGGAATGGCTCACGCGCTGGGTGCTGGAGCCGGAAGCGCTGGTTCCGTGACGCCCGGTTGGGCCGGTACGTTGATTAACCGCATGAAGGGACGCCCGCGCAGGAGGAGGATCGTGCGACGCTCTCGTCCGAGTCTTTGCGGTCTCGCGCTCGCGGCCAGTCTGCTCGCGGCAGGCGTGCTCGCGACGATGACCGGCCCGGCCGCGGCCCAGGAGGAGTCCGAGGTCACCGAAGCCGGTCTCGCGCGCGGCGAGATGTTCTACCAGGCCCACTGCGGCCGGTGCCACGGCATGCTCGGCCAGGGGGGAGAGGGGCCGAGCCTGGCGCGCCCCACCCTGCCCCGCGCGCCGGACCACGAATCGCTCGTCGAGGTGATCCGGCGCGGGATCCCCGGTACCGGCATGCCGGGGACGAGGTCCAACCTGGTGTCGGATCTCGAGGTCGACCTCATCGCCGCCTACGTCCACACGCTGCGGGAGGACATCGTCACGGAGGTCGCGGGGGACGCCGCGCGAGGGCGGGAAGTGTTCGCCTCCGCGGGCGACTGCTACTCCTGCCACGTCGTCGATGGCCGCGGGACGGGGATCGGCCCCGAACTGACGGGCATCGGGCTTCGGCGCGGCGTCGACTACCTCTACGCGTCGCTGCGGACACCCGGGTCGGAGCTGCCCGTCTCCAGGCGAGGCATCCTGCGGGGATTCAGGGGATACCTGCCGATCCGCGCCGTCACGCGCGAGGGCCGCGTCATCACGGGCATGCGCGTGAACGAAGACGCCTTCACGATCCAGTTGCGGTCGATCTCCGGCCGCACGGTCTCGCTTCGCAAGGAAGACCTCGTGGAACTCGAAAAGCAGTTCGATCACTCGCTGATGCCCGCCGTGGAGGAGATGACGGAAGCGGACATCGACGACCTCGTCGCCTTCCTGGCCGACCTCGGAGAGGGATCATGAAAACTGTCACGGTCTCCGCGCTCGCGGCGGGAGCCCTCCTGTGCGGCGCCGCCCTCGCGCCCGCGGCCGCACAGGTATCCTTCGAGCGGCTCGTGAACGCGGACGACGAGCCGCACAACTGGCTGACCTACTCGGGGAACTACGCCTCGCACCGCTTCTCCACGCTCGACGAGATCCACCGCGGCAACGTCGGAGAGCTGAAGGTGATCTGGGCCTACCAGATGAGCGGCGGGCTCATCGAGACGACGCCGGTCGTGGTCGACGGCGTGATGTACGTGACGGAGCCGCCGAGCAACGTGAGCGCGCTCGACGCGCGCACCGGGCGCCGCCTCTGGCACTGGTCCGCCGAGGTCCCGGCCTCGACGAAGAACATCGGCTTCCCGCGCGTGAACCGGGGCGTCGCGATCCTCGACGAGACGGTGTTCGTGGGCACGCTCGACGCCCGCCTCGTCGCCCTCGACGCCCGATCCGGCGCCGTCCGCTGGGAGGTGGACGTCGCGGACAACGATCTCGGGTTCTCCATCACGCTCGCCCCTCTCGCCCTCGACGGGAAGGTGATCGTGGGCATGTCCGGGGCGGAGGCCGGCGCGAACGGGTTCGTCGACGCCTACGACGCCGAGACGGGCGAACTCCTGTGGCGGACCTACACGATCCCGAGCCCCGGCGAGCCGGGAAGCGAGACGTGGGGCGGGGACAGCTGGGAACACGGGGGCGGTTCCACGTGGCTCACCGGCTCCTACGACCCGGAACTCGACCTCCTGTACTGGCCGACCGGCAATCCCGCCCCGGACTGGAACGGGGACGCGCGCCCCGGAGACAACCTCTACACGAACTGCATCCTCGCCCTCGATCCCGACACCGGCGAGATGCAATGGTACTTCCAGTACACCCCGCACGACACCCACGACTGGGACGCGACCGAGATCCAGGTGCTCGTCGACGCGGAGTGGGAGGGAGAGCCGCGCAAGCTGCTCGTGACTGCGAACCGGAACGCCTTCTACTACGTGCTCGACCGCGAGACCGGCGAGTTCCTGCACGGCGTGGAGTACTCGAAGCAGACGTGGGCCGAGGGCCTCGACGAGAACGGCCGCCCGATCGTGATCCCGGGCACCGAACCGACCGAGGAGGGCAACCTCGTCTGGCCGAGCCTTCAGGGGGCGTCGAACTGGTTCAGTCCTTCGTACAGCCCCGACACCGGCCTTTTCTACCAGGCGACCCGGATCATGGGCGCCATCTACTACAAGGCGGAGGTCGAGTACGAGCCGGGGCAGCCGTTTCTCGGCGGCGGCGAACAGGCTCTCTCGGGAGACGACGCGAGCGGGGCGGTCAAGGCGCTCGACGTGCTCACGGGAGAGCTGCAGTGGGAGTTCCCGCTGCTCTCTCCGCCGTGGGCGGGCGTGATGGCCACCCGAGGCGGCCTCGTCTTCGGCGGAAGCAACGAGGGCAACATCTTCGCCCTCGACGCGGAGACGGGAGAGGCGTTGTGGGACTTCCAGGCCGGGGCCGGCGTCCGCACCAACCCCATGTCGTTCGAGGTGGACGGCGAACAGCGCGTCGCGACCGCCGCGGGCGGCGTCCTGTGGGTATTCGGACTCCCGTGACACCGAGACGGATCGAACCGTGAGTGACTTGAGCAGGAGGCCGTGATGACATCCCCGAACCGTATTGCCGCACAGCTGCGGCGCCGCGCCGTGCCGGCCATGGCGCTTCTCGGAGCAGCGCTCCTGTCGGCGGCCGCTGCCGCGCAGGCGCAGTCCTCTTTCCCGCCTCCGCCGAGCGTCGAAGAGATCGACGCGTGGGTCGAGGACGCCATGGCGCGGTGGGAAGTGCCCGGGCTTGGTCTGGCCATCGTGCATGAAGGCCGCAGCTATCTGTCCACCGGCTACGGGGTGCGCGAACTGGGCCGGGACACGCCCGTGGACGGAGGGACGCTGTTCAGCATCGGCTCCTGCTCGAAGGCGTTCGGCGCCGCGACGATCGCCTCGCTCGTCGAAGAGGGGAAGCTGCGCTGGGACGACCGCATCACGGACCACATCCCGTGGTTCCGTCTCCACGATCCGTGGACGACGCGAGAGATCCGCGTGCGCGACATCGTGACGCACCGCGTCGGGACCGGGAGCAACCAGCCGCTGCGCCCGCTGGTCACGGACAGGCGTGACTATCTCATGCGACTCCCTCATACCGATCCCGACCACGCCTTCCGCGATCGCTACGGGTACACGAACGACATGTTCGTTCTCACGGGTCACCTCGTGGAGACCGTCTCCGGAACCGACTGGGACTCCTATGCGCGGGAGAAGCTCTGGAATCCGCTGGGGATGACGACGACGACGGCGCGCATGGCGCCCGCGAACGCGAGCCCGAACCACGCCGAGCCGCACGCGATCATCGAGCGGAGGTTCATCGGGAACGCGGCGACCACGGGCATGCCGCTGGAGCCCGTGCCCTGGCAGTACGCCGAGGACGTCACCGTGCCCTCGGGCGGCGTGATCACCTCGGCGGACGAGATCACCGAGTGGATGCGGTTCCACGTCGGCACCCACCCGAACCCGCCGCTCTCCCGGTCATCCGTCGAACTCATGCACACGCCGCATACCGTGATACGGAACCCGAGCAGCTGGATGCCCTTCGAGGGGCCGGGCGCGTACGCGATGGGCTGGTCGACGGGGAGGTTCGGGGACGTCACGGGCGTGGGCCACGGCGGGAACGCGCTGGGGTTCAACTGCTCGATCGCGCTGGCGCCGGCAGAGGGCTTCGGCGTGTGGGCGACGACGAACCGGAACTCCGAGCTTCCGTGGGTGCTCACGCAGTGGGCCATGGCGCGTTTCGTGGGCACGGAGGAACTCCGGAGCCGCGACTGGCACGCGGAGTTCGAACGGAGCGTCGCCGAGGGGAACCGCCGGATCTTCGAGGCGGAGGAGGCGCGGCAGGCGGCCCGGCTCGACCAGGGGCCCTCGGTGCCGCTCGAGGCCTACGTCGGCACCTACCGCAACGGCTATGCCGGCGAGCTGCGCATTCGCCTGACGGACGAAGCGATCCCGGCGCTCATGCCCGCCGAGGGCCGGCTGGGCCGCTGGGACGGGACTCCGGGGGTGAACGAGCGTCCGGCCGCGAGCGCGTCGGCAGACGCCGCACGCAACGGATCGGCGAACGGAACCGGCGAGGCGGCGGGCGAACCGCGGCTCGTGGCCGAGTTCGATGGCCGGGAACGTCCGGTGCGGATGCCGCTCGAGCACTGGCACGTCGACCGCTTCGACATGTGGTTCGGCGACGTCAGGATCGGCGTCTCGTTCATGCTGGACGACACCGCCCGCGTGTCGGGCGTCGAGATGGACTACTACGGCCGCTTCGAGCGCGTGCCCTGACGGGTCAGCGGACGTACAGCCGGTTCGCGTAGCTGTACGCTGTGACCGCCGACACGATGTGGCAGATCCATCCCAGCGTGCCGCCGGTGCCGAGCCACAGGCCGGGGGTCACGAGCAGCCAGAAGAGTCCGCGCAGGAACTTGCCGTTGTACCACTGGCCGACGCCCGGCACCAGGAAGCTCAGCACGGCGGCCGTCAATGGGTTCTTCACTTGTGTCCTCCCCGGCAGTCCGCGGCCACGGAGCGCCGTGCTTCGTCGAATTTCAGAGCCGGCGGGACAACGCCCGCACCGTGACTTCCTACGCGGGGTCGGCGATGGGGGTTTCCGGGCCGGCGATGAGGAAGCCCGGGCCGGCGGTCTTCAGCCCGCGGCGCAGCCGCCGAGGTGCCGGGTGAAGAACTCCTCCAGGCGCGACCAGGTGTCGACGCGATTGTCAGGGTTCCGGAATCCGTGCGCTTCGTCCGGGTACGTCTTCACCTCGACGCTCTTGCCGAGCCGCTCGAATTCGGCCACCGCGTTCTCGAAGTTCTGGATCGGAACGCGGCGGTCGAGTTCCCCGTGCATGAGGAGAACCGGGGCCGTGATGTCGGCGATGCGCGACACGACGTTGCTCTTGGCGTACGTGTCGGGGCGCTCGTCGGGAGTGCCGCCGTGTCCCGTGACGGAAAAGATCTTCCCAAGCCGGTCCGTGTACTCGAGCGTGTTCAGCTTCGAGTAGGCGCCACGCATGGGAACGGCCGCGTCGAACCTGTCCGGGGTCAGACTGATCGCCGACAGCGACATGCTCCCGCCGTAGCTGCCGCCGTAGATCCCCACCCTTCCGTTCACGTAGGGGAGCGTGCGCAGAAAATCGGCCGCCGCGCCGGCATCGCGCGCCTGGTCCCAGAGCCAGTCCTCGACCGAGAGGTCCTGGAATTCGCGCCCGAAGCCAGATCCCCCGCGGTAGTTGATCGCAAGCACCACGAACCCCTTCGAGGCGAGATATTGTTCGGTGAGGTTCAGACCCTGCTGGTAGGAATTCGTCCCGCCCCCGTGCACCTGAACGAGCGCCGGACAGGCGGCCCCTTCCGCCAGTTGCGGCGGGCGGTAGAGGAAGCCCTGGATCCGGAGTCCATCGAAGCTGGGGAAGGCGATCTCCCGGGGCGCCGCGACGGACCGCCAGGACGGCGAGAACGAAGTGAGGCGCGCCGGGATGCCGCCGATCAGGTCCAGGGCGTACGCTTCCCCTCCCCGTGTCGGCGACGAGTGGATGAAGGCGAGGGTCCCGGCGCCCGCCGTGTGGCTGACGCGCGAGATCGTGCCCTCCATGTGCGTGACGCGCGTGGCCACGCCGCCGGCGGCGGGCACCGCCCACACGTTGACGGTGCCGCGTTCGAGATAGGGGAAGTAGATGAACGCGCCGTCCGCCGACCAGGACGGGGCGTGCCGCATGGCCGCGTCGGTCGCGTAGACCTGCATGTCGACGATGCGCTCCGAGGCCCGGCCACCCGCGTCGACGTCTTCCATCACATAGATGTAGGACAGGTCCTCGTACCAGTACTCGTCCTTGGCGGTGCCGAACACGGCGATGCGGTCTCCCTCCGGCGACCACACGGGGGTCGACATCGCCATCAGCGTGCGGGTGAGTTGACGGCGCTCGCCCGTCTCGACGTCGACGAGCCAGAGGTCGTCGTGCCAGTAGTCGGACGCGTTCGACACATAGAGGATCTCGCGTCCGTCCGGCCGCCAGGCGGGCGCGAAGCGCGGATCGTCGAGGGCCATCGCGGCCTCGGTCAACTGGCGCGGCGGGGCCGAACCGTCGGCCGGCACTAGCCAGATGTCCTGGTGGCCGCTCGCCGTCGAATAGAACGCGATCGTCCGCCCGTCCGGGGAGAAGGCGGGCGCCCGGACCCCCTCCATGCGGTCCATCACCGGGCGCGCTTCGACGTCGCCGACGTCCGCGACACGGACCTGGCCGCCGGCGGCGAGGGCAACCCGGTCGCCGCCCGGCGCCCAGACGGGGTTCGAGCCCCGAAGCCAGAAGCGCGGCGTCCCGAAGCCGCCGGCGGCGTCGCGGGCCGCCAGGTACAGCCCCGCACCGTCCGGCCCCGAGCCGGAGATCGCGAGGTGACGACCGTCCGGCGGACGGGAGTGAACTCGTATCTTCCCATGGGTGTTGAACTTACGAGATTGGCCGGACGGATTCCCGCCGTTTGACTCCCGCCGATTGCGAATCTAGCCGCGAGACCTTCTGCGGGCTTCCAGAGCCTTCCTAAGCTGTCCTTCGTCGGCCCTCTGATAGCACTGAAGCACCGTCTTGGCCGTCTTCCAGCCTCCCAGCTCACAAAGCACCTTGAGCGGCTGATCCATCAGGTCGCTGGCGAACTTCCGCCGAAGCGAGTGCCAGCCCCTCCCGGGCTTGGACTCCAGCCCCGCCAGCCTTTCGGCCCTGACCCACCATCCTTGCGCCAGCCCGGATCCCATGCAATTCGATGGACTCTTGGGCGCGGGCAGCACCGGAGCTTCCCT
>JAJEEM010000025.1 GCA_022820995.1 Gemmatimonadota bacterium | reverse complement strand
ATGATCCGTTCTCCGCGCTGATTCGGGACGGTGGATTCCGACATGACATAACGGTAAGATACGCAGATCGTGTTTCTCCACCTGAACTTACAGGATTTCTTACCGTGATATGCGTCTGTCGTTCGTCGGTTTGGGAGCAGGGGGTCGCCGGTTCAAATCCGGCCGCCCCGATTGAACTCACGCGTTCTCGATGTCACCAGAACTTCCCTTTCGATCCATCCCCGCGCGCGCCGGACCGCCTGCGCGCGATGGCTCGTGCTCGCCTTCACGGTTTCGGGCAGTGCCGCGTACGTCCGGTCGTGGCCCTCCGGCACGAACAGCGGATCGTAGCCGAAGCCTCCCGAGCCGCCCGGCCCGCGCGCGATTCGCCCGCGGACGGTCCCCTCCACGATCTCGTGGCGCAGATCGTCCGTGAGCGCGACCGCGCAGCGATAGTGCGCCCCGCGCGCCCCGTCGGCCACGCCCGACATGCGATCGAGCAGCCACCGGTTGTTCGCTTCGTCCCTCCCCCAGCGTTCGACCCACTCGGCCGGAGCAAAGCGCCGGGTCCGCACGCCCGGGCCGCCTCCGAGGGCGTCCACGCAGAGGCCGGAATCGTCCGCAAGCGCGGGAAGGCCGGAGCGGCGGTGAAAGTACTTCGCCTTGGACAGGGCATTGCGCGCGAAGGTATCGAAGGGTTCGAGTTCGTCCTCCTCCTCGTGCTCGGGAAGGCCGAGATCCGCGGGGCCGAGCAGCCGGACGGGAAGGTCGGCGAGGAGACCGCGGATCTCGCGGAGTTTGTGGGCGCTGCGCGTGGCGACGAGGATCGGCGGCGGGTTCAATCCGCCCAAAGGCTCTCCGCCTGGAGACTCTCCGCGAACTCCGGGTAGACCTTCCACAGGTATCCGCCCATGACGAGCGCCGCGAGGATGTTTCCGACCAGAATCGACCACCAGGCGAGTTCCTCGAGGATCCAGCCGCCGAGCATCGCGACCATGGCGATGAAGAAGACCTCGAAGACGACGAACAGGACGATGATGCCGAGCGCCAGAGGCGGGAACCGGGACACCTGTCTCGCGAGGCCGGAGACCGTGACGCCGAACAGCACGAAGAACGCGAAGTGGGCGAGTGTGTATCCGAGCACCGGCGCGAGGGAGATCTGGACCGCAGCCGGCGTGGGAGCGCCGCGGAAGAGGACCGTCGCCAGCGCCGCCGGCGTATAGAGGGGCTGCCGGAGCACGGAGTCGATGATGAGGAACCAGAGCGCGACGACGAGGGCGCCGAGGATCCCCGCGTAGATGCCGTGCCGCGTCACCCGATGCGTCTGCAGGAAGTTCATCATCCCCACGATGCCGGGCTCGGAACTCACCCAGTGCATGTGGGTGAACATCACGATCCCCGCGAGCGCGTTCCCGAAAAAGACGGCCGGCCATCCCGGCGCGGACATCACGAGTCCGGAAGGGGCCCGGATGAGTCCGAGGTAGAACGCGAGCGAGCACACGAAGAGGCCGTACAGCGCACCGATGAAGACGTTGCGGGGGAGGCCCGCCCATTGGACGAGCGCCGCGGCGAGCATCCCGAGACCGGCCCAGGCGGTGAAGTGAATGAGGGTGAAGCCCACGACGATCCCGGCCGTGGCCTCTACCTCTGCGCGGCTGATGATCGCCCCCCAGAGGAAAGCGGGGGTCTGAAGCGGCGTTCCCTGCCCGAGGTCGTAGAAGTAGAAGAGCACCGCGAGGACGAAGCCGCCCAGCAGTCCGCCGACGAGCCCGGCCCGGATCCTGCGCCTGAGCGTCAGCACGCGGAGTCCGGGTCGGCCGCCCGGGCCGCCTCCCATTGGCGCTGCTCTTCCAGGGCTCTCTCGACCTCCTGCTGGCGTTGCCGGCGGCGCGCCCGGAAGATCCCGCCTCCGATCACGACCAGAAGCAGGTAGGGCATCGCCGCCATTAGGACGTACATCAGGACGTATCCCGTCTGTTCGTCCGGCGTATGCTGCATCTGCGGAGCCGCCGCGAGGGCGGCAAGGGTATTCGGCACGGCTGCTACAGCTTGTCGAGGACGAGTACCGCCATCAGCAGTGGAAGATACAGGATCGAGGCCCGGAACAAACCCCGGGCGTTCGCCGGCGTCGCGGCTCGGGCGAACCGGAAGGCGGTCCACAGGAAGCCGCCTCCGAGGATGAGCGCGAACGCGAAATAGACCGCGCCCGTGAGACCGAGGACGCTCGGGAGCAGGCTCACGGGAACGAGGGTGAGGGCGTAGAGCAGGGCCTGGTGGCGCGTCCGCCGGCCCTCGAAGTCGCCGACGGAGAGCATGCGAAGCCCCGCCGCCTGGTAGTCGTCGCGGAGCAGCCACGCCAGGGCGAGGAAGTGCGGCAGCTGCCAGACGAAGAGGATCGCGAACAGCGCCCAGCCGCCGGGCCCGAACTGCCCGGTGGCGGCCGTCCAGCCACCGAGGATCGGCAGGGCCCCGGGCACCGCGCCCACCACGGTGGAGAGCGAGTGCACGCGCTTGAGCGGCGTGTAGACGAAGTCGTAGGAGATGAAGGTGGCGAGCGCGAGGCCCGCCGTGATCGGATTGACCGCGAACCACAGCCAGGCGATCCCCGCCGCGGCCAGGACCCCGGAGACGGCCGCGGCCGGCGGCGCCGCGATGCGGCCGGCGGGCAGGGGCCGCGCGCGGGTTCGCGCCATGAGCGCGTCCACATCCCGCTCGAGCACCTGGTTCATCGCGCTCGTCCCGGAGGCGACGAGCGCCACGCCGGCCATGGCCTGCACGAACAGGGCGAAGTCGAAGCTCGCCGCGCCGAGGAGGAAACCGGCGGCCGCGCTCGCGACGACGAGCGCCGTGATGCGCGGCTTCGTGAGTTCCAGGTACGAGGAAAACGTCCCGCGAATCGAGTGGACCCGTCCCGGGATCCCGGCGAACGGGACCCCCCGGGCCTTCAGAAGACTCCCGACTTCCACGGAGCGTCGGCGCCTACACGTACTCCATCATGATCGCGAGGATCATGATGGCCACGGCCGGAAGCGGCGCCAGCGCCACCAGCCGCAGGCGGTTCGGCTCGAATTTCAGGTGCATGTAGTAGAGCGCGACCAGCAGCGCCTTCCAGACGGCCATGATGAGCAGCGACACCACGATCATCCACTTCGGGATCGCCAGGAACGCCACCAGCACCTCGAGAAGCGTAAGGATGGCGAGGTACAGCCAGATGAGCATGTACTTCGGATGCTCGTGCGCATGGTCGTCCGCGGCGCTCGCCGCGTGTCCTCCGGCTTCACTCATTCGTTCGCTCCGTAGCTCTCGGCGCCGACCGCCCCGGCGCGGCTAGATCAGGTATACGATCGTGAACAGGATGATCCACACGAGGTCGACGAAGTGCCAATAGAGGCCGAGCACTTCGATCCCGTGCGTGTTGTCCGCTCCCCAGTGCCCCTTGTGGGCGCGGATCGTGGCCCACGCAAGGCAGATCACGCCCAGCAGGACGTGGAAGCCGTGGAAGCCCGTCATCGTGAAGAACGTGGCCCCGTACAGTCCCGCGGCCGGCGTGAACCCGTGGCTCCCTTCCCACGATTTGTGCAGCACGAGTTCGATGTACTCGTAGACCTGCACGCCGAGGAAGGTGGCCCCGAGCAGGGTCGTCGCCAGCAGCCAGACCTTGATCCCCCTCTGGTCCCCCTCCTGCGCGGCGGCGAACGCCTTCACCATCGTCACCGAGCTGCAGATGAGGAGGAAGGTATTGAACGCGGTCACCGGAACGTTCAGTACGTCGCCGGGTTCCGCCCACGTGTCGGCGGCCCCGAACCGGAGCACGACGTACGAGCCGATGAGGCCCGCGAAGAACATCACCTCCGAGCACAGAAACACCCACATGCCCACCTTCTGGGTGTAGACATCGAGTCCTCTCTCGGGGACCCGGCCTGCGGTCGCGGCGTGTGCCATCTCGTCAGTTCCCTTCCATGCGATTAGTGGCTGCCGGCGGCCGGGCTCACGACATCCGGCCGTTCGTTCTGCGCCAGCCAGTCCTTGTCCTCCACATCCGGGTGGCTGTACTCGTGCGGTCCGTGGTAGACGACCGGGATCTCTTCCCAGTTGCCGTGCTTGGGCGGCGAGGGGGTCTGCCATTCCAGCGTCGTCGCGTTCCACGGGTTCGCCCCGGCCTTCTTCCCCTTCTTCAGGCTCCAGAAGAAGTTGAACGCGAACAGGAAGCCGGACGCGAAGAGCCCGAACGCCGCCCACGAGATGAGGGCGTTCGTGTCCTCGATGCCCTGCAGATGCGCGTAACCGGTGGAGTCGTAGATGCGCCGCATCATCCCCACCATCCCCACGCCGTGCATCGGGAAGAAGACCACGTTGAAGAGGACGAAGGTGAGCCAGAAGTGGATCTTCCCCATCGTCTCGTTCATCACCCGGCCGAACATCTTCGGATACCAGAAGTAGATCGCCCCGAAGAGCGCAAACAGGCTTCCCCCGAACAGCACGTAGTGGATGTGCGCGACGATGAAGTACGTGTCGTGGATGTAGATGTCGACCGGCGTCGAGGCCATGAAGACCCCCGACAGGCCTCCGATCGCGAACATCGCCACGAACCCGATCGCGAACAGCATCGCGGAGTGCAGCTGGAGGTTCCCCCGCCACATCGTGCCCATCCAGTTGAACGTCTTGATCGCCGAAGGCACGGCGATGAAAAGCGTCGAGACCGTGAACGCGAGTCCCAGCGTCGGGTTCATCCCGCTCTGGAACATGTGGTGGCCCCACACGATGAAGCCGAGAAAGGCGATCGAGACGAGGGCCAGGACCATCGCCTTGTATCCGAACACCGGCTTTCGCGACCCCACCGACAGGATCTCTGAGGTGAAGCCCATGGCCGGGAGGATGAGGATGTAGACCTCCGGGTGGCCGAAGAACCAGAACAGGTGCTGCCACAGGAGCGGCTGTCCGCCCCCCTCGGGGAGGAAGAAGCTCGTTCCGATCGTCTGGTCGAAGATGAGCATGATCCCCGCCGCCGAGAGCACCGGCATGGCGAGCAGCGCGAGGATCGCCGTGATGAACAGCGACCAGATCGTGAGCGGCATGCGCATCCACGTCATGCCCGGCGCGCGCATGTTGATCGTCGTCGTGATGTAGTTCACCGAGCCGAGGATCGAGGAGAGCCCGATGAAGACGAGCGCCAGCAGCCACAGGATCTGTCCCAGGCCGACGCCGGTCAGGTCGGGACGGGCGCTGAGCGGCGCGTAGAGCGTCCACCCGGCCCCCGCCGCGCCTCCCAGCACGAAGAAGCTCGCCAGGGTGAGGATCCCGGCCGGCACCATGGCCCAGAAGGAGAGCATGTTCAGCCGCGGGAACGCCATGTCGTGCGTCCCCAGCTGTAGCGGGATGAGGTAGTTCGCCCACACGCCCACGAGCATCGGCATGATGGCGAGGAACACCATCACCGAGCCGTGCATCGTGACAAGGGCATTGTAGAACTCCGGCAGGATGTACCCGCTCGCCACCATCGTCTCCGGGAAGATCCCGCCGAGCGGCAGTTCGCCCCGCGCCGGCCATGCGATCTGGTATCGCATGAGCATCGCCAGCAGTCCCCCGATCATGAGGAAGAAGAGCGTGTAGATCAGGAACTGGATCGCGATGACCTTGTGGTCGGTCGAGAAAATGTACTTGCGCAGGAACGACTGCTCGTGCTCCTCGTGCAGGATCGCCTGCCCGGTCGCCTCCGCTACGATCGTCGCCATATCAGCCTTTCTCGATCACTGGGCGGTCTCCGACGCCCGGCTGGCCTGCCAGGCGTCGAAGTCCGCCGCGCTGTGCACGGTTACGCTCGCCATCATGTAGTAGTGGCCCAGGCCACACAGCTCGGCGCACGCGATCTCGAAGTTCCCGGTCTGGGTCGCGTCGAACCACACCGGGATCGTCATGCCCGGAACCGCGTCCTGCTTCACGCGCAGCTCCGGGATGAAGAAGGAGTGAATCACGTCCTCGGATTCGAGGAGGATCGTGATGTCCTCGTTCACCGGGAAGTGGAACTGGTTGAGGACGGTGAAGTCATCCGCCGTCCCCAGCGTCCGGTCCATGCCCGGATAGGTGATGTTCCACTCGAACTGCTTGCCGACGACGAGGAACTCGAGCGCGTCCGCCGGGCGGTTGGACGCGCCCTTGATGTCCTGCCACACGGCGGCCGAGTAGGCGCCGAGGATTGCGATGATGATCGCGGGGATCACCGTCCAGATGATCTCCAGCTTGTTCGATCCGTGCGTGTAATGCGCCCGGGCTCCTTCGCGTCCCCGGTACTTGATGCAGAACCAGAGGATCCCGCCCTCCACGAGGAGGAACGCGATGCCGGTGATCACGAGGATGATCCAGAACAACTGGTCGATCACGACGCCGAATGTCGAATAGTTCGGGGGCAGCGCCCAATCCACGAGCGATCTCCTTCCAGGTGAGCCCTACGGGTAAACGGGAACGCGAGCCGGATCCGGCGGCCGCCCGGGCTGCCGGATCCGGCTCCTGGAGTTACTGGATGCGCTCCACCCGGATGCGCTTCGTACCGTGCTCGAGGACGAGCGCTTCGCCCATGGGGACGTCGGCGCCCATCATCTCGCCGCTGTAGTCGAACGAGGCCTCGGCCGTCCCGCCCGCCGTGACGGTCACGCTCGACGTCATCGTGCCGAACTCCTCGTGCCACGCCGTCATCGTGTAGTCGCCGGCGGGGACGTTGGCGATCGAGTAGCTCCCGTCGGCGCCCGTCACCGCGAAGTACGGGTGGTCGACGACGCCGATGTACGCCTGCATCCAGCCGTGCACGTCACACCGCACGGGAACCATCACCTCGGCCACCGCGAAGCGCTGCGTGCTCGTGATTCCCGCGCGGGGCTGGCTGATGTTGAAGCCGCGGTTCTCGGTCGGGGTGGCGTTGATGTTGTGGAGCAGGTTGTCGCTGTTCGAGATCGCGATGTCCTGCCCGCTCTGGACGCCGAGCACGTGCGGCGTGTAGCGGCAGTTCACCTGGTCGAGCGACGCGGCGCCCGACGCGGCCGGCGCGCCGGAGACCCCCTCGCTCAGGTAGACGAACACGTTGGCGAGGCCACCGTTGGACACGAGGACGTTCTGCGCCATGGGCCCGTCCGCGCCGTAGCCGGCGGCGCAATCCGCCTCGGTCGACATGTCGATGGCCTCCATCGTCGGGACCATGCCGCCGGTGAAGTTGGCCATGCCCGAGATCGTGCCCACCGTGGACGGATCCACCGCGGCAGCGGCCGGAGCCGCTTCGCCCGCGGCGTCCCCCGCCCCTTCGGACGATCCGCCGCCACCGCCGCCACAGGCGGCCATCGCCACGACGGCCAGCAGGGCGGCCGAGCGGTTCCAGAAATGCGATCGCATTGACTTACCTCCGTACGAGAAGCTGTTGCGCAATTGGCTGTTGAGAGCCCTTCCCCGTTGCTTCATCGATCCCTCCGACGGTCCTGGGCCCGGCGCACGAGAACGAGACCGAAGGCCCCCGTCAAGAGCATGGCCAGCAGGGGCGTCACGACGACCGTGCTGGATGCCGGAGGTTCGAGGAGAATGTAATACCACGTGCTCACGGAACTCCGCTTTCCGACCTCGGCGCTGGACCCATCCCACGCCTGGAAAGCGATGGGCGTCGGGGTCCCCTCCACGAAGTCGAGACCTTCGCTTTCGACCTCGATCGGGCGGCGGACATAGAGCGTCCAGCGTCCCTCCTCCCACGTCGCCTCTCCGGCCACCGGATCCTCGGCGAGCGGTTCGACGGAGTCCAGGCCCCGGCCGCGTGCCGCGCCGACGCCGGTCTCCGAATCCCACGTCCAGAGGTAGACCGGCTCGCGGGCGTCCCCCATCAGGAAGTACGGCCGGTCGGTGCCTTCGGGCATTTCGAAGGGGAACTGGAGGAGCACGGCGTCCGGGGGCCGCACGGACGGCGCGCCGGCGCTGTCGAGGGCGATCGCTTCCGCTCCGTCGAGATCGAGCGCGGCCGTGATCTTGTTCTGCCACTCGTCCCAGTTCGGGTCCGGGCTGTTCGACGGGTCGTTCCACTGCACGCGCAGCGCGACGTCGTTTCCGTCGTGAAGCCCCTGAACCCAGAGTCCGTCGACGGTGGGCGCGAAGTTGCGCGGCAGCTGGACGACCTGGCCCGACAGCGGGAAATGGAAGGCCTCGACGCCCGCCCAGGCCTCTTCCCCGCCATCGGCGGGAAGCCCGCCCTCGGCACGCCCGACGCGGATCACCTCCCGCAGCGGCGGCATCTCGCGCGGCCCGAACGAGGCGAGGTAGTGCGCCAGCTGCCAGACCTCATCGGGCGACACGACGCCGGAGTTCATGGCGTCGATCGCCGACGGCATCGGCGTGCCGTCGAGCCCCGTCAACATCCTCGTGTGCATGTCCTCGACGCTGCTGCCACCGTTGAAGACCCACGCCTCCGTGAGATCGGCCGCACGAATCGGGAGACCCCGCCAGTCCTCCAGCGTCGGCGCCGAGGTCCCGTCGCCCCGCCCGGAGAGGCCGTGGCACTCTTCGCACAGCATCGTGAGATAGGCCGCCGCCCCCGCCTCGATCGCGGCGGGACCACCGCCGGGATCCGATCCGAAATCCAGCGGCTCGGGAGCGGGACCCTGGGCGAAGAACCTCGAGAAGCTCTTCAGGTAGACGATGACGTCGTCGATTTCCTGGTCCGTGAGATTGGGCCAGCCCGGCATCGTCGTGCCGGGGAGGCCGTTCTCGATCGCGAACCGGATGTCGGCGTCCGTCGGGAGCTGTCCGCTCCCGGTCGTCCGGATCTGGTAGAGCGCCTGCGCAAAATCGCGCGGCCGCGGCAGCATCGACGCGGCGGCCGAGCCATCCCCCTGCCCGGTTTCGCCGTGACACTCGGCGCACCAGCGGTCGTACACGATCTTGCCCGCGGCGGCCGCGTCCTCCTGCCCCGCCAGCGCGGGCGGTGCGGCCGCGAAGAGGGCGAGGAGCACGATTCCCGTTCCGCGCGACGCCCTCATTCGTGCCCCCCTTCCTCTTCCCAGGTGCGCGGCGGGAACCCCGTCTGGTCGTACAGATAGAGGATCGTCGCCCAGATCTCGTCCTGTTCGAGGATCGTCTCCCAGGCCGGCATCGCCGAATCCCACGGCGTCCCCTCGCGCGGGAGGCCGGGGCCGCCCTTGACGATCCGCCAGAACACGTAGCTCTCCGTGAGCTGGGGCAGGTTGCCCGAGCTCGTGAAGTCGGCGGGTACGGGGTTGAAGGCCTGCGCGTAATGTCCCTGGCCGTCGAGCAGGTCGCCGTGGCAGGGCACGCAGTTTCGCACGTAGATCCGCTTGCCGACCGCCAGGTGCTCCTCCATGGAGCCTTCCTCGCGCAGCGGGTTCTCGAGCCCCGTCAGTTCGATCGTCTCGCCGCGGAAGGTGAGCTGGTTCGGCGGCGCCGGGTGTACGGCCCGCAGCGTGGCCGGCGCGGCGTAGCTCGGCTTCACGCGTTCGTAGGCGAGCCAGCCGATGAGGACCGGGAAGGCGACCATGAGGATGCCGCGCAGCGTCCGCCGGTCGGGCTGCACCATCGTCTCGCGGATCGGCTCGCGGAAGCGCTGCCACCGCTCCTCATCCGCGCTCATGTAGAGGAGGACGCCGACGAGCACGATCAGCATGTACTCCACGATGACCGAACTCGGGACCGGCGCGCTCGCCACCCCGATCACCGGGAGGACGTACCCGATCACGTACTCGAACGCGACGTAGGACGCCACGACCACGATCGCGCCCTGCCAGAACGGGTGGGACAGGTAACGTTTCATCGGCTACCTCCCGCGCTGTCGGGCGGGACTTCGGCCGCGTCGCCGGGCGCCTCCGCGCCGGCCCCGGAGCCGACCCCGCCGGTCGCGAGGAACTCCACCAGAGCATCCAGTTCGGCGGGCGACATCATTTGGGCCAGGGCCGGGGACATCGTTCCGGCAAACGCCTGATAGTCGGGGTTGATGGTCGCGTTCGGGTCGACGATGCTCTCCCGAATGAACGCGGGATCCTGGCCACGCAGATCTTCGAACGGCGGCGCTACCTGCCCGCCCACACCGCCAATCGCGTGGCACGCCAAGCATTGCTGAGCCTCGATGATCGCCATCCCATCCAACTGGCTCGGGTCGGTGACGGCGACCGGCGGCGGAGCGGCTGCGGCCGCGTCGTCGGCGGCCAGCGCCGCGGCGAAGTCGTCCGCGTTCACCGTGATCTCGCCGCCCTGCGATTCCAGGAAGGCGACGAGCGTCCACAACTCGGCCTGCGAGGAAACGATGCTCTGATCGATCATGATGGGGTCGAAGCCCTCCACGATGTAGGCCGTCGGGTTGATCAGAGACTCCCACAGGTAGTCCTTGCAGCTCTGCCCGGGGACGCGCGTCGCGCACACGCCGCCCACCACTCCGAGGAGATCCGGGGCGCGCGTGCCGAGGCCGTGGCACGCGGTGCAGCCGCCCGCCCCCGCGTAGATCTCTTCGCCGATCGCCGCCAGTTCCTCGGGCGGCATGTCCGCGCTGAGCACGATCTCCCGCGGCACCGCCGACTGCACCTGCGGAATCACGTTCGCCACGAAGGTGAACACCGCCAGCGTCGCCACGACCGTGAACAGGATTTTCAGGTTCGTCATCTATCCTCGCCTCGCGTCATCCCCTTTCGAAACCCCGCTCAATCCACGTCGCCCAGCGCCGGCGACGGCATCGGCTCGCCGAGCGCCGCGTGCCCCTCCGCGCCCTTCGCTTCTGCCTCGGCTTCCTGATAGACGGAGCGTTCGGCCAGGCCGCCGAGCCAGAAGATGACGCCGACGAGCCCGAAGAAGATAAGCACGCAGATGCTGATGATGGTCGCCGCCGGCCCGAGCGCCGGCGTGAACGCCTGCTCGCTCGTGTCCCGTATCACCTCGTAGACGTGCCAGTGCTGCCGGATCCCGCTGCGGGCGAAGCCCATCAGCCCCATGAGCCACGTAAACGTGACGGCAAGGATGAGGAGCGCGTACTGCGACCGGTCCGGCATCCTCCCCCACCGGATTTCGCCGCGGGACTTCGCGCCCCGGAGCATCGCCATGTCGATCCCGATGACGAAGAGGATCGTCGCCAGGACCGCGAGCACCTGGTAGACGGAGAAACCGATCCGCACGATCGCGGTGACGAAATAGCCGTACACGCCGTAGAAGACGACGACGACCGCGCACAGCGCGAAGGCCGCCCCCTGCAGCATTGTACCGGCGCGCGCCCACGGCACCACGGGATCCTTGTTCGCCCTCCGGTACATGAGGAAGGAGAGGAACGTCGTGAGGATCATCAGGTTGACGGCCGTGTTCTTCGCGCTCATCACGCCGAGCACCTGCAGGAACGGGTGCCGGATCCCTCCCATCGCCGCGATCTCGTCCCGGTCGGCGATCATCGTGTTCGGCGTGGCCCACACGATGACCCCCAGCACCAGCACGAGCAGCATCCACTTGATGTAGGGCTGGAACCGCTCCGCGCCCGGAATCCGTCCCATCCCGATCCACAGGTAGTAGTTGCCCGCGAGGAAGAGGATCCCGATGAGGAAGGCCTGGATGATCCAGAGCCAGCTCATGAAGCCGCCCATCATCGTGATGCCCATCTGCTGGCTGAACTCGTAGATCTCGCGTCCGAGCCAGTATCCGGCGAAGGGGAGGACGATGAGCGCGCCGATCGCGATGAGGTTCCCGGTGTAGCCCATCCAGTCGTAGTGTGCGCGTTCCTCGTCCGTCCTGCTCGTGAGGAAGCGGTACGCCGCGTAGGCGCCGACGATCGCGCCGCCGAAGACGACGTTCGCGAGCAGCCGGTGGATGTTGATGGGCATCCAGGTCGCGTTGTTGATCGCGCTCCACAGCTGGACGGTCTGGGGCGCCGTGTCCGCCGTGAGTCCCTCCGGAGGGCTCATCATGTAGGTGAGCCAGCCGTTCGCGATGAACATGACGATCGTGCCCCAGATGTTGAGCATGATCCCCAGGCACCAGTGCACCTTCTTCGCGGCGCCCTTCTTCCACGCGTCCCACCCGTAGTAGTAGAGGTAGAGCGTGAACGATTCGAGGAAGAAGAGGCCGGCGTACACCCACATCGACGGAGCGAAGATCGCCGTGAGGTACGCCCAGAAGCGCGGGTAGAGCGTCGAGAGGAAGAAGACGAGGATCGCGCCCCAGATCGCGGTCGCGCTGTAGGCCACGAGCAGGAGGCGGGTGAATTCCTTCGCGAGCTTGTCGTACTTCTCGTCCCCTCCGAACATCCCGATCGCCTCGATGACGACGGCGAACATCGGCACGCCGAGCACGAAGGCCGCGAACAGCAGGTGGAGCTGGGCCGCGATCCAGACCGCGCCGCGGCGGTCGAGCCCCAGGAAGTTGAATTCCCCGTAGTCGGGCCCCGGCGCCTGCGCGAGGAGCGGGAGCGCGACCGCCAGTGCGAGGGCGGCGAGCAGTACGCCGCGGGTCACGACACCCCGGGTCATCCGACGCTTCATCGCTTTTCCCCCCGTCCCGCGCTCCGCCGACTCCGGGCGAAGAAGGGCATCCGTTTCGAAAAGTCCACCGGCATGGCCCGGCGGACCTCGGTCATCACGTCGAGCGTCACCTCGGCGTGCCCGCGGTCGCGCGCGAACTTCTCCACCCGCTCCGCCACCACGCCGCGCACGAAGCTGGGGATGGCCTTGAGCCGCGCATCGGCCTCCGCGCTCCAGGGCAGCTTCTGCTCGGCCGCCGAGCCGTACGTGACCGGTCGACGCGGCTCGATCGCGTCGGCGATGCCCGGCGCCGGCTCGTACGCGCACGAAGGATCGGGACCGAGCAGGTCGCCGTCCACCGCGTACGCGCGGGCGCGGCAGCCGCCGCAGAGCGCGCGGTACTCGCAGCGCCCGCACTTGCCGCCCGGCTCGCCGTCGCGCAGCAGGCGGAAGACGGTCGCCTCGCGCCAGATCTCGCCGAAGGACGCGTCCGCGAGGTCGCCGGCCACCTCCGGCATGTACGGGCACGGCGTCACCTTGCCCTCGGGCGTGATGCGACAGTACTGGACGCCGCAGGGGCAACGGGTCCGGTAGTTCAGGAGCGGAGAGTCCGGATCCCGTTCGTACACGTGCCGCATGAGTTGCGGCTGGCACTTGGAGCGGATCATGAGCCGTCCGCGGTAGTCCCGCTGGAGTTCGGCGAGCCGGGCCACGATCTCATCGTTCTCCGAGGGGGCGAGGCCGCGCATGCCCTCTCCCCTGCCCGTCTCGACGAGGAAATAGACGTTGAGGCAGACGGCGCCCTTCGCGTCCGCCCAGGCGGCGACGGCGTCGAGTTCGTCCCGGTTCCCGCGCGTGACCGTGAACTGGATGAGGAAGTCGAGACGGTGCTCCGCCAGCCGGTCGATGGCGGCGAGCGTGTCCTCGAGTGCGCCCTCGCCGTGCCGGAACCGGTCGTGATAGCGCGGGTCGAGGGAGTCGACGCTCAGGGCGACGCCCTGCACGCCGGCCGCCTTGAGCGAGGCGATGCGTTCATCGGTGAGTCCGGTGCCGTTCGTGCCCACCGTCACGGTGGCGCCGCGTTCGGAGGCGTAGGCCGCGATCTCCTCGAGATCGGAGCGCACGAGCGGCTCCCCCCCGCTGAGGATGAGGAGAGGGGATGGACTCACTTCGAGGACCTGGTCGATGACGCGGAAGCACGCCGCGGTGTCGAGTTCGTCGTCGGCCGCGTGCCACGATCCGGCGGAAATATAGCAGTGGGCGCAGGCGAGATTGCAGCGGCGCGTCAGGTTCCAGGCGACGACGTGCGGGATGGCGACATCGGGTTCGGTGCGCGGCGACGCGGCGGCGGGGGCGCCGTCCCGGAGCGAACCGGGCACGGCCGGGCTCCGGTGCGCGACAGCTTCCGCGGCCAGCGGAGCCCCGGTCACTTCGCGTGCGATCCCTGCTCCGAAGCGGGACCGCTCTGCTCCGCTCCCGACTCCTCTCCGAGTTCCGTACGCGCGAACTTCTCGACCGCCGCTCGGGCATCGTCGGGCGAAACCATCTTGAAGTCGACGGGACAGTCCTCCGCCTGCTGCTCGATGTCGCGGATGGGGCAGCGCGTCACCCCGGAGGCCTTCGCCTCCTCGATGAAGCGCTTCATCTCCTCGCTCATCCCGTCGACGCCGGCGGCCTCGGCCCGCGCCTGCTTCGCCTTCAGCTCGTTGAACATCACGAGCATCGTGTCGAGGTCGAACTCGTCGGCCGCGATCATTGCGTCCTTGTTCTCGTCCATCACGACCGTCGTCACGCGCCACATGCCCTGGTCGCGGGCGAAGCGCTCCACCGTGTTCCGGGCGAGGGGACGCGCGATCAGCGGCACGCGCCCCAGTCGTTCGAAGGCCTCGTGCGTCCAGACGATCGGGTCGGCGGCCGTGCGGTCGCGCGGGATCTGGTTGTCCGTGACCGGGCACTTCGCCATCACGGGGAGCGGAGCCTCGAAGGCGTCGGCGTCGCTCGTCTCCACGACGGTGCGCTTCATCGCCTCATCCGCCTTCACCTCCGCGAGGGCGAGTTCCTCCGCGTCGCCGATCCCCATCACGAGCTGCATGTGGGTCGGGAGGAGCTTCTTGATCGCCTCGTCGAGGCGTTCGTTGGTCACGACGGGCAACTGGTCGCGGTTCCAGAGTTCCGCCTTCTCGCCGTTCGCGCGGCCGTTGGCGGCCTGTCCGACCTCGGCGATCGAAGGCGCGGCGCCGGTCTCGAGGGCTTCGCGCGCCACTTGCGCCGTGCCGTTCGTCGCGGTCTCGGCCGCCCGGTACTTCTTCTCGTCCTTCGGATTCGGGACGAACGCGGCCGCGTAACGGCTCCCCGGCCCGTAGTGCTCGAGGACGAACTCCTCGACGGCCTTGCGCGCGATCCCGAGGGCGAACGGCGGCACGCGCAGGATCCTCACCTCCGCTTCGGGCGCCCACTCGAGCCCGGCCTCCCCGTCCTCTTCGATCCAGGGGATCTCCTCCGGGCGCACCTGCTCGGTCCCGATCAGGAGCACGTTCGCGTCGGAGAGGTGGACGAGGTTGTCGGCCTGCGACCCCAGATCCGTGCCCTCGATCCGGTGCGAGCCGTGGCGGGCCACGACGATGAGGGAGGGATCGATCTCTTCGGCCCACTTGAGGAGGGCGTCGAACGGCTTCCCGATCAGGACCTGGGTCTCGATCTCGACTTCGGGATACTCGCTCGCCATCACCTCGGCCCGCTTGATGTTCGCCTTGCAGAGGCGGAGGAGGCCCTTGTCGATGATGTTGTTGTGGAGTTCTTCCTGTTCCTCGAACTTGAACACCTTCGAGGCCTGGACCGAGAGCACGTCCTTGATGTTGTGGAAGACGACGTGGTGGTACTGCACGTCGAACGCGCTCGCGATGTAGACCTTTGCGCCGTACTCGCGGGCCATATCGAGCGCGATCCGCAGCCCCTTGTACGCGTAGGCCGACCCGTCCACGCCGACGAGCCACTTGCCGCCTTCGAGCGGCCGGTCGTCGCGGATGATGAGCGCGTCCTTCTCGATCCCGCGGAGAGAGCGCGCGACGACGCCGCCGAGTCGGCTCCGCTCCTGCCGCCCCAGACCGTGAGCGCCGATTGCGACGAGGTCGTATTCCCGGCCGGAAGTGCCCGCGAGCTTGTCCTCGTGTTCCTCGTCCTCCGCCAGCAGGCGGCCGTTCTCGCCCAGCTTGACGTCCGTGCGCTGCTTCTCGCTGCCGTCGTAGTTGTGGGCGATGTTGGGATCGAAGCCGATGAGGCTCGGGAGACGTCCGCCGCCGCGGTTCGCCTCGTTGATGATCTCCTCGTAGTTGATGCCCTCGAGGAGCTGCCGCGTGATGGTCACGCCGGCTGCGGTGCAGCGGCGGTGGAGCTGGTCGAGGAAGCTGTCGGAGATGAGCTGAAGCCCCTTCTCGATGAGCTTGTCGTGGATCTTTCGCTGCCTGCGGATCTCCGCCGGCTCCTGGAACTGGGCCGGCAGCCCGATTTCGAGCTGGCGGAACCGGATGTCGTGGAGGCGCGCGGCGTAGACGTGGGAGCCCGTGATGCGGCCTCCGAAGCGGGCGCAGAGTTCGATGGCGCGGTCTACGGCCCAATCCGACTCGCGCGAGTTATCGACCGGGACAAACACCTCTCGATACATGGCGCTCCGTTGGACGGCGTGCTGCGGCCGGTTCACGCTGCTCGGGCCAGCCTCGCCCGGGTCCGAAGCCCGGATGTACCGCAGTCCGCGAAGATCGGCCACGGACAAGGAATTCGGCGATGCCGGTTCAAGGCTTTCAGGGTCTCCGGAGGTCCGGACCCCCGCTTATGGGCCAAGAAGTTGCGGTTGACCACGGGGAAAGTCAAACGGGGGCGCTAGGTCCTGGGCCAGCGGAGGCGGCGGCTCCAATCCGAGGCGAAAATCGCGGCCCCGAAGGTGAAGCCGGCCGCGACGAGAAGGCTGCGGAGCCAGACCGAATCGTCCATGGGCATGGGCCCGACGGCGGCTCCCAGGGCGGCCCGGAGCGGAGTGTAGGGATTCCAGTCGGCGACGAGAGATGTCCAGCCGGGCGCGGGCGTCCGGAAGAAGCCGGCGAAGTGCAGCAGGAGGAGGGACAGCGCCGCGGAAGCGAGGGCGGCCTCGGCGAGGGACCGAACCGCGGCGGCGACGAGAGGGCCGAGGAGGTTGGCGAACCAGAGCGTCGCGATGGTCGCGGGGAGGACGACCGGGGCCGCCCGCAGGCCGCCGGCCGACCAAAGGAGGACGAACAGCGTCGGAGCGAGTTGCAGGGCGTCGATCGCAGTCCCGGCCAGCGTCCTCTCCAGCAGCCAGCGGAGCGCCGGATATCCCGCGCGCAGGATCTCGTCGATCCAGCCGTCCCGCGCATCCCGCACCGCCGGAATCGCAGAGCCGAACGCTGCGAAGAAGACGATGAACACGCCGAAGACCGCGACCCGGTGCGGCGCCGCCGCTGCGCTGAGCGCGACCGGCGTGAGCAGGAGGAGCGGCACGGCCACGTTCCAGGCGAAGAGCCGGCGCCGCGCGAGAGCCGAACGCCACGCCAGACGCCAGATCGTCACGCGGTGTCCTCCGCGGTCTCTTCGAGGTCCCGTCCCGTCAGGATCGCGAAAGCGTCTGCGAGGCCGGGCTCCCGCACATCCACGGAGGCGACGGAGGCTCCGGCGCGCAGGATCCACGCGAGCGTCTCCGGGAGGGCGCGGCTCGGATCCTCGACCTCGAGGAGCAGGCTGCCTTCGCCCCACGAAGCCGGGCGTACGCCGGCCGGGGCGGGGTCGAGGGTCTCGCGGTCGGGATTTCCTCCCGCCGGGAAGCGGATTTCGACCCGCGGGCGGACCCCGATCCGTCCGAGGAGCCGGGCCGGCGTATCCGCCACCGCGCAGCGCCCGTCGACGATGAAGGCCACCCGATCGCAGTTCGCCGCGGCGAAGCCGGGGTCATGGACGGAGAGCACGGCGGTGCCTCCGCCGGCGCGATGGTCGGCGAGGGCCGTGGCGAATGCCGCGCGGCCTCCGGGGTCGAGGCCGGCCAGAGGTTCGTCGAGGAGGAGCAACCGGGGTCGCGCGCCGAAGGCGGCCGCGAGGGCGAGGCGTCGGCGCATCCCGCTGGAATAGGTGCGGGCCGGGCGGTTCGCGTCGCCGGACAGGCCGAAGCGCTCGATCCAGGCGTCGGCCGCGGCCCGTGCCTCGCGCGGCCGCGCGCCGTGAAGTTCGAGCAGGGTCGCTGCGTTCTCGCGCCCGCTGAGCCAGGACCGCAGCACCGGCTGATCGGGGGCGAGCCAGCGCTGGCGCGCCCCGTCCACCGAGGAATCCCGCCGGAGGCCCCGGATCCCCTCGCCCGCGAGGAGTCGGAGAAAAGTCGATTTGCCGCACCCGTTCGGGCCGAGGAGTCCGAATCGTTCTCCGTCCCGGATCTCGAGCGAAAGTTCGCGCAGGGCGGCACTCCCATCGGGGTACGCGTAGCTGAGGCCCCGCGCCGCGACGAGCGGCGGAACGGCGGGGGGGGTCAAGGGACGATCTCGATCCCGTCCTCCCAGACGGTGATCGCGTCGACCGGGCACGACGCACACGCCTCCAGGAAACGCTCTCGGGACGCGTGTTCCGGGGTCGTGAACACGGCCACGCCGTCCTCGTCGAGATCGAACGCCTCCGGCGCTTCCTCGATGCAGTCGCCGAACCCGACGCACAGGTCGCGGTCCACCACGGCCCGCAAACCGTGAACTTCCCGTTCGACCAGCGGGTCCGGGGCGCCTTCCGTCACATCCCCTCCAGTCCGAGATCCGTGCGTGCGCGATCCATGACGGCGGGGGTCATCTCCTCGATCCCCCGCTCTTTGGCGTAGTCGGTGTAGATCTTCTTCACCATTCCCCGGACGAACGAGGGGACGAGACCGAGCCGCTCCACCGCCTCCACGCTCCAGCGGACGGCCCCCGGACTCGCCGCCGGGGGCTCGAAGGCTTCGTCGCTGCCCGTGGCCACCCCGCTGCGGATGCCCTCGAAATTCGCGTCGGGCACCGTGCGGCCGCCCACCTTCACACCGAGGGAGCTGACGAGTTGGGTTTCCATGGGGTTGGCCAGCATCGCCGTCTTCCGCCCACACTCCGGACACTTGAAGACGGCGGCCATCGTGCCGTCGCCCGGCACCGCGCGTTCATCGAACGCCATCTGCCGGTCGCATTCGAGGCAGAGAAACTTCACAGTCGTTCCGCCACGCGCCCGAGGGCCTCCGCCGCGGGTCCCGCCCCCGCCACCCACGGCTCGAGGCGGCCTCCGTCGGCGGCGGCCCCCAACTCGGGGTCGAAGGGGAGCCGCGCTAGAAGCGGGACGTCGAAACTCTCCGCAAGAGCTTCGCCCGCGTCTCCGGCATGGAGCGCGACGCGGGTTCCGCAGGCGTCGCAGACGACTCCCGACATGTTCTCGATTACCCCCAGCAGGCGCACGCCGCGCGTCACCGCCATGTCCAGCGAGCGCGTCACGGAGTCGCGCGAAGCCGCGCTCGGGATCGTGATCGTGAGGATTCCCGCCAGCCGGGGTACGAGGGCGTGCAGTTCGGCGAGACGCTGGGTGCCCGGCGGCAGGTCGACGAGGAGGACGTCCAGTTCCCCCCAGGCGACATCGGCGAGGAACTCCCGCAACGCGCCGCGCTCCTGGGCGCCGCGCCAGACGAAGCCGGCGTCGGCGGGTTCGCGCCAGGCGAGGGCCCGCTCCGGCTCCAGGAGGAGCCCCATCGACATGACGCGCACTCCCGCCGGCGAGCTGGGCGGATCGAGTCCGTCCGGCCCCTCCACGAGCGCCCCGGGTTCGATGCCGAGAAGGCGGGGAACGCTGGGGCCGTTCAGATCCGCGTCGATCAGGCCCACGCGACGCCCACGGCGGGCCATCGCCGTCGCGAGAAGGGCGGAGACGAGGCTCTTCCCCACCCCGCCCTTGCCGCTCATCACGGCGACGACCCGCGCCACGGACGCCAGTCGGGCGGACACGCGCTCGTCCTGCGCCGCCATCTGATCGGGCAGATCCGAGGGCAGTTCGTCGACTTCGTGATAGGTGCGGATTCCGGAATTCATCGGGGGTGGAAGCTCCCACCGGGCCTGTGAAGGGTCAACAGCGTCACCGGGATGACGTTTCGAGGTTCGCCCCGTCATCGTACGATGTGTGACGGTTCGAGCGCCGTCCACCGTGAACGGAACGTCCCATGTCGATCATCGGCTTTCACCGCTTCCTCATCGCCACGGCCATCGTGTTCTGCGCCGTCTTCGCCGCGTGGGAGTTCCGGATCTTCGCGAGCGCCGGCAGCGTCGGGGCGCTGCTCATCGGCGTCGCCTTCGCCCTCGCGGCGGCCGGTCTGGCCTACTATCTCGCCAACCTGACCAGGTTCCTTGGCGGAACGTGGCGCGACTCTCCGTGGCGCCGGGAGCGGTGAGGCGCAGGTTCGGCGGGGTGGCGCTTCGGTAGACGGCGTGCGCGACGGGAGCGAGGAACGGGCGGGCGGAGGCCGGCCGGTCGTGTTGTACGTCGCGGGGGCCGCGTTCCTCTTCGTCATCGCCGTCGTCGTGGCCGGCTCGTTCGTGAGACCCGATCCGCTGACGTTCATCCCCACGCCCATCGCCCCGCAGCCTCCGGCGGATGGATTCGTGGTGGATACCGTGACGATCGATGCGCGGGACGGCTCGCAGTGGGTCCACTTCGATTTCGACAAGAGGAGCGCAGTCGACGGGCCGCTCGCAGGCTGGGATCTCGCGCTCAACCGCTACCACGTCATCGTGAACGGCGGAACGGGATACCCCGGGGCCGGCGGGGCCATCGCCATCGGTGCGCCGTGGGAGGCCGTGACCGAGGCGCCGGCGTCCGGGTACGCGACGACGGCGCGCGCGCTGGAGGACGGCCCGGCAACGCCCGGGCTCGAGCGCTGGTATCGGTACGGGTTCTTCTCCCACCTCCTCGAGCCGAAGGACGAGACGTACGTGATCCGGACCGCGGAGGGGCGCTACGCCAAGCTGAGGATCCTGAGCTACTACTGTCCGCAGGCGACGCCGGGGTGCATGACCCTCGTCTACGGATACCAGGCGGACGGTTCGCGCCGCCTCACCGGCTGAGCCGCCGCGCCCGCTCCACGAGGCGCGACGCTCCCGCCTCCAGCATGCGTTCCGCCAGACCACGGCCGATGGCGAAGGCCGACGAACGAGGCCCTGTCTCGGCGCCTTCGACCGGCGGGCCGCCGTCCACGTCGTAGACGGCCGCGCGAAGGCACAGGTCCTCCCCCCGCGGAAACGCACGGGCCGCGATGGGGACCCGGCACCCCCCCTCGAGCGCCGCCAGCAGCGCCCGTTCGGCCGTGACCTCCTGCCGGGCGGTCGGATCGTCGAGCGCCTGCACGCGGGCAGCCATGCCCTCTTCGCCGGCCCGACACTGGAGCCCGAGCGCGCCCTGTCCGGGGGCGGGCAGCCAGCCGTCGTCCAGGGCGTGTGCGCCGCGCGGCCGCAGGCCCAGGCGACGGAGCCCGGCTGCGGCCAGAACCAGCGCCTCGAAGCCGCCGTCTTCCAGCTTGCGGAGCCGTGTGTCGACGTTCCCTCGGATCGGCCGCGGATCGAGGTCGGCCCGGGAGGCGCGCAGTTGCGCGGCGCGGCGCAGCGAAGACGTGCCGATGCGCGCCCCGGCGGGCAGACGCCGGAGGACGTCGCCCCGGCCGTCATCCGGTGCGGCGGAATCGAGCGAATCCCGGACGACGAGCACATCTCGCGGATCTTCGCGGGACGGGACCGCGCCCAGCATCAACCCATCGGGGAGGTCGGCCGGCAGATCCTTCAGGGAATGCACCGCGACGTCGATCTCGCGCTCCCGGAGCGCGCGTTCGAGGTCCTCGGTGAACAGCCCCTTGCCCCCGATCTCCGGTAGCGGCGTCCCGGGATCCCGGTCCCCGGCGGTGGTGATGAATCGGTATTCGACGGACAGCTCCGGCCAGCGTTCGCGCAGCCGTTCTCCCACCCAGGCCGCCTGCGCGCGGGACAGCGGGGACCGGCGCGCCCCGACCACGAGGGGCAGGCTCACACCGCGCCCGGTCCCGCGGCGCGCAGCGTCGTCATGGCGGCGGCGGGACGCTCGTGACCGGCGTACTCGCGTAGTAGAGGAGCAGGAACACCAGGAGCAGGATGGCGACCCAGATGACGTTGGTGCCGGTGGGCCAGGTGCGCCCCAGCACGCCGCGCGGGCCCATGTAGCGCCGCGCCGATCCGATCGCGCTGCCGGCCACGGCCACGGAGCGCGCCGCGACGGCATCGCGCAGCCGCGACGCGACGCCCCCGGCCGCGAGCGCCACGCCCCTGCCGAAGCGGCGATAGAACCAGTCCGCATCGAGATTCGTCGAGGGCAGCTCGTGCGGTTCGCGGTCCGACAGCCTGAGCCACACGAAGGCCAGCACGGCGAAGAAGAGCAGCTGCAGCTGGCTGATCACGTGCGCGGAGGTTAACGGCACGTACGTCACCTCGTACGGCAGGTTCGGATACAGGAACAGGGTCGGGAACGTCCCGTTGAAGACACACAGGAAGGCGGCCATCCCCATCGCGATGAGCATGCTCGTGGGCGCCTCCTTCGTGCGGATCCCGGAATCGGGGCCGAAGAAGCCGTAGAACGGGATCTTGATGCCCGCGTGATGGAGCACGCCGGCCGATGCGAAGAGGAGGAAGAGCCACACGACGTCGAGGTTCTGCTCCAGAGCGGCCGCCATCACCATCGACTTGCTCACGAACCCGCTGAAGAGCGGGAAGGCGGAGATGGAGGCCGCGCCGACGATGCAAAGGCCCGCCGTCTTCGGCATGCTCTTGTAGAGGCCGCCCAGCTCGCTGCACTTCGTCGTCCCGGTGCGGTAGAGCAGCGCCCCCGTCGACATGAAGAGGAGCCCCTTGAAGAGCACGTCGTTGAAGGCGTGCGCGACCGCCCCGTTCACGGCCATCTCCGTGCCGATCCCGACGCCGCACACCATGAAGCCGATCTGGTTGATCATGCTGTAGCCGAGCACCCGGCGCAGATCGTTCTCGATCACGGCGTAGAAGATCGGGAACATCGTCATCGCGACGCCGACCCAGATCAGCAGGTCCGTGCCCGCGTACCCCCGCGCGAGGGTGTAGACGGCGACCTTCGTCGTGAAGGCGCTCAGGAAGACGGCCCCGCTGTAAGTGGCCTCCGGATAGGCGTCCGTGAGCCAGTTGTGGAGCAGCGGGAAGGCCGCCTTGATCCCGATTCCGAGCAGGATCAGCTTCCCGCCCAGCGTCTCCGCCCCCAGGTGGTCGAAGGCGACCGACCCCGTGGCGCGCGCGTGGGCGATGATCCCGGCGAGCAGGATGACGCCCGACCCGACCTGGATAATGAGGTAGCGGATGCCCGCCCGGTACGAGCGCTCCGTGCCGCGCGCCCACACGAGGAAGACGGAACTCAGCGCCAGGAGTTCCCAGAAAACGAAGAGCGTGATCAGGTCGCCGGCCTGGACGGCTCCTATCGCGGCGCCCGCGTAGACCAGCGCCGAGGCGTCCTCCAGCGCACTGCCGCCGCGCCGGGCGAAGATAAGCCCGATGAGGGCGGCGATATGGAAGAGCCAGCCGAAGATCCGGCTCAGCCCGTCGACCCGTACGAGGGTCAGCTCGTAGGAAAAGATCGAGGCCTGCCCGAACTCCCCTTCCCCGAGCGAAAGAAGCGCGGCCAGGCTCGCGACGGGCAGGAGAAGGACCCAGCCCGTTCGCGCGCGACCCCGGAGCAGGGGCACGAGGAGCGCCCCGAGGATCATCACCGCCGCGGGAGGGAGGCTACCGATCATAGTAGTCCTCGTCCCGCATCACGCCCTTCCGGAGCAGCTTCGCGGTGTAGACGATCGCCGTGTAGGCGAGGAAGCCGTAAACGGCGTAGAACTCGGGGAACCCCTCCCAGCTGCGCTCCGGGTGGCGCAACTCGAAGCCCGTCATGCTGTAGAGGATCGGGTTCGCGATATCGAGCGCGAAGACGACGGCGCAGACGACGATGAGGATCGCGATGAGACGCTTCCATCGCTTCGGGTCGTCGAAGTAGTGCCTGCCCCGATCCTTCACCTGTTCTCCCATGTCGCGCTTGTCAGAGGCCATGGTCTACCCTCCGCCCAGGGGGACGAGGAGGCGATACACATCGTCCGCGAGGAAGAAGAGGACGATGCAGCCGAGCGCCGTGAACGAGAGCGCCGCGACGCAGAATGCCGGCGCCTCCTTGAAGCGCGGCGGGTCCGATCCGTCGGCGGGCTTCGAGAAGAACGCCCGGATGGGGATCGGCACGAGGTAGGCGATGTTCAGCAGCGAACTGACCATGAGGACGGCGACGAACAGAATCTGCCCGGCGTCGAGCGCGCCGAGGGCGAGATACCACTTGCTCCAGCTCCCGCCGAGGGGCGGGACGCCGACGACGCTGAGGGCCCCGATGAGGAACGCCGCCATCGTGATCGGCATCGCGCGGCCCAGTCCGCGCATGTCGCTGATCTCCGTCTTGTGCGCCGCGACGTAGATCGCGCCGGCGCAGAAGAAGAGGGTGATCTTGCCGAACGCGTGCATCGCGATGTGCATGCTGCCGCCGACGACGCCCCAGGCGTTCGCGAGCGCCGCGCCGAGGACGATGTAGGAGAGCTGGCTCACCGTGGAGTAGGCGAGGCGCCGCTTCAGGTTGTCCTGCGCCATGGCGACGAGCGAGCCCGCGATGACGGTGAAGCCGGCGGCGTACATGAGCCAGACGCTGATCCCCGTCGTGGTCAGCAGATCGAGGCCGAAGACGTAGATGACGACCTTCATGATCGTGAACACGCCGGCCTTCACGACCGCGACCGCGTGGAGGAGCGCGCTAACGGGCGTCGGCGCCACCATGGCGGCGGGAAGCCAGCGGTGGACGGGCATGACGGCGGCCTTCCCCGTCCCGAAGACGAAGAGCGCGAGCAGGACGAGGAGGACGCCGTCCTCCGCCTGGCCGGCCAGGATCCCCCCGACGCGGAAGTCGAGCGTGCCCGCCAGGACCCAGGTCCACGCCACCGCGAGGAGAAGGAATGCGACGGACGTGGTGACGAGGATCCCCAGATACGTGCGGGCGCCCTTCATCGCCTTCCGCGTCCCGTGGTGCGAGACGAGCGGGTAGGTCGAGAGCGTCAGCACCTCGTAGAAGAGGAACAGGGTGAGCAGGTTGCCCGCGAGCGCGACGCCCATGGCCGCGCAGATGGAGACCGCAAAGCAGACGTAGAACCGCGTCTGGTGCGCCTCGCCGTGTCCCCGCATGTAGCCGATCGAATAGAGCGAGGTGACGATCCAGAGCCCGGAGGCCACCAGGGCGAAGAGCATGCCGAGGGGCTCCAGCCGGAGCACGAGGGAGAGGCCTCCGGGGAGGAGCCGCACCAGCAGGACCCCGGGGGTTGCGCCGGCGAGGACGTGCGGCGCCAGCGACGCCACGAACCAGAAGAGCGCGACGCCGGTCGCGAGCGTCACGGCTTCCCGCACGTTGGGCCACCGGCCGAGCAGGGCGATGAGCACCGCACCGGCGAGGGGGATGACCAGCGCCAGGTGCAGCGGCACGAATCCGCTCACGGGAGCCCCCGCAGCACGGCCTCGGCGGCCTGCTCCGCCACGCCCGCCGAGTAACGGGTGTAGATGCCGAAGAGCACCGTCGCCCCGAGCAGCACCCAGGTCGGAACGAGCATGGAGAGCGGCGCCTCGCGCGCCTCGCGAGCCCGCGCGCTCGGTTCGTGGAAGAAGGCGGTCTCGATCACGCGCCACACGTAGACGAGCGCGAGGAGCGAGCTGAGGAGCAGGAGGACGGCGACGATGAGGCTGTTCCGTTCCAGCGCGGCCTGGATGAGGTACCACTTGCTGATGAAGCCGGCCGTCGCCGGTACCCCGATGAGGCCGAGGCCTCCGAGGGCCCATGCGGCCATCGTCCACGGCATCGCCCGCCCGACCCCGGCCATGTCATCGAGGTCGACCGAGTGCAGCTGCAGCATCACGCACCCCATCGCCATGAAGAGCCCGCCCTTGATGAGCGCGTGGTTGAACAGATGGACGATGCCTCCCGTGAGCCCCGTCGCGGTCGCGAAGCTGATGCCGAGCACCATGTAGCCGATCTGCGCGACCGAGGAGTAGGCGAGCATGCGTTTCACGTTGCGCTGGAAGATCGCCACCGTCGAGGCGACGAAGATCCCGGCCAGGGCGAGCGGCATGAGCGCGCGGCCGAGCCCGAGCTGCTCGAACGAGAACTCGAGGCCGAACACGCTGAACATGAAGCGCAGCAGGATGTAGACGGAGACCTTCGTGGCCGTGGCCGCGATGAAGGCGCTCACCACCGATGGCGCATACGCGTAGGCGTTCGGGAGCCAGACGTGGAGCGGGAAGAGCGCCATCTTGAGCGCGATCCCGACGGTGAGGAAGCCGAAGGCGACGAGCGCGGTCCGCACGCCTTCCACGGCGGGAAGCCGGCCCGCCATGTCCGCCATGTTCAGCGTCCCCGTCATCTGGTACATGAGGCCGATGCCGATGAGGATGAACGTGGCCCCGATCGTGCCCATCACGAGGTACTGGAACGCCGCGGGCAGCGCCTGCCGGCGGCCCCCCAGCGCAATGAGAGCGTAGGACGAGAGCGCCGAGACCTCGAGGAAGACGAAGACGTTGAACAGGTCCCCGGTGATCGCGATCCCGAGCAGCCCCGTGACGCAGAGGAGATAGAGGGTGCAGAAGAGGTAGTGCCGGCTGGCCGGAATCTCGTCGTTGAGGCTGCGCGGCGCCCAGGTGAGGACGAGGGCGGCGATCCCGGACACGAAGAGGAGGACGAACGCGGCCAGCGCGTCGACCCTGTACTCGATCCCCCACGGGGCCGCCCAGCCTCCCAGCTCGTAGCTGATGACGCCCGCCTCGAGCACGTCGCCGAGGAGAAAGACGGAGACCAGGAAGGTGAGCCAGCACACGCCCGTCGCGAACGGGAGCACCAGCGAGCGGCGCCGCAGGATGATGCAGAGCGGCGCCGCGAGAAGCGGGATGACGACCTGCAGGACCGGCAACTGCGCCTGGATGGCTTCGCTCATCGAGCCTCGTCCTGCGCCTGGATTTCATCCTCCTCGATCGTCTCGTACGCCTCGCGGATGCGCACGACGAGCGAGAGGGCGACGGAGGTCGTGGCGACGCCCACGACGATCGCCGTCAGGATGAGGACGCTCGGGAGCGGGTTGCTGTAGACCTCGAACCCCTCTTCGACGATCGGCGCCGTGCCCCCGCTCACCTTCCCGACCGTGATGTAGAAGAGGAAGACCGAGCTCTGGAAGATGTTGAGTCCGATGACCTTCTTGATGAGGTTGCCGCGTGAGATGACGATGTAGAATCCCATCATCATCAGGAAGATGACGACCCAGTAGTTGTAGAGGCCGAGGACGGTTTCGGTCATCCGCGCCCCCGCCCGGCGAAGGTCGAATAGACCGCGATCATCACCGCGGCGACCGTCATCCCGACGCCGAGTTCGACGACGAGGATGCCGTAGTGCTGCCCCGTCGAGGGGTGCGCGGGGTACAGGACGTCGTAGTCGAGGAAGTTCCCGCCCAGGAGCATCGCCACGACCCCGGTGCCCGCGTAGACGAGCACGCCGGTCGCGATGACGAGTTCGATCATGCGGGCCGGGGCGACGCGGCGCACCGCGGTGAGCCCGAAGATGAGCCCGTAGAGCACGAAGCCGGCCGCGAAGATCACGCCCGCCTGGAAGCCGCCGCCCGGACCGTAGTCGCCGTGGAACTGCACGTAGAGGGCGAAGAGGAGGACGTACGGCAGCAGGAGCTTGCTGACGACGCGCAGGATCGTGTGGTCCGTCATCCCGCGTCCTCTCCTCCCCCGCCCGCGGGCCGGCGTTTGCGGCTCCCCCGCAGGAGGACCAGCACGGCGATGCCGGCGGTGAAGATCACGACGGTCTCGCCGAGCGTGTCGTAGCCCCGGTAGCTCGCGAGCACCGCCGTGACCACGTTCGGCACGTGGATGTCGTGCTCCGTGCGCTCGACGTAGGACGGGTCCGGATAGTTGCTGGCGGGAGCCTCCGGATCGCCGAAGTGGGGCATGTCCAGCGTCCCGTAAACGAGCGCCGCCCCGGTGACGACGACGATGAGCAGCGGGAGCGCGGGCCGCCGTACGGGGACTTTCGCTTTGCGCGTCGTCAGCGCGAGCGTCGCGAGCGCGAGGATGGTCGAGATCCCGGCCCCGACCGAAGCCTCCGTGAAGGCGACGTCGGGGGCATCGAGCAGGAGCATCCACGAGGCGCCGAGGAAGCTGAAGATCCCCATCAGCATCACGGCGGCGAACAGGCCGCGCATGCGCACGACCGCGACCGCCGTCGCGCACAGGAGCGTGAGCAGGAGCGCCGTGACGATCTGGACCTCGAGGGCTACGAACTCGATGTCGCCTCCTCCGTCTCATCGACGCCCGGGCGGAGCCCGGTCTCGAGCGCCGCGTTGGCGAGGGCGTGGGTGGCCGTGGGACTCGTGATCCAGAGCAGGGCGAGAATCGCGACGAGCTTCACCGTCACGGTCCATTCGGCCGACAGGAACATCAGCCCGGTCAGAATCAGCCCCGCCCCCAGCGTGTCCGTGATCCCCGCGCCGTGGATGCGAGAGAAGAAATCGGGCAGGCGGACGATGCCGATCCCGCCGATGACCGCGAAGATCGCGCCGGCGATCACGAATACCGAACTCACGATCTCGAGGATCATGACATCCTCTCGCGGTCCGGGTCCGCGAAGTTTCCGTACTTCGAGAACCTCAGCACCGCGATGACGCCGATGAAGTTGATGAGGGCGTACAGGAGTCCGACATCGAGGAAGTGCGGCCGGTCCGTCACGAACCCGATCGCGGCGATCAGGAGGACGGTCTTCGTGCCGAACATGTTCAGCGCGAGAATCCGGTCGAAGACCGTCGGTCCCTTCCACGCCCGCACGAGCGCGAGTCCCATCGTGACGATGATCGCGGCGACCGCGGCGGCGAGGATCATCCGCGTCCCTCGACCCGCGTGACCCGCCGGTCCATCTCACCCGAGAGGACGCCGGCGGCCGCCTCCTCCGTCAGGGCGTGGATCGTGATGTGGTCGCCCTCCGTGTCGATCGTCACGGTGCCGGGAGTAAGCGTGATGGAGTTCGCGTATATGACCCGGCCGACGTCCGTGCGCTGTCCCGCCCGCACGCGGATCACGCGCGGACGGATCGGCAGACTCGGCCTGAGGATACGCAGGGCGACGTCGACGTTCGCCTTCACGATCTCGACGACGAGCCAGGGGAGGTAGCGGACGAGCCCCGCCGGCAGCTGGACCGGCAGACCCTCGTCGTCGACGATCCGCATGCGGAGCGAAATGAAGACGACGAGCGCGACCGACACGGCGCCGAGGCCCAGAAGCAGCGGCTTGTCGAAGTACCCCGACAGGAGGAGCCAGACGGCCGCCAGGATGGCGACGAGACCGGCGGCGTACGTCACAGGTTTGGCGTGGCGGGTCGAGCGGCTTGCGGCATGTTGGCGCCCGGACGTTGAGTTAGAGGTTGTCGGCCCGTGTGTACGATCGACCACAGAATGGCGAACCGGTCGCGCGGGCGCGAGAGGTTCCCCGCGCGACCGTCCCGGCGGTCGACGCCGGTCAGTCTACCACTGCGATTGCGCTCCGTCGACGATCTGCTGCACGAGGTTCTCGAGGGCGACGATCAGGGCCTGGTCTTCGGTTTCGTTTCCGGGTTCGTACTCTCCGGTCCCGGTGAGGCTCTGATTTCCCCAGATGATGAGGTTCTCGGCCACATCCAGGATCTCCACGGAGACGCTGACGGTCACGCGACGCTGGAACACGTCCGCGCCGACACCGCCGACGGCGTCGAAGTTGACCGCCTCATCGTTGTAGCGCCGGATCTGCGCCGTGATGACGGCGTCCGCTTCCTCTTCGGACGAGAGCCGCAGCCCCAGCCGCTGGCGCGCCGCCGTGAGGAGTTCGTCCATCAGGGACTCCGCGATGCCGAACTGGGTGCTCTCGTTTTCGATCGGGGCGACCCAGACGGTGCGCATGTGGCTGGGCAGCCCGCCGCCGCCGGAGAAGCTGTAGCACCCCGCCAGCACGGTGAGCATCGCGGTCGCGGCCATCGCTCCGGAGCGGAATCGGCAAGACATAGTTTTCCTCATCATATGGCTGTGATTGAGCCGTCGCGCTCAGCAACTCCCAATGTACCCCGCTCGAGTCCACGATGTCCCGATACCGGGCTTCCCGGGGCCAGCGGGGATCGCTCCCCCACTCCAGTTCGATCCATCGCTCGCGACGGCCCGCCCGCCGCTCGTCGAGCCGCGTGAGCCGTCCGCTCTCAAGATAATAGCTTCGAGTCGCGCCTCCCTCGACCGGGAACTCGAGGACGCGGAGGCCGGGCGGGCCGGGGACCTCGAATCCTCCGGCGGGAGGCATGTCGCCGGGCCGAAACACGCCCGCCATGGCGTAGAGGAAGACGGTCGGGGGCAGTTCGACGCCCTCGAGGTCGCCGGACGTAGTGAGCACGCCGTCGACGAGCGTTGCCTGGAGACTTCCCTCCCCCGTCGAGAAGAGGTCGAGGCGAAAGCGGTCGGGCGGGTTCACCCGGGCGGCGCCATCGCCGCGGAAGCTCCCGCTTTCGCCGGCGTATTCCCACCTGAAGATGACGTGCATCGGCTGCTCCGTGCCCGAGCTCGCGCGCGCCCGCCGGGCGACCTCTGCCGCATCGGGCAGGGGGGCCCCGCGCTCGAAACCGCCGCCGCAGGCGGTGAGCGGCAGGAGGAGGAGCGGCCAGAAGGCGCGGCGCGCCGATCCACGGTTCACGTGGCGGAGTGCGGCGCACCGACGGTCGGCAGCGTCGCCAGCTGGCGCTTCACGGCTTCCGGAAACCGGTGCGGCCGGCCCCGCGCATCGGTACACACGAGAGCGGTGCGGGCGCGCGCGAGCGTCGCATCGTCGGACGCGCGCGCGATCCGGTATGCGAACACGACCTCGCGGCTTCGGAGGCGTTCGACGCGGGTGTGAATCCGGATGAGTTCGTCGTATTCGACCGGGATCCGGTATTCGACTTCGACCCGGGAAACGGGGAGCCAGAGGCCTCCGCGCTCGAGTTCCGCGTACGACACGCCGCGCTCGCGCATGAGCCCGGTGCGCCCCAGTTCGCACCACACGAGGTAGTGGCGGTGGTGCGCGCGCCCCATCTGATCGGTCTCGGCATACCGCACGCGCACTTCCGTGGTTCCGACTCCGTCTGCGTTTTTCACGCCGCCAATATGCTCCGGCGAGGTACCGGGTGTCGAACTCCCGGCGATGGGTTCGCCGCCGGCGCCGGCGGGTTTGACGCACCGCGCCCCGCGCGCCGAGCTTCGGCCCATGTCCGAACGCACCGTCGTCGTCTCCGACATCCATCTCGGCGCCGTGGCCGAGGAGAACGCGCGCGCATTCCTCGCCTTTCTCGAGGAAGCGAACCGCTGGGGCGAGGAGCTCCTCATCAACGGCGACCTGTTCGACTTCTGGTTCGAATACGGTCAGGTGATCCCGCGGGGTCAGCTCGACGTGCTCGCCCGTCTGCGGAGGCTCGTGGAAGGCGGCATGCGGATCCTGTTCATGGGCGGGAACCACGACGCGTGGGGGGGAAGTTTCCTCCGCGATGAAGTCGGGATCGAAATCCTCGTCGAGCCGGCGCGGCGACGCATCGGAGGGCGGCGTGCGTACATCGCGCACGGGGATGGACTCGGCCCCGCGGACTGGGGCTACCGGATTCTGCGCCGGGCCGCCCGCAGTCCGGTCGGACGCGGGCTCTTTCGCTGGGTTCACCCCGATCTCGGACTACCCCTCGCACGGCTCGCGAGCGGGACGCGGCGGGCCCAGGCGGGAGGGGCCGGGAACGAATCGCCCCGGGCTTCGCTCCTTGCGCAGCACGCCATCGACGTGCTGGCCGCTCACGAGGACGTCGACCTCGTCGTGTTCGGACACTCGCACCGGCCCGAAGTCGCGGAACTCGCCCCGGGGAGGTTCTACCTCAACTCCGGCGATTGGCTCCATCACAACAGCTTCGCCATCGTGACGCCGGACGAGATCCGCCTGGAGTCCTACCGGAGACTCGGCGAAGGCGGGGCGAAGACTACGGGAAGTCGACCTTGAAACCGAGGGCGATCCCGACGGATCCATCGGCGGGCGGGCCGATGGAGGGCTCGAAGTCCCAGAACTGCGTGGACACCCACGCGTCGAGACCGCTCAGGAAGGCGATGAACCCGGCGAGGACGATCCAGTTTTCGCGCTGCCCCGAACGGTTCGAGATCCGCTCTTCGTTCAGCGGCAGCTCCTCCTTGGCCGCGGAGAGCCGCGCGTCGGACTTGAAGACCATGAACAGGAAGACGGACTCCGCGGCGAAATAGAAGGCGCCGCGCGATGGGCGCCCGACCTCCAGTTGTCCCCAGCCCGGGAGGATCAGTGAACGGCCGAAGGCGCCAAGCGGGGAGATGGGAGGAGGCCGGCCCGTGGTGTCGGCGGCGGGGGCCGCTTCGACGGACACCGAATCGGCGACCACGGGAGGCGGCGGGTCCTGCGCCCGCAGCGGCGACTGCTCCAGGGCGTGGCCGAACAGGAGCACGGCCGCGAGCGCGAAGGTGGCGGGAACGTGTGGGAATCGAACCCACCCGGGACGCGCGAACGCCCCGTAACGGTTTTGAAGACCGCAGGCGACACCAGTCACCATCCGCTCCCGGTCATCCGTGTCGTCGTCATTCCGGTCGGACCGATCAGGTGGCCGACCGGGCCCGGCCGATCACCTCGATCTCGACCCGGGCCCCCAGGGGCAGCGCGCCCACGGCGACGGTCGAGCGCGCGGGGAACGGAGGTTCGAAGTGGCGGGCGTAGACCTCGTTCACGGCACCGAAGTCGCCCATGTCCGCAAGGAAGATCGTCGTCTTCACGACATCCGCGAAGGTCAGCCCGGCTTCGTCCAGGACGGCCGCCAGGTTCGTCATCACGCGCTCCGCCTGGGAGACGACGTCGGCGCCCACCAGTTGGCCGGTCGACGGCACCAACCCCACCTGCCCTGCGGAGTAGAACAGTTCGCCGGCCCAGTATCCCTGGGAGTAGGGGCCGACGGCGGCGGGTGCATGGTCCGTGTGGACCGGTCCGGTCTGCATGGCTCGAGGCTCCTTTCGGGGGGCGGGCGATCGGCCGCTGCCACCGGGCATGGCGCGGAATATCCGCGGGTCGCCGCTGCCTTGCATCGGGTCGGTGGGAGCCGGTAACCTCGCCCGTACGCCTCATCGCTGGAGGCGAGTCGTTGCGTTCGAACGCGTTCTGGCGGTCGGGCGAACATACTTCGATCCCCGAGAGAGCGCCAAAGATCGTGCCCGACGGCTCCGCCCGCCGTTCCGCCGCAAGACTCGCTCGCGATGCCGTGCTCCGCATGGCCTTCGCGGTCGAGGCCTATTGCCGGCTTTTCGTACGCGTGTCGAGGGCTTGTTTGAGTCAGCCCTTCTATCGCGGCGATCTCGTTCAGCAGATGGACACGATCGGCGTCGCATCGATCTTCATCGTCATGCTGACCGGCCTCTTTACGGGGATGGTGCTCGCCCTCCAGTCCGCCGTGGAAATGGAGCGGTTCGGAGCAACGGTCTACATCGGCCGCCTTGTGGGGGCCAGCACGATACGCGAACTCGGTCCCGTTCTCACGGCGCTCATCGTCACCGGCCGCGCGGGCGCCGGCATGGCAGCGGCCCTGGGCGCAATGCGTGTCACGGAGCAGGTCGACGCCCTCCGGACGATGGGTGTCGACCCGATCCGGAAACTCGTCGTGCCGCGTTTTCTCGCCGCGCTCGTGATGCTCCCCGTGGTCACGATCATCGGCGACGCCGTGGCCATCCTGGGGGGGCTTCTCATCGCGGTCCTGACGCTGGACTTCACGGCCCAGTTGTATATCAACTCCGTGTGGGACACCCTCGCCCAGAGCGGCTTCGTGCTCAGGGTCATCCCCATCGACCTGATTCAGGGGCTGGTGAAGCCCTTCACCTTCGGCGGGATCATCGCGCTCACGAGTTGCTTCCACGGGCTTCGGGCCGAGGGCGGCACGGAAGGCGTCGGGCGAGCGACGACCCGGGCCGTGGTGACCTCGTCCATCCTCATCCTCGCGGCGGATTACTTCCTCACCCAGATCCTGCTCGCCATGTTCCAATGGTGAGCGAGGATCCACCATGAGCGACCGCACGCCCGCCGGCGGGCCGCAGCCGGGAAGCGAGGCCTTCGAGGCGGAGTTGCGCGACGAGATTCGCCGCGAGCTGGAAACCCACGCGAGCGAGGGCGGCGGGCCCGAAATCGTCGAACTCCGGGATGTGTGGCTCTCGTTCGGGGATCACGAGGTGCTGCGCGGCGTTTCGCTGGGCGTCGCCCGGGGCGGGACGCTCTGCATCCTCGGCGGGTCGGGGGTCGGAAAGTCGACGATCCTGCGCCTCATGCTCCGGCTCCTCCTTCCCGACCGCGGCGAGGTCCTCATCGAGGGACGCGACATCAGCGCGGTTTCGCGCCCGGAGGCTCTGGCCCTGCGGGAACGGATGGGGATGGTGTTCCAGGGATCGGCGCTCTTCGACTCCCTGAACGTGTTCGACAACGTGGCCTTCCCGCTCTACGAGCATACGACTCTGGCGGAGGACGAGATCCGGGAGCGCGTCGAGGAGGTGCTGTCCTTTGTGGACCTCGACCCCGCCGTGGTTCTCCCTCTGCTCCCGTCCGCACTGTCGGGAGGCATGCGCAAGCGCGTCGCCATCGCGCGGGCGATCGCTCACCGGCCGCCGATCCTCCTCTTCGACGAACCGACGAGCGGGCTCGATCCGATCACGACGCGGAGGATCGACGAACTGATCCTGAAGCTGCGGCGGGAACTCCACGTCTGCGTCGTCGTAGTGACCCACGATGTGCGGTCCGCATCGAGAATCGCGACCGAGACCGCGCTCCTGAGGGACGGGGAGATTATCTTCAGCGGAACGCCGGAGGAGATGCACGCTACGGAAGACCGATATGTTCGGGCCTTCCGCGGCTAACGGACGAGCCTTCGGCGGCGGCTAGCTGCCGGACCAGACGGGGGGCTGGGGGATACGATGCGAAGATCGGAACCGATCACATGGGACCAGATGCGCGTGGGGTTCGTCCTCATCGTCTCTCTCGTTCTTCTTGCGTTGTGCGTGCTGTTCGTGGGCCGGATCGGGGACGTGTTCGGCGAGCGCTACCAGCTTGTGGCCCTCATGGAATCGGCTTCGGGGCTCCGCCCGGGCGCGCCCGTCCAGGTGGCCGGGCGCGGCGTCGGCCAGGTCGAGCGCGTGGAGTTCATCTCCCCGGAAGAGCGTGGCGACTCGGAGGCGGCGGTCGCGGTCTGGCTCGGGGTCAGCGTGGACGTCCGGGAGCAGATCCGGCGCGGCTCGCGAGCCCGCGTGCGGACGCAGGGACTCCTCGGCGACCGTCTCATCGACATCGAACCGGGGTCTCCGGATTCGGCAACCCTCGTCCCGGGAGACACGATCGGTACGGCGCCGGCGCTGAGCTACGATGAACTCCTGGGCCAGGCGGCCGATGCCGTCCTCGGCCTCACGCAGCTCTCGAACGACCTTTCCGCAACGCTGGCCCGCGTCTCGAGCGGCGAGGGTTCACTGGGACGCCTCCTGGTCGACGAGGCGCTCTACGACGGCCTCGTCGACCTCAACGACAACCTCGCGGCCGTGCTGGGGCCGATCGCGAACGGGGAAGGCTCGCTGGCCCGCCTGCTCGAGGATCCGCAGCTGTACGACCGCCTCGTTTCTTCGACCGCCCGCCTCGACACGGTGACGGGAGCGCTGGCGGCCGGCGATGGGACTCTCGGGCGCCTGCTGGCGTCGGACTCCCTGTATCGTGCGATCGCTTCGTCCGCGACCCGCGCCAATTCCATCCTGGATCTCATCGAGGGAGGCGAGGGGGTGGTCGGGCAGCTTGTCAGCGACGAGACGCTCTACGAGGAACTGCTCAAGGTGGTCGTGGACCTGAACGCGTTCCTCGCCGAGGTGCGGGCCAACCCCGGCAAGTTCATCCCGCCGATCCGCGTCTTCTAGCGCAGGCGGCGGCGGGGCCGCCAGCCGCTACAGGTCGTGCAGCGTCTCGAAATCGACGACCTCGAACTCGCGCCCGCCGGCGGGCAGTCTCACGCTCACGAGTTCGCCCTTCCTCCTTCCGAGGAGCGCACGGCCGATGGGCGATTCCATCGAGATGTCGTTGTTCTCGATGTCGACGTCGTCGCCGATCGTGAGGTTGAAGGACTCGATCTCGTCGTCCTCCAGGTCCCGCACGGCGACTCTGGACCCGAACCCGACGCGGTCCGTCGGGATGTTCTCGATATCGAGTTCCCCGAGCTGCGACATTCGGCGTGCCAGGTAGTCGAGTCGCGCCCGCACGAAACCCTGCCGCTCCAGAGCGGCGGTGTACTCGGAGTTTTCTCGCAGGTCGCCCTGGGCGACGGCCTTCTCGATCTCTTTCGGAAGGATGACGTTCAGCTCGTGGAGGAGCGTCTCCGCTTCGTCCCCGATCTTGCGCTGCAGTTCTTCGATCATCCGGAACCTCCTCGACCCGTCCACGGGCCGGCCGCAAAAAAAGCCGAGGCGCCGCCGGAAAGGGAGGCGCCCCGGGTGGAGCCCTGCATGAGTGGAGGCGGCGGGAATCGAACCCGCGTCCGCGAGCCCATCCGCCACGGCATCTACGTGCGTAGTTCGCGATCAAGTCTCGTCGCGCGAGGGTTCACGAACAACCCCTTGCGAAACCAGCCGTGTACGCGGTTCTCACCGTGTTCTCGTCACCCGCGGCTCACGGCGCGCCGGGATGACCAGCCCGATTCGTCGACGTCCGTCGGGAGGTCCTCGGGCCCGGACCTCTCGTGGACGGGCTACGCAGGTTTACGCAGCCAGAGCCAAACCGTCGTTGGCACCTGAAGTTTCCCGGTGTTTAACGAGGCCCCGGGCACCTCGGCACGCTTCCGCAGCTTCCGGTTCACGCGTCGAAGCCGTGTCGCCCCCCGATACGCGCGAGTGCTGCCATTACGGTGGTTTATCCCGGCGTGCGGCGCAAGTTCCGGGAGCGGCCGCGGAGCTTCTTTGACAGCCGGAAACCGGCGCGGGTATACTCGGGGTCTGCCGGGTCCCGCGGAGTCGGTTCCCGTTGATTCGATATGCGCCCCGCGTTCGCGGGGAGGAGATATAGATCCAAGTGCAGCTTCGTGAATTGTTCGTTCCGTCCGCCATCAACCTCGACCTGGCGGCCGAGACGAAGGATGAGGCCCTGAAGGAACTTGTGTCGTGTCTGGGCCTCGACGGAAAGTCCGAAGGAATCCTCTACAAGATGTTGAAGCGGCGGGAGAATCTCGGTTCGACCGGGATCGGCCGCGGCATCGCGATCCCCCATTGCCGCTCGCTCGTCGTGACCCGGCTGCGGGTCGCGTTCGGCCGAAAGCTCTCGGGCCTCGACTTCAAGGCGATCGACGAGAAACCGGTCCGGTACGTCTTTCTCATCGTCGCGCCGCCGCTGGAGGTCTCGAATCAGTATCTTCCGGTGCTGGGCAAGATCGCCCAGTTCGGCAAGGAGGCCGATGTGCCGGAATCGCTCGCGGAACTTTCGAGCCCCGAACAGTTCATCGAGCTGCTCGAGGCGAAGGATCTCTAGTGGACCAGCAACTCGAATTGCTCCTCGAGATCCAGGACCTGAGAATGCAGCGCCGGGAACTCACGGACGGGTCGCTGACGGATCTCGAGGCGGAGGTCTTCGACGTCAAGATCGAAGACGCGATCCAGTCGCTCGATGAGAAGGTCGAGGAGCTGGAGCAGCGGCTGGGCCGGGGGATCCGGGCGCGCTACCGCCGTATCGCCGACAAGGCGCCGAGGGTCGTCGCGCCGGTCATCAACGGCATCTGCTACGGCTGCTTCGTGGCGGTCTCCACCGCCCGCGCCTCCGAGGCGGATCGCAATCTCCGCGTCGAGTCGTGCGAATATTGCGGCTGCTTCCTCTATCACGTCCGCTGAACGAGGACTCTTCCTTCCGTCGTTCGTCGGGTCACGCCTTCCCGGTCCAGGTATTCGAGGAGCGGGATCAGGTACTTCCGTGAGAGACCGAACGCTTCCTTGAATCGGGCGGGAGGGGCCGGCGTGCCATCGGCGAGGAGATCCCTTACCCGCGTTTCCATGGTCTCGAGAGCAGCGGCGGCGACGTGCAGTTCGGGTGTGACCGCCCTCGTCGCGCCGGATTCCTGCAGCAACCGCAGGAGGTCGTCGAGCACGGCCCGGTCGAGGCGCAGCGTCCTCCCCAGTTCCGCGACGAGCGGCGGCTGCAGTCCGGCGGCTTCTATCGTCCGGGCGAGCTGCGCGCGTCCCTCTTCCTCCCGGGCGGTGAGGCGGGGCGCGTGGCCCGGCAGCGCGAGCCGCGGCCCGCTCTCGACGAGCCGGCGGTCGGCGAGGAGTCGGCGGACGGCCGTCTCCGCCAGTTCGAGATCGCAGACCGGCGCCATGGCGGAGCGCACGGCCTCCTTCGATACGCCGGGGGCGCGGCGGTCCGCCGCGTGGAGACGGGCCACGCTCTCCTCCACGGCCTCCATGGCCTCCGCAACGGCATCCGCCGCGAACCAGTGGCCGCCGATGCGCACGCATTCGGCCTCCTCCGCGGCCGTCTCGAAGGTCGAGTCGCGCCACCCGAGGAGGATCGGTGACGCCGCGGCGGGGAGCCCGCGCAGGCCTCTCAGAGCCACGGCCGCGGCGACCGCCTCCGGCGGGGCGCCGTCGAGAATCCGGCTCCAGGCCTCCGTCCGGGCCGGCCAACCGGGCGGCGGGTTCAGTTCCGCGACGCGGACCCCGCCGACCGTCGTCACCGGCGAGTAGAAGCGGAGGATGGCCCGATCGCGGGTCCGGGCGAGGAGCGGCGCCTCGAGGGCGAGCACGGCCCAGGCGGTCTCCCCGGGTGCGATGGGTCGGCGATCCGCCGTCTGCAGCCGGGCCATGACTTCGCGCGTGCCCAGATAGACCCGGAGGCGCTGTCCATGAAGCAGGGGCCGGTCGCGGCCCCCCAGTGCCCGCACGCGGACGCCGAGACGTTCGCTCGACTGCCAGTCGGACGGGTCGAAGAGCACGCTGCCCCGCTCCACGGAGGCCGGCGCGACCCCGACGAGGGCGACGGCGCACCGGCGGCCGGCGGTGACGCGGGGACGGGGATCCTCGTGCACCTGGAGCGCGCGCACGCGGGCCGAATCCCCGCCGGGGAAAACGCTCACGGTGTCCCCCACGCCGATGGACCCGCTCCACACCGTGCCGGTCACCACGGTACCGGTGCCCCGGATCGAGAAGGATCGGTCGATCGGGAGCCGGAAGCGGTCGTCGACGCCGCGGGTGCGGATCCCCGCCGTCGACCGGCCCAGCGCTTCCCGGAGCGGTTCGATCCCGTCGCCCGTCAGGGCGGAGACCGGCACGATCTCCCATGACGCCCGGGCGGTGTCCTCGTCCAGCAGTTCCCGGGTCGTCTCGTGTGCGAGGTCGAGCCAGTCCTCGTCCACCCGGTCGCTCTTGGTGAGTGCGACGACGCCGCGCCGGATGTTCAGGAGGCGCGCGATCGCGAGGTGCTCGTGGGTCTGCGGCATCGGACCTTCGTCCGCCGCCACGACGAGGAGGAGGACGTCGATACCGGTGGCCCCGGCGAGCATGTTCTTGAGAAAGTCTTCGTGCCCCGGGACGTCGACGATCCCCGTCTCCAGGTCGGGATCGAGGTCGAGCCGCGCGAAGCCCAGGTCTATCGTGAGCCCCCGTTTCCGCTCCTCCAGCCAGCGGTCCGTCTCGACCCCCGTCAACGCCCGCACGAGGGCGGTCTTGCCGTGATCCACGTGCCCGGCGGTCCCGATCACGATCCCGCGCCGATCGCTCACGCCTTCGCTCGCAGCGCGCTCACCGGTCGTGCACGGGCGTTCAGCCGAGCCGGCTCAGGAAGGGCAGAGACTTCAGCTGTGCGCCCTCCGCCACGTGGTGCCGGATGAACTCGGCCAGCCAACGGCCCTGGCGGCCGTTGCCGCGGTTCCGCCCCGCCGCCCCGCCCGAAACGAGGACCCGGAGCGTGTCGAGTTCCGCCGGGTCGAGTTCGGGGCCGATCGGGCCGCAGGTGCCGCAGCGAAGCCCGCCCGCCTCGAAGTCGAAGCGCGCGCCCGTCGCTCCGATCGGATTCCGGCAGCCGACGCAACGTTCGGTCTCCGGTCGAAAACCCAGGGCGTCGACCACGCCCCAGACGTACTCGAGCCCGATGGCCGGCGCCTCCTCCCGGGCCCGGCCATGGAGTCCGTCGAGACCCGCGGTCAGCGTGCGATACAGCTCCTCGTCGCCGTGTTCCGGGGCGAGACGCATCACGAGTTCGCACAGGACGGACGCGATCGTGAAGAGCGTGATCGACCGGTCCAGTCCACGCCGGTCGCGGAGGAGTTCGAAGTTGGAGAGGGTATGCAGGTCGCGCCCCTCCCGGCTGTAGAATGTCGCCTCCCCTTCCACAAAGGGTTCCAGAAGGCCGCCGAAGCGGCTTCGGGGGCGCAGCGCACCGCGGGCGAGCGCGGAGCAGGGGCCGAGCTCCCACGTCATCAGGCGCAGGATCTTGCTGGTTTCGCTGTACCGGTATGTCTGGAGGACCACGGCCCGGGTCGTTACGAGTCCCACTCGGCCCCCCGACCCCGGGCGCGGTCAGCTGGGACGAAGCAGGATATCGGTCGTTCCCGCCCCGATCGGCGCCTCGTCGAGGAACTCGCCCTCGGCCGAGAGGAGAACGAGACGTCCCTGGCCCGCGGCCACGTAGGTGGCGCAGAGGATCTGGCCGTCCAGAAAGGCGGCTGCGACCCGGCAGCTTAGATTCGAGCCGTCGCGGTCGCGCGGCTGGATCGGGTTTTCCGGTCCGTTTATCCATGCCCGGATTGCAAAGCTGAACGCCAGCAAGTCCGTCTCCGTCGCGTCCACGCCCTTGGTTCGCACGACGTAGACGAGCCCGTTCCGCCCGGCTTCCATGGAGATTCCGTTGCCGCCAAGGGCGTTCACGTCCTGCACGCTACGGGCCGTCATGTCGATCTCGACGAGATTCCCGTCCCCCAGCGGGGCGGACGTCATCGGGTCGACCCCACCGCCGGCAAGCAGGAGCATGTTGTCTTCGAGCACGATGGCCTCGGTGGCGCCGACCGTGCTTTCCGGAAGCCTCAGCTCGTCGAAGTAACTGCCGGTGATGAACTCGTGGAGGACGATGCGGGGAGGGCCGAGGGGCTCTCGCCCGCCCTCCTCGTCGTCGAGGTTGGCATCGACGGAGACAAGGAACTGCCCTGCCGGGATCGTCCGCTCCACGAAGGTGCCCACCCCCTCGACGGCGATCTGTGCCATCGGCGTGCCCGGGAAGGCCACGAACACCGCATCCAGCGCCCGGGCGGGGATGAGCGTGCCCACCGTACCGCCGGCGTCGAAGATCACGGTGGGTTTACCCGGGTCCACGATGGCGTTGTTCGGGAAGACGGCCGTCGTCTGTTCGTCGGTCGAGAAGGACCCGAAGAGCACCTTGCTTCCCTCGGGAGTGTCCCACGCCGTGACCCACAGATCCTGGATGAAATCCATCGTCCGGCCCCGGAAGCCCGCTCCCAGCTGGATGTCGCGCCCGAAGGGAACGAGCCGGCCATCGATCCTGTTGAACTGCTGCAGGGTTCCGGAGATGGAGTTGAGAACGGCGAATTCCGACCGGTCGGGCGTCACGACGCCGGGTTCATCCGGCCCCGTCCCGTTCGAACCGCCGCACCCGGCGAGGAGGACCGCCAGTGCTCCGATCTGTATCCGGCTACGTCTCCGCATGATCCGCTCCTGTGGTGCCCAACCCGTTCGGGTCCGCGACCGGTCGCCGCCCGGGCGGCGGCAGCGCCCCTTCGGTTGGGTGCATCCCGGCAAGGTCCGTTCCCGGGTCGTGGACGGCAAGCCGACGCCATGCCGCCTGCCCGGGTCCGGCGTGCTTCCGCCAGAATAACGTTCAGAGCGCCCGCATCGGTGACGACGCGCCGCCCGCCGGCCCCCGTGGACGGGCCCGAACCGGAAGCACGGAGTGCCCGAGATCTCCGAGCGATTCGACCCGGACCTCGCAGCCGTAGGTCGCGGCCAGGGCCGGCGATCCGAGCACTTCGCCCGGCGGGCCGGCGGCCACCGCCTCTCCTTCCGCCAGCAGGATCATTCGATCGGCATGGCGGCTCGCCAGCTGCATGTCGTGCGTGATGCAGATGACGGTGAGGGCTCCGTCGCGCACGCGCCCGCGGAGCGCCTCGAAGATCCACAGTGCGTGCCTGAAATCGAGGTGGGCGGAGGGTTCGTCCAGGATCAGGACTCCCGGTTCCTGTGCGATCGCGCGGGCGAGCTTGGCGCGCTGGCGCTCTCCGCCGGACAGCTCGGCGAGCGGCCGGTGCGCGAGGTGGTCGAGGCCGGCCCAGGCCAGCGCGTTCCCGATCACCTCCTCGTCGCGGGGGGCGAGGGGCGCCCACGGACTCACGTACGGGTTTCGGCCCAGTTCGACGTACCCCCGGAGGCTCACTCGAAGCGTCTCGGGGGGAGCATCCTGCGATACGACCGCCGTGCGCCGGGCAAGCGCCGAGCGATCCCAGGAGACGAGCGGCCGGCCGTCGAGGCGCACCGACCCCTCGGATGGGTCGAGAATGCCTCCCAGCAGACGCACGAGGGTGCTCTTCCCCGCTCCGTTCGGCCCAATGACCGCCGTGAAAGCGGCCACGCCGAATTCGAGGGACAGGCCCCTGACGGCCGGGGCGGCGGCGGACGGATAGCGGAATGTGACATCCTCGAGCCGATAGGCCGCCGCGTCCGCCCGGTCGCCGGCGGACTCAGGCATAGCTCCTCCTCAGCAGTACGAGGAAGAGCGGCACGCCGAGGAGCGCCGTCACCACGCCCACGGGAAGTTCGAGCGGGCGGAGCGCCACCCGGGCCACGGTATCGGCGAGGACGAGCGCGGCGGCGCCGCCGAGGGCGCCGAGCGGCAGGAGGCGCCGGTGGTCGCTGCCCCAGATCATGCGCGCGCCGTGGGGTATGACGAGGCCCACGAAACCGATGACGCCCGCGGTACTCACCGCCACGGCGGCGAGCAGCGAGGCAATGAAGTACGCGCTCCGCCTGACCACTTCCACGCGCGCTCCGAGGTAGGCCGCCGCTTCCTCGCCGAGGGCGAGCGCGTTCAGGTGGCGGGAGAGCGCGAAAGACACGGTCCCGCCCGCCGCGGCCACGAGCCCGAGGGCGAGCGTGGACTCCCACCCGGCCCGTTCGAGACTCCCCATCGTCCACAGCACCGCGGCGCGGGTGGCGTCCGGCTCGGCGAGCGAGAGAAGGAGCATCACGCCGGCCCCGAAGAAGGCCGCTACGACGACGCCGGCCAGGATCAGCACGTGCGTATCGAGGCGACCCACGGCGAGCGCGACCCGAAATACGATGCCGATGGCGGCAAGGCCTCCGGCGAGGGCGAAGCCCACCGTGCCGAGGTACCCCAGCACGCCTCCGAACGCGGTGAGCGCGAGTACGGCGCCGAGCGCCGCGCCCGAGGAAACGCCGAGGAGATAAGGCTCCGCGAGCGGATTTCGGAGCAGCGCCTGGAACAGCGTTCCGGAGATCGTGAGCGCGATGCCCGTAAGCGCGGCGGCCGTGACGCGGGGCAGGCGAAGCGAGAGGACGATGGTCCGCGCCGACGGATCCGTTTCCTGGCCCGTGAGCGCCCGCCACACGTCCGCGGGCGCGACATTCGCGGCCCCGAGCAGGAGCCCGGAGACCGCCGCGACGGCAAGAAGCAGGGTGAGCAGGAGCGCTCCGCGGCCGGTCCGCGTCACGACGAACAGGAAACCGCGACCGGCTCCGGGGGAGCCGCCGGCAGTTCTCCGTGCAGCGCCTCCGCGATGGACCACGCCGCCTCCGCCACGCGCGGGCCGAGGCGACTCACGACATCGCGATCCAGCGTCGAGATTCGGCCGGCGGCGACCGCGGGGATCCGTTCCCAGCCGCGGCGCGTCGCGACGTTCGGGCGCCGGTGGAGCGCTTCCGGTGCCACGGAGACGAGGATCCGTTCCGGATCGCGGTCGATGATGGCCTCGAGGCTCACCCGCGGGGCCGCCGTCTCGAGATCGCCGAACACATTGGCCCCGCCGGCGACCGCGAGCAGCGAGTCGATGAAACTCCCGCCGCCGATCGTCATCGGCGGATCGGCCCAGGCGTCATAGTAGACGCGAACGCGCGGACGACCCTCCGTCGCCCGGGAGACAGCCGCAAGTGCGCGCGCGATCCGGCCCGCCAGCGCGCTCCCTCCCTCCGGACAGCCCACAAGCTCGCCGAGGCGGAGGATGTTGCGGCGCAGGTCCTCCAGCGTGTCGTGTCGAAGGGCCAGTGTCGGCACCCCGAGGCGCTGCAGCCTCTCCCGGCTGTCCCGGTTCGTTTCCCCATCGTAGAGGATCACGAGATCGGGATCGCGGGCGAGCACGGCCTCCAGCGACGGGCGGATACCGTCGCCGACGTCGGGGACTCGGCGGGCCGCGGGTGGATGGACGCCCCACCGGGTGCGGCCCACGAGCCGGTCGCCGGCTCCGAGTTCGAAGAGGATCTCCGTCGCCGCCGGGATGAGAGAGACGATGCGGCGCGGTTCGGCTGGTGCAACCACGCCCGGGTTCGGCGCGTCGCCCTCCCCCGCCGTGCCGGGCGCGCCACAGGCCGCGGCGAGCGCCACGGAGACGACGGCAAGCGACCGGGCCATGTTGTCCGACATCCATCCCCCGCTTCCGGTTCGAACGGGGGAGCGCGCCGGGACCCGGCGCGACGGAGGACCCCGCTCTTCCCGCGAAGAGCATGCGTTGGCAGCAACGGGCTGCCGGGGGCATGGAGGAGCACGTCTCCTGGCTCGAGGCCGTCCGCTCGGTCGGGCCTCTCACAGTGGCGGGGCCGCGCCGGATTCTCACCGGCTTCCGTTTGCCCCTCCATGTCCGCGCGTCGCCGCCAAGATGGGCGCCGCCGTCCGCGACGCGCAAGAAACCGCGCCCCGGGCCGCCCGGCGGCTTCGGGGACGCCTCAGGGCTCGAAGCGGCCGAAGTCCTCGGGATCCAGCCCCTTGAGGTAGTCGCTCAGCGGCTCCTCCGGCGCGCGGGACGGCCCGGTCTCGGGAGACGGCGCCTCTCCCCCCTCCACCCCGGTCTCCTCGATCTCGAACGCGCTCGCTTCGAGGAGGCTCTCCGCCGCATGAATCGGGACCCCGGCGCGAAGGGCCAGCGCGATGCTGTCGCTGGGGCGGGCGTCGATGGAGATGAACTCGTCCTCCCGCCGAAACACGAGCGACGCGTAGTAGGTGTTGTCGACGACCTTGGTGATCAGGACGCGGACGAAGGCGCTGTCGAGCCCGCGGACCACGGCGTTGAAGAGATCGTGCGTGAGGGGACGCGTGAACTGGACGCCGGCGAGTTCCATCGCGATCGCCGAGGCCTCGCCGGGTCCGATCCAGATCGGGAGGAAACGCTCACCGTTCTTCTCCTTGAGAATGACCACGGGAGCGCCCGTCGTCTTGTCGAGCCCGAGGCTGGCCACGGCAACCTCCCGCATCCCGGACTCCGTCATCCCGGTCCCCCGTTCCCCCCGGGGAGCTGCCGCCTATCCCGCCAGGGCATCGACCCGATCGGTTCTCTCCCATGTGAACCCGTCGCCTTCGGGCTCGCGGCCGAAATGCCCGTAGGCGGCCGTGCGGCGGTAGATCGGTTTGCGGAGCCCGAGCCGCTCGATGATCGCGCGCGGCCGCAGATCGAAGACCTCCATCACCCGGCGGGCGAGTTCGTCGTCCGGCCGACGCCCGGTGCCGAAGGTGTCGACCATCACGCTGACCGGCTCCTCGACGCCGATGGCGTAGGCGAGCTGGACTTCCGCCCGCCTCGCGAGGTCCGCCGCGACGATGTTCTTGGCTATCCAGCGCGCGGCGTACGCCGCGGAGCGGTCGACCTTCGATGGATCCTTCCCCGAAAAGGCGCCGCCGCCGTGCCGGCCCAGGCCGCCGTACGTGTCCACGATGATCTTCCGCCCCGTGAGGCCCGCATCGCCCTGCGGTCCGCCGATCTCGAAACGACCCGTGGGGTTGATGTGGCACTGCGCCCGGCCTTCGTCGTAGAGCTCGTCCGGCAGCACGGGCCCGATGATCTCTTCCCGGATCGCGGCCTCGAGTTCATCCCGCGCGATCTCCCCGTCGTGCTGGGCCGCGACGACCACCGCCGTGACGCGGGCCGGCTCCCCGTCCCGGTATTCGACCGACACCTGGGCCTTCCCATCCGGCCGCAGCCAGGCGATGCCCCCGGATCGCCGCACGTCGGCGAGGCGCTTCACCAGCGCGTGCGCCAGCATGATGGGCCGGGGCATCAACTCCGGCGTCTCATCGGTCGCGTACCCGAACATCATCCCCTGATCTCCGGCGCCACCGACATCCACGCCCTGGGCGATGTTCGCCGACTGCTCGTCGATTGCGGTGAGGACGCTGCACGTGTCCCACTGGATCCCGTGCTCCGCGCGCGTATAGCCGATATCGCGCAGCACTTCCCGCGCGATGGCCGCGATGTCGATCCGGGCGGCCGTCGTGATCTCGCCGGTGACGAGGACGAGGCCCGTCGTCACGAGTGTCTCGCATGCGACCCGCCCCCGGTCGTCCTCCGCGAGGATCCGGTCCAGGACGGCGTCCGAGATCTGATCCGCGATCTTGTCGGGGTGTCCCTCGGTCACGGATTCGGAGGAAAACGGTTGTATCCCCTTCACGAAGCTGATTCTCCCACTTGGAGGTTTGCGGCGGAGCGCCGCGGCAGGCGTTGCGGCCAAGATAGTGGCCGCCCGGCCGGGCGGAGGCAACGTCGCCGCCGCGGGATCAGGAGACGTACAGCGGTGACGGCTCCACCGGGATGGCGTCCTCCAGCCGCGCGAGGAGTTCTCCCGGGGTCCCGGACGGGGAGGCGGCGCGGCGCCGGAGCTCCGACAACTCCGCCACGGAAAGGAGCCCCACGAGTTCCCTCACCTCGGGGATCGACGTGGGCGCGAGACTGAAATCCCGGTAGCCGAGGGCGAGCAGGAGGGCGAGGCCCACCGGCTCCGCGGCGAGGTCTCCGCACACGCCGATGTCGAGGCCGAGGGCGCTGGCCGTGTTGAAAATCCGCTCGTAACTGCGGAGGAGCGCCGGATGCATCGGGTTCGAGAGATGCTGGAGTCTGGCGTTGCCGCGGTCCACGGCCAGGGAATACTGGGTCAGATCGTTCGTGCCGAGGCTGATGAAGTCCAGGTGCCGTCCCACGAGATCGAGCGTGTCCGCAAGCGCGGGCGTTTCCACCATCACGCCGAAGGAGATCGGCTCGGTCTGACCCAGCTCGCGGCCGACCTCCGCCACGATTTCCTTGGTGCGCAGGATCTCGGTCTCGCAGATGACGAACGGGACCAGGATCCGCATGCGGGCCTCCGGTCCGCCGGCCCGGATCGCGGCGCGCAACTGGTTGCGGAAGAGCTGCGGCCGGTCCAGGCAGACGCGGATCGCGCGCCAGCCCAGATAGGGGTTTTCTTCCGGAGGGAGGTCGAGAAAGAGCGGGAACTTGTCGCCGCCGATATCGAACGTCCGGAGCGTCACGGGCTGGTTCGGGAAGCCGTCCACGACCTCGCGGTAGGCTTCATACTGCTCCTCTTCGCTCGGAATCACCCTCCGGCCGATGACGAGGAATTCGGACCGGAAGAGGCCGACCCCCTCGGCGCCCACGCGCCGGGCCGCCGGCACATCGTGCGGCTGATCGATATTGGCGCGAAGATGCACGCGGACCCCGTCCGCGGTCAGGAGAGGCGCCGGTTCGCGGGTGAGGTCGGCGGCGGGGCGTCCGGAGAGGCGGCGGACCATCTGCAGGTGTGCCGCCGTCTCGGCCTCCGTGGGCTCGAGCAGGACGCGACCGTTGCCACCGTCGAGGAGAACGGTGGCGCCATCTTCGATCTTCGCGAGGTCGGCGCCGAGTCCGACGACCGCCGGAATCCCGAGAGAGCGGACGACCAGCGTGCTGTGCGAGGTCCGGGACCCGGATCCGCTCGCCACGCCGAGAACGAGTTCCGGGTCGAGGCGCACCGCGAAGCTGGGCGTGAGGTCGTCGATGACGATCAGTCCGGGCTCCTCCGGAAGGGCGAGGGGATCCTCGTTGCGCCCGGTAAGTCGCGCGAGCACGCGAGACCGGATGTCCCGCAGGTCGGCCAGCCGGTCGACGACCATGAAGTGCCCCGCGTCGACGATCGCCGTCCGTAGCTCGGTCAGGCGCCAATCGAAAGCCCGCTCCGCGGAGAGGAAGTTCTCGCGGATATAGCGGATGGTGCCCGCGACGAGGTCGGGGTCCGAGAGGATGAGGATCTGCGGGTCGAAGATGTTCGCTTCCACCTCGCCCAGCGAGCGGGCGGCCCGTTCGCGCGTGTCCCGGACGCGGTCGGCGGCCCAGGCCCGAGCCTCCTCGAAACGGGCGACTTCGCGCTCGACGGCGTCGGGCGGGATCGTCCTGTGCTCGGGTCGCCAGTCGTGACGCTCGAGTCGCCGAGCCGTGCCGAGGGCGCGCCCCGGCGCGGCCCCGATCCCGTGAATGACCTCGCTCACGCAAGTCCGTCCATGTCCGCGTCCGGATCGAGTTCCTCGCTGAACCCGGACAGTACGAGTTCGGTGAGGGAATCGACGGCGTTCTCCGCGTCGGATCCCATGGCCCGGATACGGATGGAGGCGCCGGCCTCGGCCGCGAGCATCATCACGCCCATGATGCTCTTCCCGTTCACCTCGATCTCATCCTTTTCGACCCACACCTCGGCCCGGAAGCGGCTCGCCAGCTTGACGAACTCCGCGGCCGGGCGGGCGTGCAGCCCCAGCCGGTTCCGAATACGTACCGCTGCTTCGTGTCGCATCGTCACAGAAACCTTCCGCCCCGGTCGAGCGAACGATCGGCGTCGGGCCGTGCGTCGCGGCAGGCCGTACTGCCTGTCCGGACGCTCACAGGAGCCACACCGCGCACGCGGCAAGCAGGCTCGCCATGGCGACTGCCGAGATGTGTCGGGGGACAAGATAACCCATCAACGCCGCGATGACTGCACCGCCGTCCTTCCAGAACGCGTGGCCGGTTCCCGGCAGCTGGCCCACGAGCAGCGCGGCGAGGACCCCGATGAGAACCTGGTTCGCCGGCACGAGCGCGCCCTCGATCCGGCGCAGGGGCGAGCGCTTCAACGCGGAGGCTACGGACCGGCCCGACCTCCACCCGCAGCGCAGCCCCCAGACGCGGAGGGCGAGGTGGCCGGCATTGTAAAGGAGGAGGAAGGCGCCGGCGGCAACGAGCGGGTCGAGTCCGAGCACGAACCCGATGGCCGCGGCGGACGCGCAGAAGGGCCGCCAGCCGGCCCAGGCGATCCCGTCGCCCAGCGCTCCCAGCGGCGCGCGGAGCGCGGAACGGAAACGCCACAGGGTGTCGGGGTCCTCTCCATCGAATTCGAGGCGCGCGAGGGCCCCGATCGCCACGGGCGCCAGATACGGGTGCGCATTGAAGGCCCTCGAGTGACGCTGGACGGCCCGCCGGAAAGCGGCGGGATCGTCCGCGTGAATCCGCGCGAGCAGCGGCGCGAGCGCATGCGCCATCCCGGGTCCCGTCATCGTGCGGTCGTTCCATGAGCCCTGAATGGAGAAACTGCGCGAGATGGCGCGTACGAAGTCCCTCCTGCGCGGCCTCATGCGAACACCCGGACGAGCAGGGTTCCCAGGAGACACCCCCCGGCCAGCACC
>JAJEEM010000069.1 GCA_022820995.1 Gemmatimonadota bacterium | reverse complement strand
GCGGCTCGCCGGCGAGCCGCGGGCGAACATGGCGCTCCTGCGCGGCGTCTCCAGCCGGCCCGACTGGCCCCGCTTCGGCGACGTGTTCGGGATGCGGGCCGCCGCCGCCGCGGCGTACCCGATGTACCGCGGCGTCGCGCGCCTCGTCGGCATGGACGCGCGCACGGTGCCCGCGGGCGCCCCCCCGCTCGTCGACGCCCTGAAGGCGCGGTTCGCCGAGCACGATTTCTTTTTCCTCCACTTCAAGCCTCCCGACAAGGCCGGAGAAGACGGCGACTTCGACCTCAAGGTAGCCGCCATCGAGGAAGCGGACGCCATCGTCCCGGAACTCGTCGGCGCGGGCCCCGACGTCATCCTCGTGACCGGCGACCACTCGACCCCCTCCATCATGCGCAGCCACAGCTGGCACCCCGTGCCCTTTCTCCTCCACGGCGGCCCGGCCCGCGGCGACGCGGCCACCACGTTCGGCGAGACCGCCTGCCGCGACGGCGCCCACGGCCGCATCCGAGGCTGCGACCTCATGCGCCTCGCCGCCGCCGGCGCCGGCCGCCTCAAGAAGTTCGGAGCCTAGCCGGAAAGCCCGAATCCGTACAGCCCGAGCGGATTCCCGGCGATTCCGACGCCCCCATCCGCCCCGGCGCCGATTCGAATTCGAGCGAAGCTCGGCGCCCGGTGGACGGAAAGTGCCCGGACGGTGAGATTTGTGCGCGATGGGGTTCGGGCTGCTCGAGACGGGGGTTGGATGATCGGTGCCACGGCGACGGGCTCTGCGCGGTCGCGCGGCTGCGGAGTCACGCGGCGCCTGACGTTCATGGCGTTCGCGCTGAGCGTCGCGTGGCCGATGGCGGCGGCGGGTCAGGAGCCGGGCCGGGTGGCGGGCGTTGTCCGCGCCGCGGACACGGGCGCGCCCGTCGAGGGCGCCGCGGTTCGGCTGGCGGGAGACGACGTCGTGGTGGCGGAAACCGTCACCGGCCCGGGCGGCTCCTTCGCCTTCGACGGCATCGCGCCGGGCGAATATGTGCTCGGTGTGCGCCGCATCGGCTTCGCCGCGTACAGCGTGCTGCTCGAAGTAGGCCCTGACGGGCCGGCCCCGCTGGCTGTGCGGCTCTCCCTGGACCCGGTCGAGGTGGCGCCGCTGGAAGTGGATGTCGAGGGGCGGCCGCTCCGTTTGGTCGAGACGGGCTTCTACGACCGGCTGGAGGAGGGCTGGGGTACGTACTTCGAACCCGAGTGGATCAGAACCCGAACCGCGGGGTTCACCCGGCTGTCGGGTTTCGTGTCGAACCTGCAGATGCGGGCCCCCCTGTCACGTTGCCCCACGGTGCAGGTTTGGTACGACCAAAAACGGATAGGCACGGCGGCTGGCTGGGGGACCAGTCGGCCACTGTCGATCAATTCGGCGGGGACGCACCAACCCGCAGCGGAAGTGGAGCCGCCCGAGCCGCTGCTGGACGAACTTTCCGTGACGGATCTGGGCGCCGCCGAGCTGTATCCTCCCTCATCTCCCATTCCGCTATTCGCTCTCAACGACACCACGCTCTATTGCGGCGTCATCATCCTGTGGTCCGACTGGACGGCGCAGTTGGGGGGAATAGTCCCGCAGATCGAGGTGAAGCACTGCGAGCCCGCTGGCCGTGCCGGCGAGGTGACACTCGACGGGACCGTCGAGGACCGGCTCACCGAGGTGCGGCTCCCGGCGGCTCGCATCAAAGCGTCGTTCGCGCCAGCCGCTGAGCAGGAGCAACCTGAACTCCGCGAGATCGAGGTGCGGTCCGACTCGACGGGCCGCTTCCGGCTCTGCGACGTTCCGTCCGGCACCGATGTCAGGCTGTCGCCCTCCTACGGCCCCCACCCGGGCGAGGCTGCGACGCTCCGCGTCGAACCGGGCGCTGCCGCCCGCCTGGTTGTGCCCGTAACCGTGCCGGGAGCGGTCATCGGGCGGGTCGTGAACGGGAACACCGGTCGGGGATTCTCCGCCGTGCCCGTCGTGCTGGTCGGCACCGTCGTCCGTTCCGTGACCGGCAGCGGCGGCCGCTTCGCGATGGAGAACCTGCCGCCCGGCTCATACCAGGTGCGGGCCGAGTGCGGCGGCTTCGAGTCACCGACGCAGAGGGTCGTCGTCTCGGAGGCGCAGCAGGCCCGCGTCCTCCTCGTCCTGGAGCCCGAAGACCGATCCCGCGATCTGCGCCGCTGCGACAACTGACGCACCAGCTCAGGCGGCGCTGTGCGCCTCGGCGAAAACGACTGCTCGGAGGGACGCAATTCGAAGCGCCCTGGTGATCCTGGTTGGCGTCCTCGCTTGTGGGGGCGAGCGCGCCGTCACGGCATCGGATGTGGAGGGCGACCGGGAAGTCGTTGATGTCTCGGCATCGGTGGAGGCGCTCCTGGGTTCCGGCGTGCGAATCGGGGCGCGGGTGGACCCGGATTCGGAGGGAGAGGCCTTCCTGCGGATCCTCGACGCGCAGCTGACGCCGGATGGCCGCTTCATCGTGGTGCTCGACGCAAGTCCCCCGTTCGTGCGCGTCTTCAACGCCGACGGACCGCTCGAGGCCGCTTTCGTTCCGCGCGGCGAGGGACCGGGCGAGGCCGAGAGTCCTGAGGCGCTGGCGGTCTCCAACGACCGCATCGTCGTGCTGGAACCGGGACGCGCGTCGGTGCTCACCTTCGACGGGGAACTCATCGGGGACCGGGCGATCGATTTCTGGCCGACGTCGGCGGCGCGAGGCTGCGCGGACGATTTTCTGATCTACGGTCCCGGCGCCTACGACGATGGGTCCATCGTCTGGCTCCGGTCGTTCCGGGTTCTCGAGGAGATGTCGGCTTCCATCCTCGAGGGCGCGAGTCCGGCCGAGTTGTCAGCCTACCGGAGTCGTGCCCGGGGCGGATCGAGCCGTCTCGCTCGTGCCGGGGGGCTGGCCGTCCTCCACCACGACGCCCGGGATCCCCCCGAGACACTCACCCTGTCCTGTCTCGACGGCACGTTGACCGTGGACACCGTCCCGGAGTTCAAACGGCCCGTAGTCGGCAGGGAGCAGTCCTTCACCGGCGGAGCAGCACGGCAGCTCCAGCTCGGAAGCTACGTCTTCACCGGCGCCGCGATTCTCGACCAAACGCCGATTCTGTCCGCGTGGCTGATCGTGGAAGCAGGAACGGAATCCGGAACGCACTTCATCCCGGCTGGCGGCGGATCTCCCGCCTTCTACACGAGCAGCAGGGTCGCGCTACTGGAGGCACAGCCCGGTCAAGCGGTGCTCCTCGAGGCCAGCTTTCCCGTCCCACACATCATCATGGTGGAGTACGACGCCTTCGTACGGGCGCTGGGGATGGAGCCGCGGTAGGAGACGTTCCCGCGGGAACGCCTGCGTCCCTCCGCGTGTACGTGTTCACAGACCGGCGTGCCGCTCCGACACTTGGTGCGGCGACCTTGCTGGGCCAGGTTAGGCGGGCATCCTCGAAGAACAGGAGACTATCCCCATGCTTCTGCGGACCCTGCTTCTGCTCGCACTCCTCTCGTGCGCCGGGTGCAGCATCCTCGACGTCTTGGGGGTCACGAACGGGACCCTCGAGCTGCCGCTGCCCAAGAGCCCCCTATCCGTCCCTGCCGAATACAACTCCATGGACGACGATCGTGGCCTCGCCGGGCTCCGGGTCGAACTCAGCGGAGCCATTGAGCGCACCTTCACTGCGGAGGACTTTCCGGTCGCACCCTTCTCCGTTGCCGGCAGGGGCCGGGTCTTCGTCGAAGTGTCTCTCCTCTTCAACGGTGAACCGCGCGCCTCCGGCCCGATTGCGTCGGGCCGAGCACAGTGGGCGCTGGAGACGGACAGGGAGTGGACGCTCGAGTTCGGTCGCAGAGAAAACCCTCCTGCTCCCTACATCCCCAACCATCCCGACGAACCGATAGAGTATTGCAGCTGGCCGACGTGCCGGGAGTACTGGGGCTTCGAGATCGCCCCCCGCTTTCGCAACTACGACGAAGAAGTGCTCTGGATGGTGCTGTCGGCGAGTATAGACTGCCCCGAAGGCGAGATCTGCAACTAGGTGGACACACTGCGGGCTCCCCGAGCGGGTCCCCGAGGAGCCCGCAGCTCAGTTCCTAGTTGTCGGTCAGATTCTGAAGCCAAGTACTGCGTATGTCGTCAGCGTCCCAGTCGCTTCCCCGCGACGCGCTCTGTTGAGATGGAGCGGTAAGGCCAGGAAAATGATCGTTGTGCACGTCGCTGTTGATCCGGTTCTCCATGCACCACACGAAATCCGACACATTGTTGCGCTTACGCCAAGGGCCGCTGAACCTGATCCTGCAAGACTTGAAGGCGGTGCCCACCGATGATGCCGAGTAGGTGGTCTCGTCGTCGTCCTCGTTCGCCGAGTCGATCAGGTCTTGAAATAGCATCGCGACATAGCCTTCTATCCTCGGGTCCTCTGGTTCGTCGACGTCGGGCGGCACATTCTCCCAAGAGCGGCCCCAAGCCCCGATGCCGGCGGCGTAATCGGCGAATCCCTCTTGGAACGCGCATTTGTACCCTGATACTTCCCAGACCTTGTGCCCTTCAGAACACGACGGCTCGGCCGTCCAGAGGCCACCCAGCGCCTTCTCGTGCAGGGCATGCGCGTACTCGTGCGCCGCCGTCCAATCGTTGTGGTAGGAAGCGGTGCCGAACTTGATGCGGTGCGAAGAAGGAGTGTATGACGACGTCTCGTCAGTAGAAGATGTGAACCAGGCGACTCGCGGAACCGACGGGTTGCCGAAGTGGCTGCGTACCTTCGGTACAACCTTCTTCAGGTTCTTCCACGGCAGGTAATTCGTGCGCGGCCCGGAAGCCGAGATCGTGTCACCGCAGTCGCTCGGTCCGGCCTCCCAATAGCCGGAGAAACCTGCGCCGGCGATGTGGGCCGTGCTCGGCAGGTCCGCTCCGCCCTCCAGGTGGTAACCGGCCGGCGGGCACGTGAACGCGACGACGCCGCTCGAGCTCACGTAGGCCGTCTGCTGATTCCATGGCCCGTCCGTATGGTCGTGGTCGTGCCACCGCGCGGCGTGCGCGTACGCGCCGACGGCGGGTTTATCCGTGTTGTTGTCAGCGTAGGTGACGCTCATGTAGACGTAATCGTTGGAGTCCATGCCGACGTCGGCCGCAACGCCGACATCAGCCGCAGCCTCCCGGCTCGCGCCGGACTGGCCGATCTTGTTGATGAACGGACCCGGCATCGGCGCGATGCCTTCGGCGAAGACCGACTCGTCGAATTCCAGCGTCAGACGCCCACCCGTATCCGTCACGAGCATCCATCGCTCGAAGTGGACATCATCGTGGACATAGGGGTCGTTCAGTTCGCCCGCAGGCGCGTCCGTGTCGATCTTTACCAACAAGTGGTAGTACCCCTTCGGGGGCAGTGTGACGGAAAACGAGCGTTGCCATGTATCACCCGGCTCCATGGCGGAGAGTGTCCAGTTGCTTGCAACCGGGAAGCTCTGGCCTATTGGGTAGTACGGTCTGAAGTGACCCCCAAAAGTTGGACACCCGGCCTCCGGGTTTATTGTGCTGCTCAGCCCTCTCGGTAGAAGTCCTCGATGATCTTCAGGGGTGGCCGGTCTCCGAGGGAGGAGTGACGACGCACCCGATTGTAGTACCT
>JAJEEM010000050.1 GCA_022820995.1 Gemmatimonadota bacterium | reverse complement strand
AGGAGCAGGCGAGCGCGGACGGCGGTGGCGGCCCTCTCGCTGCCGCCCTCGAAGCGCACCAGACCGGCGACTACGGGCAGGCCGTCGCGGCCTACCGGTCGCTGGCCCGCTCCGGGCGCGAATTCCCGGTCGCCGCGCGCGGGTGGGCGCGCGCGCTCGCCGCGACGGGAGAGTACGAGTCCGCGCTCGACGCGCTCGACCGGGCCGCCGCGAGCGCCCCGGACGGAGCGGACGCCGACACCGAACTTGGCCGCGCGCGCGGGCGTCTGCTGTACGCGCTCGGGCGCCTCGACGAGGCCGAGGCGAACCTCCGCCTGGCCATCGAAGGCCGGGCCGGCGACGCCCAGCTCGCCCGGCTCGACCTCGGCCGCCTCCTCTTCGACCGCGGCGCGCGCGACCAGGCCATCGCGCTGTTCGACGGGTTCATCGACTTCTACAACCGCGCGCGACGCCTCGACGCCGAGGAGCTGCGCGCCGTCGGCGCCGCACTCACCTACCTGGGGGCCCGCGACCCGGACCTCTTCCACGACGCGGTGCGCGCCTTCGAGGAGGCCATCGAGGCCGACCCGGGCGACCCCGAGCCGCGCATCGACCTCGGCCTCCTCTTTCTCGACAAGTACGACAGCTTCGAGGCCGGTCCGCTCATCGACGAGGCGCTGGCCCGGAACCCCGCCCACGCGCGCGCCCTCCTGGCGAAGGCGCGCCGCGCGAAGTTCGACGGCTCGTCGGAGGCGCTCGAACTCGCCGAGCAGGCGCTGGAGACGAACCCCCGCTTCACCGAGGCCCGGGCCTTCATGGCGCGGCTCTATCTCGAACTCGAGGACGTGGAGGAGGCCGAGGCGGAGGCTCGGCGCGCGCTGGAGACGAACCCGGTCTCCCTCGTCGCGTGGACGGAGATCGCGGCCGCCGCCCACCTCCGGGGGGACGCCGCCGCCTTCACGGAGGCGCGCGACCGCGTGCTGGGGCTGGATCCGCGGCACGCCGGTCTCTACGTCGCCCTCGCGCAGGTCGCCTACCGCACGCACCGGTACGCCGATGCGGTCGAGTTCGCGCGACAGGCCGTGGCCCTCGATCCCCTGTCCTGGCCCGGCATGGCGGAACTCGGCCTGAACCAGCTCCGCACGGGCGAAATCGAGGCCGGGCACGCCACCCTCGAGGCCTCCTTCGAGGGCGACCCCTTCAACGTCTGGGTGTTCAACACGCTCGACCTTCTCGAGGAACTCGCCGGGTTCGAGACGGTGGAGAGCCCGCGTTTCCGCTTCTCCATGCACCCGAAGGAAGCCGGCGCCCTCTCGATCTACGCCACGGCGCTCGCAGAGGAGGCGTTCGACGCCATGAGCGCCCGCTACGGGTTCGAGCCGCCTACGCCGATCTCGGTCGAAGTCTACGACCGGCACGCGGACTTCTCCGTGCGCACGGTCGGACTCGCCGGCATCGGCGCGCTCGGCGTGAGCTTCGGGTCCGTCCTCGCCATGGACTCCCCCGGCGCCCGTCCCGGCGGCGCCTTCAACTGGGGCTCGACGCTGTGGCACGAGATCTCCCACGCGTTCACGCTCGGCTACACCGGGCACCGCATCCCCCGCTGGCTCTCCGAGGGACTCGCGGTCCTCGACGAGCGGCACGCGCGCGAGGGATGGGGATCCGACGTGGACCCCGGCTTCCTCGCCGCCTTCCGGGACGAGCGGCTGCCCTCGCTCGAGCGCTTCAACTACGGCTTCGTGCGGCCCGCCTACCCGGGGCAGGTGCAGCACGCCTACTACATGGCCTCCCTCCTGTGCGAGATGATCGAGACGACGCGCGGCTTCGACGCCGTGCTCGCCATGCTCGCCGGGTATCGCGACGGGCTGGAGACGCCGGAGGTCGTGGAACGGGCGCTGGGGACGACGCTCCCCGCCCTCGACCGGGAGTTGCGCGACTACATCGAGACCCGGTTCGGTTCGACGCTCGCGGCGCTGGGCGACCCCGAAGCCGGGACGCCGCCCGGCCCCGACACCTTCGCCGGACTGCTCATGGCGGCGGCGGAGGCTCAGCGCGCGGGCCTCGCCGAGGAGGCGATGCGGGCGCTGGAAAGGGCGCACGAGGTCTTTCCCGAGTACGCGGGACGCGACGCGCCGATCCTCATTCTCGGCCAGCTCCGGCGCGAAGCGGGCGATCTCCCGCGCGCCGCGGAGGCGTACCGGACGTACACCGCCCTCAACGAGAACCACTTCGAGGCGCACCTCGCCCTCGCGGACCTCGAACAGGCGCTCGGCAACGAGGCGGCCGCCCGCGAAGCGCTGGAACGCGCGATCTGGATCGACCCGTTCCACCTGGACGTGCACGCGCGGCTCGCCTCCGGCCACGAGGCCGCGGAACGCTGGTCCGAAGCCGCGCTGGAGCGGCGGGCGCTCCTGGCGCTGGCGCCGGCGGACCTCGCCGAGGCCCACTACCGGCTCGCCCTCGCGCTGCACCGGAGCGGGGACGCGCGCGGCGCCCGGAGCGCGGTCCTCGACGCCCTGGAGATCGCCCCCAACTTCGAGGCCGCGCTCGAGCTGCTGCTCGAGATTCGCGGCGACCCGGAGGGCGGGAGATGACCGCGCAAACCCGACGCCGCGCGATCCGGCGTCTCGCCACCGGCGGCCTGGCCGCGCTGCTCGCGCTGCTCGCCGTCTCCGACCTCGAGGGCCAGCGCCGGCGCGGACGCGGCGGAGGCGGATTCGGGGATGATCTCGCCGCGTACCAGGAGTACAACACGCCCTACACCGGCGAGTTCACCTTCGTCCGCCTCTACTACCGGACGGGAGGATGGGGCTGGAACCCCGGTTGGTCCCACGACTGGCCCGTGGCCGAGCGGAACTTCGCCGAGATCATGGACGCGCTCACGACGATCGGCCCGCGCCGGGGCGGCGGCAACGTCCTCGCCATGGACGACCCGGACCTGTTCAAGTTCCCCGTCGCGTACCTGTCGGAACCCGGCGGCTGGACCATGAACCAGGCGGAGGCCGACAACCTGGGCAACTATCTGCGCAAGGGCGGGTTCCTCATCATCGACGACATGGGCGGCATGCGGGACCTGAACCGGACCAGGGAAGGGCTCGGCATCCTTCTCCCGGGACTCCGGCTCGTGCGGCTCGACGACAGCCACCCGATCTTCGACTCCTTCTTCCACCTGGAACAGGAGAACATCGAGATGCCGCATCCCTACCGGGGCGGCGTGGCGAGCTACTGGGGCGTCTTCGAGGACAACGACCCCGACGGCCGCCTTATGGTCATCGTGAATCACGACAACGACATTGGCGACTACATGGAGTGGTCCGACCGCGGGTTCGTCCCCATCGCCCTCTCCAACGAAGCGTACAAGCTGGGCGTCAACTATGTGGTATACGCCCTCACACACTGAGCTCACGTGGAGCCGAGACACTGAACCCGGAAGGAGCCGGCATGGAAGCCGACCCCCGCTGGATTGACGCGCCGGACCCGACACCGGATCGGGAGCCGGCCCCGGCCCCGGACGCCGCGCCCGAAGCGGCCCCGGACGACGCCGAACTCGCCGACCGCCTGCGCGAGAGCGCCGACGCCGTCCGCGCGGAACTCAAGAAGGTCATCATCGGCCAGGACGATGTCGTCGAGCAGGTCCTGATCTCGCTCTTTGCCGGCGGCAACAGCCTCATCGTCGGCGTTCCCGGACTCGCGAAGACGCTGCTCATCCAGACGCTCTCGGACGTCCTGCATCTGAGCTTCAACCGGATCCAGTTCACGCCCGACCTCATGCCGTCGGACATCACCGGCACGGACATCATCCAGGAGGACCCGGAGACGGGACAGCGCAAGCTCGTCTTCATGAAGGGGCCGCTGTTCGCGCACGTCGTGCTCGCCGACGAGATCAACCGCACGCCGCCCAAGACGCAGGCCGCCCTCCTCGAGGCGATGGAGGAGAAGCAGGTGACGATCCAGGGCCGGACCTACGGCCTCCCGGAGCCCTTCTTCGTCCTTGCGACGCAGAACCCGATCGAGCTGGAGGGGACGTATCCTCTGCCGGAGGCGCAGCTCGACCGCTTCATGTTCCAGATCAACATCGGCTACCTTCCGGAGGACGAGGAACTCGAGGTCATTCTCCAGACGACGACGACCGCGGGCGAGCCTCCCGGGGCGGTGCTGTCGGCGGAGGCGATCGCCGGCTTCCAGCACCTGGTGCGGAAGGTGCCGATCTCCGAGCCGGTCGCGCGCTACGCCGTCCAGTTGGCCCGGCGCACCCGGCCCGGCCGGGACGACGCCCCGGACTACGTGAAGCAGTACGTGGCCTACGGGGGGAGCGTGCGCGCCGCGCAGTACCTCGTGCTCGGCGGCAAGGCCCGCGCGCTGCTGCGGGGCGAGATCAACGTCTCGTTCGACGACGTGCGCGCCCTCTGCGCCCCCGTCTTCCGCCACCGCGTGCTGACTAATTTCCATGCGGAGTCCGAGCGCGTCTCGACGGACGATCTCGTCGAACGGCTCCTCGACGACGTGAAACCGCCGAAGTCGGGGATGTAGGGGAGCGGGCCGGACGATGCGGGCGCGAATCGTCTCGAGGACGGTGCCGGGGACGCAGTTCCTCGATCCGGCGGTGCTCACCCGGATCGGGAACCTCGAACTCGTGGCGCGTTCCGTGGTCGAGGGCTTCATCGCCGGGGCGCACGGGTCGCCCTTCCTCGGGCTGTCGCTCGACTTCGCGGCGCACCGCCAGTACCTGCCCGGCGACGACATCCGCAAGATCGACTGGAAGGTCTACGGACGCACGGACCGCCACTACATCAAGGAATACGAGGCCGAGACGAACGCGAACGTCTTCTTCGCGGTGGACGCCTCCCGTTCCATGGACTACGGCTCGCGCGGGATCACGAAGCTCGACTACGCCCGCTACCTCACGGCCTGCCTCGCCTATCTCTCCGCGAGCCAGCGCGACCGCGTGGGCGCGGCGATCTTCGATGAGAAGCTCCTCGAGTACATCCCCCCCTCCGTCCGGCACCGCCGCCTGATCCTGGCGGCGCTCGACCGCGTCCGGGCCGAGACGGCGGGCGACCTCACGCGGCCCCTTACGCAGGTGGCCGAGAGCCTGACCCGGAAGGGGATCGTGGTGCTCGTCTCCGACCTCTACACGGAACCGAAGACGGTCCTGAACTCGGTGGGCGCGCTGCGCAGCAAGGGACAGGACGTGATCGTGTTCCAGATCCTGGACCCCGCCGAGGTCGACTTCCCGTTCGAGGCGGCGAGGTCGTTCGAGGACCTGGAGACGGGGGAGCGGCTTCCTGTGACCCCGGACGTGATGCGCGAGGAGTACCTCTCCCTCGTGGAGGGGCATGTGGGCGAGATCTCGAAGATGATGATCGACCGCGCGATCGACCACGAACTCGTCGTCACCTCGACGCCGCTCGACGCCGTGCTCTTCCGCTATCTGTCGCACCGGTCGCGGCGCCTCAAGGGGAAGGACCGATGAGTTTCCTGACCCCGTGGTTCCTGGCCGGGCTCGGACTCCTCTCGATCCCGATCATCATCCACCTGACGCATCGCCAGCGCAGCCGGGTGACGGTGTTCCCGTCGCTGATGTTCCTCCGGAAGCTGCCCTTCAAGACGATGAACCGGCGCCGGATCCGGCATCCCCTGCTCTTCGCCCTGCGCAGCCTCGCGGTCATCCTCCTCGCGCTCGCCTTTTCCCGGCCCTTCTTCGACTCGGTGGCGGCGGTGGAGGCGGGTTCGGCCCGCGACGTCGTCATCCTCCTCGACGTGTCGGCGAGCCTGGGCTACGAGGGGCGCTGGGAGGCCGCCCTCGATTCCGCGCGCGCCGTCCTCGACGGTCTCGGGGAGGGGGATCGCGTCGCCGTGGCGACGTTCGACGAGCGGGCGCGGGAGCGGGTGCCGTTGACGCTCGACCTCGTCGCCGCCCGGGACGCCCTCGCGGATCTGTCGACGACCGACCTGGGGACGCGGCTCGAGGCGGGCATCCAGCTTGCGGGGCGGATTCTCGCGGAGTCCGAGGACCGGAGGCGGGAGGTGGCGCTCGTCTCGGACTTCCAGCGCACGGGGTGGGAGGACGGCGGCCGGGTGCGGCTTCCCGATGGGGTGTCGCTGCGGGCGGCGAGCGTGGCGCCGGAGGAGGCCGCGAACGTGGCGCTCGCGGAGGCGGCGGTGCGGGCCGCGGACGACGGGCGCGTCCGGCTCGTGGCGCGGCTGGCGAACATGGGCGACGCGCCGGTGGACGGGCTCCCGGTGTCGCTCGAGATCGCGTGGCGGACGGTGGGGACGATTCCGGTGGACATGCCTCCGCGCGGCACCGGGACGGCGGTGTTCGACGACCTCGCCCTCCCGGAAGGGCGGAGCCGCGGGCGTCTCACGGTCCCCGGGGACGGGCTGGCCATCGACAACGAGTTCCGCTTCATGGCGGCGCCCGAGGTCGGGTTGCGCACGCTCATTCTGGAGAACAACCGCAGGGCGTCGGACGGGAGTCTCTTTCTCGAACGCGCCCTCGGCATCGGCGACGCGCCCCGTATCGAGACTTCGCGGACGCCGGCCGCGGGTCTCGATGCCGCCACGCTGACGTCGGCGGACTTCGCGATCCTCAACGACGCGGACCTCGCCGACGCGGGCCGGGCCGGCCGGCTGCGCGAATGGGTGAGCGGCGGCGGAGGCCTGCTCATCGTCCTCGGGCGGGATGCGAGCATGAATCGGTGGTCCGACGCCGGACTCGAACTGCTCGGCGCCGGTCCCGGCTCCCTCGTGGATGCCGCCGACGGCCGCCGGCTGTCGTGGCTCGACTACGACCATGCCGTGTTCGAGTTGTTCTCCGGTCCCCGCAGCGGGGATTTTTCGGGTGCGCGCTTCGAACGATTCTGGAGCCTGGAGCCTGCGGAGGGCACGGCGGTGGTGGCCCGTTTCGACAGCGGAGAACCCGCCCTGCTGGACCGTGCGGTGGGCGAGGGCCGCGTGCTGGTCTGGACGTCGACCCTCGACCGTTTCTGGAACGACCTCGCGCTGCAGCCCGTCTTCCTGCCCTTCGTGCACCGTCTGGCGCTCCACGCCACCGGATACCGGGAGCCGGAACGCTGGATCGAAGCCGGCGGCGTGCTCGAACTCACCGCCCTCGTCGGAGCGGGCGGGGCGGGACCCGCGGGGCTCGCCGGGGACGAGGCCGAGTGGGTCCTGGTGGATCCGGACGGCGACCGGCAGCCGGTGGAGGTCGGCGAAGGGCCGACGTGGATCGAGTTTCCCCGCGCCGGCTTCTACCAGGTGGCGCTCCGGGACGACGCCGGCCGTGCGACCACCGTGGCGGTCAACCCTCCGATGACCGAATCTGATCTGGCGTCGGTGGCGACGGAGCGCGTGGTGGAGGCCGTGGCGGGCGTCGCGCCGACGGCGGCGGGAACCGCCGGGGAGGACGGAGCGGCGGCGGACGAGGAAACGGTGCCGCGGCGCGCGGAACTCTGGTGGGTGCTCCTGCTGCTCGCGGGGCTCGTGCTGGGGGTGGAGAGCGTGCTGGCGAACCGCTGGACGCGCCAGCGTCCCGTGTCGGGGCTGGCAGGGGCCTGAGGAGGATGACGATGCAGCGATGGGCGAAGAGGCGGAGCACGGAGCACCAGTTGCTCGAAATCATCCGCGATGTGAGGCGACGCTGGCGCGTGCGCCAGGTCATCCAGGGCGTCGCCGTGACGCTGGGAATCGGTTTCGCCGTCTTCTTCATCGCGACCTTCGGGATCGACCGGCTGCGCTTCGACGACGGCGCGGTCCTCGCCTCCCGCATCCTGCTCTGGGTCGCCGCCGCCGGCCTCGTCGCCTGGTTCGTGGTGCGCCCGCTCCTGCGCCGGGTCTCGGACACGCAGGTCGCGCTCTACCTGGAGGAGCATGAACCGTCGCTCAAGGCGGCGTTTCTCGCGGCCATCGAGCGCGCCGGGTCGCCGGGCGCCCGCTCCGGCCTCGATGCGCGCCTGCTGGAGGTCGCCGCCCGTCGCGCGCGCCGCGTGGAACGGGGGCGCCGCGTGGAGCGCGACCGGCTGCGCCGTTCGACCGCCTGGTTCGCGGGCGTCGCCTCGGCCGTGCTGCTCATCGCCCTCTTCGGTCCCGCCTTCCAGGGCACGGCGGGCTCGCTTCTCCTGAGCCCCTGGAAGACCGCCGACGCCGCCAATCCGTACGCGATCGCGGTGGAGCCCGGCGACGCGCTCATCGCCCGCGGCTCGGACCAGCTCGTGCGCGCCTTCCCGCAGGGGTTCGAGACCGACGAAGTGGAGGTCTCCGTCCGGCGCGGCGAGTCGGACGCGTGGGAACGCTACTTCATGACGCCGGCCGCGGAGGGCGCCGCGTTCGAGGTCCTCCTCTTCGACCTCGACGAGCCCACCGACTACACGGTGAGTTCCGAGGGCGTCCGCTCGCCCGTGTTCACCATCGAGGTCGCGGACCTCCCCTACGTCGACCGGATCGACCTCGAGTACCACTTCCCCGCCTACACGGGGCTGAGCCCGCGGACGGTGGAGGATGGCGGCGACATCGCCGTGCTGCGGGGGACCGAGGTCCGCCTTCGCGTCACGCCGACGATGGCCACGGAGGCGGCGCGGCTCGCGTTCGACGGCGAGGAGGAGGGCGCCGCGCTCGAGCCCGTGAACGGCGCGTTCGAGACGAGCTTCACGGTGACCGGCGAGACCTTCTACCGCATCGAGTTCATGGGTCCGGGCAACCGTTTCGTCATCGGCTCCCCCGACTACCTCGTCGAACCGCTCGACGACCAGCCCCCGGGAGTCCGGATCTCCGAGCCGGGACGGGACACGCGCCTCTCGCCGATCGAGGAACTGTACGTGGAGGTCGAGGCGGAGGATGACTTCGGGCTCGGGCGGGTCGAACTCCTCTACTCGGTGAACGGCGGGGAGGAATCGTCCCGCGTTCTCCACGGCACGACCGGCGGCGGAACCACGCAGCTCTCCGGTGGACACACCTTCTTCCTCGAGGAGTTCGGCCTCGAGCCGGGCGACGTCCTCTCCTACTACGCGCGCGCGGCGGACCTCCGCCCCGGCGGCCCCGGCGGCGGAATCGAAAGCTCGGACATCTACTTCGTCGAGATCCGCCCCTTCGACCGGAACTTCCGCCAGGCCGAGCAGGGCGGGGGAGGGGGCGGCGGCGGAGGCGGCGGGGCCGGCATGGGCGGCGAACTGTCCGAACAGCAGCGACAGATCGTCGCCGCGACCTTCCGCCTGGAGCGCGACAGCAACGAGTTCGAAGAAGAGGAAATGTCGGAGAACCTCGCGACGCTCACGCTGTTGCAGGGGCGGCTGCGACAGCAGGTGGAAGAGCTGATCGCGCAGATGCAGCAGCGCGGCGTGGCGGGCGACCCGTCGCTCGAGACGGTGTTCCGGGAACTCCCGCAGGCGCCGCCCGCGATGCTGGAAGCGGAGACGAGGCTGGGCGAGCGCCAGCTCAAGGAAGCGCTCGCGCCCGAACAGCGCTCGCTCCAGCACCTGCAGCGCGCCGAAGCCGCGTTCCGTGATGTCCAGGTGCAGCAGGGCGGCGGTGGCGGCGGCGGTACGCCGGGAAGTGTCGGGTCGGGGGCCGAGGAACTCGCGGACCTCTTCGAACTGGAGCTGGACCGCCTTAGGAACCAGTACGAGACCGTCCAGCGAGGCCAGCAGCAACAGCAGGACCAGGAGGTGGACGAGGCGCTGCAGAAGCTCGAGGAACTCGCGAGGCGCCAGCAGCAGATGAACGAACGCGCGGCCGCGCAGCCGCGGGGCGCCGCGGGCGGAGGCCAGGGTCAGCAACAGCAAATGATCCAGGAGACGGAGGAGTTGGCCCGCCAGCTGCAGCGCCTGGGCCGCGAGGGCGACCGGGCGGACGTCGAGGAATCCGCGCGCCGGCTGCAGGAGGCGGCGGACGAGATGCGGCGGGCGCAGGCGCAGGGTCGCCGGGGGCAGGGGCAGGCGGAGGCGTCGAACGCCCTCGACCGGCTGCGCGACGCACGCCGTCTGCTCGAGAACCGGCAGGTCGCGGCGGTGGAACGGGAGGTCGAGGACGCCGCGCGGCGGGCCGAACGGATCGCGGAGCGTCAGCGGGAACTGCAGAGCGACGTGAACGAGGATCCGACGGGCGGCGACCCGGACCGCGTGGCCGGATTGCGCGAACGCAAGACCGAACTCGCCCGCGAAGTGGACCAGTTGGAGACCGATCTGGACCGCCTGGCGCGCGAGGCGCGTCAGGATCAGCCGGACGCCGCCCGACGCTTGACGGAAGCCGCCGGCGAGATCCGCGAGAGCCGCCTGCGGGACAAGCTCAACTTCTCGCGAGGCGTCCTCGGCACGCAGTCAGAGGACTATGTGCGGAATTTCGAGGAACAGATCACCCGGGACGCGGAGAACGTGCGTGCCCGGGTCCAGGCCGCGCGGGATGCGCTGAGCGAGTCGGACCCCCGCCGCCTCGGCCGGCAACTGGACGAGACGCGCGACCTCGTCCGCGGCCTCGAGTCGCTCCAGGAACGCCTGCAACAGGGCCAGGAAGGGCAGGAGGGCCAAGGGCAGCAACAGGGCCAGGGCGACCAGCAGGGCCAGGGGCAGCAGGAAGGCCAGGGCGAACAGCAGGGCCAGGGTCAGGGGCAGCAGGGCGAGGGCCAACAGGGTGGCCAGGGTCAGCAGGGCGGCCAGGGGCAGGAAGGCGGCCAGCAGGGTGAGGGCCAGGGCGGCCAGCAGCAGGGCGAGGGCCAGGGTCAGGGAGGTCGTGGCGGGCAGCCGGGGCAGCCCGGCCAGAACCCCCGCGGCGGCCAGGGGTTCGCGCCCGGCGGGGGCGGCGGCGGAGGCGGTGGACCGTGGCTGTCGCCCGAAGACGTCCGGCAGTTCCAGCGGGAATTCCGTCAGCGGGCACAGGACGCCCGCCGCCTGCGCGACGAACTGGGTCAGGAGGGCGTCGACGTGGGCGACCTCGACGACGCCATCGCCGGACTCGACCGCCTGCGCACCATTGGGGACTTCGACGATCCCGAGGAACTGGCCGCGCTCCAGGCGGACGTGCTGCGGGGCCTGAAGGACTTCGAGTTCGCCCTCCGCCGAGAACTGGGGTCGCAGATCGAGCGCTTTTTCCTCTCCGGATCGGACGACGTACCGGAGGAATACCGCGAACTCGTGGAGGCCTACTACCGGGCGCTGTCCGAGGACCCCCCGCCACGCTGACCTCGACAAGGAGCGTCGAACCGGGTGCCTGACCTGAGCGATCCGCGCCTCTACCTGTTCTCCGTTCTGGCGCTCCTTACGGCCGGGCTTCTCATCGCGTGGGCGCGCGCCGCCGCCGCGGCCACGCGGGCCGGTCGGGAGCGTGACGGCTGGCGCGGCCGCCCGAGCGCGTTCGAACTCCTGGTGGGCTTCGGGACGAACTTCTTCGATACGCTCGGCATCGGCTCCTTCGCGCCGACCACGTCGCTGTTCAAGCTGAAGAAGGTCGTGCCCGACGAGGAAATCCCGGGCACGATGATGATCGGACACACGCCTCCGGTCGTGATCCAGGCGTTCATCTTCATCGCGATCATCAGCGTGGAGCCGACGACGCTCTTCGTCCTCATTGCCGCCGCCGTCCTCGGGGCCTGGCTGGGCGCGGGGGTCGTGGCCCGCCTGCCCCGCTACCGGATCCGGATCGGGATGGGAGTCGCGCTCCTCATCGCCGCCGCCACCTTCCTCATGGCGATCTTCGAGATCGCGGCCGTGGGAGGAGAGGCCTCCGGCCTGTCCGGCGGATCGCTCGCCCTCGCCGCGGGCTGCCTCTTCGTCCTCGGGGCGCTCATGACGATCGGGATCGGGATCTACGCCCCGACGATGATCGTCGTCAGCATCATGGGACTGAACCCGGCCGTCGCCTTCCCGATCATGATGGGCGCGTCCGCCTTCCTCATGCCGGTCGCGGGTCTGCGTTTCCTGAAGGCGGGACGTTACGGACTCCGGGCGGCGCTCGGCCTCGCGATCGGCGGGATCCCCGCCGTGCTGATCGCCGCTTTCATCGTCCGGTCGCTTCCTTTGAACGCCATGCGCTGGCTCGTCGTCGTCGTCGTCCTCTACGCCGCGATCACGATGCTCCGATCCGCCATCCAGGAGCGCCGCTCCTCCGGCGCCGACAGTACGGGAGGCTGAACGAGTGGAGATCCGGATTCTCTCGAGGAGCGACATCGAGCGGGCCGTGACGGCGAAGGCCGCGGTGGACGCGATGTGGGTCGCGTTCGGGGAACTGTCCGGCGGTCAGGCGGTGGTTCCCGTGCGGGGGCATCTCGAGAGCCGGCGCGGGATCACGCTTCTCATGCCCGCCTTCCTCGCTGGTTCCGGGGGGCTCGGCGCGAAGATCGTCTCGGTCTTCCCCGGCAACGTCTCCGCCGGTCAGCCGCCGATCCAGGGGGCGGTCCTCCTGCTCGACGCGGAGACGGGAGGCGCCCGCGCCCTCCTCGACGGCACCTCGCTCACGGAGATCCGGACGGCGGCGGGCAGCGGGCTGGCCACGGAACTGCTGGCCGATCCCGCCGCGGATGTGCTCGCCGTATTCGGCGCCGGTGCCCAGGGCCGGGCCCACATCGAATTGCTGGCGGCCTGCCGCCCGCTGCGCGAGATACGGATCGTCTCCCTTCCCCCGGAAGGCGCCGAGGAACTGGCCGCCGTCCTCACCGCGCGGGCCGCATCGCTGGTGCCGCCCGATGGAGGAACTCCTCCCCGGATCCGGGCGGCCGCGACCCCGGCCGAGGCGCTTGACGGCGCGCGCCTCGTCGTGACCGCGACCACGAGCGAGACGCCCGTCTTCTCCCCCGAACTCCTCGAACCCGGAGCCCACATCAACGCGATCGGCGCCTTTCAGCCTCACACGCGCGAGATCCCCGAGGAGATCGTCACCCGCGCACGCGTGATCGTGGACCAGCGCGAAGCGATATGGGAGGAGGCCGGCGACCTCATCATCCCGGTGGAGAAGGGGATCGTCGGGCGCGACGTGATCGATGCCGAACTCGGCGAGATCGTCAACGGCCAGGCCCCGGACGGGCGCGGCGGCCGCGATTTCACCCTCTTCAAGTCGGTGGGGAATGCCGCGCAGGATGTCGCGATCGCGGAAACGGCCCTGAGCCGGGCGGAGGATCTCGGCCTGGGCGCCGTGATCCCCTTCTAGTGTCGACACAAGCCGGCCGCTGACGTGATCGTGTCCGCGATGGGCGAAGTCGCGCTCCACAGCGCCCTGGTATGGATCCTCCTCGCCCTCGCGCCCCTGACCTTCGTCGGTCTGCTCCGTCTGAAGGCTCCCTACGGCCGCCACTATTCCGGGCGAGGCTGGGGCCCGACCCTCCCGGATCGCGTCGGCTGGATTCTGATGGAAATACCGGCGCCGGCCTTCTTTGCGTATGTCTATTTCGCGGGACAGTCGGCCGGCGACGCGGTGCCGCTCGTCTTTCTCGGAATATGGCAGTGCCACTATCTGAACCGGACGTTCATCTATCCCCTCCGGACGCGGACCAAGGGAAAGAGGATACCCGTCGCCGCCCCGGCCTCCGGTTTCGCTTTCAATATGCTGAACGCGTATGTGAATGCGCGCTGGATCTCGGAGATCGGACAGTACGACCTGCAGTGGCTGGGAGATCCGCGGTTCCTGGCCGGCCTGTCCGTCTTCGCGGCCGGCTTCGCCCTCAACCTGCACTCCGACAACACCCTGCTGAAGCTGCGGAAGCCCGGGGAGACGGGCTATTCGATCCCCCGCGGCGGGGGGTTCCGCTACGTCTCGTGTCCCAACTACCTGGGAGAGGTGATGGAATGGGCCGGGTGGGCGCTCGCGACATGGTCGCTGGCCGGCCTCGCCTTCTTCCTGTTCACGGCGGCGAACCTCGTCCCGCGGGCGCTCAGCCACCACCGCTGGTACCGCGAACGGTTCGAGGACTATCCGCCGGAGCGGAAGGCGATCATTCCGGGATGGCTCTGATCCCCGGGAGCGCGAGCAGGCTGCGCGGGTCCACGCTCGTACCCCCGTAACGCACGACCCAGTGCAGGTGGGGGCCGGTAACGCGACCCGTGGCCCCGACCCGTCCGATGGGCGTCCCCGCCGTGACCGTGTCGCCGACGGAGACGAGTTGTTCGCTCAGGTGGAAGTAGCCGGTGAGCAGGCCGCCGCCGTGATTGAGGTAGACGACGTTCCCTCCGAGCAGAAAGCCGTCGACGACCGCCACGACGCCATCGGCGGCCGCCGCCACGATCGCGCCGCGGGCGCCGGCCAGGTCGAGTCCCATGTGGCGGCTCGTGATCTGTCCGTTGAACTCGCAGCCCGTGCCGAAGCCGCTCGTCACGCGGGACTCGCGGGGGAGACGCACCGTGCTCCACATGCGCGGCATGGCGTGCGCTTCGCGCGAGGCACGGGCGGCCTTCGCCCGATCGCTTGCCAGCCGCGCCTGGTCTTCCTCGTTCGGCGGGGACCCGAAGCGCGGGGCCACCGTGAGCCGCTCATGTGCGTATTCGCCCTCCCGCACGGGAATGCGGAGCGAGTCGGTCCGGGACCGGCCGTCCGCATAGTCCGCCCGCACCCACGCGTCGAGCGTGTCCACCGTCGAAATCGGGACCGCCGCCAGACTCTCGAGCAGGGGTCCGACGCGCCGGAAGTGCAGCGCCTCGCCAGCCACCTCGCCGGCGGCCGAGATCACGCCGGAGCCCGATGGCGCCGCGACGCCGATGACGAAGAGGTGACCCTGGACGGGGGCGCCCGGCGCCCACGCGACCTCCAGCGGCGGCCGGGGAGCCGGCGGCGACGCGCACGAGCCGAAAAAAAACGCCATCGCGAGCGCGGCGAGGGCGCCGCTGAAAGGAGCCGAGAAAGAGTTCATGTACGTCGCCGATCTATGGGTTGTCGCACTCGCACTTGACATGTTTATAACATGAAATCATGTTCGTCACATGTCAAAGATGCTTCAGATACGAAACATGCCGGACGAACTGCACCGGCGGCTCAAGTCCCGTGCGGCGCTCGCCGGCACGTCGATGTCGGACTACGTCCTGCGCGAGATCCGCCGGTCCCTGGAGAAGCCCACGCGGGAAGAGCTGTTCAACCGCATTGCCCGGCTCCCACCGATCGAACCGGATCCCCCGCCGAGCGAGGTCCTCCGCGAAGCCCGGGCGAGGCGCTGACGCCGCGTGGTCGCCGTCCTGGATGCATCCGCCGTCGTGGAACTGGTAGTGGGTACGCCCTCCGGCGCCCGAATCATGCAACGAATCTCCGATCCCGGGATCTCCCTCCACAGCCCTGAACTCCTGGACCTCGAAGTGCTCCACGTTCTGCGCCGGTACGAGAAAACCGGGGCGGTCTCGTCGACCCGTGCCGGCGAGGCGTATCGCAACCTCCTCGATCTCGATGTGCGGCGGCACGGACACGAGCCGCTCCTGTCGAGGATCTGGTCCCGTCGCCACAACCTCACCGCGTACGACGCCGCCTACGTCACGCTCGCGGAGACCCTTGCTGCCCCGCTGCTGACGACGGACCGGCGGTTGGCCGGAGTTCCGGGCCTCCCGGTGCAGGTGGAGGTATTCGCCGTCGCTCCCGCGCAGCCGCCGGCGCGACACGAGCGGTAGCGCGTCAGGTCCGGTCGGCGACGGGGATCCCGTAGCGCTCCAGCGTCTTCTTCACCGTCGGGCGGCCCAGGCTGACGCGGTCATCGTCCAGCAGGTACGAGAACAGGTAGCCCGCGCCGAGCATCAGGATCCCGATCAGGAAGCAGTACATCACCGCCCGGTCTGGATAGGAGTCCTTGAGGTATCCGACGTACAGCGGGCCGGTGATCCCCGCCGCGGCCCAGGCGGTGAGAATCGCGCCGTACACCTTCGACATGTTCCCGGGGCCGTACACCTCGAGGATGAACGAGGGCATGGTCGCGAATCCTCCGCCGAAGCAGAGCAGCACGTAGCACACGAGCGCGGAGAAGATCCACGGATTGGACTCGGTCATGAGGACGCCGAACACGACCATCTGGCTCGCGAGCAGGATCCGGAACACGCCGACGCGCCCGATGCGGTCGGAGAGCCAGGCCCACAGGATGCGCCCGACTCCGTTGCACACGGAACTCGCCGCGATGAGCGTCGCCCCGTATTCCGCCAGCACCGCGGGTTCTACCGAGGGATCGGCCAGCCCCCACACCTCCTGCAGGAGTTCGGACTGGAAGCTGATGACCGAGATGCCCGCGGCGATGTTGAAGAAGAAAACGATCCAGATGATGACGAACTGGCTCGACTTCAGGTATTGCCCCACCTTCGCCGGCTGCTTCCACGGCGCGACCTGGGCGGCCGGCGGATCGTCGATGACGAAACTGCTGGGGATCAGGATGCACGCGAAGACGATCCCGAGCCACAGGAAGATCTGCGGGAGATCCCCCTCCGTCTGCAGCACCAACAGCGGTGCGAGACCCTTGCTGAGGATGAGCGCGCCGATGCCGAAGCCCATGACGACGATGCCCGTGACGAGCCCCTTCCGGTCCGGGAACCACTTCGCGGCCGTGGTGACCGGAGTCACGTACCCGAGTCCGATGCCGATGCCCCCGATGAGCCCGTAGCCGGCGTAGAAGAGGAGGATCGAGTCGATCCGCAGCGCGAAGCTCGCGATGATGTAGCCGCCCGCGAACAGCGTGCTTCCGATGAGGGCGAGCCGCCGGGGACCCACCCGCGGCAGCAACTGGCCGGCCCAGGCCGCCGCCGTTCCGAGCGAGAAGATCGCGATGCAGAAGGCGAGCGACCCCTGCGTGAACGTCCAGCCCGCCTGCCGCACCAGCATCGTCTGGAAGAAGCTCCACGCGTAGACGGTGCCGAAGCAGACCTGCAGGACGGTGCAGAAGAAGGCGATCGCGACTCGGGGCGCCTTCCACCCCTCGGTGGACACCTCAGTCCGCTCCCGGCGTCGTTTCACCCTTCACCGCGTGAAGCATCAGGCGAGCCATCTCCCCGATCTCGTCGTCGCGCGCCAGCACCCGTGCATCCGTCATCCCGCCCGGGTCGCGGCGGGCCAGTCCCACCACGTAGGAGAGCAGTTCCTCCAGCGGGGTGACGGCGAGCTTCACGAACCAGATCGAACCCAGGACGCCGACGATGAGAATGATGCAGATCAGGGCGATCTGCTGTCCCGTGGCGCGCTGGATCTTGAGCCGCACGAGGTCGAGGTCCATCCCCACGTGCACCGTACCGGCCTGGCCGGCCAGGATCGGGCTCCCGACCTCGACGAAATCGCCCATCCCCGGCAGGCTGCGTTCGATCGGCTCGGTCGCGTGCGGGTCGCCCTCGCGGATCACATCGGGGACGCCGGGCACGAACGTGTGGGTCAGGATCTCGCCCGTGTCGCTCGTGATGTAGATGTACCGGATGCTCTGGATCTCGATGAACTGGTCGATGAGCGACTGCAGCGTGGCGAGGTTCCGGTTGAGAAGGATGTCGACGCTGGAGTCGGCGATGTTCTTGGCGATGTTCGCGCTGTTGCTCTCGTACTCCTCCTGCAACTGGCTGGAGACCGTTCGGATCGAGAGCGTGGACGTGGCGAATACGATGGCGCCGAAGAGGACGAAGATGCCGAAGCGCGTCTTCCGGAAGAGCCTCTTGATCCGGATCGCCTGCTGCTCCGGCGGCGTCACGGGGCCCCGTCGCTCGTGGTCGCGTCCAGGCCGAACTTGGCATCCCAGTCGCTGAGGGTCACGAAGCGGCCATCCTCCACGACGGTGTAGTAGACGCTCTGGAGTCCCTGACGCCGGTCGGGCCCGAACGACACCCGTTCGCCGATCCCCAGATCGTAGTTGCGCACGGAGAACACGGCGTCGTTCAGCTTGCTGCGCTCGGGGGTGCCGTCGATCCGGCCCAGGATTTCCGTGAGCAGTTTCGCGTCCAGGTATCCCTCGAGGCTCGTGAAGCTGTAGGGGAACGGGTCGTAGGGTTCCACGACGAGTTCCTCCGGCACCTGCGGGTCGTAGCGCGTCATCAGGTCGCGGTACTCGGGCACGGCCGGAATCGACGTGTCCTCGTAGCTGGGCACGACCTGCGAGTTCACGAGCCACGGCGTGTAGTAGGCCGGATCGTCGCTGCTCGCGTCCATGAGCAGGGCCAGCAGGTTCTCGCTCCCCACGAAGGAGAGGTTGGCGATGGGCACGTGCAGGCCGAGGTCCATCGCGTCGCGGGCGAAGGCGGCGCACGCCGCGTAGGCGCCCACGCAGATCACGGCGTCCGGTTCGGCCTCCTGCAGGATCTCGACCTGCGGCCGCATCACGCTCGTGAACTGCGTGCCCCGCCGGTAGGTCGCCTCGCCGGCGATCGTCTCGCCGTGCCGCGCGAGCGCCGCCCTCACGCCGGCCCAGCCGCTGCGCCCGTACGCGTCGGCCTGGTAGAAGACCGCGATTCGGCGGCGCCCGATGCGGACGAAGTTGTCGACGAGCCCCGCCGTCTCCTGGCCGTAGGAGGCGCGCAGGTTGAAGGCGAACTCCCCGTAGGGCGGCTCACGCTGCGGCTGGGCGCCCGTGAAGGGGAAGAAGATGTACATCTGCTGGTCCTGGAACTTCTTCAGAAGCGGCAGGACGCGGGTGACGGTCGGCGTGCCGACGTAGCCGAACAGCAGGAAGACCTCGTCCTCCAGCATCAGCCTGAGCGTGTTCTCCACGCACGGGTCGGGCTGGTAGCCGTCGTCGTAGAGCTTGAGGACGATCCGCCGGCCGTTGACGCCGCCCTGCTCGTTGACCTGCCCGAAACAGGACATCGCTCCGCGATACAATTCGGTGCCCAGTCCCCGGGAGGGCCCGGAGAAGGCCGCGGACACGCCGAGGAGGATCTCGTCGTCCGGCTGCGTGCCCTGCTTTCCGCTCCAGCGCAGCCCCGGCGCGAGCGGTCGGGTGGAGGCGCCGAGCGATGTGGCGAACGGCGCCCCGAGCAGACCCGCCAGCCCGGCGCGGATTGCGGAGCGCCGCGTCAGGAGTCCGCCCGGCGGCGGCGCCGCCCGAGCCGGATCGCGGTCCGGGACCGGCGGTCCGTCCGAAGGCTGCGTCCCTTTTCGACTTCCGGACAATACCCTCTCCTTGCCTGCGTCGGCGGTCATCCGCGTGGCCAAGGCCGGTCCGTCGCGGGGCGACCGACCGGCATCAGAGTTTATTCGCAAGTACATTCATCTTCAACCTGACGCCCCGTTCCCCGGTCGATCCGGGGCTTCGGGTTCGATACGTTTGCACAGAGGAACAAACCCTTCGCAGTCTCGATGAGGTCCACCATGTCCAGCCTTCCCCATCTCGATTCCTTCGGCGCCCGCGCTTCGCTCGACGCTCCCGGCGGCCCCGTCGCGATCCGCGACCTGCGGGCCGTCGCCTCCGCCACCGGGAGCGACCTGTCGCGCCTTCCGTTCTCGATCAAGGTGGTGCTGGAGAACCTGGTCCGGCACGAGGACGGACAATCGGTGACGGCGGAGGACATCGCCGCCATCGCGGGGTGGGACGCGCAGGCCACGCCGGGGCGGGAACTCTCCTTCCGGCCCGCGCGCGTGCTCCTGCAGGACTTCACCGGCGTGCCCGCCGTCGTGGATCTGGCCGCGATGCGCGACGCGATGGCGGAACTGGGCGGCGACCCCGCCTCGATCAACCCGCTGATGCCGTGCGAACTCGTCATCGACCACTCCGTGCAGGTGGACTCGTTCGGCACGGCGCGCTCGTTCCTCATCAACGCGGAGCGGGAATTCGAGCGGAACCACGAGCGCTACGCGTTCCTCCGCTGGGGCCAGACGGCGTTCGACAACTTCAAGGTCGTCCCGCCGGGGACGGGGATCGTGCACCAGGTGAACCTCGAGTACCTGGCCCGGGTCGTGTTCGACGACGCGACGGGAAGCGGGCGCGTCGCCTATCCCGACACCGTCGTCGGCACGGACAGCCATACCACGATGGTGAACGGTCTCGGCGTCCTCGGGTGGGGCGTGGGCGGCATCGAGGCCGAAGCGGCGATGCTGGGGCAGGCGCTCTCCATGCTCGTCCCGCGCGTGCTCGGCTTCCGGCTCCGCGGGCGGTTGCCGGACGGCGCTACGGCGACGGACCTCGTCCTTCGGGTGACGGAGGTTCTCCGCGGCGCCGGCGTCGTCGGCAAGTTCGTCGAGTTCCATGGACCGGGCCTCGCCGGCCTGTCGCTCGCCGACCGGGCGACGCTCGGCAACATGTCTCCCGAGTTCGGCTCCACCTGCGCGATCTTCCCCATCGACGCGGAGACGCTCGCCTACCTTCGCTTCACGGGCCGCTCCGACGAGCAGGTGGCGCTCGTCGAGGCCTACGCGCGGGCCCAGAGCCTCTTCCACGATGCGGACACTCCGCCGGCGGAATACAGCGACCACGTGGAACTCGACCTCTCCACGGTCGAACCGGCGATCGCGGGCCCGAAGCTGCCGCAGCAGCGCGTGCCGCTGTCGGAGAGCAAGCCGCGCTTCCTGGAGGCGCTCGACGGGCTGAAGGGGCCGGGCACGGGGGGCGGCGGCCTCACGCAGATGACCGGCTGGTCCGCCGATGCGGGGGACGGCGGCGTGGCCGTGGCCGAAGCCCCCGCCGGCGTCGCCGTGCGCCTGACGGACGAACAGGGCGAGTCGCACGAGTTCTCCCTTCGCGACGGATCCGTGGTCATCGCCGCGATCACGAGTTGCACGAACACGTCGAACCCGTCCGTCATGGTCGGTGCGGGCCTCCTGGCCCGGAAGGCCGTCGAGTCGGGCCTCAGGCAGCGTCCATGGGTGAAGACGAGTCTCGCTCCCGGCTCGATGGTCGTGACGGAGTACCTCGACGAAGCCGGCCTCATGCCCTACTTCGAGCAACTGGGCTTTCATGTGGTGGGCTACGGCTGCACGACCTGCATCGGGAACACCGGACCGCTCCCGGCCGAGATCTCGGGCGCGATCCGCGAGAACGACCTCGTCGCCTGCTCGGTCCTCTCCGGGAACCGGAACTTCGAGGGCCGCATCAGCCCCGATTCGCGCGCGAACTACCTCGCCTCGCCTCCCCTCGTCGTCGCCTACGCCCTCGCGGGCCGGATGGACATCGACCTGTACAGCGAGCCGCTGGGGACGAACGACCGGGGCGAGGAGATCTTCCTCCGCGACATCTGGCCCAGCCAGGACGAGATCAACGAAACCGTCCGCACCGCCGTGAAGACGGAGATGTTCCGCGCCAAGTACGCGGAGGTGTACGCCGGCGACGAGCGCTGGAACGCACTGGAGATCCCGGTGGGCGACCGCTTCGCGTGGGATGAGGCCTCGACCTACGTGCGCCAGCCGACCTTTTTCGACGGGATGTCGAAGGAGGCCGCCGCCCCCGCGGACATCGAGGGAGCCCGCTGTCTCGCCCTCCTCGGCGACGCGGTGACCACGGACCACATCTCGCCCGCCGGGGGGATCGCGCCGACGTCGCCGGCCGCGGACTACCTGAGGGCGCACGGCGTGGCGCTCCGCGACTTCAACTCGTACGGGGCCCGCCGCGGAAACCACGAAGTGATGATGCGGGGGACGTTCGCGAACATCCGGCTCCGGAACCTGATGGTGCCGGGGGTGGAGGGCGGGTTCACGCGCCACGTCCCGAGCGGCGAGCAGATGACGATCTTCGATGCGGCGACGCGCTACCGGGAGGAGGGGACGCCGACGATCGTCATCGGCGGCGCGCTCTACGGGTCCGGGTCGAGCCGCGACTGGGCGGCCAAGGGCCCCTTCCTGCAGGGCGTGCAGGCCGTCATCGCCGTGAGCTACGAACGTATCCACCGTTCGAACCTCATCGGGATGGGGATCCTGCCCCTTCAGTTCCGGGAGGGGGAGACGGCCGAGACGCTGGGACTCACCGGCAACGAGACCTTCCGCATCGACGGGATCGCGGACGGGCTGAAGCCGAAGGACGCGATCACCGTGTCAGCGGTCTCCGACGACGGACCGGAGACGCGCTTCGAGGCCATCGCGCGGCTGGATACGGAATTCGAGGTCGACTACTACCGCAACGGCGGCATTCTGCAGACCGTGCTGAGGCAGCAACTGGAAACCTGAGCCGGGTTCAGGATTCCTTGATCGCAGCCTCGATCCACCGGCGGTCGGCCTTCCGCAGGTGGTCGGGCGCCGCGGGCTCGGCGCGCTCCTCATCGTCGCGACCCCGGCCGCGCCGGATGCGGCGGGCGACGAGAAAGCCGCCGAGGAGGAAGGCCAGGCCCGGACCCGCGTAGACGATGAGATTCATTCCCTCGGCCCGGGGCTTGAGGAGGATCCAGGGGCCGTACGCCTCGACGAAGTACGCCTCGATCTCCTCGGCGGTGCGACCCTCCATCAGCATGGTGCGGATCACATCCTGCATCTCGCGTGCGATGCGGGCCGACGACTCCGCGACGGACTGCTGCCGGCAGATGGGGCAGCGCAGGGTCGCGCCGATCTCCGCCGTCCGCTGGTCGATTTCCGCGCTGCGGACCGGGTCGCCGGGGGCGACGGGCCGCTCGATCCCGTCGAGGGCCCCGTCGACCGTCTGCGCGGCGCCGGGCGCGGCGAACAGGGCCATCGCGAGGGCGCCCCAACGCCACGCCCGCGGCATCCCGAGGCTCCGCGAACCGCGCTCGGGACGCATCAGCTTCCCGCCGCCGCGCCGCCGCGCCGCGCCACGAGCAGCGAGTCCACGTTCCGCTCGACGAGGTCCCAGGTCACCGCGAGGTCGTGCCGCAGCGCAACGACGCCGTCGGCCCCGATGAAGTACGTCTCGGGCACCCCGTACACGCCGTATTCGATCGCGGTCAGGCTCCCCGGATCCGTGACGAGCGGCCACTCTCCGCCCAGTTCCTCGATGAAGCGCATCCCGTTCTCCGGCCTGTCCTGGAAGAGGACGCCGATGAGCGCGACCTCCTCCGGGTCGTACGTCTCGCGCAGCCGGACGAGCACCGGGTGTTCGCTGATGCACGGGATGCACCACGATGCCCAGTAGTTGAGCACGACCACCTTTCCCTCGAAGTCGCTCAGGCTCACCGAATCGCTCGGGTCGTAGAGGTTCGCGAGCCGGAACGCCGGCGCCTCGCGCCCCTCGAGGGCCGACGGAAGCCGCCGCTGGTCCTGTCCGAGCCCCCAGTAGAGGAGCGCCAGGACGGGCAGGGCCGCCGTGGGCAGAGCCCACCGCCACCAGCCCCTCATGCCGCGGCCGCCGGATCGGCGAGCAGTTCGGCCCCCGCGGCGCGCAGCCGGCTCCGGCCCCAGGGCCAGATCGCGATGAGGGCGCCCACGCCCATGATCATTCCCCCGATCCAGAGCCACACGATCCCCGGGTTCACGATCGCCCGCACCGTCGCGTGGTCTCCGCCCTCCGGATCCACCGCCATCAGCGTGAGATAGAGATCGCTCGTCAGCGAACTCTTTACGGCGGGTGTGGCGATGTTCTGCCCCGTGGCCTTGTAGAAGTTGATCCGGGGCCGTTCCTCGCCGATCCCCCGTCCGTCGCGGTAGGCCGCGAAGGTCGCGCCGATGACGAAGCGGTGCGGTTCCTCGTGCGCCCACACGTCGACGAGTTCCACCTCGTAGTCCTTGATGTCGAGCCGCTCCCCGGGCCGGAGCGTCATCTCCCGCTCGGTCTTCCACGTCCACGAGACGGAGATGGCGAGCGCGATGACGATGACGCCCACGTGCACGACGTAGCCCCCGTAGCGCTGGCCCGTGCGCGCGAACAGGTCCCGCAGGGCGCCCGGCCACGACCGTTCCGCGATCCTCCGCCGGGCCGCGATCCCCTTCCGGAACTCGTCCGCGATCGTCGTGAGCACGAAGGCGGCGAAGGCGATCGTGAGGATGGGGAGGAGGTACCCGACGCCGAGGGCGAAGGCGACGAGCCCGGCCGCGGCGCCGATGATGGCCGGCCACGCGAACGACCGCTCCAGCTGCTTCCGCCCCGCGCGCCGCCACGGGAGCGCCGGCCCCACCCCCATCAGGAAGATGAGCGCCAGCCCGATCGGGCTCGCGACCTGGTCGAAGTAAGGCGGTCCCACGCTGATCCGGTCCCCCCTCAGCGCCTCCACGACGAGCGGCCACATCGTGCCCAGGAGGACCGTGAACGTGAACCCGACGAGCAGGAGGTTGTTGAGGATGAAGGCGGATTCGCGCGAGGCGGGGCTCTCCACCTGCCCCGGCGCCCGCAGCCGGTTGCCCCGCCAGCCGATGAGCGCGAGCGAGACGATCGCCACGACGGCGATGAAGGCGAGGAACACGGGCCCGATGACGCCCTCAGTGAAGGCGTGCACCGAGTCGATGACGCCCGACCGGGTGAGAAACGTCCCGAAGAGGGTGAGGAGGAACGTTGCGATCATCAGCGTGAGGTTCCACGTCTTCAGCATCCCCCGCCGTTCCTGGACCATCGCGGAGTGCAGGAAGGCGGTGGCCGTGAGCCACGGGAGGAAGGACGCGTTCTCCACCGGATCCCACGCCCACGCGCCGCCCCAGCCCAGCACCTCGTACGACCACCAGCCGCCGCCGATGATCCCCATGGTGAGGAAGGCCCACGCCGCCACCATCCAGCGGCGGGCGTCCCGGAGCCAGCGCGCCTCGACGTTCCCCCGCAGCAGCGCCGCGATCGCGAACGCGAAGGGCACCGTCATCCCCACGAACCCGAAGTAGAGCATGGGCGGATGCAGGCCCATGAGCGGGTGATTCTGGAGGAGGGGATTGGGTCCGGGGCCGTTGGCCGGCGCCGGGTCCACGATCCCGAACGGGTTCGCCGCCCCCGCCAGGAGTCCGAAGAAGAAGAGCTGGACGACGCCGATGACGCCGAGGACGAGCGGCGTGGTGCGGAGGCCGTGCGCGAGCCCGCCGCCGAGCGCGGTCACGGGTTCCCCGGCCGCCCGCAGCGCTCCAAACTCGCGGCGCCGGGTGAATGCGAAGAGCGCGCCATAGCCGGCGAGGATCCAGCCCCAGAAGAGGATCGAGCCCTCGAGGCTGCTCCAGAGGGAGATCGCCGTGTAGTAGGTCGGCGTCTCCCGGCTCCCCACGCGCGCCACGTACTCGACGCTGAAGTCGTGCGTGAGAAGGGCGATCTCCATTACGAGCATTCCGCCCGACATCGCGAAGAAGGCGAAGTAGGCGGCGCGGCGGGCCAGGGACGCGGACACCTCGCCGCCGGAGCGGGACAGGCCGCCCCAGCCGCCGGCCGCCGTGGCCACCGCGGCGGCCAGGAGCGCCGCGATGACGGACGCGTAGCCGAGCGTGCTCAGCACGCGGCCGCCCCGTCCGGCTTCACCGGGTCCTCACCACGTTCTCAGGAGTCTTCGAGGAGGGACTTGTAGACCTGGCCCGCGTCGCCCGCGTGCTCCGGAGGGGCGTACTCGTTCGAGTGCTTGACCATCAGGTTCGTGGCGCGGAAGACGCCATCGTTCCCGTAGGCCCCTTCGACGACGACGCCCATGCCCGGCTGGAACATGGCGGGGGGCGCGCCCGTGCTCTCGACGGAGATCTCGATGTCCTCTTCGCCGATGACGAAGCGCAGTTCGGCGGACTCCGGATTCCAGTCCACGCTTCCCGGCTTCACCTGTCCCCCGAGACGGATCGGCTGATCGACGATCTCGACTCCGCGGGCCTCGAGTTCGGCCGGGGTGAGGAAGAACACCATGTTCTCGTTCAGCCCGCCCGCGGCGAGCACCGTGATCGCCCCTGCGATCGCCCCGAGCCCCGCCAGCATCCAGAGTTTCCGTCTCAACGTTCCCTCGCCTTCGAAGACCAGCCTGCGGAATGACGCAAGATGCACCTTCCGCGCCAACCCTGCCACGGGAAGCGCCGATCGAGGTCCTGCGCCGGTTCGTTTCCCGCCCCGCAGGTGGACATCCCGTCGTTGCGTGGCGAGCTTGCGCGCCCATCATCGAACAAGGACAGATGGCAGGTCCTAAGCCGAAGCCGGAAACGGGGAACGACAGAGTGAAGATATGTGTGCGGCCGATGCGCCATTTGAGCGCCGTTTGCTTCGCGCTGGCCGCGTGCGCCGGTGCGGTGCGGGGACAGGAAGCGGGCGGCGCCGCCGGTGATGGTTGTCCGGCGTACGAGCCGCGGCTCGGGACGCCGATGGAGACGGTGCGGTACCTGGCCGACGACGTGCTCGGAGGCCGATTCTCCGGGAGCGCGGGAGAGCGGTGCGCGGGCGAGTACATCGCGACGATGTTCGCCTCGCTCGGGCTCGAGCCGGGCGGGGAGGACGGGTTCTTCCAGGAGCTTCCGCTCGCGAGCGCGGCGCAGCCGCACGCGCCGCCCGGCCGGGGGCGCAACGTGATCGCCATCCTCCGGGGGAGCGATCCCGAGTTGCGCGGGAGCGCCGTCGTGGTCGGGGCGCACTACGACCACCTCGGACTCGGCGAGTTCGGGAGCACCGGAGAGGCGGGCGAGATCCACAACGGGGCGGACGACAACGCCTCGGGCGTGGCGGCCATCCTCGCGGCGGCTCGCGCCCTCCGGGGCGGGCCGCGCCCGGCGCGTTCGATCGTCTTCATCGCCTTCACGGGAGAGGAACTCGGGCTGATCGGCTCCGCCTGGTACGCGAACCACCCGGCGATGCCCCTCGAGGAGACCGTGGCCATGGTCAACCTCGACATGGTGGGACGGCTCGAGGACGGCGAGATGATCGTGTACGGGATGGGGACGGCGCCCGAGTGGGCGGAGATCGTCCCGGCGGCGAACGCTGATCTCGGGATCCCGCTCGCCTGGGAGGAAGCCGGTTTCGGACCCAGCGACCACACCTCGTTCTACGCGAACGACATCCCCGTCCTCCACTTCTTCACGAACGTCCACTCCGACTATCACCGGCACACCGACGACGCGCATAAAATCGACGCGCCCGGCCTCGGACGCGTGGCGCGCCTGACGGAGAACGTCCTGCGGACGCTCGCCAACCGGGAGGAACGCCTGGCCGTCATCCCCGGCGTGGGCGAACGCGACCAGCGCGCGGGAGGCTACGGCGCCTGGCTCGGGACCGTGCCCGACTTCACGCCGGTCGACTTCGGCGTGCTCCTCGCCGGGGTCACCGAGGGGTCGCCCGCGGCGGACGGCGGCCTCGCGCGGGGCGACATCCTCGTCGGCCTCGGGGACCATGAGACCGGCGACCTGCAGGCGTTCACGGACGCGCTCTCCGCCCACAGGCCGGGCGACGAGGTCGTCCTCCGCTATCTGCGCGACGGCGACGAGCACGTGATCACCGTGCGGCTCGGCGACCGGGCCGACCGGCCCCAATGAGCCATGCCGCGTCGTGCCCGCGCTGCGGGAGGGCGGCGTCGGGCAACTTCTGCGCTCAGTGCGGGGCCCCGCTCGGCCAGCGTGCGGGATGTCCGGCCTGCCAGGCGCCGCTCAGGCCGGATGCCCTGTACTGCGCGGCATGCGGGACGCCCGTGGGCGCGCCGCCGCGAAAGCCTCGCTCGGCCCTGCTCCCGTGGGTCCTCTCCGGCCTCGCGCTCGCGGCCTTCTCCGTGCTGATCGCCGTGACCGTCCAGCGCGGAAGCGTGACGCGGATCGGAGACATGACGATGACCGGCGGCCTCCCCGGCGAGACGACCGGCGGGCCCGTAGCGGCCCCGGCGGCGGGGGGCGATGCGGCCGGAGCCGGCATGCCGAGCATGGAGGAACTCGCCGCCATGGGCCCGCGCGGGGTCGCGGACCGGCTCTTCGAGCGCGTGATGCGCGAACACGAGGGCGGCGACTTCGAGCGCGCCGCCTTCTTCATCGACATGGCGCTGCAGGCGTACGCGGTCGTCCCTCCGGAAGAGACCGATGCGGACTCCCGGTTCCACGTCGGCCTCCTCCGTCTCCTCATGGGAGAGTCCGGTCTCGCGCGGGAAATGGCGGATGAGATCCTCGCCGGAGATCCGGAGCACCTGCTCGGACTCCTGCTCGCGGCGCGCGCGGCCGACTTCGAAGGGGACGCGGACGCCGCGGAGGCGTTCCGGGGCCGAATCCGAACCGCAGTGGAGGAGGCCGGGGGGATTCCCGATCTCCCGGAATACCAGGCCCATCGGACGCTGATCGAGGGCGTGCTGCAGGCGGACGCCGGAGAAGGCGAGGGCGGCACGTGACCGGCTCCGGCGCGAACGGCCGAACGCCCGCGCAGGCCGTGAGCGGCCGGATGGCCGAACTGCGCGACGACTTCGTCGACTTCATCTGCCAACTCGTGCTCGAGGAATCCCCTTCCACCGAACCGGAGGCCCAGGGCGGCATCCGCGCCATCCTCACGGAAACCCTGAGCGACATCGGTCTGGGGGTGGAGCACATCCCGGGACGGGCGAGCGGCGGTCACCTGCTGGCGCGGAGCCCCGGGGCGGCGGACGGACGGGCCTCGGCGGATGAAGCCGCCGCGGGCGGAGCACAACTTCTCGTGGGACACATGGACACGGTGTGGCCCATCGGCACGCTGCGCGAAATGCCCGTGCGGGTGTCCGACGGGCGCCTCTCGGGTCCCGGCGCCTTCGACATGAAGACCGGACTCGCGATCGGCGTGTTCGCGCTGCGGGCGCTCCGGGATCTGGGGCTGGACGCGGGCATCGCACCCGTCTTCTTCATCAACTCGGACGAAGAGATCGGGAGCCCCGAATCCGAACCGGTGATTCGCGATCTGGCGCGCGGCGCGTCCCGGGCCTTCGTCCTCGAACCCGCGCTGGGCCCCGGCGGGCGGCTCAAGACGCGGCGCAAGGGGATCGGCCAGTACCACGTCGAGGTCGAGGGGCGGAGTTCGCACGCGGGACTCGCGCCGGAAGAAGGCGCGTCGGCGATCCTCGAACTCGCCCACGCGATCCGCCGGATCGACGGCCTGGCGGACCCGGAGACGGGAACGACGATGAACGTGGGGCTCGTCGAGGGCGGCTCCCGCCCCAACGTGGTCGCGGCGAGCGCGAGTTGCGAGGTGGACGTGCGTGTGTGGACGGCAGCGGAGGCCGACCGGATCCGCGAGGGGATGTTCGGACTGGAGGCCACCGTGCCCGGGACGCGGATCACGGTCTCGCAGGTGGCGGGCCGGGGGCCCCTGGAGCGGACGCCGCGCAACGTCGCGCTCTGGGAGAGGGCGCTCCGGGTGGCGGACGAGATCGGCCTCGAACTCCGGGAGGGATCGGCGGGCGGCGGCTCGGACGGTAACTTGACGAGCCGGTACACCGCGACGCTCGACGGGCTGGGGGCCGTGGGCGACGGCGCCCACGCCCGGCACGAGTTCGTGTGGATCGACCAGGCCGTGGAGCGCGTCGCGTTGCTGGCGGGGCTGATCGCCGCGCCGTAGCGGCGACCGGCCCGGCGGAGGGCTTCGAGAGGCGGCTTCGACGAGATGTTCTTTCGACAGGTTTTTGACGACACGCTCGCGCAGTACGCGTACCTGATCGGGTGCCAGCGTACCGGAGACGCGATCCTCTTCGATCCGCAGCGCGACATCGACCGCTACGTGGATCTGGCGGCGAGCGAAGACCTGCGGATCGTCGCCGTGGCCGAGACGCACATTCACGCCGATTTCCTCTCCGGCGCGAGGGAGTTCGCGGCGCGCTTCGGGACCCGGCTCTATCTCCCGGATGAGGGCGGCGCCGAGTGGCGGTACGAGTGGGCCCGCGACGGGGGCTGCGACCACGTGCCGCTCCGGGACGGCGACGGCTTCCGAATCGGCGAGATCGAATTCCGGGCGCTGCATACGCCGGGGCACACGCCTGAGCACATGTCGTTTCTCGTCACGGACCGCGGCGCGGGCGCCGACGAGCCCATGGGTCTCCTCTCCGGGGATTTCGTCTTCGTGGGCGATCTCGGCCGGCCCGACCTGCTCGAGACGGCGGCGCGGGTCGCGGGAGCGATGACGCCAGCCGCGCGCCGGCTGTACCGCTCGGTGCGGAGCTTCCTCGACCTGCCCGACTACCTGCAGGTCTGGCCGGCCCACGGCGCGGGTTCCTCGTGCGGGAAGGCGCTTGGGGCGGTACCCGAGACGACCGTGGGGTACGAAAGACGCTTCAGCCCGGCGATCGCGGCGGCGCTCGAAGGGGAGGACGCGTTCATCTCCCATATCCTCGAAGGGCAGCCCGAGCCGCCGATGTACTTCGCCCGCATGAAACGGGACAACCGTGACGGGGCCCCGGTGCTGGGCGGCCTTCCGCGGCCGCCGCGAGTCTCGCCGCGGGAGGCGGCGTCTCGCGCCCGGATGGGTTCGACCGGCCGGGATGTCGTCATCGACACGCGGCCGGACCGGTCGGCGTTCATGGCGCGGCATCTCCCGGGCTCGGTGTATGTCCCGCTCACGAAATCGTTCTGCACGGCGGCGGGCTCGGTCCTGCCGGAGGGCGCGGCGGTCACGCTCGTCATCGATGAGGCGGATCTCGAGTGGGCGGTGCGGCGCCTGGTCCGGATCGGGTTCGACGACGTGAGGGGCTTCGTGGAGCACGAAACGCTCGAACGGTACTTTGACGGGGGCGGGGAGGCGGCCGCGATCCCGGAGATCGACCTCGACGCGGCGAGCCGTCTCTCGGAAGATGGGACCGGCGACGTCCTCGACGTGAGATACGCGTCGGAGTACGCGGCGTCGCACCTGCCCGGAGCGGTGAACGCGTCCTATACTCGGCTGCCCGACTACGCCGACCGGCTGCCGTCGAACGGTTCGCTGCTCGTACATTGCCTGAGCGGCGCGCGGGCTGCGGTGGCCGCGAGCTATCTGGCCCGCGAGGGGCGCGACGTCCACTACATCAACGACCTGTTCACCGCGTACGCGGGACCGCTGGAAACCGGAGGACCCTAAGCATGGTCACAGTCATGAAGATCCGATCATCGGCCGCCACCTTCGCCGTCCCTGCGGCCTTTGCCGTCCTGATCTCGATCGCGGGACCCTCGGGGCTGGCCGGGCAGGGACTCGGCAGTTCGGTCGTCATTGTCGAGGACGAAGTCCTGGTGGGGGAGCCCACGTCCGAGCGCGAGCCGGGAAGCGTGCGCGTCTTCCGCCCCGACGACTGGACCGAAGTCCAGGCGCTGTACGCGCCGGACGCTGCGGTGCGAGACCGCTTCGGCGTAGCGCTCGCGGCCGCCGGCGCCCGGTTGTTCGTGGGTGCGCCGGGGGCGGGTTCCGTGCATGTGTTCGAGCGGGCGGACGCGGACGGCGAGTGGCGGCACGCGACCGAGATCGCCTCGCCCGGACTGGAGGAGTTCGGGCGCTCGCTGGCCGCCGGAACGGAGCACCTCCTCGTGTCGGCAGCGGACGGCGCCGGCGCGCCGGTCGTCGTCGCCTATCGGCGCGCGAACGGCGGCTGGGAGGAGGAAGGGCGCCTGGGGGCGGACGGCGCGCCGGCGGGGTTCGGAGCGTCGATCGCGCTCAACGGCGACCTCGCGCTGGTCGGCGCGCCGCTCGTCGATGAGGCTCGCGGCGAGGCGTACCTCTTCGGCTTCGACACCGGTGCCGGCTGGCAGCGCGTCGCCCAACTCGGCGGCGATGACGGCGATGAGGGGCGCGCGTTCGGGTCCGCCGTCGCGTTCGCCGGCGACGAGGCGCTGGTCGGCGCGGCCGGACAGGACGCCGGACTCGGCGCCATCCACCGCTTCGCGCGTAACGCCGACGGGGAATGGCGGCTCGCCGGGACCGTGGCGCCCGACAACGATGCCCCCGCCGCGTTCGGCGCCGCGCTCGCCGTGGATGGCGCCACCGCGTGGGTCGGTGCGCCACTGGCCTTCGGAAGGGGTCTCGTGTACCAGGTCGAGCGCTCGGACGACGGCTGGACGGTCGAAGCCGGGCTCGAGATGCCGGGCCGGGAACCGGTCCAGACGGGACGCGTGGTGGCTGCGGGCGGCGGCCGGGTGGTTGCGGGTCTGCCGGCCGACGACTTCGGAGCCGGCTCCGCCGTGCTCATGGAGTCCAGCGGGTTGATCCGGCTCGTGAGCGAGCAGGTCGGACTGTCCTCGATCTCGGGCGGACAGATCGACTGCGAGGAGGGGCTCGCCGAGGGCTTCGACTGCGACCGCGTGGATCTCCTCTCCTTCATCCCCCGGGAAGAACTCGGCGCCCCCCGCGGCGTCCGGCTCAACGATGTGTGGGGCTGGACCGATCCGTTGACGGGACGGGAATACGCGCTCGTGGGCCGCATGGACGGCATCGCGTTCGTCGACGTCACGGACCCGTTCAACCCGCGATATCTCGGCAACTTCGCAAAGACTCCGGGCACCCGGTCCAACACGTGGCGCGACATGAAGGTGTTCATGGACCACATGTTCGTCGTCGCGGACGGCGCGGGGCAGCACGGGATGCAGATCTTCGACCTCACCCAGTTGCGCGACGTCACGGAGCCCCGCGACTGGGAGCCCACGGCGCTGTATGAGGATGTCGCCTCCGTCCACAACGTCGCGATCAACGAGGAGACGGGTTTCGCGTACCTGGTGGGTGCGTCCGGTGGCGGGGAGACGTGCGGCGGCGGATCGCACATTGTCGACATCAACGACCCGCTCAATCCGATGTTCGTCGGCTGTTTCGCCCATCCGAACACCGGCCGCCGCAACACCGGGAACTCGCACGACACGCAGTGCGTCGTCTACCACGGCCCGGACGAGGACTACGCGGGCCGCGAGATCTGCGTGAACGCGAACGAGACGGCGATCTCGATCGCGGATGTCACGGACAAGTCGAACCCGATCGCGGTGGCGCGGGCGGAGTACCCGAACGTGGCCTACGCGCACCAGGGCTGGCTCACGGAAGATCACGCGTACTTCTACTCCAACGATGAACTCGATGAGGTGAGCGGGCAGGTGGACCGGACCCGGACCCTCGTGTGGGATCTGCGCGACCTCGACGATCCCCTCCTCGTGCGCGAGTACTACAGCGCGACGAGCGTCACGGACCACAACCTCTACGTGCGGGGCAACCGCCTCTACATGTCGAACAACCGGGCCGGACTGCGCGTGCTCGACATCAGCGACCCCGAGAACCCGACGGAGGCCGGGAGCTTCGACACCACGCCCTGGAGCGAGGACGCGGCGGGCTTCGACGGGACGTGGAGCGTCTATCCGTACTTCGAGAGCGGGACGATCCTCCTCTCCAGCCGGCGCGAGGGACTATTTCTCGTGAAGCCGCGGACGGAACGACTTGTCCCCTGACACTCCGTCCGACGACCGGGCCGACGCGCCCCCCTCGGGCTGAGGGCGGGCGCTTCCGGTCATGTGTTCCGTCCTCGGCATCTTCGAGATCGAACCCGGCGCAACGGGCCTCCGCCGCCGGGCGCTGGACCTTTCGCGGCGCCAACGGCACCGGGGTCCCGACTGGAGCGGCATCTACTCGGGCGAGCGGGCGATCCTCGCCCACGAGCGGCTCTCCATCGTCGACGTGGAGAGCGGCGCGCAGCCCCTGTTCGGGCCCGACCGCACGACGGTGCTCGCGGTCAACGGGGAGATCTACAACCACACGGAGCTGGAGCGGGGCGCGGCGCGCGGCTATCCGTTCCGGACGCGCTCCGACTGCGAGGTCATCCTCGCGCTGTACGAGGGACGACCCGACGATCCCGGCGAGTGGCTCAACGAGCTGAGCGGGATCTTCGCCTTCGCCCTCTACGACGAGGCGCGCGACCGCTACCTCATCGCGCGGGATCCCATCGGCGTCATGCCGCTCTACACGGGGCGGGATTCGGAGGGGCGCTTCTACGTGGCCTCCGAGATGAAGGCGCTCATCGACACCTGTCCCGAGATCCACGACTTCCCGCCGGGGCACATGCTCGACAGCCGCGAGGGCGATGGCCGGCCCGTTCCGTACTACCGGCCGGGGTGGCGCGACTACGAGGCCGTGGCGGGCGGTCCCGCGGATCCTGAGCGGGTCCGGGAGGCGCTGGAGAAAGCGGTCCACCGGCAGCTCATGTCGGACGTGCCGTACGGCGTGCTCCTCTCGGGGGGCCTCGACTCGTCGATCATCTCGGCGCTGGCGATGAAGTTCTCCCGCCGGCGGGTCGAATCGGACGACACGGAGGAGGCGTGGTGGCCGCGGCTCCATTCGTTCGCGATCGGACTCGAGGGGGCCCCGGACCTGGAGGCGGCGCGCGCAGCGGCGGACGCGATCGGCACCGTGCATCACGAGATCGTCTACACGCTGCAAGAGGGACTCGACGCGGTCTCCGACGTGATCCGGCACCTGGAGACGTTCGACGTGACGACGGTGCGGGCCTCCACGCCGATGTATCTCATGGCCCGCCGCATCAAGGCGATGGGGATCAAGATGGTGCTCTCCGGGGAGGGCGCCGACGAGGTGTTCGGGGGCTACCTCTACTTCCACAAGGCGCCCGACGCGAGGGCGTTCCACGAGGAGACCGTCCGCAAGCTCGACCAGCTCCACAAGTACGACTGTCTGCGGGCGAACAAGTCGATGGCGGCCTGGGGAGTGGAGGCGCGCGTCCCCTTCCTCGACCGCGAGTTCCTCGACGTGGCGATGGCCCTCGACCCGGAGTCGAAGCGGCCGGCGGACGGACGCATGGAGAAGCACATCCTGCGCGAGGCGTTCGAGGGACTCCTCCCGGACGAGATCCTCTGGCGCCAGAAGGAGCAGTTCTCCGACGGCGTGGGCTACTCCTGGATCGACAGCCTGAAGGAGACGGCCGAGGCGGAGATCAGCGATGGACAGCTCGAGCGGGCGGCGGCGCGGTTCCCCACCAACACGCCGCTCACGAAGGAAGCGTATCTCTACCGCTCGATCTTCGCGTCGCACTTCCCCGGCGAGCCCGCGGTGCGCTGCGTCCCGGAGGGCCCGAGCATCGCCTGCAGTACGCCGGCCGCGATCGCCTGGGACCCCGCCTTCGCCGGCATGGCCGACCCCTCCGGCCGCGCGGTCCAGGGTGTCCACACCCACAGCTACTGACCCTCGCGCGGCCTCCATACAATTCACGCCATGAATGATTATCATTCACCGTGTGAATGGATTTCCTCTCGACTGCGTCTCGGCGGTCTCGCGATCGGCGTGAGCGTTCAAAGGGCAGGGTGATGAGATGAAGATCTTGCGGGTGGGAGATCGCGGGCACGCTCTGGCCCCCGAACGCGGGCGCGTCGAGATCGTTTACGAGTGCCGAACGGTCGAACTCGAGAAGTCGAACGCCACCGTCAGGAATGTGCTTGTCGGCGTGGACGCCGGAACGGGAGAAGTTCTGACGGTGCCCGCGCAGTCGACGCCGAAACTCAAAGCGGCGCGGAGCGCGGAGTACGGCTGAGATCCCGCTCCTCTCGTTGCGGCGTCCCTCGTTTGGCGGACATCTTGTGGGGATCCCCCGACGCAGTGACTCCGACGACGAAGGTGGAGCGATGATGTACCGCAACCCGGCGATTTTCTCCCGTTTCGCGCTTCTCATTCTTCTCGGTTTGACCACCGCCGCGCCTGTTGCTGCGCAGGAGGCGGTGTCGGTCGAGGTCGTGCCGGGTGCGCTGTCGCTCGAGGTGGGCGATGAGGTCACGCTGGAAGTCCGCGTTCTGGACGCGAACGGGAACGCGGTCGACGCCCAGGTCCTCTTCTTCCCCTCCTTCGCGGACGGACGGAGCGGGAGTGCGCGGCAGAGCATCGACGTGGACCGCGCGACCGGCCGGGTGAGAGCAGTGAAGGGGGGCGAGTTTCTCATCTCCGCCATCGTCGCGACGGCACGCGGCCTGCGCGGGGAGGCCATGGTGAGCGTGGCGTACCCCCCGCTGGAACGGATCGACGTGACGCCTTCGGGCGGTTCGACGTATGTGGGCGTCGCGACGCGTCACCGGGCCGCGCTGCTTGACACGGCCGAGGACGAGCGTGACGGCGAGATCCGCTGGTCCACCTCCGACGAGGGCGTCGCGACCGTGGACCGCTTCGGCATCCTCACGGCGCACGCGCCGGGCGCGGTGGTGCTGCGGGCGGAAGCCGAAGGCATCGCCGCGGAGGTCCCCTACGAAGTCCGGGAGAACCCCGCCGCGCGCCTGACGGTGTCCGGGAGCGCGGAGCGGGCGCGGACGGGCGACGTCGTGCGTTTCGAGGCGATGGTCGAGGACGCGATGGGCGGGGCCGTGGCCGACCTGCCCGTCACCTGGACCGTGATGTCGGATCCCGCGATCGAGGCCACGGCGGACATTCCCCCGGCGGAGATCGATGAGCAGGGCCGGTTCGTGGCGTACTTCCCCGGCGTCTACACCGTCGTCGCCAACGTGCCGGGCCGCGCCGCGCGCACCTCGCTTGAAATCCATGCGCGACACGCCTCGCAGGAAGTGACGTTCGTGGGGCAGGGACAGGTGAACAACGAGCGCACCTCGGACCTGTGGGTCTGGGAGGGCGTCGACGGGCGCGACTACGCGATCACCGGCACGCACGCGGCGGCGGGGGCCGTCTACTTCTGGGACGTGACGGACCCGGCGAGTCCGGTCCTCACGGATTCCGTCGTCGTCGACGCGCGCACGACGAATGACGTGAAGGTGAGCGAGGACGGGGAGATCTGCGTGATTTCGCGCGAAGGCGCCTCGAATCGCCGCAACGGGATCGTCATCCTCGACTGCCGGAACCCGCGGGACGTGACGACGATCTCCGTGTTCGACGACGAACTCACGGGCGGCGTTCACAACCTCTTCATCCACGAGGATCACGTGTACGCGGTGAACAACGGGCGCCGCTTCGACGTGATCAACATCGAGGACCCGGCCCGCCCGCACCGCGTGGGACGGTTCGAACTCGACACGCCGGGGCACGCGATCCACGACATCTGGATCGTGGACGGGATCGCCTACACCTCGAACTGGGGCGACGGCGTCGTGCTCATCGACGTGGGGGGCGGCGACCGCGGCGGCTCTCCGTCCAACCCCGTGGAGATCGCGCGCTTCCGCGACATCGGCGGGCGGACGCACGCGGCCTTCCCGTACCGGAGTCCCACGGGACGCTTCTACGTGTTCATGGGAGACGAGGCGGGGCGCCCGGGCTTCGACGGGCAGGATCCCGAGCGCACGCCGCAGTTCATGTCGGGCTACATCCACGTGGTGGACTTCACGGATCCCGACAACCCCGAGGAAGTCGCACGCTACGAGATCCCCGAGGCGGGCTCTCACAACATGTGGATCGAGGACGACAAGCTCTACGCGGCGTTCTACAACGGCGGGCTGCGCGTACTGGACATTTCCGGGGAACTGAAGGGGAACCTGGGCGAGCAGGGCCGCGAGATCGCGCGCTACATGGCGTACGATCCGGACGGCGTGGTGGCGAACGCCCCCTTCACCTGGGGTCCGCAGATCCACAAGGGGAACCTCTTCTTCGCGGAGTACTTCAGCGGGCTGTGGGCAGTGAAGCTCCAGCCGCGCCAGGAACTCGTCCCGTAGCGGCGTTGACCTCCGTACGAATATCCGCCCGGATCAACGGCATCGAGTGGTCCGGCGAGGTGGAGCCGCGGCTGCTCCTGTCGGATTTCCTGCGCTCGGAGGTCGGGCTCACGGGGACGCACGTGGGGTGTGAGCACGGGGTGTGCGGGGCGTGCACCGTGCAACTGGACGGGGAACCGGTCCGGGCCTGCCTCATGTTCGCGGTGCAGATCGACGGGCACGAGGTGACGACGGTGGAGGGGCTGGCCGAGGTGCAGCCGGGAGAGCCGATCGGCGTCGAGGATCTGCACCCGGTCCAGAGGGCCCTGCACGAGGCGCACGGCCTGCAGTGCGGCTTCTGCACGCCGGGGATCCTGATGACGGCGGAGGCGTTCCTGCGCGAGAACCCGGCGCCGTCGCGGGAGGAGATACGCGAAGCCGTGTCCGGGCACCTGTGCCGCTGCACGGGCTACCACAACATCGTGGAGGGCGTCGCGCTCGCCGCCGAGCGCCTCGCGGCGGGCGGGTCCGCCCCCGACGGAGAGGGCGAAGCATGAGCCGGGCGGGCGGGACCTGGATCGGGGCGCGCGTGCCGCGCAACGAGGACGCGAGGCTGCTGACCGGCCATGCGCAGTTCGTCGAGGACGTCGAACCGCCGGGTGCCCTGCACGTTGCCTTCGTCCGCAGCGACCTGCCGGCCGGGCGGCTCCGCGGGCTCGATGTCGCGAGCGCGCGGGCGCACGCCGGGGTCCACGCCGTCTTCACGGCCGCCGACCTCGGTCCGCTTCTCCGGCCCGGCGCGGTGCTCGTGCCGCCGCCGCCGCTCGAGGGACTGGTGTTCCACGCCCGCACGGCGCTCCCCCTCGTCCGCGACCGGATCCGCCACCAGGGCGAGGCGCTGGCGATGATCGTCGCGGAGAGCCGCTATGTGGCCGAGGACGCCGCCCAGCTCGTGGAGGCGGACATCGAACCGTTCGATCCCGTCGTGGATCTCGCGCGTGCGCTCGATGACGACACGCCGCGGATCCACGACGACCTCCCGTCGAACCTCGCCGCACACGTGCGGCAGACGAAGGGGAACTACGCTGCCGCCCGCGCCCGGGCCGACCTGGTCCTGGAGCGCCGCTTCTCCTACGACCGGGGAATCGGCGGCGCGATCGAGAACCGGGCCGTCGTGGCGGAGTGGGACGAGCGGGCCGACCGGCTGCAGGTGTGGGACACGACGCAGGCCCCCATTCCCGTGCGCAACGTCGTCGCCGCCGCCCTAGGCCTGTCGGAGTCGCAGGTCCGGTTCATCGCTCCGTTCGTGGGCGGCGGTTTCGGCCCGAAGATCATGTTCTACGCGGAGGAGATCCTCATCCCCTGGGCCTCGATCCAGCTGGGGCGGCCCGTGAAGTGGGTCGAGGACCGGTACGAGAACTTCTTCGCCACCACCCAGGAGCGCGGACAACTGCACGAGGCGGAGATCGCGGTCACGCGCGAGGGCCGGATCCTGGGGGTGCGGGACATCTTCATCCACGACTCCGGTGCGTACGACCCCTACGGTCTCACGATCCCCATCAACACCCAGTGCACGCTTCTCGGGCCCTACCGGGTGCCGAACTACGAGAGCGAGTTCCGGGTGGCCTTCACGAACAAACCGATTGTGACGCCCGTGCGCGGCGCCGGCCGGCAGCACGGCGTGTTCGTCATGGAGCGACTGCTCGACCTCGCGGCCCGGGGCCTCGGCCTCGATCCGGTCGAGATTCGCCGCCGCAACGTGATCCGCTCGGACGAGTTTCCGTACAACCACGAGATCATGTACCAGGACTTCGCCCCGCTCCGCTACGACAGCGGGAGTTACGAGGCGTCGCTGGAGGAGGCCGTCCGCCTCGTCGGCCACGAGACGTTCCCGCGGGAACGCGAGCGGGCGCAGGCGGACGGACGGGCGGTCGGCGTCGGCGTCGTCAACTACGTGGAGGGGACGGGGATCGGCCCCTACGAGGGGGCCCGTATCACGGTGGAACCCGGCGGCACGGTCCGTCTCGCGACCGGCGTCGGGACCCAGGGCCAGGGACACTTCACCTCCTTCGCGCAGATCGTGGCCGACGCCGTCGGGGTCACGCCGTCCGACGTGCGGGTGGTGACGGGCGACACGAGCGACTTCCACTGGGGGACGGGCACCTTCGCGAGCCGCGGCGCGGTCGTCGCCGGCAACGCGATCCACGCCGCGGCGCTGTCCGTGCGCGAGAAGATCCTCAAACACGCCGCGGAGGCGCTCGAAGTCGACCCCGATGACCTCGAACTCGCCGATGGCGCCGCCCGCGTGCGGGGCGCCCCGGAGCTATCCGTCGATCTCGGCGCGCTCGCGGTGAACGCCAACCCGCTGCGGGGAGCCGTGGAGCCGGGCACCGAGCCCGGGCTGGAGGCGACTTCGTACTTCGGCCCGCCGTACGGGACGACGGCGAACGGGACGCACGCCCTGGTCGTCGCCGTGGACCCCGAGACGGCGATGGTCGAGATCCTGCGCTACATCGTCGTGCACGACTGCGGGACGGTGATCAACCCGACGATCGTCGAAGGCCAGATCCACGGCGGCGTCGCGGCGGGGATCGGGAACGCCTTCTACGAGGAACTCGTGTTCGACGAGTTCGGCGGAACGAGCAACGCCTCCTTCATGGACTACCTTCTCCCGACCTCGACCGACGTCCCCCCGATCGAGACCGCACACGTGGAGACGCCCTCGACGCTGAACCCTCTCGGGACGAAGGGCGTGGGGGAGGGCGGCGCGATCCCGGTGGCGGCCGCCTTCGCGCAGGCCGTCGAGGATGCGCTGGCCGACATCGCCCCCGGGCTGGAGATCCTCGACATCCCCTGCAGCCCGGGCCGCCTGTTCGAACTTCTCCGGAAGCTCCGCGAAGCGTCGACGCAGGCTGGAGAGACGACGTGAAGCCGCCGCCCTTCGACTACGTGGCTGCGGCCACCCTCGACGAAGCGCTGGAGGCGCTCGCGGACATTTCGGTGGAGGCCCGACCTCTCGCGGGGGGACAGAGCTTCGTCCCTATGCTGAACTTCCGTCTTGCGGAGCCGGAACGTCTCGTGGACTTGAACGGGATCGAGGCGCTGTCGCGGGTCGAGGAAACGGAGGACGGAGGGCTGCTTCTGGGGGCGATGACCCGGCTCTCGGCGCTCGAACGCGACCCGTTCATCGGACGGCGGATCCCGCTCCTCGCGGAGGCCGCGCGCTTCATCGCGCACCCCCAGATTCGTTCGCGGGGCACCGTGGGGGGCTCCGTGGCCCACGCCGATCCGGCCGCGGAACTGCCCGCGGTTCTCCTCACGCTGGGGGCGCGGGTCCGGCTCACGCGCCGCGCGCGCGACGGAGAGTCCGGCTCCCGGGTGGAGCGAACGCTGGACCTGGGCGACTTCTTCCTCGGCCCCTTCTTCTCCGCGCTCGAGCCCGGTGAACTCCTGACCGCGATCGAGGTGCCGCCGTCCGCCCCCCGGGAGGGGACGGCCTTCGAGGAGGTGGCCCGGCGCCGAGGCGACTACGCTCTCGCCGGCGTGGCCGCGCGCGTGCGGCTGAACTCCAGCGGGGTTTGCGACGACGCGGCCATCTCGCTCGTGAACGGGGGCTCCACGCCATGTCTGATGCGGGAGGCCGCGCAGACGCTCGTCGGCGAGAAGCCGACGCCCGAAGCGATCGAAGCCGCCGCGGCCGCATGCGCGGAGACCGCCGAACCCGCCGCCGACATGCACGCAACCGAGGAATACCGACGCCACCTGATCCGCGTCCTCACGGAACGCGTGCTATGGCGCGCTTACCACCCGCGCACGGCTGAGCACGGCCTGACTGCTGATTCTTGACATCGGAACGTCCACGTACCTACAAGTGTAGGTATTATGCGGAAATATGTTTGCGTCTAACAAGGGGATGGGAGGGGCGGGGGAGCATTGTATGAATGGGATGGAAAGAAGAACGACGAGAACTGGCTGAAGCACGGTCTCAGCTTCGAAGATGCGCCGAAGGTGTTTTCCGGATCGTGTCTGACTCTTGAAGACACACGTTTCGACTACGGAGAGGAGCGCTACATCACATTCGGCTTCCTTGAGGGCCGGCTGGTGATCATCGCCCACACGACACGCAACGGGAACACGCGGATCATCTCGATGAGAAAGGCGAATAGCCGTGAGCAACAAGCGTATGAAGAGCGATCTGAAGCGGATCGACCGGATGACGGATGAGGACATCGATTACTCGGACATCCCGGAGGTCGATGCCTCGTTTTTCGCGACGGCGCGGGTCGTGGTTCCCCCCGGCAAGAAGCAGGTCACGATCCGTCTCGACAGCGATGTTCTCGCGTGGTTGAAGGAACAGGGCAGAGGATATCAGACGAGGATCAATGCGATCCTCCGCGCGTACTACGAAGCCCACGCAAAGTAGGCTGAACCCTTCCCGGCGGTGCCAACTCGGACCCGTGACCGACGCATGCGGTTGAGATGACCGTCCCGCGTCTCTTTCATCCGCCCCGCGAGTGGTCGGCGAGGACGGCGGTGCTCTCGGGCGGCGCGTCCCGCACGTACGGCGAACTCGAAGCGGAATCGCGGCGGCGGGCCCGATGTCTCCTTGCCGGAGCCGGTGCCGCCGACCTCGACGGGGCCCGGGTGGGGTTTCTCATGGAGCCGGGATTCGAGTACGTCGTCACCCAGTGGGCCATCTGGCGGGCCGGCGGGATCGCCGTCCCCCTCTGTCCGGACCATCCCGCCCGTGAGATCGAATACGTGATCGATGACGCGGACTGCGCCGCGCTCATCGGAGCCGGAGAAACGGGACGCCGCGTCGAGGGCCCCGCGCGGGAGCGCGGCATCCCGTTCCACGACGCATCCGACCCGGACGCGAGCGCCTCCGCGTCCGACGCCCCCGACCCGGGTCCGCTGCCACCGGTCGGACTGGATCGACCCGCGATGATCCTCTACACGAGCGGCACGACGGGACGCCCCAAGGGCGTCGTGACGACGCACGGCCAGATCGAGGCGCACATCCGGTCGCTGCTCGACGCGTGGAAGTGGGAGCGCGACGACCGCATCCTCCACGTCCTCCCCCTCCACCACACGCACGGGATCGTCAACGCCCTCTGCTGTCCGCTCCATGCGGGGGCCACGGTGGAGTTCGGCGGGTCCTTCGATCCGGCGTCCACCTGGGAACGCCTGGCCTCGGGCGACATCAGCGTGTTCATGGCCGTGCCGACCATCTACGCGAAGCTCCTGCGCGCCTGGGACGCGGCGGACCGCTCCACGCGCGAACGATGGTCGCGGGGCGTCCGCGCGCTCCGGCTGATGGTGTCGGGTTCGGCGGCCCTCCCCGTGCGCGCGTTCGAGCGGTGGGAGGAGATCACCGGGCACCGGCTCCTCGAGCGCTACGGCATGACGGAGATCGGCATGGGGCTCTCGAATCCCTACGAGGGCGAGCGGCGAGCGGGCACCGTGGGCCAGCCGCTCCCCGGCGTCGGCCTGCGCCTCGTGCGCCCGGCCACCGGGCGCGTGCTCGCGGAGGGCGTGGAAGCGTTCGAGCCCGGAGAATCGGGGGAAATCCGGATCCGCGGCCCCATGGTGTTCTCCGAATACTGGCGGCGTCCCGAAGAGACGGCGGCCGCCTTCGTCGACGGGTGGTTCCTGACCGGAGATGAGGCGGTCCTCGAGGACGGCTACTACCGCCTGCTGGGGCGCCGCTCCGTCGACATCCTCAAGAGCGGCGGCTACAAGATCTCGGCGGTCGAGATCGAGGAACTCCTGCGCACGCACCCGGCCGTGAGGGACTGCGCCGTGGTCGGGATCCCCGACGAAGACTGGGGAGAACGGATCGCCGCCGCGGTCGTCCCCGAGCCCGGCGCGGCGCCGCGACCCGACTCGCTCCCCGAGCGGCTGGATCCGTGGGTCCGGGAGCGGCTCGCCCGCTACAAGGTGCCTCGCGCCTGGCGCCTGGTCGACGACCTGCCCCGCAACGCGATGGGCAAGGTGCAAAAGCCCGCCGTAAAGGCGCTCTTCGACATCCCCATCCCACCGCCGTGACCGGGGCGGAGGCCATTGCGTTCCCCGACCGGATGGGGGAGCGTACGGCCGTTAGTCCTCGACACCTCAACCTCGAACCCGGTGGAGCCGAGCGCTCATGAAACTCTACGATCTCTCGCAGCCCCTCAATCAGGACTGCTTCTTCTGGCCCTACTATCCCCCCTTCGAAGTGAAGTACATCAAGCGGAAGGTCGAACACGGGGTGAACGCGCAGTACATCCAGACCTCGAACCACATGGGCACGCACCTCGACGCCCCCCGCCACTTCGTGACCAACGGGATGACGATCGACGAGATCCCCCTCGAGTGGCTGTACGGGGACGGCGTGATCGTCGACCTGCGCGACGAGATGAGCGATCTCGCCGCGTACACGCCCGAGATGATCGAATCGCGGGTGGAGATCCGCGATGGGGACCTCCTGATCCTGCACACGGGCTGGGAGCGCTTCGCGCAGTTCGGCGCCGAGGCGAACGAGGAGCGCTACGTGCACACCCACCCCGGCGCGCACCCCGACATGGTGCAGTGGCTCATCGACCGGAAGATCAAGGTGTGGGGCGTGGACGCGATCTCCACGGATCATCCCATGAACCTCCCGATCGGGAGATTCCTCGGGAAGGGCACCTTCGGACACTGCGACCGCGTGCGGGCGATGGCGGAGAAGGTGTTCGGCGGCGCCGCGGCCGTGGATGAACTGTTCCCGGAGGAGCACTATCAGCTCACGCACAATGCGCTCTTCCCGCATAACTGCATGCACATAGAGAACCTCGGCGGACGGATCGCCGCCCCGGAGCTGCAGAACCGGCGGCTCACCATCGGGTGCTTCCCCTGGAAGTTCAAGGGAGGGGAAGCCGCCTTCTGCCGCGTGGTGGCGTTTCTCGAGGAATAGAGGCACAGGGAAACAGTCGAGATTGGATCGTCGGGCGTACATGAGCGCCCGAGGAAGTCTTCAGACGGAGAAGTGGAACGATGAAGATCACGAACCGTGCGCGGGCGAACGTACTGTCGCAGCTGTCGCTCGTACTGACCCTCTGCTTCCTCATGCAGGCCGCGGCCCCGCTGGCGGCCCAGAGCCATTCGCGGGAAGGGCTGCTCGACTACATGGAGCAGATCCGCCACGACAACGACCTTCCCGGGCTGTCCGTCGCGGTGGCGGTGGACGGCGAGATCGTCTTCTCGGAGGGCGTGGGCGTCGCCGAACTCGACAATCGCACTCCCGCCACCGGCCGGACGGTCCACAACACGGGATCCGTGTCGAAGGTGCTGGCCGTGGTCGGCCTCATGCAGCTCGTCGAGCAGGGGAAGGTGGACCTCGACGCGACGCTCCAGACGTACATGCCGTGGTATCCGGAACGTGAATTCCCGATCACGGTGCGGCACATCCTCATCCACACGTCGGGCATAAGGCACTACAACGGGGTCGAGTTCGGCCCGCACGACCTGCTCAGCCTGCGGCATTACGACACCTTCGAGGAGGCGACGGAGCTGTGGCGCGACGACCCCCTCGCCTACGACACGGACTCCGGGTGGATGTACTCGTCGCACGCCCACAACCTGCAGCACGGGGTCGTCGAGGCGGCGTCGGGGATGGATTTCGAGGAGTACCTCAAGCGCTACGTGTGGGAGCCGGCCGGGATGTTCGCCACCCAGTTCGATGTCCCGTCGCGGGTCGTGCAGCACCGCGGCCGAGGCTACGTCCGGGGTGAATCCGGCCGCTTCATCAACGCCCCGCCGGAGGACCCGAGCTACAAGTACGCCGGCGGCGGGATCATCTCGAACGTGGAAGATCTCGTCCGCTTCGCGATCGCGATCAACGACGGCCGGCTCCTCGGCCCCGAGACGGTGACGGAGATGCACCGGCCGCAACTCGAGCCGGGAATCCGTCAGATCGATCCCTCGTCCGCGGACGGACTGGGCGAGCCGATCGCGCACGAGCAGGCGCTGGCCTGGTTCATCCGCACGGACCAGGCGGGGCGCCGCTATCCGAGCCACACCGGCACGGTGAAGGGGACGCGATCCTTTCTCGGCAACTGGGACGAGTACGGAGTCGTCGTGGCGCTTCAGACGAACGCGCTGCCCTTCGATTCGGCTCGGTACGGCGAGGCGATCGCCCAGATGTTCCTGCCGTAAACGCGGGGGCCGGGGAGCTTCGTCCGCCGTGATGGAACACCACGATCCGGCGCTGCTCTCCGCGCGGGAGCAGGCCCGGCGCATCCGTGCGGGGGAGCTGGCCGCGGCCGAGCTGCTCGGCGCCTGCCTCGCCCGCGTCGAACGGCACAACGAAGAACTCAACGCCGTCGTCACGCTGAACCCCGAGGCGGAGGCGGAGGCGGCCGCCGTCGACGCCTCCCTCCGGGCGGGCGCGGATCCGGGAACCCTCGCGGGGCTCGTCGTCGGCATCAAGGACGTGACCGAGACGGCGGGCCTCCGCACGACGTACGGCTCGCCGCTCTTCGCGGACCACGTGCCCGAGGTGGATGCGCTCGTCGTGCGTCGCCTGCGCGAGGCCGGCGCGGTGATCCTCGGGAAGACGAACACGCCGGAGTTCGCCGCGGGCGGAAACACGTGGAACGAAGTGTTCGGCGTGACCCGGAACCCGTGGAACCCCGCCCTCAGCGCGGGTGGGTCGACAGGAGGCGGAGCGGTCGCCCTCGCGACGGGGATGATCTCACTCGCGCAGGGCACGGATCTCGGCGGCTCGCTGCGGATCCCCGCCTCCTTCTGCGGCATCGCGGGGCTTCGCCCCACGCCGGGGCTCGTCCCGACGGTGCCCGCCGCCTACTTGTGGGACGACCTGCAGTCGACCGGCCTGATGGCACGAGATCCGGAGGACGTCGCCTTCGGGCTGCGGGCGATCTCGGGACCCGATCCGGCCTCGCCGGTCACGGCACCCGACCCGCTCTGGCCGGAGGCGGACGCCGCCGAACTCGCCGGGAGCCGCTGGGCCTGGTGCGGCGACATCGCGCGGATCGGAATCGACGGCGGCGTGGAGGCGGCCTGCCGCGAGGCGCTCGTGTCGCTTCGGGCGGCGGGCGCGCGGGTGGACGAGGTGGATCTCGACCTCTCCTGGGCGTGGGACGCGTTTCTCGTCCTCCGCGGGCACTGGTTCGTGTCCCATTTCGAGGCCGAACTGCACCGGGTCGACGCCTTCGGCCCCAACGTGTCGGCGAACCTCCGCTCGGGACTGTCGCTGACTCCGGCGGAGATCGGGGCGGCGGAGAACGTGCGCCGCCGGGTGAGGGAAGAGCTGCTCGTCCTCCTCGAGCGGTACGACGCGCTCTTGACGCCGTGCATGGCGATCCCGCCCTTCCCGGCGGAGCAGAACTATCCGGAGACGGTCGGGGGGCGGCCGATGAAGACGTATGTGGACTGGATCGCCCCCACCTTCCTGCTCTCGATGCCGGGTCTGCCGGTCGCCTGCGTCCCGGCCGGGCTGGATGCGGCCGGGCTCCCCGTCGGGTTGCAGGTCGTCGCGCCGCCCCGCGGCGAGGGCCGGGCGCTTGCCGTAGCGTCGGCCATCCGGCACGCGTGCCCGATCGGCTTGCCGCCCGTGGTCGCGCAAGCGTGAGTGTTGACGGAACTCCTTCCGTCCCGCATTGAGAGTCAGCCGGGATGACCACCCTCCGGAACCCGAACCCCCCTGAGGACCGACCATGATGATGTCAAACGACCATACCGCTCCCGAGCTGTCCCGCGGGGCGCTCGACGCCTGCGTCCGCTTCCTGCAGCGACTCATCCGCACGCAGTCGATGCCGGGCGAAGAAGGCGAACTGGCCGGGCTCGTCGCCGCCGAGATGCGCGCGCTCGGCTACGACGACATCGATTATGACGCCGCGGGCAACGTCATCGGCCTCATCCGCGGAACCGGCGACGCGCCCTCGGTGATGTTCAACACCCATCTCGACCACGTGGACGCCGGGGATCCGGCGGACTGGCCCCACGACCCCTACGGCGGCGAGATCCACGACGGCCTGCTGTGGGGGCGGGGCGCGATCGACATCAAGGGACCGCTCGCGGCACAGGTGCACGGCATCGCCCGGCTCGTCGCCGCCGGCCGGCGGCCTCCCGGCGACGTCTACGTGACGGCAACGGTACAGGAGGAAGTCGGCGGACTCGGCGCCCGCTACATGGCGGAAACGCTGCAGCCCGATCTGGTCCTGATCGGCGAGCCCAGCCGGAACGAGGTCCGTCGCGGACACCGGGGCCGGATCGAACTCCGCGTCCAGGTGCGGGGGAGGATGGCCCACGCCTCGATGACCGACATCGGCCGCAACCCTCTGACCGTACTCGGCCGATTCCTCGCGGCGCTGGAAGACGTCGACCTCGCGCACGACCCCGATCTGGGCACCTGCTCCATCGCTCCGACGCTCATCGGGACGGATCAGACCAGCGGCAACGTCATCCCAGGCCTGGCGGAGGTCACGCTCGACTGCCGGACCGTGACCGGGCAGGACGCGGCCTCGCTGCGGGAGCAACTCCTGCCCGTGCTGCGCGCGTGCGAGATCGAGGGATCGAGCAGCGACATCCTGATCCCGCAGCACGAGCGCTCGAGCTACGCGGGGTACGAGATGACGTATCCGGCCGACAACCCGGCGCTCTCGCTGCCCGCCAACCACGACGCGGTTCGCACGGCGGTCGAGGTCCTGGCCGCCCCGCTCGGGGCAGAGCCGCCTGTCGACATCTGGGACTTTGCGACCGACGGCGGACACTTCGGGCTCGCGGGCATGACCGTGGTCGGCTTCGGGCCCGGCGACGACCGGCTGGCCCACACCGTCAACGAGCACATCGAGATCGACGAACTGGCGACCGGCATCCGCGGCAACGCGGCCCTCGCCCTCCACTGGCCGGCCCGTTACGCCCGTGCGAGCTGACGCGCCGCCCCATCCCGGGCACCGATGGTCTGTGACCTACGGTCGGCCAAGAGCGTCTGGTATCCGGGTACAGGCAGGTCAATCAGAAGGAGGATCGGAATGAAACGGCGGACACTTGCGGGTTCGGGGCCCTCGACTCTCATGGCTTCGGCGGCGAGCGCGGTGCTTTGCGGCCTGCTGGGAGCCGGAGCGTTGGCGGGCCAGGAGGCCCACACGTGCGACGATCGCGCCGGGCTCCGCATCGCAGTGCTGGATGCCACGGGGATGGTGCGGGTGAGCGACGCCGACGTGCGCATCCGCTGGGCCGACGCCGTCCGCAGTCCGCTGCGCAAGCGCTCCGGCGATGACGGCGGCTTCACGTATTGCGCTCCGCGAGACGCGACGAAGGCGACGGTGTGGGCGGAATCCGGGGACGGGTCGAGCGAGCAAACGTCCGTCGAGCTGATCCCGGGCGAGACGAGTGACGTCGAACTCCGACTTCTGGGGGAAGAGAACCCCGGACGCCTCGAGGGTCGAATATTCGACGCCGTAACGAAAGACCCGGTCACCACCGCGGCCGTGACCGTGGCCGGTCGCCGGGGCGAAGTCGAGACCGACCGCTGGGGACGGTACATCCTCACGGGCATCCCCGCGGGGGCGAAGGAATTCCAGGTCCGCCGCATGGGATACGAGCCCCTCGAATACGTCGTCACCGTGAAACCGGGACTCACCACACAGGTGGACATCGGCCTCGTTCCGGATCCCGTCGAGATGGAGCCCCTGGTCGCGACGACGGTCCGATCGCGCAGGCTCGAGAGCAAGGGGTTCTACGAGCGCCAGTATTGGGGCGAGATGCTCGGTGTCGGCGAGTTCCTCACGCCGGAGTACCTGGAGCGTTGGCGTCCGATGCGCATGAGCCAGCTGCTCGAGCAACACACGATGCTGCGTCCGCGGCTCGTGCGCGCGGGCAGGACGCGCGGGACTCTCGGTGACTGCCTCCAGGTGTATCTCGACAACATCAACGTGGGCAATCTCGACAGGGGCAGCGGGAGCAATTTCGCGCTCAACTCGGTCCTGCTGCCCAGCGAAGTCGCCGGCGTCGAAGTGTACCGGAGCTCCACGGCACTCCCCGGCGGCATGATGCGGTTCGGCGTCGGACAGTGCGCCCTCGTCCTGATCTGGACGAAGTAGACCGGGCTGCCGGCTGAAGATACGGAGAACGTTCGATTGTGGACGGGATCCGTTAGGCAATGACGCATCGAACGCGGCGGGCGGCGACAGGACGGCTGCTCTGCGTGATCGTTGCGCTTCTCGGGCTCGGAGTCGGGGTTCCGGGGCTTGTCGGTCAGGAGCCCGATTGCAACGGACGATCCGTGCTTCGGGTGGTGGTCCTGGACGAAGTTGGCACGATCCCGATTCCGACCGCCACCGTGGTTCTTCGCTGGACCGAGACGGATCAGGGGAGGAGGCCGGTACGCCAGGACGTGGAGTCCGATGGCGGCCTTGTGCTTTGCGTTCCGCCGGACGCCGGACAGGCCACGCTGTGGGCAGAGTTCGGAGATGCATCGAGCGAGGAGTCCGTGGTCGACATCGCGCCTGGAACATTGCATGAAGTGGAGCTCCGGCTCCGCTCGGGTTCGGTGAGGACGGGACGCCTGATCGGTGAGGTGCGAGACGCTCTAACCGACAGGCCGGTCGTGGCGGCGGCGGTGTCCGTCGTGGGCGGTACGGCTGTGGCTGAGACCAACCGGCAGGGCCGTTTCATCCTGAGCGGCGTTCCGGTCGGTGTTCATGAGCTGGCTGTGCGGCACCTCGGGTATGCCACTCTTGCTCACACGGTGGCGGTGTTACGCGGCGTCACCACGGAGGTCGAAATCGGGCTGGCGCCGCAGCCGGTGGAGATGGCACCCATCGTGGCGGTGGCGACGAGGTCGCGCCGACTGGAGGTCAAGGGGTTCTACGAGCGCAAGTACTGGGGTGAACTCATCGGCGGGGCGACCTTCCTCACGGAAGCTGACATCGAGCGGCGCCGACCGATATTCGTCTCGCACATGATCGCCGACGAGCCGGGGATCCGGCTGGGAAACTGCGACCTCCGACGAACCAACTGTCAATTGGTGAACATAAGGGCATCCTCGCGAATGTCGGGGGGTTGCCCGGTGAAGTTCTATCTCGATGGCACGCCCGTCAGAGGTCTCGGCGGACGAAGGGGGGAGTCCATCGACGACTTGGTGAGACCGACCGAGATTGCGGGCATCGAAATATACGTAAGCGCTTCGTCCCTCGCGGCGGAGTTCGGCGGATCCGCTTCCCAGTGCGGGGTCGTCGCGATCTGGACGAAGTAGCGCTGGCAGAGATTCCCCTAGCCCGGGCTGTCGATGAATTCGGCGACGTGTGCGGGGGCGAGGCGCGCGGTGTGGCGGGAGACCGCGATCATGACGATCACGTTTCCGACCATGCCGTAGATGCCGGGGTGGACGCCGGCGGTCGCGGCGGCCGAGACGAGATCGAACCGCAGGGCCAGCTCGAGGAAGAGCGCGATGCCGCCGCCCGTCACGAGACCCCACAGCGCCCCCGCGCGCGTGACTCCCCGCCACAGGAAGGTCACGACCGTCAGCGGGAAGAGCTGCGCGATGAACCCGTAGCTGAGGAGCAGGAGCTCCACGAGGCTGAGTCCGGGGATCAGCGCGAGCCCGTAGCTGACGGCGCCCACGAGGATCACCATGTGGCGAATCCAGCGCCGCTGCGCCGCGTCGTCGAGCGCGCCCGGCCGCAGGTTGCCCCAGAAGTCGCGCACCGCCACGGACCCCGCCGCGTGCAGAAGCGCGTCGCCCGTGGACATCGAGGCCGCGAGCGCCCCGGCGCAGAAGAGGCCCACGATGAGCGGCGGCAGCCCGATCTGCGCCGAGGTCACGATCGTGGGCAGGATCGCGTCCGCCGGCTCGACGCCGGGGAAGGCGAGCACGCCCGAGAAACCGATGAAGAGGATGGGGACGAGGAAGAGCGCGAAGGTCGGATAGTAGACGACCGTCCGCTTGAGGGTGTCCACGTCGCGGGCCGTGTAGATCTTCATGAAATAGTGCGGCCACACGCTGAACCCGAAGGCGGAGATGGCGACGGAACTCGAGTAGGCGCCCCAGCTCCACGGCTGTCCGTCCGCCCCCAGTCCCGGCCCCCGCAGCATGTCCGGGAGTCCGGCCGCGATCGCGTCGAACATGGGACCTACGCCGCCGTGCAGCTTCGCCGGCAGGTAGAGGCCCAGCCCCCACGCGAGCACCATCATGAACATCCCCTGGAAGGTGTTCGTCCAGCCGACCCCCAGGACGCCGCTCCGGAAGACGTAGACGAGGACGACACCGTACGCGATCGCGGACCCGGCCCACTGAGGGACGCGCCCCTCCGTCACCACGTTGAAGACGTATCCCGCCCCCTTCATCTGAATCACCAGGTAGGGGACGAAGGCGAAGACGGAGAGGACCGCGAGGATGGCCGGGATCGCGCGGCTGTCGAAGCGGTGCGCGAAGAGTTCCGCCTGCGTGACGTAACCGAAACGCCGGCCGAGGGCGGCGACGCGCGGCCCGAAGAAGTACCACGGGACGAGCCCGACGGACGCGTAGGCGAGGATGTAGAAGGCCGCGGCCCCGCGCGAATAGGCCCAGCCGGGCCCGCCCAGGAAGGCGAACGCGCTGAACACCGAAGCGCCCATGATGAAGTAGAGGACGAGGAAGTTCAGCGAGCGGTCGCCCGCGACGTACCCCTCCGTGCTATCCGAGGCGTGGCGGCCGGAGGCGAGCCCGATCGCGAGCGAGGCGAGCAGATACCCGATCGTGACGAGGAAGACGATCAGCCAGGCGGGCATCAGCGGCTCGCGCCGTTCGGATCGCCGTCGACCGCCTCCCGCTTCCGCTCCCACAGGTAGTACCCGAAGAGAACGAAGAAGGAGAAGAGGAGTCCGACGACGACGTAGAAGAGCGAGAACGGCATCGCGAGCACGCGCGGCTCGATGGTGGCGAACCACGGATAGACGGGCCACACGAGTGCCGCGAAGAGAAGCACATAGAAGGCCGCGACGGCGACGGCGACCGGGTTGCGGCCGGAAGGCGGAGCGCGGCGTGGTTCGTCCATGGCCGCAAAAGGCCGTCCGTGCGGGATCCGGTCAAGACGGGTCGAACGGTTGAGCGGCGCGCTCGATCGAACGATCTTGCGGCATGTCCTGCACAAAACGAAGCCGCCCGGGCTCGACCATCGCGCCCCGCCTGCTCCTGGTCTGGCCCGCGCTGGTGCTTTGGGCGTGTGCCCCCGACGGAGGTTCATCCGGCGCGGCCGAGGCCTCCGATCTCTCCACCGGAACGCACGTCGTCCTGCTGGGAACGGGCACGCCCAATCCCGAACCGGAGGCGTCGGGTCCCGCCACCGCGGTGCTCGTGGACGGGCGGGCCTACATCGTGGACGCGGGTCCCGGCCTCGTGCGGCGCGCGGCGGAGGCGGCGGACCGCTACGGCGCCGAGAGTCTCACGGCGGCGCGGCTGGACATCGCCTTCCTCACGCACCTGCACAGCGACCACACGGTGGGGCTGCCGGACCTGATCCACACGCCCTGGGTGGCCGAGCGGGAGGCGCCGCTGAAGCTGTTCGGTCCCGACGGGACGGCGGCCATGGCCGCGCACCTGACGGCGGCGTGGGAGGCGGATCTCGAGAACCGGCTCAGCGGCCGGCAACCGGCGACGCCGGATGGGTGGCGGGTGGAGGCGGTCGACATCGACCCGGGGGTCATCTACGAAGATGACCGCGTCCGCGTGACCGCTTTCGCCGTTCCGCATACGGACTGGCCCGAGGCATACGGCTATCGGTTCGACGGAGGCGGGCGCTCGGTCGTCATCTCCGGCGACACTGCCCCGACGGAGGCCATCGTCGAGATGTGCGCGGGGTGCGACGTGCTCGTGCACGAGGTGTACTCGGCGACGACGTTCCGCGACCGTCCGCCGGAATGGCAGTCGTATCACGCCCAGGCTCACACGTCGACCGTCGAACTGGCCGAACTCGCCGTGCGGGCGCGCCCGGGCATCCTCGTCCTGCATCACCAGCTGGGCTGGGGAGCGACGCCGGAAGAAATGGTCGCAGAGATTCGCGCTGCCGGCTACGACGGACCGCTCGCATACGGCCGGGATCTGGACGTGTACTGAGATGGGTCCGGGCTGGGACATCCGGACCCACACTTCCCGCGCGACGCTGGTCTCGACGCTCGCCGCCGTCGCGCTCTCGACGCCGGCAGACGCGGCTCAGTCTCGCGAGCCGCCCGCATCTCCCGAAGCGGCTGCGGCGATACGGATGGCGCGCGACGCGCAGCGCGCGTTCGAGCACGTCCGGCGCCGCAATTTCCCGCGCGGCCCCCTGGTCAACCCGGAGTGCGGCGAGGGGATCGGGCGCTTCTGCCTCGTCGAGGGGTGGGACGACGACGATTGGGAGCCGGTCCCGGAGGAGGCAGAGGTCGTGGAGGAGCGGCTCGCCCTGATTGCCGCCCTCGACAGCGCCGCCCGGATCGTGCCCGGCGACGAGTGGCTCACCGGGCAGCGCGTCGCCTACCGGCTGGAGGCGGGCCGCGCGGAAGAGGCGCTCGCGCTGACGGAAGCCTGCCGCATGGAGAGCGCGTGGTGCGCCGGGCTGGCCGGATTCGTCCTCCAGGAGAGCGGCCGCTACGCGGAAGCGGAGGTGGCCTTCGAGGGTGCGCTCGGCCGGATGACCGAGGAGGAGCGTTGTGACTGGACCGCGCTCGGGCCCGTCCTCGAGCGCCGGTCTCGCGGCCGCTACGAACGCTTCGCCTGCGGCAGTTCGCCGCGGCGCGCCGTGGAGCGCTCGTTCTGGCACCTTTCCGACCCGTTGTGGCTCGTGCCGGGACTCGAGCGACGCTCGGAACACCTCGCCCGCCGCGTCCGCGCCGCGCTCCAGGCCGACGCCGCGAGCCCCTGGGGGATGCGCTGGGGCGATGATCTCACCGAAATCACACTGCGCTTCGGCTGGCCCGCCGGCTGGGAGCGGGCGCGCCGCCGGTTCGTCGGCTCGCGGACGGACGAGATCGTGTGGTCGCACCGCCTGCCGGGGGCGCAGCGCTTCACCGTGGCGCGTCTCGAGCCCGGGGACGACGAGCCGCTCTGGGAGCTGGATGAGCCGGAGGGCCGCACGAGCTGGGCGCCCGTCTTCGGCGAGATCGCGAACCTTCCTCACCAGGTGGCCAGCTTCCGGCGGGACGGCCGCCGGCGGGTGGTCGCGGCCTTCTCATGGCCCGACTCCCTGCCGTCCTGTGATCTGGAGAGCGGACTCTTCCTCGCCGATGCCCACGGCGTGATGGCGGCCAGCACCGGCCGCAGCGACGAGCCGCTCGCGGTCGCGGAGCTTCGGGAGTTCACCCCCGCCACGTTCGTCGGCGTCGAAGCGCGCTGCGACGAGGGACCCGGCGCCGCACGCGCACGGATGCCCCTCGCCGAAGGCCATCCGCTGCTGTCCGACATCCTGCTGCTCGACACCGGCGGCGCCTCCCCCTCCACGCTCTCGGAGGCGCTCACCCGTGCGCGAGGCGCTCGTACCGCCCGGGCGGGCGAGACTCTCGCCGTCTACTGGGAGTGGTACGGCTCTCCCGCCGCGGCCGCCGCTCTCGAGGTGACGCTTTCGCTGGCGCGAGAGGGGAAGGGGTTCTGGCGCAGGGCCCTCGAATGGAGCGGACTCGCCCGCGACGACACGGAACGGGCGGGCATCCGCTGGCTCGAGGAGGCGACGAATCCCGGCGCCGAGGGCCGCACCCTGGAACTCCGCCTTCCCATGCTCGACGAGGGGCAGTATCGCCTCACGCTCCAGGTCGCTTCCCCCACGCACGGAACGGCCGAATCCAGCACCGAAATCGAAATCGTCCCCGCGTCCCCGACCACCGCCGTTCGGCCGGGCCACACCGTCGACACGCGATCCCGATTCGTCCCCGGCCCCACCCGATCAACGCAAGGAGCAGACCCGTGATGCATGCCAGGATCTTCCCAGCCGCCGTCCGCGGTTTCGTTCCCGCGGCACTTCCCGTCCTCGCCGCCATGCTCGTCTCGGGGTGCGGTCAGGCCGGCGAACAGGCGGAACCGGCCGCCGAGGCCGCGACCACCGGGCGCACGCCGCAGTTCGAGAACGAACACGTGCAGGTCTGGAAGAGCGTGATCGCGCCGAATCAGCCGCTCGCGATGCACCGCCACGACAACCCCCGCGCCATCATCGCGCTCAAGGGCGGAACGCTCACCGTCGTCAGCGACGCCGGGGAGCAGCGCGACATGACGTGGGAGACGGGCCGGGCCTATTGGCTCGACGCCGATCCTCCGGGCGAACTGCACGGAGATGTGAACCGGGGATCCGAACCCGTCGAGGTCATCGTCGTACAGTTGAAGGGCGTCGGCGGAGCGTCGGACACGCCGTGACGCACCCGGCCCCAGCGTGCATATTCCGCCCGCGCGCCACGACAGGATCGACCCGCAGCCGACACCGGAGGCCCTCATGAACCACCGTGCCCGATTCCCGCGACGCCCTGCAGTTCTGGCCCTTGCCCTCGCCGCCGCCGCGGGCTGTGCACCGGACGGTTCCTCGCCCGCGACCTCGACGGCTCTCGAGCCCGATCAGATTCTCGCCGATTCGCTCATCGGTGCCTGGGTCGAGGCCGCCGGCGGCATGGAAGCCTGGCAAGACATCGAGTCGGCCCGCTACACGATCACCACCGTGTGGTACGACTCCACGGGAGGGATCCGCCGGATGCGCCCGCGCCGCGTCGAGTACCGGAAGGTGGACGGCGTCGAGCAGACCCGCATCGAGCGCCCCGAGGCCGAGGGCCTCTACGTCCAGACCTTCACGGGATCCGAGATGTGGGCCACCCTCAACGAGCGCCTTCTCGAACCGGGAATCCGAGCCTGGGATGAATCCGAGTACGTGGGACGGGACGTCGTCTACTGGTTCGGGCTCCCGTACAAGCTCTTCGATCCCGGCGTGAACCGGCGGGCCGGACCCCGCGAAGAAGGCGGATACGAGGTGCGCATCACCTTCGGCGACGGCGTCGGCCTCCAGTCCGGCGACCGCTACTTCTACTATTTCCTCGACGACGATCCCTGGCCCGAGCAGGTCCACTACATCTCGCAGGGGAGGGGAGAGGAGAGCCGGGCGCGCATGTACTGGGACGGGTACGAGCAGGTCGGAGACTTCACCTACGTCATCTCGCGGCTCTACCGGGACACGGAGATGAACCCGACCCGCGAACTCCGCCACGATGACGTCGAACTGAACCCGGCGCTGTCCGATTCCATCTTCCGGCGGCCGACTTCGTGAAATCCGGTCCCGCGGACCCGAGCCGGGCGGTCGAAGACTATCTGAAGGCCGTCTACAAGCTCCAGCAGGCCGGCGATCCCGTGTCCACGACGGCGCTGGCCGAGGAACTCGACCGCTCCGCGGCGTCCGTCACGAACATGGTCAAGAGCCTGGCGGCGCAGGGGTTGCTCCGGCACACGCCCTACAGGGGAGTGCTCCTCACGGCCCCCGGAGAGGCGGCGGCGCTGCGGATCATCCGCAGGCACCGGGTGATCGAACTGTACCTGATCGAGAGACTCGGATTCTCCTGGGAGGACGTGCACGCCGAAGCCGAGCGCCTCGAGCACGCCGCCTCGGAAGCGCTCATCGACCGGATGGCTAAGGCGCTGGGGGAGCCCTCGATCGATCCGCATGGAAGTCCGATCCCGACGCGCGACGGCGAACTCGCGCAAACCGAGTGGATCCCCCTCGCCGAGTTGAAGCGAGGGCGCGGCGTCGTGCGTGAGGTCTCCGACCAGAGTCCGCGGACGCTCCGGGAACTCGCGGCGCTCGGGCTCTTCCCGGGCACGCGCATACGGTGCCTGGGCGAGCGGACGGATGGCGTCGCCCGCCTCGAAGTGGACGACCGTTCCTTCGACGTCGAGCCTGTCCTCGCGCGCGCCGTCTTCGTCGAACGCGAGTCCTAGCCACGGACTGCTGGCCGGAATTGCCGCGGGCTGTCAGTCCAGCAGGGCCGGAAGGATCGTTCCGGCCTCCCCATGGAGCGCCAGCGTGGCGACCTCGGTGAGCGCCGTGCGCTGCACGTTGACCTCGACGATGTGGCCTCCGGCCCCGCGCGTCGCGAGCGGAAGCGCCGCGGCGGGGTAGACGACGGCGCTCGTCCCGACGACGAGACACAGATCGGCCCGCTCCGCCAGCCGGCGCGCGCGGGCCAGCAGATCGGCGTCGAGCATCTCGCCGAAGAGGACGACATCGGGCCGCCGGAGGCCCCCGCAGGTGGAACAGCGGGGGAGCGTCTCGCCGAGCGGCTCGGCGGGCCAGCGCGCCTCGCAGGACTCGCAGCGGTCGCGGCCCACGGCGCCGTGAAGCTCGAGCGGCAGCGCCGCCTCCGCGGGCCCCTCTCCCGCTTCCTCGAGCGCGGCGCGCGTGTGGAGACCATCGACGTTCTGGGTCACGAGTCCGGCCTCCCCGCGCCGCAGGAAGAAGCGCGCGAGCGCCCGGTGCCCCGCGTTGGGCCGGCAGCCGGCGAGCGCCGATCGCCGCCAGGCGTACCATTCGAGCACGGTCCGCGGATCGCGAGCGAGCGCTTCGGGCGTGGCGAGTTCCTCGGGGCGATGGCTCTTCCACAGTCCGCCCGCGTCCCGGAACGTCGGAACGCCCGATTCGGCCGAGATCCCCGCCCCCGTCAGCGCGACCACGCGCCGGGCCTCGTGCACGAGCCTCCGCGCCCGTCGCCATTGACCCTGTTCCATCGTCCCCCGATCTTGTGATCCCGACCTCAACCCCGGCTCGCATGCCGCGCCGGGGCCCGCAGTGCCGCCCCGAAGGACGACGAACCGCACAACGGACGATGAACGCGTGAGCATGAGAATCAAGGCCGAGGGAGACGTGTGGCGGGCGGAACTCGCCGACGAGAATGGGGAGCGCGTCGTCGTGTTCTTCTGCCAGAGCACCGACCAGCGCCCCTACCGGGTGGTTCGCCTGGACCCGGACCGGCACGCCGGGAGCGAAGTCCTGGAGGAGATGTCAGAGGAGGAACTTCAGGGCCTGTTCGAGGCCTCGCGTTCGATGGGAATCCCCCGCGACTATCCGACCTACAGTCGGTGACCGTTCCCGTCGCCGGCCGGACAGTCCCCGGGCCCGGAACGGGTCCGTGCGTCGACCTGCACATGCACTCGACCGCCAGCGATGGAACGGTCGCGCCGGCCGACGTGGCCCGGGCCGTGGCGGACGCCGGTCTCGACGGGTTCTCCCTGACGGACCACGACACGACGCAGGGACTCGCCGAGGCGGAGGCGGCGGCGCGAGACCTCGGCCTCCGCTTCCTGCCGGGGGCGGAGTTGTCGGCGAACGAACCCGGCCGGTCCGTGCACCTCCTGGCGTACGGGTTCGATGCGGCCGATTCGGGCCTGCAGGCTTTTCTCTCCCGCTACCGCGAGGACCGGGTGCGGCGCGCGCGCGAGATCGTCGAACGGCTGCAGGCAGCGGGCGCGCCCGTGACCTGGGAGGACGTTGAACTCCAGACGGGCGCCGCGGCCCCCACCCGGGCCCATGTCGGCCGGGCAGTGGTGGCCCGCGGCGCGGCCGCCGATATCAACGAGGCGTTCCGGCGTTACCTCTCGCGCGGATGTCCCGCCTTCGTCGGGAAGGAACCGACACCGCCGAAGATCGTATTCGACCGCGTGCACGCGGCGGGGGGCGTCGTCTGCCTCGCGCACCCGGGCAGGATGCACGGCGAAGACGAAGTCCGTCGTTGGGCGGGCGAGGGTCTGGATGGCGTCGAGGTCGTACACCCCGCGAATCCACCGGCCGTGCGGAGCCGCATGAACGCTCTGGCCGACGAACTCGGCTTGCTCCGTTGCGGTGGCTCGGACTGGCATGGACCCGACGCAGGCCGACGGGGTGTTCCCGGGTGGGCGCACGTGCCCATGCGATGGCTGGAAGAGATCGGCCGCAGGTCGTGCCGGAAGGCCGACCGGCAGCCTGCCTGGCGGGCCGCCGCCGGGCCGCGCTAGGGAGAAACGACGAAGTCGGTTATCTTGAGGAAGATGGGCAGCGCGGGGAATCCGACGCGCTGAGTACCCGAAGCGATGCAGGCAAGGGTGGTATGAGCGAAATAGCAGAGGCCACGCGGTCGGCCGAACCCATCGTCACGCTGACGCCGGAGGCGGCCGCGAAGGTCAGGGAGTTCCAGGCCGGGACGGACGCCGAGATGATCCTGAGGGTGAGCGTGATTCCGGGCGGGTGCTCCGGCTTCGAATACGGGCTGGACATGGACACCGCGGTGCGCGAGGACGATTTCACCTTCGAGTCGGAGGGGGTGCCCGTCGTCATCGATCCGTTCAGCGCCCAGTACCTGGCCGGTCTTTCCATCGGATACCACAGCTCGTTTCAGGGCACGGGGTTCACGTTCGAGAATCCGAACGCGACGGGGAGTTGCGGCTGCGGGACCTCTTTCGCCGTCTAGCCATACCATGCCGTTTCGCGTCGGACTGACCGGAACGGTGGCCGCCGGCAAGAGCATGGTGGCCGGGAATCTGGCCGAAAGGGGCGCCACCGTCATCGACGCCGACGAACTCGCGCGCGAGGTCGTGCTTCCGGGATCCCCTGCATACGCCCGCATCCGCGAAGCGTTCGGGAGCAGGGTCATCGGCCCCGATGGGACCATCGACCGATCCGCGCTCCGGGAGGCCGCCGTCGCCGACGAGCGGGCCCGCGAACGCCTCGAAGAGATCTCCCACGCCGGAATCCGTGAGCTCCGGGCCCGGCGAATCGGGGAGGCGGCCGCGGCGGGCGTACGCGTGGTCGTGGAGGAAATCCCCCTTCTGTTCGAGGTCGGCCTGGAGGACGACTACGACATGATCGTCGTCGTGGATGCGCCGCGAGAGGTGCGCGAGGCGCGGGCGCTGGCGTCTCGAGACTGGACCGCGGAGGAGTTCGCCGCCATCGATGCCGCGCAACTCGCGGCTTCGGAGAAACGGCGTCGGGCAGATCGCGTGCTCGACAACCGGGGGGATCCCGGCGAACTGGACATCGCCACCCGCGGACTCTGGCGGGAGATCCTGCGGGCGGCCGGCGGGAGCGGACCTTGACCGTGTCCCCGATGTCGCCGGCTCGCGCGAAGGCGCTCGAAGCGATCCGGCGCCGCCTGCGCGACGCAGCGTCCGTCGTGCTCACGACCCACGTGAATCCCGACGGCGACGGGCTCGGCAGCATGGTCGCGCTGGCCTGCCGGCTGCTGCGGCACGGAGCCGAAGCCACGATCGTCACCCCGAGCCGGCCGCCGTCCTCGCTGCGATTCCTCCTCTCGGACATCCCGGCGCTCGTGGAGGAGGACCCGGCGGCCGCGGATCCGCTGAACGCGGCCGACACGATCGCCATCCTCGACACCGCCGAGCCGAAGCGTCTCGGCGGCCTGCCCGAACATGCGGAGCGGACGGGGGGCGTCCTGATCGACCATCATCCGCCTGTGGGATCCCCCCTCGTGACGCCGGCGATCCGCGATCCCTCCGCGTGCGCGACGGGTGAACTCGTCTACGACCTGCTCTCGCTCGACGACGAAGAGCTCACGCGAGCGGAAGCGGAAGCTCTCTATACGGCGATTTCGACGGATACTGGCTCGTTCCGCTTCTCGAACACCTCTCCCCGTGCGCACGCGATCGCGTCCGTGCTGCTGGAGACGGGTGTGGATACGGGTGCGCTCTACCGCGAGCTGTACGGCGTGTACAGCCGGGGACGGCTGGCCCTCATGCGGCTGGGCCTCGAGGGTCTGGAAGTCGACCCTCGCGCCCCCATCGCCTGGATCGCGCTCGACCGTCGGGCCCTCTCGAGGACGGGTGCGCGAAGCGACGACATGGAAGGCCTGGTCGAGTTCCCGCGCCGGCTCGCGGGAATGGAGGTCGGACTCCTCTTCCGCGGCCTCGCGCGCAATCGCACGAAGGTGTCGCTGCGTTCGAACGGGGAAGTGGACGTGTCCGGCGTCGCGCAGCTCCTCGGCGGCGGCGGACACGCGAAGGCTTCCGGTGTCCTCGTAGAACTCGATCTGGAAGAGGCGGTGCGGGTCGTGCTGGACGCGTTGCGCCCGCTCGTGGAGGCGGCGGTGGCCTCGAAGAAGGCCCGGTAGCACCGGTCCGTACGGGCGCGGGGCGGGCTCTTCGGATTGCCTCCGTCCGGGACATCGGGGTATGTTGAAGACGTGCCGTGCGTTCGGGGCTGCCGGCAGCGGAGCCCAGGGTGGGGATTCGGCGGGGAGGATGAGATGGACGCGAAGGTCACGAACGAACTTCCGCACGCGGGGAACGGGGTTATGGACGATCCGGGTTCTCGCGCGGCGCGGCTCGGCGACCTCGGCCGGCGCATCCCTCCGCCCCGCATTGCCGATGTCTGGCTCTTTCCGCCCCTCCCCCAGATGGAGGAATCCTCCGAGTTCTTCCTCTTCACGAGCATCCTCGAGGACGGCGGACGCGCCCTCTACAGCGCTCGCATGGTGCCGGCCAACGGCACGCCCGCCCACCAGGTGGTCGTGGAGCACGGACGGGCGCCGGCGAACCGTGTGCCCGGCCTCGTGGCCGGACTGCAGCGGCGGCTCGGACAGCCCGCGGCGGTTCGTCACGTACCGATCGAGGGTGACGGGGCGCGCTGGGAAGCGCTCCTGGAACAGTCGCGGGAGGCGGAGGTCTCCGTTGATCCCGCCGGACGGGGTCGTTAGCTTCGGCGAACGCGAGGATCGGTCGCGAAGACCGAGCGATGGCCCGTTTCCTGACGGTGTGATGGTCAAGTGAGTCCTCCCGAAGCTCCACGCCGAGGCGTGTCCCGAGAAGAGTTGCGTCGTGCCCTGGAAGCCGGCGGCCACCGGTTTACGACCCAGCGCGCGGCCGTGTACCGCGTGCTGTCCGGCACGTCCTCGCACCCGACGGCGGACGATGTCTTCACCTCGGTGCGCGAGCGGATTCCGGACATCAGCCTCGCCACGGTCTACAAGGCGCTCGAGGCGTTCGTGACCTGCGGGGTCGCGCGTAAGCTCTCGCTCGGCGTGGGTCCCGCGCGCTACGATGGCCGCACCGATGATCACGAACATATCCGCTGTCTCTCCTGCGGCCGCGTTCAGGACATCGAAGGCCTGCGCCCACGCGACTGGATGGAGGGTCTGGCCGATATGACGCCGTTCAATGTCGTCGGCTACCGGCTCGAGCTGGAGGGCTACTGCCCCGACTGCCTGCACTGAACGAGGCCGATCTGCCCCGCGCTCTCGCGGAGCACGCCTGGACGGACCGCCGCAACTTCCTCGATCTCCCGCCCGAACTGTGCCGTTGGGAGACGGCCGGCGCCGTGATCCTCCCCATCCCCTACGAAGCGACGACAAGCTGGGGGACGGGTACGCGCGAAGGTCCGGCCGCGATCATCGAGGCGTCGCGCTACATCGAATGGTATGACGAGGAACTGGACCGCGAGCCGTACGAGGTCGGCGTGTGCACGCTCCCGTCCATCGACCTCGGCACCGCCGGCCCCGAACCCGCGATCGCGAGGCTGCGGGCCCTGTACGACGATCTGCTCGAGGCCGCGGGGGACCGCTTCGTCATCGGACTGGGCGGGGAGCATTCGATATCCAGCGCACCGGCCACCGCGTGGGCGGAGCGGCTCGGCGGCGACGTCACGATTCTCCAGTTCGACGCGCACACGGACCTCAGGGATCGCCACCACGACTCCCCATGGAACCATGCCTGTGTCATGCGCCGGGTACTCGAGCACCGGTTGCACGGCGGCGCGGGCCGGCCGAGCGCGACGAATATCGTAGCGGTCGGGATCCGGGCGCTCACGCGGGAGGAGCGGGACGTCATCCGCGAACACGGGATCGAGGTCGTCTTCGCCCACGAGATGCGCCGCCCGGGCTGGGTTGAGCGGGCCCTGGAGGCGCTGGGGGAGAACGTCTACATCACGTTCGACGTGGACTTTTTCGATCCGTCCGTGATGCCGGCCACCGGCACGCCGGAACCCGGCGGCGGAAGCTGGTGGGACGCGCTGGATCTGCTCTCCCGGGTCTTCGGCGAGCGCCGCGTCGTGGGCGCGGACATCGTGGAACTCGCCCCGCGTCGGGGCGAAGAGGCTTCGGCCTTCACCGCGGCCAAGCTCGCCTACAAGATGATCGGGTTCCGGTCGGAGTACCGGTAACCCGGGGGCCGGAGCGTCAGGCGCTGGCGACGCGCCGCTGCTCGATGCGCTCGAGTTCCTCGGCCATGAGCTGGCGGCGAAGCAGACGCGCGTAGACGCCGTCGGCCGCGATCAGATCTTCATGGTTGCCGCGCTCGACGAGGCGTCCATCGTCCAGGACCAGGATCAGGTCGGCCGTGCGCACCGCCGACACCCGGTGGGAGACGATGATGGAGGTGCGCCCGGACATGTATTCGCGCAGCGCCTCCAGGATCGCCGTTTCCGTCTCCGAATCCACGGCCGACAGCGCGTCGTCCAGGATGAGGACCGGTGCATCGCGGTGGACGGCCCGGGCCAGCGTGGCACGCTGTTTCTGTCCGCCCGAAAGGTTGATGCCGCGCTCGCCGAGGCGCGTGTCGATCCCATCGGGAAGGACGGCCAGCGTCTTCTCCAGCTGCGAGACGGCGAGTGCGCTGCGGAGTTCCTCCGAGAGGGGCTCCCCCGCGTCCCTTCCTCCGTGCAGGAGTTCGATGTTCGTCCTCAGCCGCATGCTGAACAGGAACGGCTCCTGCGGCACGAAAGCCATCGAGTCGCGCAGCAGCCCCAGGTCGAGTTCGCGGATATCCACGCCATCCAGGCGAATCGTCCCCGCCGTCACGTCGTAGAGACGGGGGATGAGCGCGGCCAGCGTGGACTTGCCGCTCGCCGTCGCGCCGACGATGGCGACCGTCTGCCCAGGTTCGATGCGGAAGGAGACGTCCCGCAGCACATCGCGCTCCGTTTCCGGATAGCGGAAGGAAACGTCGTCGAACTCCAGCGCGCCCCTCACCGGCGTGAGCGAGACCGGCGACTCCGGGTCCCGGACCGCGGGAACGATGTCGAACAGTTCGTTAAGGCGGCCCATCGAGGCCGCGCCGCGCTGGAAGAGGTTCGTGACCCAGCCGAGAGCGATCATCGGCCACATCAGCATCGTGAGGTAGAGGGAGAATGCGACGAAATCGCCGAGGGTGATCGCACCCCGAGCTACCTGTCCGCCCCCGAACCACAGCACGACGACCGCGCCGACGCCCGTGAAGAACATGAGCGACGGATGGAACAGTCCCCACACGCGGGCGAGGGAGAGATTGCGCGACTTGTAGTCCCGGTTGAGCGTCTCGAAACGCCGGGTCTGAGCCTCCTCCCGCACGTACGCCTTCACGATGCGCGTCCCCGCCAGGTTCTCCTGGGCGAAGTTGGAGATCTCGGAGAACTGCGCCTGGATTCTCTCGAAGCGCTCGTGAATCTGCCGGCCGAACATGAACACGATGGGGGGGAGGACGACCATCGGGATCATCGCCCAGAGCGTGAGCATGGGATCGATCCAGATCATGAGCCCGAGCGCCAGCGTCGCGACGGTGGCGGTGTTCACCGCGTACATGATCGCGGGTCCGGCGACCATGCGGACGGCCTGGACGTCGTTCGTCGCGCGGCTCACGAGATCGCCCGTGCGCCAGGCATCGAAGAACTGCGGCGGAAGCCTGAGGAGGTGCGCGAAGAGGTCGCTCCGGATATCCGTCTCCATGCGGCGGCTCAGCCCGTTGAGGAGCTTGCGCATCCAGAATCTCGTCGCGCCGGCGACGACGGAAATCGCCGTGAACACGAGGGCGTAGCGCAGGATGAGATCGGGGCGGAGTTCCCTTTCCAGCGCGTCGACCGCCATCTTGAGCACCCATGGGCCCGCGACCGTGAACAGATTGCTCAAGATCACGAGCGCAAGCCCGACCGCGATACCCAGGCGGTACGGGCGGAAGTAGGGTAGCAGCGCTCTGAGCGATCTCAAGATGTCTCCGCGGGAGCCGGCCGGGCGTTTATTCTGCGGGGGCGCACCGTTCGAACGTATGCGCGGGCTGCAGGCCGTACAACGACACACGGGAAGGCACATGATGAAACGGACGACATCGGCGATGCTCGTTGCGCTCGGCGCGGTGGCCGCGATGGTCGCGGGCTGCGCGCCGGAAATCGGCCCGGGAGCGGAGGGGAGGGCGGCGGCGGACGACGCGGCGGCGGGGAGCGCGGCGCCCGCATCGCCCGTGCGGCTAGCGCCGACTCCGCCCGTCGCCGGGGGGGCGGTGGCCGAGCCGG
>JAJEEM010000042.1 GCA_022820995.1 Gemmatimonadota bacterium | reverse complement strand
GGGACGGAAACGGGGGGTCGTGGGCCCAAAACGCCCGGTTTTCGCGTCTCCGAGCCCCTTCAGAGGCCAAAAATCGGCCGGATCGGCGCCATTCGGCCCGACACCGGCCGATTTGTCGACCTGTTCAGACCTTCCCTAGCGCTGATGCGGACCGATTTCGCCGCCGCCGAAGGGCCGCTCTTTCCGCTGTCCGCGCTTCAGGCGGCCGGAGGGCTGGGGCTGGCGTTTCTGAGCGTGGCCGCGCTCGCCTTCCTCCTGTCGCTCGTCATTCGCCGGACCGGAGCGGCGCTGGCCGTATGGTTCCTCTGGATCGGCCCGATCGAGTCCGGGATGCTGCCCGCGCTCGTCCGCCGCTTCCTTCCGGACCAGGCCGGCTGGCTCGAGTACCTGCCGTTTACGAACGGCTTCCCGCTCCTGGAGTTCCGCAACTACGACGCGCCGGCGTACGAGCGCTACGCCGCCGCTGTCGAAGCGGCGGGCCGGACGCCTGCCCCGCCGGTCGATCTCACGTGGCACCTCGCCGCCGCCGCCGCCTGGACGGCGCTCCTCGTCGGCATCGCCTTCATCCTGTTCCGCCGCCGCGACCTCTGATCAGATGACCCGGCGCCACGGAATCGCCAGGACGCGCTCCGTGAGCCAGTAGGTGTCACGGCCGCCGTGGACGATGACGCCTGCCGGAACCGCCTCGCCATAGTCTCGCGTGAAGCTCGCGAGGTGCCGGGCATCCGAAACTCGGAGCTGCCGGCGGCTCTTCACTTCCACCGGAATGAGCGTACCGGGCGTCTCGATGACGAAATCCACCTCGACGCCCTTGCTGGTCCGCCAGAACAGGATGTTGGGTCGGTGTGCGCGGGTCTCCCGCCACGCGAAGAGATCGCATGCGATGAGATTCTCCAGATGCGCCCCCGTCGGTTGGATCCCGCCTGCGAGGTGGAGTGCGAGCCCGGGATCGCTCCAGTAAAGTCTCGGCTGCTTCACGAGCCGCTTGTTCGGGCTCGCGGTATAGGGCTCTACGCGCTGCAACTGGTACGAGACCTCCAGGAGGTCGAGGTAACGCTGCGCGGTCGTCGGGGGGATCCCGGCATCTCTTGCAAGGCTGGCCTGGTTCGAGAGGCCGCCGAGCCGAAGGGCCGTTGCGCGTACGAGCCGTTGAAATCCAACAAGGTTCTCGATCGCGGCCAGCTGCCGCAGATCGCGTTCCAGGTACGTGCGGAGGTAGGCTTCGAACCAGGCGGTCCGGTCCGCTGCGGAGGCGAGGTTCAGCACCGGAAACGGGTATCCGCCGCGACGCGCGAGTCCCTCCCACGTCGCCGAACCCCGCTCGGTCGAGTCGCCCGAGGGAGGGTCGGTGGACGCCGGGTCCTCATCGCGAACCAGGGCGTCGATCCAGCGGCGTGGGTGCTCGTCCAGGAAGACGTTCCAGCGTCCCGCCGATCCGGCGCCCGCCGCCTCCCCGCGCGTCATCGGCCAGAGAGTGACGTATACCGCGCGGCCCGCGAGCGTCTCCGAGACGCCCTTCATCAGGTCGAGGTTCGCGGACCCGGTCAGAAGGAACCGGCCGGCGGTCCGATCCGCATCGACGGCCCGCTTGATCGCGAGCAGCAGTTCCGGTGCTCGCTGAATCTCGTCCAGCGTGAGACGCGAAGCCCGCGAGAGAAGCGCGTCCGGTTCCCGCCGAGCCTGGTCGAGCACGCCGTAGTCGTCCAGAGTCAGGTACGTCCGCGCGCCTCCCTCCAACTCCCGGGCGAGGGTACTCTTCCCGGTCTGTCGCGCTCCGGTCACGACGACGACGGGAAAGGCTTCGAGCCTCGCCCGCAGCGTAGCCTCGAGAATCCGCGTCTGGTATGGAGAGGGTCTCACCGGTTACACACTGTTCCGTTAGGGCATAATCGCCCATATCATGGGTGTTTATCACCCACACTCTAGGCGATTTGTGCCTTTCTCGCAAGCATCAGAGACCGCTCCGCACCCTGCCGCGGCTTGGACCGATTTCGCCGCTGTCGAGGGGCCGCTCGTCCCGCTGTCCGTATTCCAGGCGGCCGGGGGGCTCGGGCTGGCGTTACCGAGCGTGGCCGCGCTCGCCTTCCTTCTCTCGCTCGTGATCCGCAGGACCGGAGCGGCGCTGGCCGAATGGCTCCTCTGGATCGGGTCCAGGCTACTCCAGAATCCGGTCCTCGATGATGTGAGTGGCGGTCTCCCACTCGTCCAGCGGCGCGGACCATGCCCGGTCGCGGATGCGGCGCAGGTACGTGATCTGCGCCAGGTGGTAGAGATAATGCTGCGCGATATGGAGGACGGTCGCCCCCAGCCTCAGGGTCATCTTTCCGTCCGGAGATGTACGCTCGGCGACGAGATCCGCGTCGCTCCCGCACGCGTCCACTTCGGATACGATCTGATCCTGAATCGTTTTCATGCGCGCCGCGATTTCCTCGGCCGGCCCCGGACCATCGTCTTCGATCACGGGCGTGATGCCGAGTTGTTTCAGGAACCAGACATCCACGCGGTACATGTGGCGGCAGATCTTCCCGATCCCGCGCATCCCCTCCGCGGGCTGCCAGTCGAGATCCTCGCGCGGGATCCCGTCGAGCACGGTGAAGAGAGGTCTGCGCGCGGCTTCGAAGATCTCGATGGTACGGGCGATCCGGGTTCTCATCCTTACGGGTTTCCTTTCGGCTGCAGTGCCTCCGACATGAACTCGACCGCGCGGGGGATGGCTCCGGGAAGAGCCAGGAAATCGTGCCCGCCCCCCTCGTAGATGAACGCCTCGAAGTCGGGAGGCGTGCGGCCGAGCGCCGCCATCGTCCGCATCAGCGACTCCGCCTGGCTCACGGGCACGACGAAGTCCGCGGTACCGTGATGCACCTGGACGGCGGGAAGGTCGGCGCCGAAGAGGACGGCGGACCGCCTGACCAGTTCGAGACGCGCTTCGGAGGAGGAGAGCGTGCCCCGGACGAGCGGCTGCACGACGGTGGAGTCGAGGTGGATGAGCCCGGGCAGGTCCCAGGGGCCGTCGAGCGCGGTCTTCCACGCGATGACCCTGATCCAGTCATCGAAGAAGTCCGTCGGCCCGAAGAACGCCACGATGCGTTCCACGCGCTCGTCCCGCGCTCCCGCGAGCAGTGCGACGCCGGCTCCCCGACTGCCGCCGAGGATGTGGATGGCGTCCGGCCGGGCCTCCGGCGTCGTCTCGAACGCGACGTTCGCAAGGGCAAGCGCGTCGTCGACGTCGTAGTCCCAGTGACCCGAGGGACCCTCCGAAACCCAGCTCCGCCCGTCGTATCGGAGCGGTTCGCTGCGGAACGAGGGGATCACGTAGACGAAGCGTCGGCTCAGCTCCCCGAGGGCCAGCGCGACGATCTCGATGTCGTCGACCGACACCCCGCCGTCGCCGCCGTGGGAGTACATCAGGAGCGGCAGCGTCTCGGGGGCCGCGCCGCCCGGCACGATGATGGCGCCGAAGTGGCGGGCGCCCGCCACGACGTGGGAGACGATCCGCAGCGTCGCGGTCGACTCGCCGAACGCCATCTCCTCGGTCAGTTCGACCACGACCTCCGCCGCCGAAATGTCACGTTGTGCCCAGTCGACTCGCACGGCTTCGATCTCCGCCGCCGACGGAGGAGCGAACAGCGCATCGAGTTCGGCATCGAGATCGATCGCCTCGGCGCGAACCGTGGCGCCGGCCCCACCGGCCGAGACGGCGAGTCGCTGGGGGCCGGGAGTGGCCCCGAGCGTCCACGTCGTCGCCGCCTCGCCGCCGGCGTCCGCGACCGTCGAAGCCGGATCCGCGCTTCCGTGGCCGGACTCCGGCTGGAAGGTGACGGTGCTGCCGCCGACCGGACGTCCCTCGGCGTCGAGAACCCGAACGGTGATGGCTTCGGCCGGGGCGCGCGCGGGAACTCCGCGCTGATCCGCGCCGGCAAGGACGACGATGGACGCCGGTCCGGTCTCGGCGGGCGCGACGGTCTCCGCTTCTCCGCAGGCGGCGGCCACGAGGGCCAGGAGGATGAACCGCCGCGAATCGCGCCGTCGCGCCCGGGTCATTCCGGACCCCCGGTGGCACCGGGGCCGACGTCCGGCGCCAGGCTGACATGCGCCCTCCGGACCTCCGCCGGCCATGCGAGTTCGACGAGTTCCCCCTGGTCGATCTCCTCGAAGCCCCGTTCGGACCGGGCCAGCGTGACGATCCGCGTGCGCGACTCCCGAGGTGCGACCCCGGACGCCCCGGCCTCGATCCTCATGGGGTGCGCGAGCGGCAGCCGGGTGACGACGCGGCTGTCCGCGGGGAGGTTGGCCGCGCTCCAGTCCAGCGTCGCTTCGATCGTTCCATCGCCGTGAACGTCGAGCGTCTTCTCGAGGCGGGGGAGACCCGGTTCGGACTCGAGGTGGAGACGGATCCGGCCGGACGCGGAGCCGGGCTCCAGATCCGGGACGCGGGCGAGCCGGAACGGGTGCGGCCGCCAATCCACGACGATGGATCGTTGCCGTATTCCCGGGCCGTGGGGCGGTTCGACGGCGGTCTCCTGCAGCAAGGCCGGAGGGGCGCCGTCCGGAGCGGGTGCAGCCGGGGCTTCGGACTCCCGGTCGTGGACCGAGGCGATGCCATCGGACCGGGTTCGCTTCCCGGGGGGCACACCTCCGTCCCGCTCATCCGTCGCGCCGGATTCCGAGGGGTCCCGGTGGTAGGCCTCGAGGCGGCGGGAGAGGACGTCGACGTAGTTAACGCCGTCCCGGAAGACCGTGAGAATCTCGGTCGCGCCCCCGCGTGCGGGGCTGATCACGACGGAACTCCGGGCCGAATGGATCCAGATCTCGTCATGGCCGTCCAGATCGAAGTCGAGAATGTCGAACGCGATGCCTTCTCCCTCGCGCAGCCGCTCCTCGGCCGCGGCGAGTTCGCGCCAGATCGCCCGGCGCAGGTGTGGAAGGTAGATGCCGCCGAACACCCCGTGCCAATACGCGTCGTTGCACTGCGCCCGCGCGATGGCGCGGCGGGCCGCGGCGGGGTCGCCGCGGTCCCGGCATATGCCGGAGAGTCGGAGCGCCGTCTTGTGCATTCGGTTCGACTCGGGGTATCGACGCAGGAAACCCTTCCAGTGTCCGCCGCGCATCAGCGGATCGTCGCCTTCCCGATCGGGCGTCGTGACGACAAGCCGCGCCAGCCGTCGCGCGGCGGGTCGGGGGAGCGTCCATTCCTCCATCTCGCGGTACGCGCCCGTCGCGGGGTAGACGAGCCCGCGGCTCGGTCCGGAGGCCGCCTCGCGGGTCGTGACCAACTCCAGTTCATCCCGCTCGCGTCCCGCGTCCAGCGCATCGAGGAACGCGTCCAGCCACCCGCCGTACACCCACTCGCGGGTGTCCGGCCAGCCGCCGAATTTCTCGCCGTCGTCGCCGAGCACGAGTTGACCGCGTCCCGCCCGACGCTCGTCGCCGAAGAACTCCGCGATCTCGTTCGCGGGCCGGAAGGGGATCAGGTACCGAAGCCGTTCGTCGATCGGAAGAAGGCGGAGCCGCTCCCCGCCGCTCTCCGTCGTGAAGACGCCGTCCAGCTCCTCGCGCTCGAGTCCGCAGGCGAGGAAGTGACGGTCGTCGAGAAGCGTGTGTTCGATGCCCGCGCGCGCCAGATCGGCGGCGAGATCGGGTTCCCAGACACGTTCCGTGAGCCAGAGTCCGGTGGCCTCGACGCCGAACCGGGTTCGGAGATCCGTCCGCATCCATTCGATCTGCTCCACTCGGTCCGCCGCCGGGAGCGCCGCGAGGATGGGCTCGTAGCGTCCGGAGGCGAGGAACTCGATGTGGCCCCCCGCCGCCCGCGCCCCGAGATCATCGAGGAAATCGGGCACGTGGCGCTCGATCCAGTCGAGGAGGGGGCCCGAGACGTGAAGCGAGATCGGGTATGCGCGGTGTGCGTGGAGCGTATCGAGGAGCGGTCGGTACACCCCCGTGAGGTGGTCCTCGAACACATGGTCGAAGTTCCCCACCGGCTGGTGGAGGTGAATCGCGAACGCGAAGCGGAGCGCGCCTCGGCTCACGCGTCCGCCGCGATGCGGACGCCGGCGCCCGATCCGAACGCGCGCTCGTACGCGACCGCGGCGTTCCCGAGATCGGCGTCGTTCGCCGGCGCCTTCGCGAGGTCCGCGACGAAGGCAGTCTCCAGCGCCTGCGCGCGCTCCGGCGCGAGCCCGCGCAGGCGGTCGAAGGCGTGCGCGGCGTAGCCGAGCACCTGCGTGGCCTCGATCCCCGCCACATCGTCGAAGAACCAGGCGCACGAAGTGAACATCGCCGCCCGGTCGCGGGCGAGTTCGAGGAGGGACAACGCGTCGTCCCGGCAATCGTCGCGGGCGACCCGGGCTGCAAAATCCCCCAACCCCGAGGGGTCGCCGAGGACGCCTCCCAGGGCGGCCAGCGCCTGCCGGGGCTCCGACAACCGGCCCGGCGCGAGGATCGCGAAAGCCTCGTCCAGGCCGGCTGCGAGCGTCTCGAACGCCTCGCGGAGCGGCCTCCGCCAGTGCTGCTGTGAATCCAGGTGGGGCGCCATCCGACACCCGCACGCCGAGCGCCAGCGCTCCACGCCATGCGCGCAACTCCAGGAAGTGGGCTCCTCCAGAGTCACGAACGGCGCGTCGCCGCTGGCGGCGAGTGCCGAGGCGAAGTTCCCGATCTTCACGTCTCCGCTCCGGCGGGCGCGAGAGATGACCTGCATGAGCGCGCGGTCGGCGCCCCCGTGGTGGTGTCCGAACGTCTCGCCATCCGTCGCCAGCGCGATGAGGGGAGCCCCGCGGCCGGCGGCCGACCGCAGCGCCTCGAACCACGCGTCACGGCCGTCGAGCAGGGCCCCGAACGCCACGCCGTGCGAGAGCTCGCCGTCGTAGATGAAGACCGCGATCTCCCGGCCCCCACCGAGGCGGACCCGTCCGATGCCGCCGTCCGGGACGTCCGCGACCTGGTGCGGGGCCAGGATCGTGAAGGCCACGCCCTCCGCCGCCAGCACCTCGAGCGTGGCAATGTCGACGGCCGTCTCCGGGAGCCACATGCCTTCGGCGCACCGCCCGAAGCGCCGCTCGAAGTCCCTGAGACCCCAGCGCACCTCCGTCTCCTTCTCGTGGCGGGAGGCGAGCGGGAGGATGATGTGGTGGTAAGGCTGCGCGACCGCGTTGCCGTGGCCCAGCCGGTCACGGCTCGCGCGGTCTCCGCCGACGAAGCGCTCGTGGATGTCCGGGCGCTCCCCCTCCAGCCAGCGCGCGAGCGTCGGGCCGAGGTCGAAGCTCAGCCAGTCGAACGCCCCTGCCCGCGCCAGGGGGTCGTAGCATTCCGCCGCGATTCGTTCGTTCCAGTTCTCGAACGGGGCCGCACTCGGCTCGCGACGGACCCGGTCCGTCCACGGGTCCTCCCGCGGCGGCTGGTAGAAATGGCCGTGGAGGACAACCGTGGCGCGGCCCACGGCCGAGGAGGAGTTCAGTCGCCCGGAGCGTGCGCGGCGAGCGCCCGCCGGTAGACGTCCAGATAGCGGTCCGCGCTGCTCGCCCAGCCGAAGTCGCGCGTCATCGCCTGGACCACGTGCTCGTTCCACGCCTCCGGCCCCCCCGCATAGAGCGTGGCGGCCCGCCCGAGCGCGACCTCGAGATCCTCCGACGTGTACCCGTCGAACAGGAAGCCCGTGACCTGGTCCTCGATGGTGTCGGCCAGCCCCCCGACGCGCCGGGCGACCGGCAGGACGCCGTAAAGCTGCGCCCGCATCTGTGTGAGGCCGCACGGTTCGTAGAGCGACGGCATCAGGAGGAGGTCGATTCCCGCCAGGAGCCGGTGCTCCTTGGGTTCGGTGAACCCGGTGTCCACGGCGATCCGGTCGGGATACCGTCCGGCCAGCTCGCGCAGCGCCGTTTCGTACCGCTCCTCGCCCTGGCCGAGAAAGATGAACTGCCCTTCGGCCCGCTCCAGCGGCCCGCCGTCGATGAGGAGGTCGAGCCCCTTCTGCCCGACGAGCCGCGCGGTCATCCCGTACAACGGTTCGCGCGGCGCCTCGGCCAGCGAGTATTCCCGCTGCAGCGCCCGCTTGCACACCGCTTTCCCGGCCGGGTCCGCGCTCGAGAATGTCGCGGCGATCTCCTCGTCCGTCTCGGGGTCCCAGACCTCCAGGTCGACTCCGTTCAGGATGCCGAGGAAGCGGTCGCCCATCTCGATGAACGAGCCGTGAAGACCGAAGCCGCCGGTGGCCGTGCGAAGCTCGTGTGCGTGCGTGGGGCTCACGGTCGTCGCGTAGTCCGCGAACACGAGCCCCCCCTTGAGGAGGTTCAGGTGGCCGTGGAACTCCATGAGCCGCCAGTGGAACAGTTCGCGCGGAAGCCCGATCTCTCCGAGCACCCCGGGTCCCTGAAGTCCCTGGTAGCCGGCGTTGTGAATGGAGAGGACGGCCGCCATGCGGTCGTGCGCCTCGCGTCCCGCGAACCGCGTCCGCAGGAAGACGGGGGCGAGGGCCGCATGCCAGTCGTGCGCGTGCACGACGACGGGCACGTTGGCGAGCTCCGGCAGAATCTGGAGCGCCGCGAGGTTGTAGAGCGCGAAGCGCAGCGGGTTGTCCGTGTAGTCCGCCCCGCCCTCCCCGTAGATCCCGTCCCGGTCGAAGAACCCGGGATGATCGACGAAGAGCACGCGCGGGTTCCGGCGCGGGCCGGGATGCTGGAGAATCCGGACCTCCTCGACCCGACGCCCCACGCGCACGCGGAGGCTGTCCGTAATCGGCTCCAGGTCGGGGAAGGCCTCGCGCACCGGCCGGTAGAGCGGCATGAACACGGTGACGGGGGTCCCCTGGGCGGCCTGGAAGGTGGCGATGCCGCGCACCGCCTCCGCGAGGCCGCCGGTGCGGGCGTACGGCCAGTACTCGGCGACGAGGTGCACGACGGCAAGCTCCTCCGGGGGCTTGACCCCCGCCGGCGGTCGTGTCGGCGCTGGCTTGGCGATTGCGGGCATGCGGCTCATACTTCGTCGCGAAGTGGCGAACGTGTGGCTGCAAGGGACGGCGTCCGGTCCGGACGGACGCGCCGCGATGAGGTGGCAGATCGAACAGGAAAAAGCTAGCGGCCCGCCCGGACCTCTCCAAACCCCGGCACGCGATCCTTCGTTCCCTCTGAAGGCGTCCTACTTCGAGGCGTTCCACGCGGGACGGGACTCCGCGCTCCACGGCCTCCTCGGAGCGCACCCCTGCACGCGTGGCGGGGAGGCCGGTACGCGGTTCGCCGTATGGGCCCCGCGCGCCCACCGGGTCAGCGTCGTGGGCTCGTTCAACGGGTGGGAGGGGGAGGCGCATCCCATGTCTCAGGTGGGAGGTGCCGGCGTGTGGGAGCGCTTCGTCCCCGGCGTCGGGCCCGGAGCGCTGTACAAATTCCGCGTCGGCTCCGGGGCGGGCGGGCTCCCTCTCGAGGTCGACAAGGCCGATCCGCTCGGGCGCGCCGCCGAAGTCAGGCCGGGCACCGCGTCGCGAGTCGTGTCGACCGCCCCGCACGGCTGGACGGATGCGGCGTGGGTCGAGACCCGGCCGGAACGCGCGACTCCCGGGGTCCCCATCTCCATCTACGAGGTCCATCCCGGTTCCTGGCGCCGGAACGCCGACGGCTCGTGGCTCGGGTACCGCGCGCTCGCCCGCGAGCTGCTGCCCTATGCGGCCGACCTGGGTTTCACGCACATCGAACTCCTCCCCGTCATGGAACATCCGTATGACGGGAGCTGGGGATATCAGACGGTCGGGTACTTCGCCCCGACCTCCCGCTACGGACCTCCGGAGGACTTCGCGCATTTCGTGGACGAGGCCCACCGCCTGGGGCTGGGCGTCGTGCTCGACTGGGTGCCCGGCCACTTCGGCCCCGACCTCCACGGCCTGCGGACGTTCGACGGCGCGCCCCTCTACGAGATGGGGGAGGAATCGCGGGCCGTTCATCCGGACTGGGGCACGCTCGCCTTCGATTTCAACCGGCCCGAGGTCGTCTCCTTCCTCCTCTCGAGCGCCCGCTACTGGATCGAGCACTACCACGTTGACGGCCTGCGCGTCGATGCGGTGGCGTCGATGCTCCACCTCGACTATTCGCGGGATGAGGGAGAGTGGGAACCGAACGAACTCGGGGGACGGGAGAACCTCGGCGCGATCGCCTTCCTGAAAGGGCTCTCGGAGATGGTCCACCGCGACCTTCCGGGCGTTCTCCTGTTCGCGGAGGAGAGCAGCGCGTGGCCGGGCGTGACGGCGCCCGTGGACGAGGGAGGGCTCGGGTTCGACTTCAAGTGGAACATGGGATGGATGAACGACACGCTCCGGGTCCTGGCGGCTCCGCCGGAGCGGCGTCCACACCTGCACCGGCACCTGACGTTCTCGCTTAACTATGCGCACTCGGAACGGTATCTCCTTCCCCTGTCGCATGATGAAGTTGTCCATCTGAAGTGTTCTCTCGTTGAGAAGATGCCGGGGACGGACGAGGAGAAGTTCGCCGGTCTCCGCCTCCTCCTCGGCTACATGTGGACGCACCCCGGCGCCAAGCTCCTCTTCATGGGAGGGGAGATCGGGGAGCGGCGGGAATGGGACGAGGACGGTGCGCTGGACTGGGGTCTTCCGGATGCGTCAGCGAACCCGGCGCACCGCGCACACCGCGGGCTCCGGCGCTGGGTGCGCGCGCTGAACCGTCTCTACGCGAGCGAGCCGGCGCTGCACGCCTTCGACCACAGGCCGGAAGGGTTCGAGTGGCTGGACGTGCACGACGCGTCGCACAGCGTACTGAGCTACGTGCGTTGGCGGCCGGAGTGGGAGGGAGCGGTCGTCGTCGTCGCGAACTTCTCCGCGACCGCGTGGCCGCAGTATCGGGTCGCACTTCCCGAAGCCGGGCCGTACCGCGTCCTGCTGGACAGCGGCGACCCGGATTTCGGGGGGAGCGGGCGCGCCGCGCCTCCGGCTCGCGCGGAGGAGGTTTCCCACCACGGACGCCCCGCCTCGCTCGCGCTCGATCTCCCGCCGCTGGGTTTCCTCGTGCTCACGCGCTCGGAGGCTCCGGGGAAGGGAGGTCAGGCCGCGTAGAGTTGCAGCCGCGTCGCGAACTCGCCGGCGATCGTCTCCAGCGCCCCGAGGTCGGGATGCCGGAGGAAGATCATCCCGTCGGAGACGAGCGTGGCCTGCCAGTTACGCCGTGGCGACCCGACCGGGAGCAGATCGAGGCTGCACACCCGCTCGCCGTACTCCTGGAGCAGGGGGCCGAGCCCCTCGATGCGCTGGATCCGGCCCTGTCCGCGCGCCCGCTTGACGATCCAGCAGGCGTTGTACTTCCGTTCCACCGGCTGCGACCACTTCGCATGCACGACGCCCTCGGCCCACCCGCGATAGGTGTCGATGTCGCTCGCGAAGTTGATGAGGTCGACCGTCCGCACGCCGGGGGGCCTCGCGGCGATTTCGCCGAAGACGGCCTCCCCGTCCGCCGTCCGGTACCACTCCATGTGCGTGTAGCCGGTCTCGAATCCGAGCGCGGCGAGCACGGCGAACCCCATCTCGCGCCCGGCCGCGACATCATCAGCCTCCACGTCGCGCAGCGCATAGGTGATGGGGCTGAGCCACTCGTGCGTCTTCGACTCGAGCGCACGGGGCCAGTAGCGGCAGATATTGTAGTGCGCGACGACACCCCCGACCGTGACCGTGTCGAAGGTCATGTCCTCGCCCTCGATGAACTCCTCCACCGTGACCTGCGGGACGTGCCGGAGGGCCGGAAGGATCCGCTCCAGTTCCCGCGCCGAATCGACCCGGTGCGTGTCCGCCGAGCCGGCCCCGTCGACGGGCTTCACGATGAGCGGGAAGCCGACGCGCTCCGCGACCTCGCGGCACTCGGCGCCGCTCGTTGCCCTCCCGTGTCGGGGCGTCCGGATCCCCGCGCCGTCGAGGACGTCCTTCATCACCTCCTTGTCGCGGAAGGGGAGCGTCTGCGCGACGGTCGGCCCGGGCAGCTCCAGCATCTCCCGCAGCCGCGCCGCGAGGATCATGAAGGGCTCCCAGAGACACTCCACGCGGTCGATGCGGGTGCTCTCGGCGAGCGCGGCGACCTGCCGCAGCACATCCGCCTCATCCGCCAGCGACCTCACCTGCAGGTGCGTGGACACGTTCCTCCGGGCGACCTCGGGCAGTGCCGACCCGGGCTGATCGCCCAGGCCGATGACGTTCGCGCCCACCTCCGCGAGCCCCCGTGTGAAATACGTCATCTCGGCCGGGTAACCCGGCGAAATCATCAGTACGTTCATGGTTCCGTTGAATGGTTTCGTTACTTGGCGAGTTCCACCCGCACGCGGGTGATGATCCGCCCCAGCGCCTCCTCGACGACCTCCGTGTGCGGATGGCGGACGATGATGTAGCCCTCTCCCTCGTAGGACGCGCTCTGCGCCTGTCCCGCTCGAGGGATGCGCCACTCGACGCAGAGCGGCCCGAGGTCGTTCGCGATCTCCTCGATGCCGGCCACCCGTCGCACGGGGCCCCGGCCCTGTCCCCGGAGATAGGCCGCGCCGGCCGCATAGGGGCGAGGCGGGGCGTCGAACTCGTCGAAGACCAGGAGGTGGGCCCAGGCACGGTAGAGGTCGAAGTCGTGCGCCTGCGAGATCAGCGTGACGAACTGGGCGCCCGGGGGGCGGGCCCCGACTTCGGAGATCGCCACCGAACCGTCGGGCCGCCGGAACCACTCCATGTGGCTCAGCCCCGTCTCCATCCCGAGCGCATCGAGCGCGGGTCCGGCAACGCGCCGGATCTCCTCGTACCGGGGCGAATCGACCTCCCGCGGGAGGAGGACGCACCACTGGATCCACGGCTCGCGCAGCACCTCGAGCGGGGAAGGCAGGTAGTGGTTGATCGAGTGCCAGACGAGGCGCCCGCCGACCGAGACCGCGTCGAAGGAGTGTTCTTCGCCCACGACGAACTCCTCGACGAGCGTCGGCCGCTCGGCGCTCGGACGCGACAGCGCGATCGCCGTGCGCAACTGCTCCGGCGTTTCGACGCGGAACGTGCCGCGGGCGCCGGAACCGGCCGGCGGCTTCACGATGAGGGGGAAGCCCGTCGCATCCGAGAAGGCCGTTGCCTCGTCCTCCCCCCGGACCAGTGTGTGCCGGGCACAGGGCAGGCCGTGTGCCCGGAGCACGTCCTTCATCAGGGATTTGTCGCGGAAATTGCGCGCGGCGGCTCCACCCATCCCGGCGAACCCCAGGGCGTCGCGCAGCTCCCCGAGCGGTACCTGAAGCTCCTCCAGCGCGCCCAGCAGGCGGTCGATCCCGCCGAGTTCGGCGGAGAGCCGGCGGAGCCCGATGTGGATGCCCTCCGCCGACAGCGCATCCTCGACCTGGACGTGCGCCGCGATCCGCTGCCGGAGGGAGGCCGGCGTTCGTTCGGGCGGCTCCTGCGTCACGACCCCGAGGCGCACGTCGGCGAGCCCCGCGGCGGCCTCCAGAAAGCGCAGCGTGGTAGGGAGATAGAACGGGGCGACGAATGCGACGTTGAGCATGGATCTTCCGGGTTCCCGCGGCGGGCCGGACGGCCGCCGCCGGACGGGCTGGCGTTTGAGAGCAGGGACTGTACTATGTCGGGCCCTCAAAGTGAAGTTTTTCCCACGAGTCGTTGGCGAAGCAATGCACGTCGTATTCGTTGAACCCCTGTTTCCCGGGAACCAGAAGGACTTCGTGCGCGGTCTGCACGAGATCGGCGCGGACGTGTCGGCGGTGGGCGAAGCCCCCCTGGAGGCGCTCGGCCCGGATCTGCACCGGTGGCTCACCTGCTACGAGCAGGTCGGCTCCGTGTGCGACGAGGGCGCGCTCGCGCACGCCCTTCGCGAGATCCACCGGCGGCGCCCCGTGGATCGCCTCGAGGCCACCGTGGAAGCCCACATCCTTCCGGTCGCCCGCGTGCGGGAAGCCGCCGGACTGGCGGGGACCTCGGTGAGGACCGCGCACCTGTGCCGCGACAAGCCGGCAATGAAGGACGCCCTTCGCGCCGCGGGGATCGCGACCGCTCAGTCCATGGGGGGAGGCGATGGCGAGGAGATCGCGGGTTTCGCGCGAAGGATCGGTTATCCGCTCATCGTCAAGCCTCGCGCCGGGGCCGGCGCCTCGGGCACGTATCGCGTCGACGATGAGATGCAGCTTGCGGCGCTCCTCCCGCGCCTCGGCGTCGGGCATGGCGCCGAAGTCGCGGTCGAGGAGTTCGTGGACGGACACGAGGCCTTCTACGACACGCTGACGGTGGATGGCGTGGTGGTCCACGACTTCATGACCCACTACTACCCGAACGTGCTCGAGGCGATGCGGACGCGGGATGTGTCGCCCCAGTTCATCGCCACGAACCGGATCGACGCCGCCGACGCCTACGCGGAGGTCCGGGACCTGGGGCAGCGGGTCATCGATGCGCTCGAGATCGGGACCTCCGCCACCCACATGGAATGGTTCTTCGGAGAGAAGGGACTCAGATTCTCCGAGATCGGTTGCCGTCCGCCCGGCGTCCGGGCCTGGGACCTGTACGGCGCGGCGAACGAACTGGATGTGTACCGCGAGTGGGCGGCCTGCATCGTGCACGGCCGGAAACTGCGGGACGCGTCGCGCCGGTACTCGGCGGGGATCGTGACGTTGCGACCCGAAAACGATGGGCGGATCGCGGGGTATGAGGGTCTGGAGAAGGTCGAAGCCCATTTCGGGGAGTGGATCATCGACACGCACCTGCCGCCGCCCGGTACGCCCACCCAGCCGGTGGAAGCCGGATACATGGCGAACGCCTGGCTCCGCCTGCGGCACCCGGATTACGACGAACTGCGCGAAATGCTCGACGCGGTCGGGCGCTGGGTGAGAGTGCGCGCCGCATGAGAGTGTCGAGAAGGCGCCGGGCCACGGACCACGCCGGGTCCCCGTCCCGGCTCGTCCTCCTGGGTCCGCGAGGGGGCGACCTCGCCCTCATCGACGTGGTGCGGGAACTGGAGGCCGGTGGCGCGCTGTCTCCGGGCGCGCGGATCGCGGCCATCACCGCCGGATGGCGGGACCGGGAGGCGAACGAAGGACTCATCAATCCCCGCCTGGCGGACCGCGTCGTGGATCTTGAACTCTATCGGCGCTCCGACCGGATCGCCGAGGCGGACGCGGAACTCGCGCGTGCGCACCTCGAAAGCCGGAACCGGCTCAGGGCGCTGCGCCGCGCCTACAACCTGCGGCTCCACGGTCTCATCGACGCGCATCGGCAGCTGACCGGGCTGCGGGGAGACGAGACGGTGCTCGCCGCCGAGCGCGAGGAGGCTCTCGAAGCGGTTCGATGCCTCGATGCGCGCCATCTGGACCGCGTGGTCGAGATTCGCTCGGAGTTCGAAGGGCGCATGGCGCCGGGCGAGCGCGATGCCGTGCGATCGCAGCGACGGGAGGTGGACGCGCGCCTCGACGGGGTCGAGCTGATCGTCGTCGAGGGCGGGCACGTCTCGAATCTGCTCAGCCGGCTTCGCCTGTTCGGCGGACGAGAACTCCTCGGAGGGCGCACCGTGATCGCCCGCTCGGCCGGCGCGATGGTGCTGACGGAGCGCATCGTCCTGTTTCACGATCGGCCGCCGTGGGGGGAGGGGAACCCCGAGGTGTTCGATGCGGGTCTCGGGATCGCCGAGGGGATCGTCGCGCTTCCCCACGCCTCGGCCCGCCTGGCGCTGGACGACCGGACGCGGGGGGCGCGGCTCGCAGCCCGCTTCGCCCCGGCCTCGTGCGTCCTCCTCGACCCGGGCCGGCGAATCGACCGGGCCGGCGACGGCTGGAGCGGCGTGGACGGCGTCGAGCGCCTCGATCCGACGGGCCGCCGGGTCCCCTTCCGCGCGGCTGCGTAGTCCGGCCCATGCGATTCGACGCCGGCGCCCGGGAACACGGGTACGATCTTTCGATGCCGCGTTCGCCCGCGATCGCGGCGCTCGAGAAGCAGCTCGTCGCGGGGTTCGCTGCGGCGGATGCGGTCGACGCGTTCGTCGATGCGAACGAGTTCCCCCTCGCCGAGCCTCCACTCTACACCTTCGTGTACCGGGGCCACGCCGACGCCGTGCGCCTGCGACACTGGGTGCACGGACTCCAGACCTCGGCGCCCTTCCGCCGCCTGGACGGAACCGACCTCTGGTGCTACACGCTCGAACTCCCCGACGAGTCCCGGGTGGAGTACAAGATCGAGGTGCTCGCCCGCGGCCGCGCCGAGTGGATCGAGGATCCGCTGAACCCCCAGCGCGCCCGCGATCCGTTCGGCGCGAACTCCGTCGTGCAGGCACGGGGCTACGAGATCCCCGACTGGGCCCGCGAGAGCGGGGAGGTCCGGCACGGCGAAATGGACGAACTCGCGGTCGAGAGCGGGGCGCTGGAATCCGCCCGTCACGTGACGGTGTACCGTCCGGCGGAGTTCCGCGCCAACCGGCGCTACCCGCTGCTCATCGTGCACGACGGCGGGGACTACGTCGAATACGCCGGCTTGAAGCACGTGCTCGACCGACTGATCGACCGCTTCGAGGTCCCCCGCATGATCGTCGCCCTTCTGCACCCGGGCGACCGGATGTCGGAATACTCGGCAGATCCGGCGCACGCCCGGTTCGTCGCCGAAGAGCTGCTCCCCCGCCTCGAACGCGACTATCCGCTCCTCCCGGACCCGGAGTCGCGCGGCCTCATGGGCGCGAGTCTGGGCGCCGTCGCATCGTTCCACGCCGCGCTCGAATATCCCGGCCGCTTCGGCCGCATCCTGCTCCAGTCGGGCTCATTCCTCTTCACGGATATCGGCGACAACGAGAGCGGCCCCGTCTTCGACCGCATCGTCGACATGATGAACGCCTACCGGGCCGCGCCGACCGCCATCGCGGAGAAGGCGTTCGTCTCCGTGGGCGTGTACGAACCACTCGTCTCGGAGAATCGCGCCCTGATCCACGCTCTCCGCCGCGGCGGCGCGGACGTGCGCTTCGTCGAGTCGCGCGACGGCCACAACTGGGAGAACTGGCGCGACCGCCTGCGCGAGGGCCTGTCGTGGCTCTTCCCGGGTCCGCTCTGGATGGTCTACGAATGACGGCTCCGGCGACGTCCGCGGGCGAGGTCACGCGCCGCATCGGCCTCTCGCTCGGGGCGGACCTCTGCTGGCCCATCGCCTACCGCGCGATCCTCGAACGGCTGAACCCCCGGATCCCGTCGTCCGACGGCTCGATCCGCTTCCATATCGAGGACGTCACGATCGAGCCCTTCGACCTGCAGAAGAAGGGGAAGTACGACGTCGTCATCGACCGCCTCACGCACTGGTATTTTCCGACGCGGGAGTGGATCAAGAAGTCCGTGATCATGGACGGGCTCTACGTGTTCAACAATCCGTGGAGCGTCCAGTCGATGGAGAAGCACTCCACCTACTGCGCGATGATGAGGCTGGGCCTCCCGGTGCCGCGGACGTGGCTCCTCCCGCCCAAGTCATACGACCCGCAGGACGATCTCGCGGTCACCCTGAAGCGCTACGCGCGGCTCTTCGACCTTCCCGCCGTGGCGCGCGACCTGGGATATCCCGTGTTCATGAAGCCCTACGACGGCGGCGGCTGGCGCGGCGTGTCGCGGATCGAGGACGACGAGGCGCTCGGCGCCGCCTACGACGACAGCGGCAAGTTCGTCATGCACCTCCAGCAGGGGGTGGAGCACGACCGTTTCGTCCGCTGCATCGGGCTGGGACCCCAGACGCGGGCCGTGCTCTACGACCCCGGCGCCCCGGCCCACGACCGCTACACCGTCGACCGCGATCACCTCGAGCCGATGGACGCCGCCGCGATCCGCGACACGACACTCACGATCAACGCTTTCTTCGGGTGGGATTTCAATTCGTGCGAGGTGCTTCGCAGCGGCGGACGGTGGATGCCGATCGACTTCGCGAACCCCTGTCCGGATTCGCAGGTCACCTCGCTCCACTACCACTTCCCGTGGCTCATCAAGGCGAATCTCCGCTGGTCCCTCTTCTGCGCGGCGACCCGGCGCCGGATGCGCATCAACCTCGATTGGCAGCCGTTCCTCGATGCCTGCCGTCCGGGGATGTCGGTCGGCGAGAGGGTTCGAGCCTGCGCCGGGATCGCGGAGGCCAGGTTCGAGACCGACCGCTTCGTGGAGTTCTGCGAGACGCACCTCGAGGAGCTGGACGAGGTGGCGGACGAGTTCTTCGGCAGCGAGGCCGCTCGCGAGGCGGTGCGCGCCAAGGTGGCCTCGCTCTACCCCGATCACGAGATCGAGGCGTTCACCGTCCTCTTCTTCGACCGCATACAGGCGGCCCGCCGGGAGGAACCCCCCGGCGCCGTGCCGATTCTCGCCTCATGAAACTCAACGCCAGCTGGTGGTCGCACCGTCTCGGGCAGGAGGTCAACGTCGCGCGCTGGGGCGAGGTCGGCGTGCCCTTCCTCATGTTCCCCACCGCCGGAGGAGATGCGGAGGAGATCGAGCGCTTCCTCGTCATCGACACGGTGGCGGAGTACCTGACGGCCGGCCGGATCAAGGTCTATTCGTGCGACAGCGTGGCGGGCCGTGTCATGCTCGGAGGCGAGGGAACCCCCGAACACCGCATGGCCGTCCTGGACCGGTTTCAGGAGTTCGTCTACCGCGAGTTCGTCCCCATGATCCGGGAGGACTGCAACGATCCGGGGATCGAGGTCATCGCCGCGGGCTCCTCCATCGGAGCGTTCAACGCGCTCGCCGTGCTGTGCCGGTTCCCTGACGCCTTCTCGCACGCCGTCTGCATGAGCGGCACGTACGATCTCCAGCGTTTTCTGAAGGACGACGCCGGCGTCGAGGCGAGGGCGACGGGCGATTTCTACCGAGCCTCGCCCGTACACCATCTGCCGCACCTCGACGGCGAGACGCTCGACCGGCTGCGCCGGCGTTTCGTCCTCCTCGCCTCCGGGAGCGGGCGGGCGGAGGATATCGGAGAGTCCTGGCGCGCGGCCTCGCTCCTGGGGCAAAAGGGCGTGCCGAACCGGATGGACGACTGGGGCGAGGAGTGGCACCACGACTGGCCCACGTGGCGCAACATGCTCCTCCGCTACCTCGACGAGCTGCTCCCGCCCCCGTAGGTCGCCGCCCCTCGGATCAATCTTCGCGATCGAGGTCGCCGCGCAGCGCCGGGACGTAATAGTCCCGCGCGTAGTCCCGCACCATGCAGCCCGCCGTGAATCGCGCGCCTGCCACCTCGATCGCGCGCCGGGCGGGCGCGAGCCAGCTTGCCGGGGCGTCGTCCGCGGCCCCGGCGCCGGGCCGATCGTAGTAGAGGGGGATGACGTCCTCCTCCAGGAGCCGGAAGAGGTGTCCGGCGTCGTGCTCGTCCACCTCCTCCTCGCTCGCCGTCGCGGGGGCGGGCGGAATGATCCACCCGTTGTCGCCCTCGAAACCCTCCTCCCACCAGCCGTCTGCGGTCGCGAGCTGGGGGACGCCGTTGAGGGCGGCCTTCATCCCGCTTGTCCCGCTCGCTTCCAGCGGGACCCGGGGGAGGTTGAGCCACAGGTCCACGCCCTCGACGAGACCGTGCGCCGCATGGAGTCCGTAGTTCTCGAGAAAGGCGATTCTCCCCTCGAACTCCGGATCGCGCGTATGCTCGTACACGCGCTGGAGGACGCGCTTGCCGTCGTCGTCCCTCGGGTGCGCCTTGCCGGCGAAGATCAACTGCACGGGACGGGCGGGGTCCGAGAGCAGCGCCAGCAGGCGTTCACGGTCGCGGAAGATGAGGTCCGCGCGCTTGTAGGTCGCGAAGCGCCGCGCGAATCCGATCGTGAGCGGCTCGGGGCTCATCAGCGTGCCGGCTCCGGCGAGGTGGGCCGACTCCGGCCAGTGGCCGGGCCACCGGCGCCTGGCCTCGTCGCGCATCAGGTCGAGGAGCCGGAGCTTCAGCCGGCGCCGCACGCGCCACAGCGCCTGCGCCGGCACGTCGCGCACCGCGCGCCACATCGCTTCGTTGTCCGTGCATCGCCACCCGGCGGGCAGCCATTCGTCCAGGAGACCGGCGATGTCATCGCTCATCCACGTGGCGAGGTGGACCCCGTTCGTCACGTGCCGGATCGGTACCTCTCCGGCCGCACGGTCCCCCCAGAGGCCGCGCCAGATTTCCCGGGTCACGCGCCCGTGCCTCGCGGAGACGCCGTTGACGCGTCGCGACAGCCGGATCGCCGCCGCCGTCATGTGGAACCGGTCCCGCGCCTCGTCGTCCGGATGGAGACCGAGTGCCAGCAACTCCTCGCGGTGGGGGATCTCTTCCCAGAACGTCTCGCCGATCCATTCGCGCATCTGCGCGTGGGAGAACACGTCGTGTCCCGCGGATACGGGCGTATGCGTCGTGAAGACGGTCGAGGCCCGGACCCGGGACAGCGCGTCCTCGAATGACCGGCCGTCCCGCATCAGCCAGCGCACGCGCTCCACCATCATGAACGCCGCGTGTCCCTCGTTCGCGTGCCACGCCCCGGGCTCGATTCCGAGCGCAGCGAGCACGCGCACGCCGCCGACGCCGAGGATCGCTTCCTGCCGCAGCCGGTGATCCGCGCCGCCCGCGTAGAGCTGGTGGGAGAGGCCCCGGTCGGCGGGATCGTTCTCCTCGATATCCGTGTCGAGGAGGTACAGCGAGACGCGCCCCACACGCAGCCTCCACGCCCCGATATGGATGCGGCGTCCCCCGCCGCGGATCGAAGCGAGCCAGGGGACGCCGTCCACGCCCTGCAACCGCTCCAGCGGGGTCAGGTCGGGGTCGAGCGGGTCGTCCGCATCGTCCTGCCAGCCGTCCGACCCCAGCGTCTGGTCGAAGTAGCCGTGCGCGTACATCAGCCCGACGCCGACGAGGGGGACCCCCAGTTCCGACGCAGCCTTGAGATGGTCCCCCGCGAGCACGCCGAGTCCCCCGGAGTAGATGGGGATGGACTCGTGCAACGCGAATTCCGCGCAGAAGTACGCCACCGGGAGGTCGCGGAAGGCGGGATAGCGCGCGTCGAACCAGGTCGGGGTGGCGTCCGTCCCGATGTCGTCGGCGCGCCCCGCTGTCCCGGCTTCCCGCGCGTGACCGACGGCCACGGCGTCACGCCGAACGTCCATCGCCGCGTCGTATCTCCGGAGGAAGACAGGATCTTCGGCCACGCTGCGAAGGCGCTCGGCTCCGACGGTTCGCAACAGCGCCACGGGATTGTGCCGCGTCCGGCGCCACAGCGGCGGATCGATGGCCCGGAAGAGGGCCGGGGCCTCCGGATTCCACGTCCACGAGAGGTCGTTCGCGAGTTCCCACAGCCGCCCGATGCGGTGGGGGATTCGGTTGTCTGGACCCACGTTCCTCTTTGTCTCCCTGCTTCAGCGGGGGTTCTCGTCACGGCCGGGGTTCGGGTGCGGCGGGGCGCCGGCGGAGCCGGAGCGCGAACGAAGTTACGGTACCGTGAGGCGCGCGACACACCCCGCCGCCGTCTCCTTCCGCGACCCCGCCGCGTCTCCTACCCGTTGCAGCCTCAGCGGCGCGGGGCCAAACTCAGCCCTCCTCCCGCACACTCGTCGCTAACGGGGACAACGCATGGACTTCGCCACAATCGTAGATTGGCTCGACCGGAACGTCGCGCAGTTCGGGATCACGATCGGAGGAGAGCGCCTGACGCTTCAGGTCCTGCTCCTCCTCGGGATCGGGACCTATCTCACCCTCCGGCTCGGCCTGCCGCAGATCCGCAAGTTCGCGCACGGCGTCGCCGTGGCCACGGGCCGATACGACGACCCGAACGATCCGGGCGACGTATCCCATTTCCAGGCGCTGACCACCGCGCTCAGCGCCACGGTCGGCATCGGGAACATCGCCGGCGCCGCGATCGCCATCCACCTCGGGGGGCCGGGGGCGCTCTTCTGGATGTGGATGACCGCCTTCCTCGGCATGGCGACGAAGTACAGCGAGGTCACGCTGGCGCAGAAGTACCGCGAAGTCGACGAATCGTCGGCGAAATACAGCGGGAAGGTGTCGGGCGGACCGATGTACTACATCGAGAAGGGGCTCGGTCCGCGCTGGAAGCCAGTGGCGGCGTTCTTCGCCGTCATGCTGGGGATGACGGCGTTCATGACGGGGAACGCGAACCAGGCCAATACGGTCGCGGACGCGATGCTCGCCGAGTTCGGGATCGCCACCTGGATCACCGGCCTCACGACCTCGACGATCGTCGCCCTGGTGATCCTGGGAGGCATCAAGCGCATCGGCCGCGTGACCAGCATCCTGGCTCCGTTCATGGCGATCGTCTACGTGACCGCCGCCATGATCATCATCATCCTGAACCTCGGTCAGGTGCCGGAGACCTTCGCGATCATCTTCCGCGAGGCCTTCAACCCGACCGCCGGCGTGGCGGGCACGGGCGTCGGCGCGTTCCTCGTCACGCTCATGTGGGGCGTGCGGCGCGGACTGTTCTCGAACGAGGCGGGGCAGGGCTCCGCGCCGATCGCGCACGCGGCGGCGAAGACGGACGAACCGGTCTCCGAGGGCGTCGTCGCGCTGCTCGAGCCGTTCATCGACACGATCGTCATCGTCACGATGACCGCACTGGTCATCATCATGACCGGCGCCTGGAACTCGCAGATCCCGACCGCGATCCAGCTGGAGGGCGGGGACATCAGCTACGTGGTGCTCGACGAGGGCGGAAGCTCCGTGCCCACGGAGCCCACGGGAACGATCCGCTATACGCTCGGGCGGCCGGGCGTGACGAGCGAGCCCCACCTCGCGTGGCACGAGGTCTCCGTGCCGCAGCTGTTCGAGGACGAGGCGCAGACGCAGCCGTTCAGCGGGGCCGTCGACCCGGCGCGGTCCGTCGCGATCGCCGATGACGGGCGGGAGCTGGCCGTCCTCTACGGGCAGGCCTACGAGACCGGCGCGCCCCTCACGCAGATGGGCTTCCAGCGCGGCCTGTCGCCGCTCGGCGACTGGGGTCACTACATCGTGATCTTCTCGGTCTTCCTGTTCGCGATCTCGACCGCGATCTCATGGAGTTACTACGGCGACCGCTGCGCGAACTACCTTTTCGGGCCAAGCGCGATCATCCCGTACAAGCTCGTGTTCGTCGCGATGCACTTCGTCGGGGCCGTGCTGCCGCTCGCCGTGGTGTGGTCGCTGGGGGACATCTTCCTCGCCATCGTCATCATCCCGAACCTGATCGCGCTGATTTTCCTCGCGCCTCAGATCAGGGAGATGACGGAGTCCTACTTCACCCGGACTCCGTGGGAGCGGCACCGCAAGCACTAGCGTGGCGTCGCGCCCGAACGGCGGCTGCCGCTCCGCCCCGGCGACGGCCCGGGGCGGTCAGCGCTCGGCCGCCAGCCTCCCGGTCTCGCCGTCCGACCGCGGCGGTGCCGGGCCGCCCAGGCCCCGAAGCGCGGCGTTTTCGTTTCGGAGACGCCGTACTCCCTCCACGTACTCGGAGAAGCTGATCCTGCCGGCGACGTAGCGGCGCTGAAGTCGGGCGAAGATCCGGCTCTCCGCTCTCGTCGCGGCTTCGACCGGCGCGGCGACGTCCGCCACGGGTACCTTGACGCGAGAGTGCCGGATCCGGCGGGCACGCGGTTTCCGGGTCCCGACCCGGACGACGCCCGTCATGTCGCGCGCAAGGCTCTTCAAATCGGCCGCGCACTGTCGCAGGAGGCCGGGCCAGGATCTCGACACGGTCGCCACCGCACGGCTCACCGCGCGACCCACGGCGACGAGGACGCGATGGAAGTCGCCCCGGCTCCAGTCGCCGGCGCGCACGCGTTTGCGGTAGATCACGGCGGCGATGCCTCCCAGGAAGACGATCTCGAACATCGCTCAACCCTCCCGCGAGGCTGCGGTCCCGGGCTCCGGCCACGCGCTCTCGATCTCGCGCGCCGCGCGGTCCAGAATCGACTTCACTCTCGCCAGCGTCTCGGGATCGCCCTGTCCGCCCGTCGCGCGCTCGAAGCTCACCTGGGCGAGGTGAATGAACGAGCGCGTCACGTCGCGCATCGCGGACCCGGTAAAGCGCTCGCCCATGTTGACGAAGCGGCCGAAGATGTCGCGGGTGCGGGAGCGGTGCTCCCGGAGGAAATCGCGGCCCGTGGAGGTCAGCCGGTAGACGCGCTTCCCGTCCTCCTGTGTCGACGACACGTACCCCTGGTCCTCGAGCAGCTGCAGGGTAGGGTAGACGGAGCCCGGACTCGGAGTGTAGAGGCCGCCGGACTCCTCCTCCAGCCGCCGCATCAGCTCGTAGCCGTGCATGGGTTCGTCGGAGAGCAGGCGGAGAAGGACGAACTTCAGCTCGCCCTTCCGAACCACGCGCCGATTGCCCCCGAGTCCCCCGCCGAAACGAAACACGCCCGGGCCGCAACAGTTTGCCCAGGCGCCGAATCCATCCTTGCTCGTGAACATCTATCTTCCCCCGCTTCCGACCGGTCTCGATATATCGAAATACTATCCGATATATCGGAACGGCGCAAGGGAGGTGGAGGTTCAGCCCCCTTCGCGGTGGAAGTGGTGTACGCTCCCCTGGCTTGGCCCGAACACGACGACGTCGGCGAGGTTGATGTGGGGCGGGGCGTTCACGACGTAGGACACGACCTCGGCGACGTCCGCCCCCGTCAGGGGCTGCAGCCCCTCGTAGGTGCCTCGCGCGCGGTCCTCGTCCCCCTTGAAGCGCACGAGCGCGAACTCCGTTTCGACGAGACCCGGGTGGACGCCCGACACGCGGACGCCGGAGCCGAGGACGTCGAGGTTCGTCCCCTCGGTGATCGCCTGCACGGCGTACTTCGTGGCGGCGTACACGCTCCCGCGGGGGTAGACCTGTCGGCCGGTGATGCTGCCGATGTTGACGACGTGTCCCGAATCGCGCTCGACCATGGCGGGGAGGAAGGCGCGCGTGACGTAGAGGAGTCCCTTCACGTTCGTGTCGATCATCCGGTCCCAGTCGTCGACCTCGGCGTCCTGGACGAGCGCCATGCCGGCGGCGAGGCCCGCGTTGTTGACCAGGATGTCGGGGACGCCGAGTGCGGCGCCGATCCGCTCCGCCTCCCCCCGGACGGCGTCGCGGTCGCGGATATCGACGGCGCCGATCTCCACGGAGACCCCGCTCTGCGCCGTGATCGCTTCCGCGAGGCGCGTGAGTCGCTCCGCCCTGCGGGCCCAGAGCACGAGGTTCGCGCCGTCATCGGCGAGGCGGCGGGCGATGGCCTCGCCGATTCCCGAACTCGCTCCCGTGACGAGCGCAAGCTGTCCCGCGACGCGGGCGGTCACGGCTTCGCGCCTCCCGTGGCGGGGGTCCCTCGAAGGTGCGCATCCATGAATTCGGCGGACCGCTCGAAGGCGGTGACCCAGTTCCGGTGCAGGAGGAAGCCGTGGACCTCGTCCGGGAAGACGAGTTGCTCGACCTCGACGCCGCGCCTCCGCAGCGACTCGATGAGGTCGACGGATTCCGAGAACGGCACGTTGCGGTCGTCGTCGCCGTGGATGAGAAGCACCGGGGAGCGCCAGCCGTCGATCCACGCCATCGGCGAGGATTCGAAGGCGAGCCGGGCGAAGGCCTCGCGCGTCTCCGGCTGGTAGGACGGCACGAAGTTGCGGATGACCATGTTCCAGTCGTGGACGCCGTGAATGTCGACGCCCGCCGCGAAGAGATCCGAGTTTCGCGCGAGGCCGAGGGCCGTGAGGTAGCCGCCGTAGGAGCCGCCCCAGAGCCCGACCCGCGTCGCGTCCACATCATCCCGTTCCCCGAGGAACCGCGCCGCGGCGACGACATCGCGGTATTCGCTCGCGCCCCGGGCGCCGTAGTTCAGCGCCTCCCTGAACTCGAGCCCGTAGCCGGTGCCGCTGCGATAGTTCACGGAGAGGACGACGTAGCCCCGGCTCGCCAGGTACTGGTTCAGGGCGTACACGTTGTGGTAGTAGCGCATGTAGTGCCAGCCGAGGAGCATCTGCCGCCTCGACCCGCCGTGGAAGAAGATCGCGGCCGGGTGCCGCCCGCCCTCCACCGAGACGGGCGGGAGGAAGAGCTGTCCGTGGATCAGAATTCCGTCCTCGGACTCGAAGGTCACCTGCCGCGGCTCCACGAGGTTCTCGAAAGGGAAGGCATCCGGCATGAATCCGTCGACGAAGGGGCGCCGTTCTCCCCCCGCATCCACCTCGGCGTGGGCCGGGGTCCGGCCGTCGGCGGCGAGGAACGCGAGGACGCCGTCCGGAGTGACGGCGGGATTCCACTCGATGCCGTTCCCCGACGTCATCGCTTCCGGCGGCCCGTCGGCGGTCACCCGCCACACGTGGCGGCGGTCGATGTCGTCCGCGTTGGAGACGTAGTAGACGGACTCTCCGTCCGGCGACGGAAGCACGGATTCGACTTCGAACGCGCCCGGCGTGAGGTGCGTCGCCCCGCCGCCCGCGACCGAAACGGAGTAGAGCTGGTGCCAGCCCTCCCGTTCCCAGGGGAAGACGAGCCGGTCGGTGGCGAGCCAGATCAGGGAGGGGCCGGTCATGGCCTGAAAGGCGCTGCCTCGTCCGGGCGGAGCCTTCCACACGTCGCGCGCCTCGCCCGTGGCGGGGTCCGCCACCCGGATCGACCACGGCAGGGCGCTGCGGAGCGGCGAGAAGGGCAGCTGCGCCCCCTCGTTCGGGACGCGGATGAACGCGATGGCCGAGCCGTCCGGCGCCCACGTGGGACTGCCGTCGCGATCCAGGCTCGGATCCAGATAGCGGACCGACCGATCGTCCAGCGAGAAGATGCCGACGAACGCGTGATCCCCGCGGTTGCTGACGAAGGCCAGCCGGTCGCCGGCGGGAGACCAGGCCAGCGAACTCGCGCTCCCGCGGATGCGGAGGAGCGGACCGGGGGGCGACGAGCCATCGAGCGTGAGCGTGAAGATCTGGCCGCGGTTGAGGAACGCGAGCGTGCGTCCGTCCGGCGCGATCGCCGGGGCACTCCCTTCGGCGAGCGGCCTCGAGGTCCCGTCGAGCCCCGCCACCCACACCATCTGCGTGGCCGGTTCGGGATCGGAGCGCGGGTTCGGGATCTCGCCCGACCGGTTCGGCCCGCCTCCGCGCACGAAGATGACCTGACGCCCGTCGGGCGTGAACCGGAGCTGGGAAAGATCCTGGCCGTCGTCCTCGGTCCAGTTCGTGAGCCGGCGACCCACGTACTCCGGGCCCTCGGCGACCCAGAGGTTGCGGACGCCACGGTCGTAACGGACCCAGGCGAAAGCGGCCCCGACCGGTGCGGCGGTGAGATCCGTCGCGAAGGGCGCGGAGAGGATGTCCTCGACGGAATACGGGCTCTGAGCCGACGCGGCGGACGGAGCGAGAGGAGCGAGGAGCCCCAGAATGCCGGCCGCCCACATCCGTCCGCGGGACGCCGCGGTCGGCGGGCTCCTGTGGTCAGCTGCGGCGCAGGACATAGAAACACCGGTTCGCCGAGGGATTTCTGACAAGGCTCTCCACCGCATATCCCCTCCTGAGATAGGCCAGGAACGCGTCCCGCACCGTTTCGCGCCACCGCACGAGCGACCCGTCGGGTGGCAGCGATTCGACATCCGCCGGAACCTCGACGAAGACCTCGTCGCCGCCGGGCAGTCCGACATCCGCCGCCCCGCCCCCTCCCGGCCGGGGCACCACGCAGGCCGGATCCGGAAGCGGCACGTGGAGCCGCCGGGCAGAGCGCCGGGATCCGTCGTCGAGGGCCCGGCGGGTCTCCGGGCCGTCGAGATCCCAGCGCACGATGAACCGGTCGGTTTCCCCCCCCGCGTGCAAGGGGCTCCCCGTATCCGCGCCGTACATGTTCGGCGCGTAGCGAAGCACCGTCGCACCGAGCCGGTTCAGGTTCAAGTGTGCGTTGCGCGCGACCATTGGGTCGTACGTCCAGAAGATGGTGCGGATGCCGTCGGAACGGACAGACTCCCGCTGAAAGAGCTTCAGGTCGCGGCCCAGGCCCCGCCCGCGCGCGGCCGGCTCGACGGCCAGCATGTGCGACCAGTGGGACGGGACGCCCTCGAACCGTCCAAGCAGGGAATAGACGAAGCCGATCATGCGCCCGTCCTCGAACGCTCCGCCCGCAAAGCCGCCGATCTTCCGCGAGACCTGGAGGACGGACGCGGGAACGATGTCGGCGAACCCCTCGCCCCACGTCATCTCCTGAAGCCGTACGCAGGCACGCCACTCCTCGAGCGTCTCGAGCGCGCGAAACTCCATCACGCCGGAACGCGGACGCCGGCGGCGGCGATCGTCTCGCTCCGTCGCGTCAGCGCTTCCACGCGCGCGACGTTCACCTCGACGCCGATCCCGGGCCGGTCGCGCGGCACCGTCACGAAGCCATCCGCGCTCATCGTCCACTCCGGGGTGACGATGTCGCGTTCCCAGTAGCGGGCGCTCGGCGACAGGTCGCCGGGAAGCCGGAAGTTCGGCATCGAAGCCAGCGCGACGTTGTAGGCCCGCCCGATCCCGCTCTCGAGCATCCCCCCGCACCAGACCGGAACCCCGGCCCGTGCCGAAATGTCGTGGATCTTCCGGGAGTTCCGGAATCCGCCGACGCGGCCCGGCTTGATGTTCACGATCCGCCCGCTGCCGAGCGCCAGCATGTCCTCGCATGACGCCGGGTCCACGATCGACTCGTCGAGGCAGACGGGGGTGGAGAGCCGTTCCTGGAGACGGGCATGGCGCACGAGGTCGCCGGCCGCCAGCGGCTGCTCGATCATGATCAGGCCGAACGCGTCGAGTTCCGCCAGGCGGTCCGCGTCGTCCAGCGTGTACGCGGCGTTCGCGTCGACGGCGAGGTCACGGTCGGGCCCCAGCGCCTCGCGCACCGTCGCGACGTACTCGATGTCCTTCTCCGGGCTGATCTTGAGCTTGACCTTTCCGTAGCCCTGGTCGACCGCCTGCCGCGCCTTCTCGACGAGGGCGGCGGGCGAAGGCTGGAGGCCGAGCGAGATGCCCGTCGCCACCCGGTCCCGGGTCCCGCCGACGAGTTTCGACAGCGAGACGCCCCCGACTTCGGCGCTCAGGCCCCAGATTCCCATCTCGATCGCGGCCTTGGCCATCGGGTGACCCTGAACGCCCGCGTCCAGAAGGGGCTTGACCGCCTCCGGGCCCTCGAGTTCCCGCCCCAGCACCCGCGGCAGCAGCCATCGCCGCAACGCCAGCCGCGCCGTGTCCACGGTCTCGGGGGAATAGTTCGGCTCCTCCCCGCACACGCACTCCGACCAGGCCGTGGCGCCGCTCTCGTCGCGGAGTTCGAGCAGAAGGATCCGGCGGTTCTCGACCCATCCGGAAGAGATGATGAACCGCTCCCGAAGCGGGAGTTCGATCTCCCGCAGCGTGACGTCCGTCAGGCACAGAGGACTCGTCGACAAGGCGCTCGGCTCCGTGGGGTGGGTCGCTCCGCAACTGATTGCCCGGGCCCGTTCCGGCCCTGTCACGGGCGCCCCGTACGGATCGGGGTCCGGAAGCGCGGGAAGACCCGGTCGGGTAGCGGGACGTTAGCCGTTGCCGCACCGGTCGCGCCAGAATCCGGGCCCGGCGGGAGAGGTCAGATGGAGAGGTAGTGACTCACCTTGACGATGAAGACGTTCTCCGCCGGCGCGAAGAACAACCCTTCCAGGTCTCGATTGAGGTCGAAATTGCCGAGCAGGACGCTCTCGCGGCGCGCGTGCTGCCACACGAGGAAGAGTTCGGAACCCGGGCGATACTCCCAGCGGAACACGGCGTTGCCGCGCAGCGAACGAATGTTGAAGTCGCGGTCGCGGGTGGAGTAGTCCAGCGTGCCGTCGCCGTCGAAGTCGAAGTAGCGCGAACCGTCGAAGGCGCACGTCGTCCCGTCCGTGCAGCCGGTCACGACGCCGTTGAAGCGGTAGGCCCGCCCCTCGGCGTATTCGACGAAGTCGAACGATCCGGGGGCCTCCAGCTGTCGATAGCCGAGATAGTCGCCCGCGGTGAGGAGCGGCTGCGCATAGAGCTGGAGGCTGATGTCGGGCGTGAAGGACACGTTCAGCCGGGTCTCCATCGAGAATCCCGTACGCTGGAGGTCTCCGAACAGGTATCGCGTCCCGTATGTCGGCAGGTAGTCGAGGGTGCTCGTCCGCGTCACGTACTGCGCCGCATCCCGCCTGTCCGTGTAGTTCGGGTTCAGCGAGAACCGCCAGTTCGGAAGCGGCCGGTAGGAGATGTTCAGGCCCGTGTTGAAGTCGTGCCCCCGTCCCTGCGCCGCCACGCGGTACGAGAAGCGCGGCGACACGTGGAACGACCGGCTCCGATCCGTGTTCGCGTCCACCCGCACGTTGAACTCGGCGGGTTCCGTCATGAGCGGACCGCCGCGGGTCTGCGTGTCGGACTGCGATTCCGGCGAATAGGAGAAGTTGAGGTTGAACGCCCAGTTGTTGAGGAAGGTGAACCTGCCGCTCATCCACGCCGCGCCCGTGTCGTAGGACCGGCGGAAATGGTCCGGACCCCGCACCTTCTCCAGCAGCGAATGACGGAAATTGTGAAAGGTGAAGAGGCTGATGTTGTAGTTCCGGAACAGGTTGCCCGGCCTGATCTCCCGGTATCCGATGCGGGCCCCCACGTCGAGCCGCTCGCCACTGGTGAGGAAACCGAAGTCGTTGACCTCGAAGCCCGGCGTCTGCTGGCCCGCCCATGTGCCCCAGGTCCAGTGCTCGCCCTCCTTCTCGAGCTGCACCCGCCAGTCGCTCCCGAACATGGAAGTGGCGGTGGAGTCGACCGCGAGGTACGTCGCGTCGGGGCGCTGGAAGTAGTGGGTCGGATTCCGCTGAAGCCGCGTGAGGGCCTCGCTCGAACCCTGGACGAGACTGCCCGAATAGAAGCCCCACAGGCGAAAATCGCGACCGCGGGCCCCGCCCCACTGATGTTCGAAGTCGAGTCCGAAGCTGAACGCCTCCGAGGGGAGGAAATCGAACGACTCATCGCCCGGGAGTTCCCGTTTGAGTCCGGTCCCGATGACGCCGACCTTGCTCGCACCCCCGCGGAAGTCCTGCTGCAGCCGAACGACCGCATGCTCGGCCTGGGGCTCGGCGACGAACCTTCCCAGGGAATCATCCCGGGCAAAAAACGCCTGCCCCATCTCCTGTCCGGTGACCGCCGCCAGGGCGCCTACGGAGAGGCCGCTCCGGGTTCTGCCCGTGAGCTTCGCGGCTCCCAGGATCGACGTGAGGTGGGGCGCTTCGTGGAAGTCCGCGTCGTAGGGCCCGGACCCTCGCGGTTCCCGTCCGATCCGGCGGCTGAAGAAGAGCGCCTTCCCGCCGCCCATGCGGCCGCCGCGCGAGCCCGCGAAGGTGAAGATCTGCGCGTCGCGCACGAAGAAGGGACGCTTCTCGGGGAAGAAGGTCTCGAAGGCCGTGAGGTTGATGACCTCGGGATCCACCTCCACCTGGCCGAAGTCGGGGTAGACCGTCGCATCGAGGCTGAAGGCGGAGCCGATCCCCATGCTCATGTCGAGACCGCCGCGAGGCTCCATCTCGGTCCCGTCGAACAGCGGGTTTCCGGGCGTCGCCGGGGCGGTGTGGTACTGGGAGACGGCGAAGGGCCGAACCTCGAACCTGCGGCTCGCGCTCGCGAGCTGGAGCCCGTCGATGGTGCCGAACTGGCTCACGCGCCCGCGCGTCGTGCGCGACTGCAGGGCGAAGTAGTCCGTCTCGTTCGTTTCGAGACGCCGCCGCTCGAAGTTGATGCCCCACGTCTGCATGCCGGCGCGGGCCTCGTAGCGGATCTGCGAGAGCGGAATCCGCATCTCGACCGTCCACCCGAGGTCGTCGACCTGCACCGCGGAGTCCCAGATCGCGTCCCAGTTCACGTCTTCCTGGGTATCGCCGAACAGGTAACGGTCCGTCTCGGCGCCGGCGGCGCTGACCTCGAACTCGTAGCCGGTCAGCCCGTCCCGGTTCGGATCGAGGGAGAGCTTGAAGGAATCGAAGGAACCCCTTTCATCCCGACGGGTGAGGCGCGCCCGGATCACGCTCGGGTCGCTCTCGTACATGCGGGCGGCGACGTAGAGCGCGCCGTCGTCGAACACGACCCGGACCTCGGTCGGCTCGGACGGCTCCGCGCCCTCCAGCGGGACGCCCTGGACGAAGTCGGTGATGATGGGGGCCGGCTGCCATGCCGGATCGTCGAGCCGGCCGTCGATCGAGAGCGCGCCCTCGCGACGCACCGCGTCCACGGCCGCCGGGCGCACGCCTCCGCTGAAGACGGTCGCCTCGGGTCCTTCGGGCGGTGAGAGCCCCTCCTGCTGCCCGTGAAGCCCCCACCCCACTCCGTTTATCGCGAGAGCCGCGGGGAGGAGCACCGCGCGGCCCGCCAGGCGCCAGTTTTTCATGTAAGGCCAGACACATCTTCGCGCGACATCGTTTAATGGTGTCCGATTCAAGTTTCGTCGGCGTTGCAAGAGCGCTAGTTTCAGGTTCGCCGGGGGAACCCGGACGTGGTGATTTGAGGCGGATTGCAGCCACGCAAAACAATCGCTAAAGAGCCACGCCCCGGGCGCGATTCTTTGGCGGCCGGGCTTTTTTTTGGGGTGAACGTCGTGTCCGAAGGCCGAAGAAAACGGGTCGCACAGATTCGGGAGGCGCTCGATCGGCGCATCCTCCTGATGGATGGCGGCACGGGAACGATGATCCAGCGGCTTGACCTCGACGAGGCGGCCTACCGCGCGGGTCCGCTCGCGGACCATCCCCGGCCTCTGTTCGGGAACCACGACGTGCTGTGCCTCACCCGTCCCGACGACATCGCGTCCCTCCACCGCAGCTACCTGGAGGCCGGGGCCGATTTCATCACGACGAACACCTTCAACGCCCAGGCCATCTCCCAGGCGGACTACGGCATCTCGCCGGAACACGGCAACGCGCGGCTGATCCGCGAACTCAACGTGGCGGCCGCGCGGCTCGCACGCCGGGCCGCCGACGACGTCACGCGCAGGGACCCGACCCGTCCCCGCTTCGTGCTCGGGAGCCTGGGTCCGACGAACCGGACGGCGTCCCTCTCTCCGGACGTGGAGGACCCCGCCTTTCGCGCCGTCACGTTCGATGAACTGGCCGCCGCGTACCGCGCTCAGGCGGAGGGGCTGCTGGAGGGCGGCGCCGACGTGCTGCTCGTCGAGACGGTGTTCGACACGCTCAACGCGAAGGCCGCGATCCATGGCATCCTCGAACTCGGCGCGGAGCTTGGCGAGGCCCTCCCCATCGCCGTGTCGGGGACGATCACGGACCTGTCGGGACGCACGCTCTCGGGGCAGACGGTCGAGGCGTTCTGGCTCTCGATCCGTCACGCCGACCCCCTTTTCGTCGGTCTCAACTGCGCGCTCGGAGCCGGGGAACTCGAGCCCTACGTCGCCGAACTCTCCGCGGTGGCCGACGTCCCCGTCAGCTGCCACCCGAACGCGGGCCTCCCGAACGAGTTCGGCGGCTACGACGATACGCCCGCCCACATGGCCGATTTGCTGGGGAACTTCGCGGATCGCGGGCTCCTCAACGTCGTCGGCGGCTGCTGCGGGACGGAGCCGGAACACATCCGGGCGATCGCCGATCGCATGAACGGGGTGCCGACGCGGCCGGTGCCCGCGATCGAGCCGTTGCCCCGCTTCTCGGGTCTCGAGCCGCTGGCGATCCGGCCCGACACGCTGTTCGTGAACATCGGCGAGCGCACGAACGTCACGGGCTCGGCCCGCTTCGCGCGGCTGATCCGGGAGGACGATTTCGACGAGGCGGTCGAGGTCGCGCGCGACCAGGTCCTGAACGGCGCGCAGCTTCTCGACGTGAACATGGACGAGGGCCTCCTGGACTCCGAGGCCGCGATGACGCGCTTCCTGAACCTCATCGCGGCGGAGCCCGACATCGCCCGCGTCCCGACGGTCATCGACTCCTCGCGCTGGGAGGTCATCGAGGCGGGGCTGAAGTGTACGCAGGGAAGGGCGGTCGTGAACTCGATCTCGCTCAAGGAGGGAGAGGAGGCGTTTCTCGAGCAGGCGGCCCCCATCCGCCGCTACGGGGCCGGTGTCATCGTCATGGCCTTCGACGAACGCGGACAGGCGGACACGGTGGACCGCAAGCTGGAGATCTGCGCCCGCGCCTACCGCCTCCTGCTCGGCGCCGGGTTCCGCCCGGGGGAGATCATCTTCGATCCCAACGTCTTCGCCGTCGGGACCGGAATCGAGGAGCACGACGAGTACGGGGTCGCCTTCATCGAAGCCGTCCGCCGGATCAAGAACGAACTCCCGGGCGCGCTGACGAGCGGCGGAATCAGCAACATCTCGTTCTCCTATCGGGGAAACGACGCCGTGAGGGAGGCGATGCACACGGCCTTCCTGTACCACGCGATCGCGGCCGGACTCGACATGGGGATCGTGAACGCGGGGCGGCTTCCGCTCTACGACGACATCGACCCGGAACTGCTCGAAGCGGTGGAGGATGTCCTGCTCGCCCGCCGGCCCGACGCAACAGAGCGGCTCACGGACCTCGCGGGCCGGATCCGTGACGAGGGGATCGAGACCCGGCTGGACGACGCCTGGCGTTCGGAGGGCGTCGAGGCGCGGCTCGAGCACGCGCTCGTGGAGGGGATCGTCGAACACATCGAAGAGGACGCCGAGGAGGCCCGTCTCCTGTACGGCAAAGCGCTCGAGGTCATCGAGGGGCCGCTCATGGCGGGGATGAACCGCGTCGGCGACCTGTTCGGGAGCGGTCGCATGTTCCTGCCCCAGGTCGTGAAATCGGCGCGCGTGATGAAGCGGGCCGTCGCCTTCCTCGTCCCTCACCTCGAGGCGGAGAAGGCGGCACTGGCGACCTCCGAGGGGGGCGCGAACCCGGGTTCCGAAGGGGTGGTCCGGAAGGGGAAGGGGACGATTCTCCTCGCGACGGTGAAGGGGGACGTCCACGACATCGGGAAGAACATCGTCGGCGTCGTGCTGCAGTGTAACGGCTACGACACCGTGGATCTCGGCGTCATGGTCCCCCCGGACCGCATCCTTGCGGAGGCGAGGGCCCACGGCGCGGACGTGATCGGGCTCAGCGGCCTGATCACGCCGTCGCTGGATGAGATGGTGCGGGTGGCGAGCGAGATGGAACGGCAGGAGTTCGCGGTGCCGCTCCTCATCGGAGGCGCGACGACCTCCCGGAAGCACACCGCCGTCAAGATCGAGGAGCGGTACTCGGGGGCGACCGTGCACGTGCTCGACGCCTCGCGGGCCGTCGGGGTCGTGGGGAAGCTGCTGGGCGACGACGGCGGAGCCGACTTCGTGGAGCGGACGCGCGCCGAGTACCGGCGCGTGCGGGCGGAGTACCGGGACGGGAGGCGCCCGCTCGCGACGCTCGAGCGGGCCCGCGCGAACCGGCTCCCGGTCGACGCGGCCGTGGCGGTGCCGGCCCCCCGGGAACCCGGCGTGCACGTGTACGACCCGTTCCCGCTGGAGGAACTGGTCGAATACATCGACTGGACTCCCTTCTTCCGGACCTGGGAAATGAAGGGTCGCTTCCCGGGACTGCTCGACCATCCCGAACGGGGGGCGGCGGCGCGGTCGCTGTACGATGACGCCCGCGGGCTGCTCGACCGGATCATCGCCGACGGGTCCCTGACGGCGCGCGCGGTCGCGGGGCTGTATCCGGCCGCGGCGCGGGGGGACGACCTGGTCCTCTTCTCCCCGGAAAGCGGCCGGCGCGAGCTGCTGCGGGTGCCGCACCTGCGGCAGCAGATGGACCGCTCGGCCGGCGCGAACGTCAGCCTGGCCGATTTCGTCCTGCCCGAGGCGGCCGGCGCCGCCGATTGGAGCGGCGCCTTCGCCGTGACGGCAGGGATCGGTCTGGAGGCGCTCTGCGCGCGCTTCGAGGCGACGGCGGACGATTACCGGAGCCTCCTCGCGAAATCCCTCGCCGACCGGCTCGCCGAGGGGCTGGCCGAGCGCCTGCACGAGATCGTGCGGACGGACCTCTGGGGATACGCCCGGGACGAAGCGCTCGACAACGAAGCCCGGATCGCGGAGCGCTACGTCGGCATCCGGCCGGCCCCCGGCTACCCGGCGTGCCCCGACCACTCCCAGAAGGCGCTCCTCTTCGACCTGCTCGAGGTGGAGCGCCGTATCGGGATCGCTCTCACCGAGAACTACGCCATGCACCCCGCCGCCTCGGTGTCCGGGTGGTACTTCGCGCGGCCGGAGGCCCGCTACTTCGGTCTCGGCCGCATCGGACTCGACCAGGTGGAGGACTACGCCGAGCGGAGCGGGGTCTCCCTCGCCGAGGCGGAGCGACGCCTCTCGCCCAACCTCGCGTACGACCGGGATCCGGAGGCGACATGAGCGACCGGCTGCGGGAGTGGATCGCCGGAGACGGGGTTCACCTGATCGATGGCGCGATGGGGTCGGTGCTCTACGAGAGCGGCGTCTTCGTCAACCAGTGCTACGACGAACTGAACCTCTCGGAGCCCGACCTCGTCCTCGGCGTCCACGCCGACTACGTCCGGGCCGGGGCGCAGCTCATCGAGACGAACACCTTCGGCGCGAACCCCGTCAAACTTGAGCCGTTCGGCCTCGAGCCGTCGGTGCGCGAAATCAACGCGACGGCCGCGCGCCTGGCCCGACAGGCGGCCGGAGAGCGGGCCGAGGTGCTCGGGGCGATCGGCCCGCTCGGCATCCGCATCGAACCCTGGGGGCCCACGTCGGTGGACGAGGCGACCGACCTCTTCGGGAGACAGGTCGCCGGGCTCGCGGAAGGCGGCGTCGACGGCTTCATGCTCGAGACGTTCTCCGACCTCGACGAACTGGTGCAGGCCGTGCGGGCGGTGCGGAAGGTCGCGGGGGAGGCGCCGGTCTTCGCGCAGATGACCTTCGGAGACGCGGGCCACACGGAGTACGGCGCCACGATCGAAGCTGCGGCGGCGGCGCTGGAAGGGGCGGGGGCCGACGTCATCGGCCTCAACTGCTCGGTCGGCCCGTCCTCGATGCTGTTCGGGGTGGAGCGGATGGTGGCGGCGACGTCGCGGCCGGTCTCCGCGCTGCCCAACGCGGGGCTGCCGCGCGACATCGGGGACCGGAAGATCTATCTCGCGAGTCCGGAATACATGGCCCGCTACGCCCGGCGCATGGCGGGGGCCGGCGCCCGCTTCGTGGGAGGGTGCTGCGGCACGTCCCCCGAGCACACGCGGCTGACGGCGACGCTGCTCGGGACGCACGGACCGGGGACGGCCCGCGTGTCCGTCGCCTCTCCGAGCGAGGCCGCCGGCCAGGCGGCGACCGAACCGCCCCCGCTCGCGGACCGCTCGGCGCTCGGACGCCGTCTCGCGCGCGGCGAGTTCGTCGGGGCGGTGGAGTTGACGCCGCCCCACGGGTGGGACCCGGGCGAACTGGTGGCGGGAGCCGGCCGGCTCCGCGACGCCGGCGTGCACACCGTTCATATCGTCGACGGCCCCGCCCACCGGAGCCGCATCGCCTCGCTCCCCGCCGCCATCGTCATCGAACGCGAACTCGGCATGGAGGCGGTCCCGCACTACAGCTGCCGCGACCGCAACATGCTCGGCATGCTCAGCGATCTCCTCGGCGCCGCCGCGGCGGGTCTCCGCAACGTCTTTCTCATCACCGGCGACCCCCCGCGCGGCGGCCCGTACGACACGGGCGGCGTGTACGATATCGACAGCATCGGACTCACGAACATCGTCCGGCAGCTCAACCTCGGCCTCGATCCGGGAGGGAGTTCGATCGGGGCCCCGACGTCGTTCGTGAAGGGCGTCGCCGTGAACCCCGGCGCCGTCGACGCGGAGGAAGAGATTCGGCGCTTTGCCTGGAAGGCCGAGGCGGGCGCGGACTTCGCCGTGACGCAGCCCATCTTCAACCCGGAGAAGTTCCTCGCCTTCGTACGCGAGATCGAGGACTTCGGCGTGCCGCTCCTCGCGGGTCTCTGGCCCCCGATGTCGCTGGAGAACGCGGAGTTCCTGGCGCACGAGGTGCCGGGCGTCGACGTGCCGCCCGATGTGCTGAAGCGAATGGCGCGGGCGCAGGAGCGCGGAGCCGAGGCGGCCGCGCGGGAGGGTGTCGACGTGGCTCGCGAGGTGCTGGATGCGATCCGGCCCCATGTGGCGGGCGCGCTCGTCAGCACGCCCGGAAACGAGGTGGATCGGGCCGCTGCAGTGCTCGAACGGCTTTAGCTGGCCCCCTCCTGCCCGCTACCGCATATTTTCTAATCGACAGATTGGCATTCCCGCTGCCTCCCCGTGGAAGCAGCGGCCAACTCCGTACGAGAGCAGGAACGATCATGCGATACTCGGGTTCAAGCCGGCGCCGGATCTTCGCGGCCGGGACCCTCCTCGCCGCAGCGATGCTCGCCGCGGCGTCGACTCTTTCCGCGCAGGGTGCGCGCGGGCTCTACCTTTCGACGGACGTGGGGTTCGCCCAGGGCGCCGGCACCGAGGCGGCGCTGTCCGGGCCCAACAGCCCCACCCGTTGCGACCGGCTGCTCTACCCCAGCCTCGCCGACGCGCCGCGGGATGCGGGCTGCCTCGCGGGCACCGAACTGGGCGGCCTGTACTCGTTCAACCCGGAGATGGGATTGACCGGCGGCTTTGCCGTCGGATACGCGCTGGGGCCGCTCGGCATCGAGGTGGAAGCGCTCCAGCGGCACCAGGTCATCCATAACACGCTCCTGACGCTGGGCACGCAGGCGGGAGCCGCGATCACGGGCAAGGAGACGGAATGGAGCCCCGCGCGGCCGCCGTGGGCGGACATCTCCGAGTTCCGGGGGCGGCAGTTCTTCGCCAACCTCACCTGGTCCGTGCCGACCGGGGGCCGCCTGACGCCCTATCTCGGGGTTGGCGGGGGACTCTCCCAGGTCGCCTATCGCTATTACCTCGGCTTTGCGCGCAAGTCGATCGCGGAGGGCTATCTCGAGGTCTTCGGGGGGTCGCGCGCCGATCCCGGCGCCTCGCCCGACTGGCAGCGCGCCGCGGCGGGAACGGTCAGCGAGCTGACGACGGATGTGTCGAAGATCGGACTGGGATTCCAGCTCCTGGCCGGCGTGGACTACGCCCTCTCCGACCAGGTCTCGATCGGCCTCAAGGGCCGGTGGGTGCAGACGCCCGACGTGAGCGTGGACGAGCAGTGGACGACGATCCGCAGCCACGCCCCGGTACACGCGGACGGCGTGACGCCCTTCACCTCCACGCTGGACTTCACTCGCCTGGGATACTGGGCGGTGAGCGCCAACTTGAAATATCGGCTCTAGCAAAATGACTCGCGCCCCCATCCGGCGCGTCGCGGCGGACGTCCGAACGGGTCGCGGGGGAGCGAGGCGGGAGGCCGAAACGGCGATCCGTCGCCACGAAGCCGGCGATCTCGACGCGTATATCGCCTTCGACGCCGGGGCGCTGCGGCGGCAGGCCGACGCCATCGACGCCGCCGCCGCCCGCGGCGACGATCCGGGCCCCCTCGCCGGCGTCGCGGTATCCGTCAAGGATCTCTATGCCCTCGACGGATACCCGCTGTACGCCGGCACGAAGCGGGCGCTCCCCGCCCGGCCCGAAGGGTTCCTCGTGGCGTCGCTGCGCCGGATGGGCGCGATGTTCACCGGCAAGACGCACACCGTCGAGTTCGCCTTCGGCGGGGTCGGGCTGAACCCCAACACGGGGACGCCCGTGAACCCGTGGGATCCGGTCGAGCACCGGGCCCCCGGAGGGTCGTCCGCGGGCGCCGGGGTGAGTCTGTGGGAAGGTTCGGCCCGGATCGCCCTCGGCACGGACACGGGGGGCTCGATCCGCATCCCCGCGTCGGCGACCGGCGTCGTGGGCCTGCGACCCACCACCGGCCGCTGGCCGACGACCGGCGTCGTCCCCCTCAGCCCATCGCTCGACACGGTGGGGATGCTCGCCCACACCGTGGAGGACCTGCGCTACGCCTTCCGCGCCATCGACCCGCTCGCGGGAACCGGCGACGCGCCGGTCGACCTGGTCCCGGGAGATGTTTCGGGGCTGAGGATCGGGGTTCCCGCTTCCCGTTTGTGGACGGATGCGGATTCCGCGATCGCGGCCGCGGCCGAGGGTGCGCTGGACGAGCTTCGCGCGGCCGGCGCGGATGTGGTCGAATTCGAGGCTCCCGAGTTGGACGAAGCGGCGGAACGCTACCTCACCGGACCCATCGTCCAACCCGAGTTCGTGGAGTTCCTCCAACGCGAGTTGCCCGACTGGATCCCACTCCTGGATCCGATCATCGGCACGCGGCTCGAAGCGGCGAGCGGGGTGCCGGCGCTCGAGTATATCGCCGCTCACCAGCAACGCCGCCGGCTCTCGGCCGACCTTCACGCCCGGCTCGATGCGGAACGGATGCATCTCCTCGCCGCGCCCACGCTCCCGATCTCGCCGCCGCCGCTCGCGGCGCTCGCCCGACTCAACGCCTACCGGAAGGCCAACCGCGCCATGCTCTCCGGTACGTGCGCCGCCAGCATGCTCGACATGTGCGCGATCTCGCTTCCCGCCGGGCTGGACGGAGAAGGCATGCCGGTCGGCCTGCAGCTGATGGGACGCTCCGGCTCGGATCTCGAACTCCTCGCTCGGGCCGCCGCCGTGGAGGGAGTCCTCGGGACGAATCTGACGCGACTGGGAACGCCGCCGAGAACCGCCCGATAACCATCGGGATTTCTCAGGCTTTCGGTGTCGGCGCCTTCGGATAGGATCCCAGGATCTTGAAGGACGACGCGCGCTCCCTGATTCCGTCCAGCGCCTGCGCTACGAACCGGTCGGTACGGTGCCCGTCGAAATCGATGAGGAAGATGTACCGTCCGAGGCTGCTCTTCGCGGGGCGCGATTCGATCTTCAACATGTTGATCCGCCGCTCCGCCAGCTCGCCGAGCGACAGGTAGAGCGTGCCCGGACCGTCGGCTTCGAAGTCGAAGCAGATCGAGGTCTTGTCCTTCCCCGTCGGCTCGTGATCCTCGGGCGCCAGCACGACGAACCGGGTTCGGTTCCCGGGGATGTCCTCGATGTGGCCTTCGCGCACGAAGGCGCGGAGAGCCTCGGCCGCCCGCATGCTCGATATGGCCGCCGCCCCCCGCCCGTGGATCTGCATGTCCTGCACGGCCCGCACGGTGCTCAGCGAGGCGATGGGTTCCGCCCTCGGAAGCCGGCGCGCCAGATAGTCCCGGCACTGGGCGAGCGCCTGCGGGTGAGAGTAGACGACCCTTACCTGGTGGAAATCGACGTCGCCCTCGGTCAGCAGACAGTGGTGGATCGGAAGGACGACTTCACGCCGGATTCGGAGGTCCGTGTGGTGGACGAGGATGTCGGTCGTCAGGGTGACGGGGCCTTCCGTGCTGTTCTCCAGCGGGACGATCGCCTCGTCGATGTCCCCCACCTCCGCCGCCCGCACGACGCTCGCGATGTCCCCGAACGGCACGTGCCGCGCCATCGGATCGTACGTCATCGCCGCCTGCTGGCTGAAGGTTCCGGGAGGCCCGAGGTAGCCGACCTTCGCCCGGCCGCGCCCGACTCCCCAGACCGCCTCCGCCAGTTTCCGCGCACTGCCGCGCATCGCGTTCATCCGGCAAGATACTCCCTCCGTGCAAGACACGCGCGAGGAGGGAACTCCGAAACCGCCGGCTGGCCGGATACGTGGGTCTCGATAACGGCTCCTCACCGTCCATCGACACTCCGCCACGGGAGTACGCGACATGATTCGGACGTCCTCTCGGCTGCTGCTGGCGACGGCGCTCGGCGTGCTCGCGTCGGCCTGCGGTCGAGAGGATGCCGGATTCGCCCGCTCTTCGGTCATCGACAGCGCCGAGGTCGCCATCGCGACGAGCGATCCCTTCAGCCGCGACCGGCGCTGTACGGTGGGCGAGCCGATGTTCGAGGTGGGGGGCGTGGTCGGCGATGTGCGTTACGAGTTCGATCTCGTGCGGGGCGTTGCACGCCTTTCGGACGGTTCGGTCGCCGTGGCCGACAGGGGGACGGCGAGCGTTCGCATCTTCAGCCCGGCCGGGGAGTACCTCCGGTCGATGGGAAGGGAAGGCGAGGGGCCCGGCGAGTTTCGCAGTCCGCACCTCATGTGGGCGCTCCCCGGGGACACCCTCTGGGTGGGCAACCTGCGGCCCTGGTACTTCAACATCTTCACGGCCGCCGGCGAGTTCGTCCGGCGGGTCCGGCCCACCCCCGCGTACGCGAATCCGAGCCGCGGCGGCGGGGTGTTGTCGAACGGCTACTCCGTGAACGTGCGCAGAGAAGGGGGAGGCGACGACTACCGCACGCCGCAGGATGTTCTTGTCGATGCGCACACGCCGGACGGGGACCTGGTCGGCACCCTGATGACCCTGGAGGGGCGCCGCTACGGTCCGCCGAGCGGCCCCATCAACCTGGTTCTCGACCCTCTGTTCGAGGCCGACGCCTCCATCGATGCGACGGGCGCGACGGTGGGGGTGGCCAACGGCCGCGACCCGGAGGTCCGGTTACTGGACGCGGAGTTCCGGTTGCGGCGGATCATCCGCTGGACCGACGAAGACAGGGGTGTTTCGGCGACCCACGTGCGCGCCTGGCGAGAGGATTACCTGGATGGCCGCGGCGGACAGCGGGAGGGCCGGAGCCCTGTCACCGACCTCATGGTGAGCGAGGATCGTCCCGTCGCCGACCGCTTCCCCGCTGTGAGCCGACTCGTGGCAGGTCGGGACGGGCGCATCTGGGTCGCCCGGTACCCGAAGCCGCGGGAGTCCGCGGGCTGGCTTGTGTTCGAGCCCGACGGCGATTTCCTGTGTCACGCGGAACCGGTGCCCGGCCTGTATGTGTGGGAGGTCGGCTCCGACTATATCCTCGGCACTCGGGAAGATGAACTCGGCGTGGAGTCCGTCGTGATGTTCCCGCTCCAACTGCCGGCGGACGCCGCTGCGGGGGGGGCTGGAGGGAACTGATGTCTTCGAGCCGCGCCGGTCACCTTCCATCGGCGCGGAATCGGTGCCTATCTTGGCGAATGATCCCTCGCGGCTGTCGACCGTCCCGTTCCCGGAGCCACGCCATGAACCGCATCGCGCGTCAGTTCTCTTCGCTGCTGGCACTTTCCCTGTTCGTCCCGTTCGCCGGCCCCGTCGACTCGAGCCCGCTGGCGGCGCAGGAAGTCGCCCCGGGAGCGGTCACGCTGGATTCCGCGTTTCTCGCGGGCTACCGCTGGCGAAACCTCGGTCCGGATCGGGGCGGGCGCTCCATCGCCACGAGCGGCGTCGTCGGGCGGCCGCTTGAGGGCTACTTCGGCGCCACCGGCGGGGGACTGTGGAAGACGACCGACGGGGGGGAGAACTGGTTCCCGGTCACCGACTTCAAGATCACCTCCGCCTCGGTCGGGGCGGTCGCCGTCTCCGAGACCGATCCGGACCTCGTCTTCATCGGCACCGGCGAAACCTGCATCCGCGGCAACATCATGCCGGGGGACGGCCTCTACCGGAGCCGCGATGCGGGGGAAACGTGGGAGCACATCGGGTTCTCCGAATCCCACGCGATCGCCAAGATCCGCATCCATCCCACGGATCCGAACATCATCTATGTCGCATCGTTCGGAAAATACGGCGGGCCGAGCGAAGAGCGTGGCCTCTTCCGGAGCACGGACGGCGGCGACACCTGGGAGCGCATCCTCTTCCGCGACGTGCGCACGGGGGCGATCGACATCGCGCTCGACCGGAACAACCCCGACGTGATCTACGCGGCGCTGTGGGAGGCCTTCCGCAAGGAATACACGATGTCCTCCGGGGGGCCCGGAAGCGGGATGTTCAAGAGTACCGACGGCGGCGACACCTGGACGGAGATCACGCGGAACCCCGGCATGCCGGAGTCGGGGGTCGTGGGGCGGATCGGGCTCGCGGTGTCGAGCGCGAACTCGGGGCGCGTATACGCCCTGTTCGAGCATGCGGACGGGGGGTTGTTCCGCAGCGACGACGGCGGCGGCACCTGGGAACTCGTCAACGACGAGCGCCGCATCCGGCAGCGGGCTTTCTACTACACGCACGTGTTCGCCGACCACCACGATCCCGATGTCGTGTACGTCCAGAACACGTCGCTCTTCCACTCGACCGACGGCGGCGAGACGTACGAGGTCATCAACAACGGAACGCACGGCGACTTCCACGACTTCTGGATCAGCCCGGAGGACCCCGCGCACCTCATCGTGGCGAACGACGGGGGCGGGGCGGTCAGCTTCGACACGGGGCAGCACTGGACGGACCAGGAGTTTTCGACCGCGCAGTTCTACCACGGCGTGACGACGGCCCACGTGCCCTTCCACGTCTGCGGCTCGCAGCAGGACAACTCGACGCTCTGCCTGCCCTCGGCCTGGAACGCGAACCGGTTCGGCTTCGGCGCGGCGCCGCCCTTCGGCGGGGAGCCCCGCAGCATCACCGAGGGATCGATGGACGTCGCGTACCGGGCCGGCGGCGGGGAACCCGGCTACATCGCGCCGGACCCGAAGGATCTCGACGTCTTCTTCTCGGGGACGAACAACGGGCGGTACCTCGACCGCTTCAACCGGCGCCTCGGCACGTCGCGCGAGGTGAACCCCTATCCCTGGTTCTACTCGGGCGAGCCGGCGAGCGAGATGGTCGAACGCTGGCAGTGGACGTTCCCCATCATCTTCTCCCCCCTCGACCCGAACGTCCTCTACACGTCGTCGAACCGGCTCTGGAGGACGACGAACGGGGGTGACGACTGGGAGGCGATCAGCGGCGACCTCACGCGCGCCGATCCGATGACGCTCGGCCATTCCGGCGGACCGATCACCGGCGACATGAACGGGCCGGAGGTCTACGCCACGATCTTCTCGGTCGGACCGGGCAAGGTGGACATCGACGTGATCTGGACGGGGTCGGACGACGGTCTCGTCCACGTGACGCGCGACGGCGGCGCGACGTGGGCGGACGTGACGCCGCCGGACATGCCGGACTTCGGCCGCGTGAGCCAGATCGACGCGTCGGCGTTCGAGGCGGGCCGCGCGTATGTCTCCGTGCGGAAGCCGCTCCTGAACGATCTCTCGCCCTACATCTGGAAGACGGACGACTACGGGGCGAGCTGGACGAAGATCGTGGACGGGATCCGGGAGGACGCCTACGTGCACGCCGTTCGCGAGGACCCGAACCGGGAAGGGTTGCTGTACGCCGGGACGCAGCACGGCATGTACGTGTCGTACGACGACGGGGCGAACTGGCAGGAGTTGAACCCAGGGTTCCCGGACCTGCCCGTTTCGGACGTCATCGTGGAGCGCAACGAACTGGCGATCGCGAGCCACGGCCGCGGGTTCTGGGTGCTCGACAACCTGGCGCCGCTGCGGCAGGCCCGCCCCGGGCTGACGGAGGAGGCCGTCGCGCTCTTCGATCCGGCCACCGCGTACCGCTCCGCCAACGGCGTGACGCTCTCGTGGTGGCTCCGGGACGCGCCGCAGGAGGCCAGGCTCGACATTCTGGACGCGTCGGGTGCCGTGCTGCGCACCTACGAGCCGGCTGCGCGTCCGGACCCGGCCGCGGAGGGAGACTCGACGGCCGCCGAAGGCGAGGCGGCGCCGACCCCGGCCCGCGACCGCTGGGCCGGACCCGCGATGCCGGCCGAAGCGGGGCTCAACATGCTGCAGTGGGACCTGCGAACCGCGCCCGCCGCGACCTTCCCCGGCATGATCCTGTGGGGCGTGCGCACGATGTCGCCCGCCGTGCCGCCGGGGACGTACACGGTGCGGCTGACCGCGGATGGCGAGGTGCGAACGACGGAGGTCGAGGTCGCCCGGCATCCCTGGATCGAGGGCGTGACGGACGAGGACCTGGCGGAGCAGTTCGAGTTCGGGATGCGGATCCGGGCGCGGGTGCATGAGGCCAACTCGGCCGTGATCGCCATCCGGCGCGTGAAGTCGCAACTCGACGACCGGCTGGAAGCGTCGGACGACGCCGCGCTCGCGGACGCCGCGGACGCACTGCAGGCGGCCGCGTCCGCGGTGGAGGGGGACATCTACCAGGTGCGGAACCGGAGCAACCAGGATCCGCTGAACTTCCCGATCCGGGTGAACAACCGGCTCGCGAACCTGCTCTCGATGTCGGAGCGCGGCGATGGTCGGCCCGGGAGCGGCATGTATGAGGTGTTCGAGATCATGGTGGCCGAACTCGAGGGCTACACGACCCGCCTCGAGGAGGTCTGGCGGGTGGAGCTGGCGGCGGTGAACCGCGAACTCGAGCGGCTGGGGCTGGCGCCGGTGGACCCGGCGGACGAGTCGATCGAACTCGTCTCCTGAACGGCGGAAGGCCCGGGGGGCGCGTTCCCGCGGGAACGTCCTCCCGGGCCTCCGTTAAAATCTTCCCGGGCCGGTCGTTCAGCCGGCTTCCGGGAGCTGGTTCACGAACTCGATCATGCGTTGCTGCTGGTCGTCGTCGGGGAGTCGGCCCATCCCGCCGCCGAGGTTGTCCACCATGTGTTCCGCACGGCTCGTCGCCGGCGTCACCACGGTCACGGCGGGGTGCGCGGCCGCGAACTTGATGAAGAACTGGGCCCACGAATGGGCGTCGAACTCGCTCGCCCACTCCGGCACCTCGCGGTCGCCGACCCGCGACCACAGCCGGCTGCGCCCGAACGGCACGTACACGAGCACGCCGATCTGCCGCTCGGCGGCGAGCGGCAGGATCTCCTCGGCGGCGCTCACGTTGTCCACCGCGTAGTCGATGCCGATGAAGTCGAGCGGATAGTCCTGCATGGACTGAATGAGCGCCGGATACTGCCGCTTGCTCGTGGAGGTGATGCCGATGTAGCGGACGCGCCCGGCCGCCTTCAGCTCCTCGAGGATCCCCACCTGCACCGGCGGATCGCCCAGATTATGGACCTGGATGCAGTCGATGACGGGGACGCCGAAGTATTCGAACGACCGTTCGATCTGGGCCCGCGCCTCCTCCGGATCCGCGGACCCGCCGCCCCGTCCGGCCACGTTCACCTTCGTGGCCCAGAAGACGCGGTCGGAGATCCCGAGTCTCTGGCAGATGTCGCCCGCCACGTCCTCGGAGGAGCCGTAGCTGGGAGCCGTGTCGAAAACCGACCCGCCGCCATCTACCAGCGCCTGCATGACTTCTTCCAGCTGCGTCACGTCGTCGCCCCGCGCCACGCGCTGGAAGGTCGCAGAACTGCCCAGGCCGACGATCGGCAACTCCTCGCCGGTGGAGGGGATGGGCCGCGTGATCATCTCCTGGTTCGCGAACGCGCGCAGGATGCGGGGGTTGAGGGAGAGGGCCGCGCCCGCGGCGGCGGTGGAACGGAGCCAGTCGCGTCGAGTGAACATCTTCGGATCTTCCTCGTGCTGGGGTTGTGACCGAGGCATCAAGCGTGCCCGTAAACGGCGTCGACGGTCGGGTAACACTTCACGCGGCCCAACCGCTGTGTCGGCTCCGGGCGCCGCCTCGAGGATGAGTTGACCATGGTCGTGACCATGGTTCTATTGAGGGTACGTTGAAGGCGTCGGACAGACTCGGAGCGGACGGATGGAAGCAGATCACGAGGGGCCCGCGGGCGTCCCGCGGACCATCAAGGCATCGGAGTTCAAAGCGAAATGTCTGAAGCTCATGGATGAGGTCGCCGAGACCGGCGAAGAGATCGTCATCACGAAGCACGGCCGCCCCGTGTCGAAGCTCGTTCCCTGCGACGAGACACCGGAGTCCTGGTTCGGGCGAGATCGCGACATCATCCGGATCCGGGGCGATATCGTGGGGCCGATGCCCCGGGAGTGGTGGGACGACGGGGACGACGAGGACGACCTCTTTTGATCCTGCTCGACACGCACGTCCTGCTATGGCTCAGAAGTGGAGATCGTCGTCTCGGGCGGCGGGCGCGGCGTACGATCGAGCGTGCATTGCCGCAGAGACGCGCCGCGGTCTCGGCCATCTCCTTCTGGGAGGTTGCCATGCGCGTCCACTCGGGGCGGTTCGATCTCTTGGCGGACCCGGAGGCGTGGCGTCGCGAACTTCTCGCGCAGGGGCTCGTCGAGATCCCGGTCAGCGGTCTCATCGGCGTGCGGGCCGGGCTGCTTACCGGCCTGCGCGGCGATCCGGCCGATCGGCTGATCGTGGCGACGGCTCTCGAAGGACACCAACTGTTGACGGCGGACTCGCAGATCCTCGAGTGGCCCGGCAAGCTGAGCCGCATCGACGCGACGGAATAGGGCGGATCTCGCCGCGCCTTCCGGGTCAGGCGGATTCCGGCTCAGTCACGGTCCGCTTCAAGCCGGGCGACCTCGGCCATGATGCGGTCGAACCGGGTGGCGGCGGCGTGCGGGGGGAGGTTGCACAGGTAGGCGTGCGCCGCCCCCAGACGCCGGAGGGCGACGATCGTCTCCGCGCAGTGCAGCTCCGGCGTGACTCCCGCCTCGAAGGCCGAAGCCACGGCTTCCACCGGTACGGGGAAGAAGCGGGATAGCCGTTCCAACACCGTCCGGCGGCCGTTCCGGTAGTAGAAGACGCCGAACGAGCCCGGAATCTCGAGACCCTCGCGCTCCGCGCCCTCCAGCCAGCGCTCCGCCCGCGCCAGATCGTGGTGGGAAACGACCTGTGTGAGGTAATAATCCGCCTCGAAGTCCGGGGCCGTCGCGAAACCGATCTGCTCGGCGACCGGGCGGTGGAGGTTGACCCAGCCGCCGAGCGACAGTCCCTTCGCCCGTTCCCGAAGCCGCCGTCGAAGCATGTAGCCGTGGGGCACGCAACGGTCGGCTCCGCGCACGCGGTCGCCCCCCGTCACGGTGAGGCTCTCCACGCCGCGCGCCCGCGCCCGGTCGCCGTAGCGCAGGCAGTAGTCGAGCGGGTGGAGACAGGTCAGGAAGGGAACGACGCGCCACGGTTCGACCTCGTTCGCGAGGTTGGCCGTCAGGTGTTGGAGGTTCTCCTCCTCCTCCTCGCCCACCGCGCTGTCCGTGAGCATGAGGAACGCGTCGCGCGCCGCGAGACCCCGAATAGCGTGGGAGAGGTCGATCCACATGTCCATCGCGCCGCCGCGGCTGAGCCCGCTCCGCGGCGGCCGAAGTTCGACCGTCATCGTCGGCTCGTCTCCCCGCAGCCGCCGGACGAAGCGGCTCTCCGAGGACGTTCCCGTATGGATTGGCGGTTCGTTCACGACGGAGAATCCTGCCTTGCGCGCAGGTGGTTCCAGCTTCGGATCGGTTCACGGACCGGGAGAGGATGCACATCCCGAGCCCCGTTGCAAAGCGGCGGCGGCCGCGTTCCGTTTCGGGCCGGGTCCCGCGGGCGACGGCAACGCGGGCCGGCCCCGTGTGGTACTGCGACGACACTTGACGGAGGAACCGGGTGACGGAAGACGTTCTCGTGAGCGATGGGCAATTGGCGGAGGAGATCCTCACGCTCCTCTCGCGTACCCCGGGGACGGTGCGCGTGCTGCTCGAGGATCTGCCGGCCGGCCTGCTGCACGCGGATGAGGGGGAGGGGACGTTCAGCCCCTTCAGCGTGCTCGGACATCTCATTCAGGGCGAGATCGACGACTGGATTCCGCGGGCGCGGTGGATTCTCGAACACGGCCGCGAGCGGGCGTTTCCGCCTTTCGACCGCTTCGCGCACGTCGAGCGAACCCGGGGCCGCTCGCTCGATGAACTGCTCACCGAGTTCGAGACCCTGCGCGAGACCGGACTCGCGGCGCTGCGGGAAGTGCTGGAGGGCGAGGTCGATCTGGACGCGGGCGGACTTCACCCGGCGCTGGGCGAGGTCACGCTGCGGCAACTGCTCACCACCTGGGCCGTACACGACCTCAACCATATCGCCCAGATCGTGCGGGTCGTCGCGCACCGGTTCGAGGACGAGGTCGGGCCCTGGAAGGCCTATCTCCCCATTCTGGACCACGACCGGTAGCGACGGGGGTTCGCGCCGCTATCGGCGGAATGCGGCGCGCAGGGCCGACTAGATGGGCGAGTGCCGTCGCTCCGCTTCGGCCGCGCCGACGGCGGCGGCGAGGGACTCCGTGTAGGGCGGGCGGTGGATGCCGCGCTCGGTGACGATGCCCGTTACGAGTTCCGCCGGCGTGATGTCGAACGCCGGGCTGTAGATGCCGGCGGCCTCGGGGGCGAGGAGGGGACCGAAGCCGCGGCGCACCTCATCCGGGTCCCGGTGCTCGATCGGGATGTCCCCGCCGGTGGGGGAGCCGAGGTCGACGGTGGAGGTCGGCGCGAGAACGTAGAACGGCACGCCGTGGCGGCGGGCCAGCACGGCCAGGGGGTAGGTGCCGATCTTGTTCGCCACGTCGCCGTTGGCCGCGATGCGGTCGGAGCCCACGAAGGCGATGTCCGGCGGATCCGTGGCGAAGAGTGATCCGGCCATGTTGTCGGCCAGCACGGTGACTTCGATCCCGGCGCGGGAAAGCTCCCAGGCCGTGAGACGGCTCCCCTGGAGGAGGGGGCGGGTCTCGTCGGCGAAGACGCGGACGCGGCGACCGGCCTCGGCCGCGACGTAGACCGGAGCGAGGGCCGTCCCGATGCCGCCCGTGGCGAGGGAGCCCGCGTTGCAGTGCGTGATCACGGCCTCGCCGCCCGCAAGCAGCGCCGCCGCGTGCTCGCCGATCGCGCGGCACATGCGGCGATCCTCCTCGTGGATGGCGTCGGCCTCCGCCGCCAGCGCCGCCGCCAGCTCTCCCGCATCCCCGGCCGCGGCATCGAGACAGGCTCGCAGGCGGCGGACCGCCCATGCGAGATTGACCGCCGTCGGCCGCGCGTTCGCGAGCCGCTCGGCCCAGTCGGCGAACCGGGCCCGAAGTTCCTGCGCCGAAACCCCTTCGGCGGCGGACTGCCGCGCCAGGGCGGCGAGACCGATGGCGGCCGTGATCCCGATGAGCGGAGCGCCCCGCACGCGCAGGCTCCGGATCGCCTCGATGAAGTCTTCGAGGGTCGAGAGTTCCTTCTCCTCGTGGACGCCGGGAAGGAGCGTCTGGTCGAGGATGAGCGCGCTTCGGCCCCCGGGGGCCCAGCGGATCGTTTCCGGAACCGACAGCTGGCGATCGTTCATGCCGCGCAACCTATCCGGCTGCGGGAAAGGCGCTACCTTGAACTGTCACGGGACGTCCCGCAGAGATCGAAAGCTGTCCAGGAGGAACCATGAGGTCGTCAACCACCGCGCTCGCGCTCGCCATCCTCGTCACCGCCGCACCGCTCGCCGGGCAGGAGCGGGATCCGGACCACTTCGGCCCGGCGGACGTCTTCGAACTCGAAGTCGCCGGCGATCCCAGGATCTCGCCCGACGGTTCCCGGGTCGTCTATGTGCGGTCCTCGATGGACATCATGAGGGACCGTCAGCGAAGCAACCTGTGGATCGTCGATTACGACGGTTCGGACCACCGTCCGCTCCTCACCGGCCAGAAGAACTTCTCGTCGCCGCGCTGGTCGCCGGACGGCACGCGGCTCCTCTACGTCGCAAGCGACGAACACGGGAAGTCGCAGCTCTACCTGCGCTGGATGGACACCGGACAGACGGCCCTGCTCACGCAGCTGGAACGAGGCCCGGGCGGGCTCTCGTGGTCCCCCGACGGGAGCATGATCGCCTTCAGCATGTTCGTCCCGGACCCGCCGCCGCCCTTCGCGCGGATGCCCGCGAAGCCGGAAGGCGCGACGTGGGCGCCCCCCGCCACGACGTACGAGCGGCTCTATTACCGGTCGGACAGCCAGGGCTTCCTGCCGGTCGGATACTCCCACGTCTTCGTCCTTCCCGCCGAGGGGGGGACGCCCCGGCAGGTCACGCACGGCCCCTACAACCACGGCGGGGCGCCCGAGTGGACGCCCGATTCGCAGCACCTGCTGATCTCGGCCACCCGGCGCGACGACTGGGAGTACGTGCGGGACTCCGAGATCTTCGAGTTCTCAGTGGCGGACGGCGCGGTGCGGCAGCTGACCGACCGGCGCGGGCCCGACTCGAGTCCGACGGTGTCGCCCGACGGTGGCATGATCGCCTACACGGGCTACGATGACCGATTCCTGGGGCACCAGGTATCGAAGCTGTACGTGATGAGCCGGGACGGGTCCGGCTCGCGCCTCATCGCCGACGACCTCGACCGCTCGATCGGGAACCTGCACTGGGCGAGCGACGGAGGGGGGCTGTTCTTCCAGTACGACACCGAGGGGAACACGCGACTCGCCCACGTCGACCTCGACGGGACCGTGACGGATATCGTCTCCAGCGTTCAGGGCCTGTCGATCGGTCGTCCCTATGGAGGCGGCACCTTCTCCACCTCCGGGAACGACCGTTTCGCCTTCACCTACGGGACGCCGGACCACCCCGCGGACCTCGCGGTCACGAACCGGAGCGGCGACTGGCAGCGCCTCACGCACCTGAACGAGGATCTCTTCGCGCAGAAGGCGATCGGGGAGACGGAGGAGGTCTGGTACAAGTCCTCGCATGACGGGCTCGACATCCAGGGCTGGATCGTGAAGCCGCCGGACTTCGACCCGAGCCGCAAGTATCCGCTCCTGCTCGAGATCCACGGCGGCCCGTTCGCCAACTACGGGGACCGCTTCAGCGCGGAAGTCCAGCTGTTCGCCACGGCGGGCTACGTCGTCCTCTACACGAACCCGCGCGGGAGCACCAGCTATGGCGAGGACTTCGGGAACGAGATCCACCACGCCTATCCGAGCTACGACTTCGACGACCTGATGTCGGGCGTCGATGAAGTGATTTCGCGCGGATACATCGATGAAGAGCAGCTCTTCGTGACCGGAGGATCCGGCGGCGGGGTGCTGACGGCCTGGATCGTGACGCACACGGACCGCTTCGCCGCCGCCGCGTCGCAGAAGCCCGTCATCAACTGGTACAGCTGGGTCCTTACGGCGGACATGGGCGGTTCGAGCGGCATGAACTACTGGTTCCCGGGCGCGCCGTGGGACAACCTCGAGCACTACATGGAGCGCTCGCCGGTCCACCACATCGCGAACGTGACGACGCCGACGATGCTCATCACGGGCGAGGTCGACTGGCGGACGCCGATGTCGGAGTCGGAGCAGTTCTACCAGGCGCTGCGGATCCGGAAGGTGCCGTCGGTGCTCGTGCGGATCCCCGAGGCGAACCACAGCATCGGCGCCCGTCCGAGCGGACTCATCAGCAAGGTGCAGCACATCCTCGCCTGGTTCGAGCGCTACCGGCCGACCGGGACGACGACGCAGTGAGGACGCGATGAGCCGCGGCAGGATCCGCCGGTCGGACGGGGAACTCGGACTCGACCGGGAGATTACGCGCCGCGACTTCGTCCAGTTGGCGGGGGCGGGGATCGCGGGCTCCGCGCTCATTGGGTGCGGGCCGGGCGGCTCCGGGGGCGCGAGCGCCGGCGCGGTCCCGGGGATGGCATCGGATCCGTGGTCCGACGCGCTCGGGCCGGACTGGTACGGCCCGGGCGGCGTCGGGGACTATGCGCCCTCCCACGGAAATACGCCGGAGGTCGTCCGTGACGCACACCGGGTCCGCGATGGACGGGTTCCGGGCGGGGAGGTCACGGACACCGGGGAACGCTTCGACGTCGTGATCGTGGGCGGCGGCCTCGCGGGCCTCTCGGCCGCACACCACTTCAAGCGGCATCGGCCGTCCGGACGCTGTCTCGTCATCGAGAACCACCCCGTGTTCGGCGGCGAGGCGAAACGGAACGACATGATGGTCGACGGGGTGCTCCTGGCCGGGCCGCAGGGATCCAACGACTTCGGCATACGCCCGCCCACTGGAGAGCCGGACGACTATTTCACGACGCTGGGCATCCCGCGCGAGTTCGAGTACGCGCCGGACGCGGGCCAGGTGAAGGCGCCGCTCGAGAACTACGGTTTCATGCACTGGGTGCAGGACCAGTTCTCCATTGGGCACTATTTCGGCGGGACGCGCGGCGGCGGGCGTCCCGGCTGGTCCGGCGGTTCGGGCGGCTGGGTCGGCGGTCTCTTCGGGGACATGTCCCGCGCGCCGTGGACGCCGGAGGTGCGGGAGGGCTTCGAACGCTGGCGGAACGCGCGCGTGACGGACCACGTGCCTCCGGACGCGCCCGGGGGCCCGGACAATCCCGGGCCGTGGCTCGACGGCATGACGCTCAAGGCCTACTACGAGGACGTGCTCGGCCTGCCGCCCGAGGTCACGGCGTACGTCGACCCGATCCTCGCCAGCATCATCGGACTCGGGTGCGACGCGATCTCCGCCTGGTGGGGGATGCACTTCGACCTCCCCGGTTTCGGGCTCCCCTCCCGCTACGACGGCATGACCTTCCACTCCTTCCCGGGCGGGAACGCGGGGATTGCCCGCTACTTCGTGAAGGATGTCGTCCCGGACGGGATCGCGGGCGAACGCACGCTCGGCGACGTGCTCAACGGAGCGATCGACTTCGGCGCCCTCGACCGGCCGGAGCAGCCCGTGCGGCTGCGGATGGGATGCACCGCGATCGACGTGCGCCACGCCGGGGCCGGCGATGGCCGCGCGCGTGCGACCTACGTTCACGAGGGCCGCGCCTGGTCGGTCGAGGCGGACGCGGTCGTGCTCGCGAGTGGAGGCTGGATGAACCGCTACATTGCGGCCGACCTGCCGGACGGACATCGCGCCGCCTACGAGAGCTTCCGCCACGGGCCGATCCTCGTCGCGAACGTGGCGCTCCGGAACTGGCGCTTCCTCGACCGCCTGGGGATCGCCGGCTGCTTCTACGAGGGCGATCTCGGCTTCTCGTGCAACATCCGGCGGCCCATGTATGCGGGAGACTACCGGCCGGTCCACGCCCCGGATCACCCGACGATGCTGACCTTCTACATCACCTTCGAGTCGCCGGGGGCTTCGCCGGCGGACCAGGGGATGGCGGGCCGCACGGAGATGCTGAGCGCGTCCTTCGCGGACTACGAACGGCGGCTGCGGGCGCAGATGGTCGAACTCTTCGCCGAGGGCGGCTTCGATCCGGCGGAGGATATCGCCGGCCTCGTGCTCAACCGCTGGGGGCACGCCTACGTGGCGCCCGGACCCGGCTTCTTCTTCGGACGCCACGGGGCTCCGGCCCCTCCGGATGTGATTCGCGAGCCCTTCGGACGCGTCGCGATCGGACATTCCGAGTTGCGGGGGCACCAGAACTGGACCGGCGCGTCCGCGGAGGGTCGCCGCGCCGTGGAAACGGTCCTCGATCTGATCTGATGCCGCGACGATGCGAAAAATGACACCGCGGCCGACGCGGCGAGCCGGCTCCCGCGGACTGTGGACGCTGGCGCTTTGCGCGCTGACCGGCTGCACGTCCTCGGCGGTGCCTGCCATCGAGTACGAGATCCTCGGGACGTTCCCGCACGATCCGGCGGCGTACACCCAGGGGCTCCTCTTCCACGACGGACACCTCCTCGAGAGCACCGGCCGCTACGGAGAGTCCGGCGTGAGGCGCGTGGACGTGCCCACGGGAGAGGTCCAGGCCCGGGTCGCGGTGGACTCCGCCCTGTTCGGGGAGGGTCTCGCGCGGGTGGACTCCGAACTCGTTCAACTGACCTGGAAGGCCGGCCGGGCCTTCGTCTACGACGCGGAGACCCTCGAGGTTCTCCGGGAGTACGCCTACGAGGGCGAAGGCTGGGGGCTCTGCTACGATGGCGAGGTGCTCTGGATGTCCGACGGGTCGAGTGCGCTCGAACGTCGGGACCCGCGGACGTTCGCGGTCACGGAGACGGTCGAGGTCACGCGCGACGGGTCTCCGCAGCGTCGGCTGAACGAACTGGAGTGCGTGGGCGACTGGATCTACGCCAACGTCTACCAGACGGACATCATCGTGCGGATCCACAAGGCCACCGGCGAAGTCCTCGGCGAGATCGACCTGTCGAGCGTCCCCCTGAGCGCCCGCCGCCCCGGCGATCCCGAGGCCGTCCTCAACGGCATCGCCTACGTCCCGGAAACCGGCGTCTTCCTCGTCACCGGCAAACTGTGGCCGAAGCTCCTGGCCCTGCGGATCGAGCAATAGGGGAGCGTGGCCACGAAGATCTTCCTCGCGCTGTCCTGCGGCTTCATGCTCGCCTGCCGTCCGGACGTCGACGCTCGCGACTTAGAGGGTTTTGGCAGGTGAACGGTATGGCCGTACATTCTGGGCATGATCATTCGTTCCGTCCGCCATCGGGGGTTACGGAGACTCATCGTGGCGGACGACGCGCGGTTTCTACGGCACGATCAGGCAGGTCGCATTCGCAACGTATTGACGGCGCTGATTCTTGCCGACGACTTGGCGAGCTTTCTGGCTGAAGCTCCGCCGGGGTGGCGTGTACACAAGCTTGCGGGCGATCGACACGGGGAATGGAGCATCTCGGTATCGAGGAACTGGCGGATTACGTTTGAGGTGCGGGACAACTCCATCCACCTCCTGAACCTGGAGGACTATCACTGATGGCTGCCAACGAGATCAAGGTAGGTATGACGCCTTCTCATCCGGGCGATTTCATCCGGACGGAGGTCATCGAGGATCTGGGCCTGAGCGTTACGAGGGCGGCGGAGATTCTGGGGGTTCGTCGGGCAACCCTCTCCGACTTGCTCAACGGCCGCGCCTCGCTTTCGCCGGAGATGGCGCTGCGCCTCGAGAAGGCTTTTGCGGTGAGCATGGACATGCTGCTGCGCATGCAAGCCTGGTACGACGCCGCGCGGATGCGGGCGCGCGCTGGAGAAATCCACGTCAGACGCTACGAGACCGCCTGAGGGGCATCCGAACGGCGACGGCGTCGCTCTGGATGTCCGACGGGTCGAGTGCGTTCGAACGTCGAGACCTGTGGCCCAAGCTGCTCGCCTTACGTCTTTCGGGTTAGCCGGAAAGACCAGCGTCGTCGGGGCCCGCGACGATTCTCCGCAGCCGCTCGAACTGCTCCTTGATCCATTGGGCGTAGGCGCCAACGCTCAACCGACCTAACCTCGCCAGCGACCGACGCCGCCGCGCATGTCGCTGGCCGGCAGCGATCGAAACCAACGCTTACATGCGAGCGGCCAGTTTACTCACCGGCGTCGCGATCCAGGACGGCAGGACCGCACGTTTGGCCGCCAGCTCCGCGATATCTTCCGGGGATAACGCACGCTTGATGGCCTCAAGCCCCTCGTCGACTTCGTCGGGGCCCAGCCAGGCCAGGGCGCGGACCGCCAGTCCGGCCGGTCGTCCCGGCGCCACAAGCTGCCAGCGCGGAGCACGACGCAGCCGGATTACCTGTGCGCTTAGCCGCAACGTCCGGCTTGGTCCCGATGTCAGATACACCGGCTGTACGGGGACCTGTGTGGTGCAACCGAGCACATTCGCCGCAGCCCCCCCGCTGGGGACGATGGTCTCGTCCCACAACGCGGCCAGCGCTCCAATAACCGTCTCGACGCTGGGTGCCCGAAGTCCGAACCGGGTCTCGATGGGTCGCGTATAGACACCGCGACAGACTCGCAGGAGTTGCCCTCGGCGCGCGAGACGTGACAACGCCTGGTCCACGGCCGGACGGTTCCCCAGGTGAAGCAGAGCGTTTGGGCAGACCAGCGCTCCTTCCGGCAGCGTCGCGGCATGCTTCACGATGCGCTGCGGCAAGCTGGCCATGCTCAAGCCCTCCCGATTCAGTTTAGCGATAATGTGTCAGAAACAAAATTATATTTCTGACAACAATATGCAACGAAGGCTCCAATCTTGCTGGCCTGTCCGGCCGACGAGGTTAGGGAGGCGATCTGGAAGACACGACTCTCCGGCCCTACAGAACGCGGGCGAAACGATCGCCGAGGGTTTGGAGCCGGGCGACGGATTCGTTGCTGAAGACGAGGCGGAGTTGGTACTCCCCGTCGGGGCCGCCCCAGGCGTCCATTGGAGTGGCCGCGACGGCCGCCCGGGCCAGCAGCCGGCCGGAAAGATCGCGGGCCGTGAGACTCAGAGACCGGGTGTCGACGAGGAGCGACCAGCCGCCCGCGGCGGGCCGGACGGGGTAGTCCCGAAGCGCTTCGAGCACCGCGTCGCGCCGTCGCTCCCAGCGCGCCACGCTCGCCGCCACGTCCTCCGCTTCGTCGGAAGCCGTGAGGGCAGCCAGGGCGCCGGGCTGCCCGATCCCGACTCCGGTCACGACGTTGTAGATGCCGACCTTGGCGACGTCGGCGAGAACCTCGGCGGGACCCACGATCCAGCCCACCCGCCAGCCGATCATGCGGTACTCCTTCGAGACCGAGCCGATGGTGAGCGTCCGCTCGCGCATTCCGGGGAGCGAAGCCGGGTGCAGGTACGGGCGGCGATCGTAGAGGATGCGCTCCATCGCGGCGTTGTAGAGGAGCCACAGGTCGTGGCGCTCGCACAGCTCCGCGACCGTCCGCCAGTCGTCGGCGTCGAGAACGCCGCCGGACGGCATGGACGGGTTCATGATGAAGAGCGCCCGGGTGCGGTTGCCGATGCGGGCGGCGAGGGCGTCGAGGTCGAGCCGCCAGCCCGCCGCCGGATCGAACCGCCAGGGCGCGAGCCGCGGGGCCGCGCCGGCCAGCCGCACGCGCTGGAGCATGCCGGCGTACGTGGGGTCGGTGAGGATCACCTCGTCGCCCGGGTCCACCGAGGCGAGCAGGGCGTTGAACAGGCCCTCCGTGCCGCCCGCCGTGATCACGCACTCCCGGTCCGGATCGTAGCTCCGTCCGGCGAGCCGGCCGACGTGCCGCGCGGCCGCCGCGCGAAGGCCGGCCCGGCCCGTGAACGGCAGGTAGCTGTTGGCGGCCGGCGATTCGAGCGCCGCACGGGTGGCGGCCGCGGCCGCCTCGGGCGGCCTCAGGTCGGTGTCCAGGTTCTCGAGCCGGAGGATGCCGGGATCGCCCTCCGCCGCCCGCGCCACGCCGTCGATGTCGAACCCCGGAATCCCGGCCAGCCGTCCGGGCGAGGCGCGGCCCTGGCCCTCCGGCCCGCTCACCCGCCGATCCTCCGCTGCAGCGCGTCGAGCGCGGCCATGAGATCGGGCTCCTCGGACAGCACGCGGAGCAGCGGATCGGGGTCCAGCGATCGGGCGCGCTCCGGCATCGTCCGGATCGTGAAGTCTTCCATCGAGAGTCCCTCCTTCACTTCCGCCCAGCGCAGCGGCGCGGACACGGTGGCCCCCGCGCGCGACCGCACGGAATACGGCGCCACGACGAGCCTCCCGCGCCCGTTCTGCACGTAATCGATGTAGACCCTGCCTTCGCGCCGCGAGGGGTTCCGGACGATCGTGGCCCGGTCGGGGATCTCTGCCACCACCGCCGTCGCGAGCAGTTGCGCGAGGGTGCGCGACTGTTCGTAGTCGAGCCGGCCGCCGAGCGGAATCATCACGTGGATCCCGGACGAGCCGCTCGTCTTCGGATAGCTCGGGAGCCCGATCTCCTCGCACAGCGCGCCGATCGCGCGCGCCACGTCGATCACGTCCCGGAACGGGGCGTACACCTCCTCGCCGTCCCGCTTGTGCTTGGGGTCGAGGTCGAGGAGGCACCAGTCGGGGCGGTCCAGGCTCCCGACGCGGCTCGCCCACACGTGGAGCGGAATCGCGCCGAGGTTCGCGATGTACACGAGCACCGCCGGGTCGTCGGCGATGAAATAGTGGATGTCGCGCTCGGAGCCGCGGCTCCAGATCGCCTCCGTGCGCACCCACTCGGGCTGGAACCCCGGCGCGTTCTTCTGGAAAAAGGACTTCCCGTCGATCCCGTCCGGATACCGGGTGAGCACCAGGGGCCGGTCTTCGAGGAACTTCAGCATCCACGGGGCGATGTCCCGGTAGTACGCGATCAGGTCGCCCTTCGTGTACCCCTCGCCCGGCCAGAAAACCTTGCCGAGGTTCGAGAGCTGCAACTCCTCGACGGGCGGGGGGGACGTGTCCACGCGCACGGGATCGGCCAGCGCCGCGCGCGGATCCCGGGGTAGCCGGCAATCGGTGGGAACCACGTATTGGCGATCCTCGTCCCCGGATTTGTCCTCCCCGGATTCCTCCTCCGGGGTCGGCAGGACTCCGAGGAAGACGGCGTGTCGGAGCAGGCCTCCCTCCGTGATTTCCTTGTAGCGGATCTCCGCCACGAGTTCGGGTTCGACCCAGGTGTGGTCGTCTCCGGCGGGGGCCGGCGTCGCGAATGCGGGTGCGGCCGACTCCAGCGCGTCGAGCCGGGTCCGGAGTTTCGCCAGCGTCTCGTCGTCGAAGCCCGTTCCCACGCGGCCGACGTAATGGAGAGCGAGGCCGTCGTCGTCGCCGGCGGTCCCCGATGCGTTGTCGGCGGGGCCGTACGCGCCGAGGTGGAGCGCGCCGAAGCCCGTCCGCGAGCCGGCGGGACTCGTGAAGCCGAGGATGACGAAACGGGCCTCGCGCGCGGCGTGGATCTTCCGCCAGTCGGGGGAGCGGCCGCCGGTGTACCGGGAGTCGGCGCGCTTGGCCATGATCCCCTCGAGTCCCATCTCCTGCACCTGCCGGAAGAGGGCCTTCCCGCACTCCTCGAAGTGTTCGCTGAACCGGATCGGGCCGGCCTCGGGCACCACGCCGCGCAGGAGGGCGCGCCGCTCGGAGAGCGGGAGATCGCGCAGATCGCGGTCGTCGAAGGCGAGCAGGTCGAAGGCGTAGAAGCTGGCCGGCGCCTCGAACGAGGCGTGCCGCACATCCGGTGGGCGCGAGAGTCTGGCCCGCTTCTGCAGGCGCCGGAAGCTGGGGTAGCCCGCGGCGTCGTGAACGACGACCTCCCCGTCCAGAACCACGCGCCGGAAGGGGAGTTTGCGGAGAGCGCCGGCGATATCGGGAAACGTCGGAAGCGCGTCGTGTCCGTTCCGGGTCAGGAGGCTGGCCGCTCCGTCGACGGCCGAGGCCAGCATGCGGTAGCCATCGAGTTTCAGCTCGAAGTGCCAGGCGGGATCGTCGAACGCTTCCTCCCGGGGCTGGGCGAGCATGAACCGCACGTCGGCGGGGTCGACCGGGCGCTCGGGCGCGCCGGCCCGCTCGAGGGCCACAGTCAGATCCTCCCCCGGATACCAGCCGCGCTCGCGCTCGGCCATCTCCTCGACCGTGAGTCCCGACAGGATGGACGTCTCCGGGAGCGATCCGTCCTCGAGGATCGGGTGCCCGCCTCGCCGCTCGCGGATGAGGAGCCACTCCTTGCCGGTCTCCCCCTTCGCCAGCCGCACGAGCGTCCACACGCCTTTGAGCTTATGCCCCCGAAGCTCGAACAGGAGCTTGCCCGTCTCCAGTCCCTCCTCCGGATCCTCGAGCATGATGCAGCGGCCGATGTCCCACACGATCATCTCGCCCCCGCCGTACTCGCCCTTCGGAATCACGCCTTCGAACTCGATGTACTCGATCGGGTGGTCCTCGACGTGCATCGCGAGCTTCTTGTCCGCCGGGTCGGGGGAGATGCCCTTCGGGACGGCCCACGAGACGAGGACGCCCCCGATCTCCAGGCGGAGGTCGTAGTGCCGGCGCGTCGCCGCGTGCAGCTGGACGACGAACACGCCGACCCCCGTCCCCGGCGCGCCGCCGAAGGGCTCCGGCGTACGCTCGGAAGCGCGTTTCTCCCGGTATTCCTCGAGTTTTCCTCGGGGCATGCTCGCGGCCCTGACTTTCGACGCTGTTTTCGACCATCCGGGCGGCGGACGGCCGGAGCGGTATGCACGATCCGGCCCGGAACCTATAATTCGGCCCCCCGGTCCGGCATCACGCCCGGGGGCTGACGCCGCGCCGGGCGGTTCGGCGCGCACACGGAGAGGCGCAGGATGTCACCTCGACCCATCGCAACGGCGACGATCTCGTTCGGGCTCGTTTCGATCCCGTGCCAGCTCTACTCGTCCGCCGAAAACTCGCAGAAGGTCCGCTTCAACTTCCTTTCGCCCGACGGGACCCGCGTGAAGCAGCAGTACGTGGATGCGAAGACGGGGGAGCCGGTCCTGCGGAGCGATCTCATCAAGGGATACCAGTTCGCGAAGGACCAGTACGTGACCTTCAAGCCGGAGGAACTGAAGGCGCTCGAGGCGGAGGCGACGCAGGCGGTCGAGATCGTCGAGTTCGTGCCGCTGGACCAGGTCGAACGGGCGTATATCGGGAAGACGTACTACCTCGGGCCTGCGCACGGAGGGGACAAGGCATACCGGCTCCTCGGCGCCGCCATGAAGAAGACGGGCTGGGCCGCCCTCGCGAAGTACGCGGCGCGCGGCAAGCAGTATCTCGTCCTCGTACGGCCGGTCGGGGATCACCTCGTTCTCGAACAGCTGCACTACGCGCATGAGGTGCGGGCGCTCGACGACGTGCCGTCGGGAGAGGGCGAGGTCGCCGACGCGGAACTTGGCCTCGCCGTACAACTGATCGAGCAGATCGCCTCGGAGAACTTCGACCCGTCGAAGTACGAGGATGAGGTCGGGCAGCGCATGCTCGCGGCGATCGAGCGCAAGGTAGCCGACGGGACGGAGATCACCGCGCCGGTCGAGGAGGAAACGACGGCGAAGGTCATCGACCTCATGGCCGCGCTCAAGGCGAGCGTCTCGGGGTCCGACGGGACGGAGGCCGAAGCCGAAAACGAGGCCGGGACCGAGCCGGAGAAGAAGAAAGCCACGGGGTCGTAGCCGGACTCACGAGAGAAGACCACCCAGGGAGAAATCCGATGCGGGTTCGATCCGTCACGCTGTTCGCGCTCATCCTCCTGCTGCCGGTCCTGCGGGGCTCCGGCGGACACCCTCCCGCCGCGCCGACCGTCGACGACCTTCGGGCCGGCGTCCCGGACCGGGTCGCCGCGTTCGAAGCGACCGAGACGGAAACGTTGCGGGTCCCCGGGCTCGAGGCCGGAGTCGAGATCCTCAAGGATCTGTGGGGCGTCAGCCACATCTACGCAGAGACGGAGCACGACCTCTTCTTCGCGCAGGGGTACAGCGCCGCGCGTGACCGCCTCTTCCAGTTCGAACTCTGGCGGCGCCAGGCCACGGGCACGGTCTCCGAAATCCTCGGTCCCCGTGAGCTGGAGCGCGACCGCGGCGCGCGGCTGTTCCGCTTCCGCGGCGACCTGGAAGCGGAACTGAATCACTACCACCCGCGCGGCGCCGAGATCATCCGGGCCTTCACGGACGGGATCAACGCGTACATTGCCGAGACGGAACGCGACCCCGATCTCCTTCCGGTCGAGTTCGAGATGCTCGGGATCCGTCCGCAGCCGTGGACCCCGGACGTCGTCATCTCCCGCCACCAGGGCCTGCTCATGAACATCGGGCAGGAGCTGGATCTGGGGATCGCCGTCGCGGCGGTGGGGGCGGAGAAGGTGAAGGAAGTCTCCTATTTCCACCCCGGGGAGCCGGACATAGATCTCGATCCCGCGATCGACGGCTCGCTCCTCCGGCCCGAGATCCTCGACGTGTACCGGGCTTTCCGCGGGTCCATCCGCTTCCAGCCCGAGGACATCGAGCCCCGCTTCCGCGCCACCGCCTCCGACGGGGAGGCCTTCGCCCTGCGGACGCTCGAAGCGGAAGCCCGGGAGGCGGCAGCCTGGGAAGCGGGACGCCTCGAAGCGGAGCGGATGGGGACGGGAAGCAACAACTGGGTCGTGGCGGGGAGCCGCACGCTGAGCGGCCACGCGCTGATGGCGAACGATCCGCACCGGGTGCAGGCGGCCCCGTCGCTGCGCTATCTCGTCCACCTCGTCGGACCGGGCTGGAACGTGATCGGCGGGGGCGAGCCGGTCCTCCCGGGCATCTCGATCGGGCACAACGGGCACGGTGCGTGGGGGCTCACCGTCTTCCAGACCGACGCCGAGGATCTCTACGTCTACCGCACGCACCCGGATGACCCGGACCGCTACTGGTACGGCGGAGACTGGGAGGCGATGCGGGTCATCGACGATGAGATCCCGGTCGAAGGGCGCGCGGCCGAGCGGGTCCGGCACCGGTACACGCGGCACGGACCCGTCGTGTACGAGGACCGGGACAACGATCTCGCCTACGCGGTGCGCGCGGGGTGGATGGAGATCGGCGGCGCGCCGTACCTCGCGAGCCTGCGCATGAACCAGGCGAAGACGTGGGAGGAGTTCCGGGACGCCTGCAACTACTCGAACATCCCCGGCGAGAACATGGTGTGGGCCGATGTGGACGGGAACATCGGCTGGCAGTCCGTGGGGATCGCGCCCATCCGCCGCAACTGGTCGGGTCTCGTCCCGGTGCCGGGGGACGGCCGCTACGAGTGGGACGGCTACCTCGAAATCCGGCACAAGCCGCACGTGTTCAACCCGGAGAAGGGCTTCTGGTCGACGGCGAACCAGAACCTCGTCCCGCCCGGCTACGAGCACCGCGACGCCGTCGGCTGGAGCTGGAGCGACCCGTTCCGGAGCGCGCGCATCGACGAAGTCCTCGCGTCGGGCAAGCGCTTCACGATGGCGGAGATGATGCAGCTCGCGACGGACTACGTGTCGCTCCCGGCGCGCTCGCTGGTGCCGATGCTGCGCGGCGTCGACCTGCCCCCGGGGGCGGAGGCGGCGCGAGGCGAGCTGCTCGACTGGGATTTCGCGCTCGCTCCCGAGTCCCGCGAGGCCGCGATCTACGTGTCGTGGGAGCGTGAGCTCCAGAGACAGATGGTGCCGCTCGTCGTTCCCGCCGAAGTCCGCTCGTCGCTCGGCCGGCTTTCCATGAAGAAGATCATCGACTGGCTCGGATCGCCGCCCGCCTGGTTCGCGCCGCTCGGAGACGGGGATCCCGTGGCGGGCCGCGACGCCTTCCTCGCCCGCACGCTGGCCGACGCCCTCGACGGACTGGAGGATCGCTTCGGCGGCGACCCGTGGCGCTACGGCGACGTGCGCTTCAAGCACGCCCGGTTCCGGCACCCGCTGTCCGGGATCGTGAACGCCGAGATGCGCGAGCAGCTCGAGGTGGGCCCGCTCCCGCGCGGAGGCAACGGCTTCACCGTGAACCAGACGGGAGGCGGAGACAACCAGACCTCGGGCCCCTCCTTCCGGATCATCGCGGAGGCGGGGGATTGGGACACGGCGGTGTTCACGAACACGCCGGGGCAGGGGGGAGACCCCGACGATCCCATGTACCGGAACCTGTTCGAGGGCTGGGCAAAGGACCGCTTCTTCCCGCTCTACTACTCGCGAGCGAAGGTCGAGGCGGCCGTCGCGGACCGGATGATGCTGACGCCCAACTAGAGTTGCGTCGCAGAAGCTCCGCGAGCCACCGAGGGCGCCGAGCCCCCGCTGCGCTAGACCTGCTCCAGATGGAAGCCGATGAGGCCCTGGTTCCGGGGCGGATCGGCGCCGAGTTGGCGGAGCATCGTCGTCACCTGTCCGCGGTGGTAGGTCGCGTGGTTGACCACGTGCTGCAACATGTGCCAGAAGACGACACGCATCTTTTCGCCATCGAAGAACCGGTACTCCATCACGCGGTGGATGTCCTCCGGGCCGAGTCCCGCGACGAATCGGCGGACACGTGCCTCCTCCTCCAGCCAGCGCGCGCGCAGGTCGCCCGCCGTCTCGAAGTCGTCGGCAGGCAGATGCTCCGTCGGGAAGTGTCCCTCCCAGCGCGAGCACCACACCCATTCGGCGGACACGACGTGGGCGAGCGTGTCGCGGATGGATCCGAAGCTGCCCCCCAGGTCTCGGCGGAAATCCTCGGGCGCGAGCCGCTCGACGGCGTCCAGCGTTCCGTCGCGGGCCCGGTAGTGGAAATCGAGGAGGACGATCAGCGTATCCCGGGTCATGGCGGGGAGTCTACGCACCCTCGCCGGCGAACGCACGATTCCGGAACGCGATCCGGGCGGGGAACGGATCCTGGCGGGAGCCGCGTCACCGGCCCCGTTTGCAGCCGTCGTGCCGTCGCGGCTAGATTACATGGCTGTTCCGCAGACGCCTCCGACGGAGGCAGGCAACCCAGCGCGTGGGGAAGACATGAAGGCAGGCATACATCCGGAGTACGCACCCGCGAAGATCACCTGTGCGTGCGGCCGGGAGACGGAGGCCGCCTCGACCGTGGGCGAGATCCACGTCGAGATCTGTTCGCATTGTCACCCCTTCTTCACCGGGCGGCAGAAGCTCGTCGACACCGCGGGGCGGGTGGAGCGTTTCCTCGCCAAGTACGGCGACGGAAAGGCCCGCGGCGGTGCGAAGGCGGAGACGAAGGAGCAGGCGGCGGAGGAGGCCGTCGAGGAGGAGGCCGCGGCGGTCGATGCCTGAGCCGGAAGCGCCTGGCGCTCGAACCTGCCTTCCAAATGACGGGGTTCCTCGCGGACCCCGTTTTCATGTAGGGAACGAGTAGAGAACGAGCAGGAACGATGATGTCGGATCGGGACACCCTCGAGGATCGCCTGCGCGACGCCGCCGAGCGGTACGAGGCGCTGGCGCGCCGGATGGCGGAGCCCGAGGTGCTGTCGGACATGGCCCTCCTGCGCGATGTCGCGCGCGAACACTCCGCGCTGGAGCCGGTGGCGCGCGCGGCGGAGCGCCACTTCAAGCTCCTCGACGATCTGCGCCAGGCCCGGGAAGTCGCGGCGGAGTCGGACGGCGAGCTGGCCGAGATGGCCGCGGCCGAGGTCGCCGATCTGGAGGCCGAGCGCGAGGAAGCGCGGGAAGAACTTCGCCGACTCCTGGTGCCGAAGGACCCGCTGGACGACCGGCCCGCCGTGGTGGAGATCCGCGCGGGGACGGGCGGGGACGAGGCTGCACTCTTCGCGGCGGACCTGTACCGGATGTATGCGCGCTTCGCCGCGGAGTCCGGCTGGGACGTGGAACTCATCAGCACCAGCGAGGGCGCGCTCGGGGGGGTCAAGGAGATCGTCTTCGTCGTGCGCGGGTCCGATGCCTACGGCCGTCTTCGCTACGAGTCCGGCGTCCACCGCGTCCAGCGCGTGCCGGAAACGGAGAGCCAGGGCCGGGTACATACGTCGGCGGCGACGGTCGCGGTCCTCCCGGAGGCGGAGGAGGTGGACATCGAAGTCGATCCCGCCGACCTGAAGATCGACGTCTTCCGTTCCTCCGGACCCGGCGGGCAGTCCGTGAACACGACGGACTCCGCGGTGCGGATCACGCACCGCCCGACCGGGCTCGTGGTGTCGTGCCAGGACGAGAAGTCACAGCACAAAAACAAGGCCCGCGCGCTCAAGGTTCTGCGGAGTCGGCTGCTCGACCGGCTCGTCGCCGAGCAGGAGGCGGAACGGGCCCGCGAGCGGCGCACGCAGGTGGGAACCGGTGACCGCTCGATGAAGATCCGGACGTACAACTTCCCGCAGAACCGCGTGACGGACCATCGCATCCACTTCACGAGCCACCGGCTGGAGGCGATCCTCGCCGGCGACCTGGACGAAGTTGTCGAGGCGCTGCGGCTCGCCGGAACGGAGGAGCGAATGGCGGCGGCGGGCGGGTGACGGAACCGCGCCCGGGCGGTGCGGGGCGCCGCCCGGCGGGCCCGACGCGCCGCGAGATCGTGCACGGCGTACGGCGCGAACTCGAACTGGCCGGACTGGAGGCTCCGAGGGTCGAAGCCGAGCGGCTCGTGGCCGCGGCGCTCGGCCTGTCGCGGGGCGAACTGGGCGTCTCCGGCGGAGAGCGGGTCGATCCGGCCGGCGCGGCATCGGTGGCGCGCACCGTCTCCCGCCGTCTCGAGGGGCAGCCGCTCCAGCACATCGAGGGCACGGTCGACTTCCGGCGCGTTCGCCTCGTGTCGGATGGCCGCGCCCTCGTTCCGCGGCCCGAGACCGAGCAACTGCTCGACCTCGTCGCCGCCTGGTACCGCGACCGGAGCGGGCCGGTCGAGGCGCTCGATATCGGCGTCGGGTCGGGCGCCATCGCGATCGCACTCCTCGACGAGGGGATCGCCGGCCGCGTCGTCGGGCTCGACGTGTCCGAGGAGGCGCTCGAACTCGCCCGCGAAAACGTTCGCCGCGCGGACGTCGAGAACCTCGAACTGCGCGCCTGCCCTCCCGACATCTGGTCCGCCCTCGGGCCGGACGAACGGTTCGACCTCATCATCTCCAACCCACCCTACGTCACGACCTCGGAATGGACCGACCTCGACCCCGTCGTCCGCGACGGCGAGCCTCGCGTCGCGCTGGACGGCGGGGAAGATGGACTGGAAGTCATTCGACCCGTGGTGGCGGGCGCCCCGGCGCGGCTCCGTGAAGGCGGCGCGCTGTTCCTCGAGATCGGGATGTCGCAAGGCTCCGCCGTTCTCAGCCTCCTCGAGGCCGAAGCCTTGCTCTCCGATGCCCGAATCGGGACGGACCTCGCAGGTCGGCCCCGCTTCGCGAGCGCGCGGAAGGCCGACGGTTGCCCCGACGGTACACCGAACCCACAAGTTGAAGGTTCGTGACTGGCCTAGCATATTTTGATGCGTCAATAACGCCATAACGAACGGTAATGACGAATCAAAATGTAGTTGCTCTCAGCGATGCGGACGCGAGACTGCTTACGACGCTGGCGGCGGCGGGAAAGCAGATCTTCGTCACGGAAGACGCGTACGCCCTGCCGGATCTCAACAAGCCGCGCCGGGCCGTGCGAGACGCCCTCGGGCGGCTCGTCGAGAAGGGTTGGCTCGAACGTCTGGAGAAGGGGAAATACCTCATCATCCCCCTCGAAGCGGGTCCCGAACGAACGTGGACGGAGGACGCCCACGTCATCGCGCACCACCTCGTGAAACCCGGCCAGGTCGCCTACTGGTCGGCCCTGGACTACTGGAACCTCACCGAGCAGGTACCTCGCATCACTTACGTTCAGACGACGTCGCGGAAGGAAAACCGGTCGCCGGAGATCCTCGGGATGCGGTTTCGGATCGTGCGGGTGAAATCTCGGAAGTTCTTCGGGAGCCACGGATATCGCGTCGGCGACTGGACTCTCCGGGTTACGAACCGGGAGAAGACGCTTCTCGATTGTGTCGATCGACCGGATCTCGGCGGCGGCACAGGGGAAGTTGCGCGGGCGCTGCGGGCAGGCGACGGAGACTTCGACTGGGACGGGATGACGACGTACCTCCGCAGATTCGGTTCCGGCGCTGCAGTGAAACGACTCGGATTCCTCGTGGAGACGCTGGAGTTGCGCCATCCTCCGGGACGTAGGACGCTGGAGAAATGGCGGGGCCTGCTGACCGCCGGGCTGAGCAGACTCGACCCATCCACGCCGCGAAAGCCCCACCGGATCGCCACCCGGTGGCGAATCGAGGTCAACCTCCCGGAGAAGGGCCTCCACGCCCACGAATGATCCGCGACGCCGAGATTCGTCGTCTGGCCCGCGTTGCGGGCGTCGAGCCCCGAATCGTGGAACTCGACCACGCGCTCGGCTGGGCGCTGCGCGGGCTTGCGAGCCACCCCGGCCTTGACGGACGGCTCGCGTTCAAGGGCGGAACGTGCCTGCGCAAATGCTATTTTCCGGAGTACCGGTTCTCGGAAGATCTCGATTTCACGGCGGCGGAGTGGATCGGGCAGGCAGGGTTCGAGGAGGCCGTGGCCGAGGCTCTGGGGGCCGTTCAAGAGCCCGCCGGAATCGACTTTTCAGCCGCAGCCCCCAGATCCCGCATCATCAGCGACGAGTACGGGCGAGAGAGTCTCCGCCTCTCGATCTACTGGCGAGGCCCACACCGAACGCGGGGCGAGCCCTCGGGTCTTCGACTCGACATCACCAGGAACGAGGTGCTGGTGTTCGAGTCGGTCTCACGTTCCGTCTTCCACCCGTTTTCGGACCGCGCCGACCTCGGAGACGTGCAGATTAGGTGCTACCGGCTTGAGGAGGTGATGTCCGAGAAGATCAGGGCCGTCCTCGGACAGCGGATCTACGCGGTATCGCGGGATCTGTATGATATTTTCGAGCTCGGACGACTCGTGGATGCGGAGGAGGTGCGGGTCGGCCTGCCCTCGAAACTCGCGGCAAGAGATGTCGAGGTGAAAGCGGGCAGCGTGGATCGCATGATTGCGCGGGAGAACGAGTTCCGTGCGGACTGGGAGCGAAGCCTCGCGAACCTGCTTCCCCCGGGCGCCGAACGCGAGTTTGACGAGGTATGGATCGCCGTGACCGAGTACGTCGCAGGGATCGCCGGTGGCCTGCCGGATTCCGGCTGAGCGTCGGAGCCCTCGCGGCCGCCTCCTCTCAAGTCGCGTGGGGGTCGGGGCCGGGTTATACTCGGGCGGCGAATCGTCGGCCCGGGCCTGCGGATGGCGAGCGGGGAAGGGCCGGACGATTCGCGCCTCCGCCCGCTGCCGACCCGACGCGTCGGCCCGGAGTGCTTCCCGATTCCGTTTCGAGCCGGAGACATGGACGAGCGAGACCGCATGCTGGAGAAGGCGCAGGAGGTAGGGCGCATCATCTCCCGGTTGCCCGAATACGCCTACCTGCGCGCGGCCCGCCGCGAGATCGACGAGGATCGCGACGCGACGGAACTGCTCAACCGCCTGCGCGACCTGCAGAGCACACTCATGGAGGCGGTCGGCCGCGGCGAGCAGCCGAGCGAAGAGCAGGAACGGGAGTTCGCCGAACTGCAGGAGAAGGTCCAGACGAGCACCCGCTACCAGGCCCTCATCTCCTCTCAGGCGAACTTCGAGAAGCTCATGGAGCGGGTGGATCGGGCGATCGGCGAGGGGGTCCGGAAGGGCGAGGAAAGCAGGATCATCCTCCCGACATGAAGGCGGCCCGCGACCTGGGGGAACGCGCGCTGCGCGCGATCTTCGAGCCGGCCATGGCGTGGCTCACGAGACGCCGCGTTCACCCCAACGTCATCAGCACGCTCGGCTTCGTCATCACCTGCAGTTCCGGTTACTTCTTTCATCAGCATCATGTGAGCACGGCCGGCTTTCTCGTCCTCCTCGGCGGCGTGTTCGACCTGTTCGATGGCACGGTCGCGCGCCGCACGGGACTCGCCTCGTCCTTCGGCGCCTTCTACGACTCGACGCTCGACCGGCTGTCCGAGATCGTCGTGTACCTGGGACTCCTCTCCCTGTACAACGATTACCGTCTCGAACTGGGCGACGTGGGGATGATCTACTGGATCGTGCTCGCGCTCGCCGGCTCGCTCATGATCAGCTACACCCGCGCCCGGGCGGAGGCGCTCGGCATCGCCTGCTACGTCGGGCTCATGCAGCGCCCGGAACGGGTCATCCTGATCGGCTTCGCCGCGCTCATCTTCGGTGAGACGACCATGTTCGGCCACCAGGGTCTCGTGCTGAGGGTCGTGATCATCGTCCTCGCGATTCTCACCAACCTGACCGCCTTCCAGCGGATCTGGTGGGTGTACCGGAATACGCGGCCCGATGGGGAGCCGCCCCGGCAGTCGAACTGAACCAGACACGGAGTGAACCAGCATCGTGGACTCGGATAGATCACCTGCAACCATTGCCCCCGCCGAGGGGACGCTCGGCGTTCTCCTCGTAGGGCTCGGAGCGGTCTCGACCACCTTCATCGCGGGCGTGGAGGCGGCGCGCCGGGGACGGAACCGGCCCATCGGATCGCTCACGCAGATGAACACGATCCGGCTCGGGAAGCGGACGGAGAACCGCACCCCGTTCATCCGCGACTTCGTGCCGCTGGCCGAACTGGACGACCTCGTTTTCGGCGCTTGGGATCCGATCCCCGACAACGCCTACGAGTCCGCCAAGGTGTGCGGCGTCCTCCGGCCGGAGGACATCGATCCGCTCGCGGACTTCATGCGGGGAATCGAACCGATGCCGGCCGCCTTCGACCGCGCCTACGTGAAGAAGCTCGACGGTTCGAACGTGAAGACCGGCGCGAACAAGCGGGAACTCGCCGAGCAGCTCCGCGAGGACATCCGCCGGTTCAAGGCGGAGCACGGCTGCGACCGCCTCGTCATGGTGTGGGCGGCGTCGACCGAGATCTTCATGAAGGCGAGCCCGGTGCACGACAGCCCGGCCTCCTTCGAGCGCGCGATGGAGGAGGACCATCCGGACATCGCGCCCTCGATGCTCTATGCGTGGGCCGCGCTCATGGAGGGGGTGCCGTTCGCGAACGGGGCGCCGAATCTGACCTGCGACATCCCCGCGCTTCTCTCGCTCGCCGCCGACCGGGGCGTCGCGATCGCGGGGAAGGACTTCAAGACCGGCCAGACGCTGATGAAGACGATTCTGGCTCCGGGACTCAAGGCGCGCATGCTCGGCCTCAACGGCTGGTTCTCGACGAATATCCTCGGCAACCGGGACGGCGAGGTGCTCGACGACCCGGAGAGTTTCAAGACGAAGGAAGAATCGAAGCTCGGGGCTCTCGAATATATCCTGCAGCCGGACATGTATCCGGATCTCTATGGAGAGATGTATCACAAGGTCCGCATCAACTACTATCCGCCGCGCGGTGACAACAAGGAAGGCTGGGATAATCTCGACATATTCGGCTGGATGGGGTACGGCATGCAGATCAAGATCGATTTTCTGTGCCGCGACTCCATTCTGGCCGCGCCCATCGTCCTGGATCTGGCGCTCTTTCTCGACCTCGCGGCGCGCTCCGGACTGTCGGGAGTCCAGGAATGGCTGTCCTTCTACTTCAAGGCGCCGCAGACGGCTCCGGACCTGTATCCGGAACACGACATTTTCATCCAGCACTGGAAACTCAAGAACACGTTGCGCTGGCTGAGGGGGGAGGAACAGATCACCCACCTCGGCGTGGAGTACTACGACTGAATGACGGGGCGCTTCCTCGTATTCGAGGGGCCCGAGGGGGCGGGAAAGTCGCTGCAGATCGGCCGGCTGGCCGAGCGGCTGGCCGCGTCCGGCATGCCCCACACGGTGACGCGGGAACCCGGGGGCACGGCGGCGGCGGAAGCGATTCGGAGCGTGCTCCTCGACCGGCCGGAGCTGCGGCTCGACGGGATCGCCGAACTCCTGCTTTTCTCGGCCTCCCGCCGCGCCCACGTCGAGGAGGTGATCCGGCCCGCGCTGAAGCGTGGCGAGGTCGTCCTCTGTGACCGCTTCGAGCTTTCCACGCGGGTTTACCAGGGGTGGGCGCGCGGAGTCGCGGCGAAGACGATCGAACAGGTCACCCGCGCCGCGACGGGCGGTCTCCTTCCGGATCTCTATCTCGTGCTCGACGTACCGGTGAAGGTGGGATTGGGTCGCCAGTGGCAGGATGAGGAGGACCCCGGGCAGCTGGCCTTCTTCGGGCCCGCTCCCGACCGAATCGAGCTCGAGAAACGATCGTTCCGCGAGCGCGTGCGGGAAGGGTATCGGGAGTTCGCGGCAGCGGAAGAGGGGATCGCGGTCGTCGACGGCTCGGGGACGCCGGATGAGGTGGAAGGCCGGATTCTGGAGCTTCTGGAGGAGCGATTCCCGGATCGTTTCGGGGCGGCGAACTTTCCCCGTTGACGGTGTCGTGTGACATTGACGGTAGCGGCGGAGTGCCGCTCGAACGCGGCCCGATGAGATACGGGGCTGCCACCACGGAGGATGCATGAGACTGGAGCGATCCTGGACGACCGGAGTGCTGGTCGGCGCCATCGCCCTCGCGACCGGCGGCTGGCTGATAAACCAGAGCGCCGCCGCCAGCGGCGGGGAAAGCCGTCGGCTGCTGGATGAAATCCACCGCCTGATCTCCGCCCGCTTCGTCGACGAGATCCCGCCGGAGGAGCTGTACCGGATGGCGATCGACGGGATGCTCGAGAATCTGGGCGACCCCTACACGACGTTCCTGGAACCCCGGGATTCCGAGGACCTTCGTCTCACGACGACGGGCAACTACGGTGGACTCGGCGTCCGGATCGACGTGAAGGACGACTGGATCACCGTCGTTCAGGTGCTCCCGAACTCGCCGGCCCTTCGCGAGGGGCTCGAGGTCGGCGACCGCATCATCGAGGTCGAGGGTGAATCGGCCGAGGGCTGGTCGGTGGACAAGGCCGTGGACACGCTGCGCGGCGAGAAGGGGGCCCCGGTCAACATCACGATCGCGCGCGTGGGCGTGGATCTTCCGCTCTCGATCCGCATCGTGCGCGACGTCATCCAGGTCGCCCAGGCGCAGGGGTTCATCCTGGACGACGAGATCGGCTATGTCACGCTGCGTGGGTTCAGCCGCCAGGCGCAGGAGGAACTCGTCGCGACGCTGGACCGGCTCATCGAACAGGGCGCAAGCGGACTGATCCTCGACCTGCGGCGGAACCCGGGTGGCCTGCTGCCCGAGGGCATCGACGTCACGGACCTCTTCCTGGAGCGCGGGGCCGCCGTAGTGGAGACGCGTTCGCGTCTCGATGAACAGAACTACCAGTTCCGGGCCTCGAGCGGCGACCGCTATGCCGGCATCCCCGTCGTCGTCGTGGTGGACGGCCTCAGCGCGAGCGCCTCGGAGATCGTCGCCGGTGCGCTGCAGGACCACGACCGCGCGGTCGTCGTGGGCACGACGACGTTCGGCAAGGGCTCCGTGCAGACGCTGTATCGGCTCTCCGGGGACAACAGCATGAAGGTCACGACCGCCCGCTGGTACACGCCCGCCGGGCGCTCCATCACCAGGGACTTCGACCGCGAGAGCGCCCTCCGCAACCTGGCGGCGAACGCCGTGGCAATCTCCGGCGAGCCGATCGCGGCGGCGTCGGAGCCGGAAGACCGGGAGGAGTTCACGACGACGGGCGGTCGGACGGTGTACGGGGGCGGCGGGATTACGCCGGACCTGATCGTCTACCGCGACACGCTCTCCACCGAGGAACAGGAACTGCGGCGTCTCGCCACGCGCTCGGGCGCGATCCCGCGGAACGTCGTCTTCCGGTGGGCGGTCGGGTATTCGAACGATCACGATTTCAACGAGGGTTTCTCCGTCACGCAGGGGATGCGCGAAGAAGTCTGGGCGGCGCTCGTGGAAGCGGGAGCCGAGGTCGAGAGGGAACTCTTCGACCAGTCGCGGACCTACGTCGACTGGCTGATCGCGGATGAGCTGGCCGGCGCGGAGTTCGGGGAGGTGCCGCAGCTCCGTAGCCGGGCCGTGCGCGACGCGCAGATCCAGGTCGCAATCGATCTTCTGATGGAGGCCGATTCGCCGGAAGCGCTGCTCACCGTCGCGGCGCGTGTCGCCGAGGCGCGGGGGACGGACGGCGCGGAGAGCGGGCAGTCCGACGGGGATCACTAGCAGGCTGCTGGTGGCGATACGACACCGGTAGGGCAGGACGCCGCAGGGCGATTCAAGAGGCGAGGAGACGAGTGATGAGAGAGCGCACGCGACGGTCGGCCGTGATTGCAACCACGATGGCTCTGATGGCGGCAATGGCGTGCGCCAGCAACCCTCGCCCCGGGACGTACACCAGGCTCATCATCACCGGCAGCGAGATCCGCGACGCCGGATATCGGTCGGCCTACGAGGCGCTCACCCATCACCGGGAACTGATCATCTTCGAGGACCGGATCGGCTTCCGGGGCGGTAACGACAATTCCAACCTGTTCGGGCGGCAGACGCAGGACTACTACGTGCCGATGCTGGTCGTGGATGGCGATTTCAATCTGAATGACGCGGTCACGACGCTGCGGCGGATTCCCGCCGAGGAAATCGTGTCGATCCGGCTCTACCATCAGAGCATGGTTCCGGTCCGCTATCGCCGGCCGGGGGCGGAGGGCGGAGTGATCGAGGTCAACACCCGCTAGCAGCCCGTCGGTGCGCCTGAACCCCCTGCCTTGAACCGGAAACGTTCGTGTCGAAGACTCCTCGTCTTCGGCCGCCTGCCCGAGCCGGGCTACGTCAAGACGCGCCTCCAGCCCGAACTGACAGGGGAGGAGAGCGCCGTCCTGTACGAGGCGTTCCTCGACGACGCCATGAAGCTCGCGCCGGACGGGATCCCCGCGGAACTGTGGGTGCCCGATCGTCCTGGGGCGATGGAGCGCCTGGGCTCGCGATACCCCGCGACTCGAATCCGGCTCCAACCCGAGGGTTCGCTCGGTGACCGGCTCGAGATGGCGTTCAACCGCGCCTTCGACGAGGGCGTGGATTGCGCGGTTGCGGTCGGAAGCGACCATCCGACCCTCCCCCTCGACTTCGTCGTGCGGGCCTTCGACGCGCTGGTGGGCGGCCCGGTGGCCCTTGGCCCGAGCCTGGACGGCGGATACTACGCGGTTGGACTGCGCGGGTCGGCGTGGCCGCGGGCCCGCGGTCTCTTCGCCGGAGCCCCGTGGTCGACGTCCGGGCTGTTCGCCTGGACGCGCGCGCGCGCCGCGTCGCTGCGGCTCGATTGTGCAGAACTGCCGCCCTGGTACGATGTGGACCGTCCGGCGGACCTCGCGCGCATGGCCGGCGACCTGACCGAAGGGAGCGCGACCGCCGGAGCCTGGGCCCGGCTCGCGCCGCCGACCGCCGCGGAGGGGTGATGGAACCGATCCGCGTCACGTTGGATCGGGCCGGAACGCGGGAATCGTCGCATCTCGTGTACGGCATCGTCCACGAAGCCGGTTCCCCGGGTCGCCGCCACGCCTTCGGCGACGCCCAACTGACGGCCTTCTGGCGTTCTTCGATGAAACCGCTTCAGATCCTCCCGGTCGTCCGGGACGGCGTGCTCGGACGCCTCGGGCTCGGGGCGGAGGCGCTTGCGCTGGCGTGCGCATCCCATCACGGCACCCCGCGACACCTGCAGGTCGTGCAGTCGGTGATCGACGCGGTGGAACTGGCGCCGGAGATGTTCGCATGCGGACCGCACCGGCCGTTCGACGACGGAGCGGCCCGGGGGATGGATCGGGCGGGGCGTCTGCCGGGACGGATCCACAACAACTGTTCGGGTCAGCATGCGGCGCTGCTGGCCCTCTGTGTCGCCCGCGGCTGGCCCGTGGCGGGCTACCACCAACCGGAGCACCCGCTGCAGGGCGAGATCCGGCGGGAGCTCTCGGCGTGGCTGGGTGAAGACTGCGAGCGCCTGCCGTGGGGGACGGATGGCTGCGGGCTGCCGACCCCGGCCCTTTCCCTCCGGGACATGGCGCGGGCGTTCGCGGAGTTCGGCGCCTCGTCGGAGGCGGCCGTGCGATCCGTTGTGACCGCGATGACGACGCATCCGACATTGGTGTCGGGACCCACGGCACTCTCCGCGAACCTGATGCAGGCGAGTTCGGGTCGGATTCTCGCCAAGGAAGGGGCGGAAGGAGTCTTCTGCCTCGCGAGCGCCGAGGGGGGGTGGGGTGCGGCCTTCAAGGTGCTGGATGGGGCCACGCGGCCACTGGGGCCGGCGGTCGTGCACGCGCTTGCGACGCTGTCGTTGCTCGCGCCCGCGGAGGTCGGGCAGCTGGAGAGCTTCGCGCGCCCCGTGGTCCGGAACACGTGCGGGAAGGAGGTCGGCGTGCTGTCGGTGGAACCACATGGGGGCTGAGGTGGGACTCGACGAACGAACAGGGGTGCTCGTCGAGCTCTCGGCCGCTCTCGCGCGCCCGAACGCGGGGGGATGGCGGTCGGCGCTCGAGGCCGCCGCCGCGCACGCAGCCCGCGTTGAGGTCGAGGAGGTGCTGCTGCAGGCGCACCTCTTCGTGGGTTTCCCCGTCGTGCTCAACGCCTTCATTGCGTGGAGGGAAATCACGGGCGGCGAGACCGCCGGGGCGGTGGCGCCGGAGGATCCGTCCGGAGACGGGGAGGTGCTGTGCCGGGCCGTGTATGGGGATGTGTACGAACCGCTTCGCGACCACGTGCGCCAGCTGCACCCGGACCTGGACGTCTGGATGGTCGAGCATGGATATGGGCGCACGCTGTCGCGCTCCGGGCTCTCCGCGGAGATGCGCGAACTGTGCATCGTGGCGCTGCTGGCCGCGGCCGGGCACGAGCGGCAGCTCCGCGCCCACCTGCACGGGGCGCTGAACGTCGGAACCCCGCCGGGGCGCGTGGAGGCGGCGCTGCGCGTCGGAGTCCGCGCGGCCGCGCGCGCGCCGGCGGGGTCGGAGGGTTGCGCGGGGGCAGACCCCGCGCGGCTGCTCGCGCTCTGGGGGAGGGTCGTGGATCGTGCGGGACGAGGCGGGGGGCGGAACGTGGAGGAGGCATCGTGTTCGTCGACGTAGCCAGGATACACGTAACCGGGGGGGCGGGCGGCGCGGGCGCCGTCGCCTTCCGTCGCGAGAAGGGGGTGCCCCGCGGAGGGCCCGCCGGCGGCCGGGGCGGAAACGGCGGCGGCGTGATCCTCGTAGCGGATCGCCGACTCGACACGTTGCTCGACTACTCGTACCGCGAGCACTACAAGGCCGGCCGCGCCGGACACGGGGAGGGGAAGAAGCGGGACGGCGCCTCGGGTGAGGATCTGCGGCTCCCGGTCCCTCTCGGGACCCTCGTGCGCGACGTCGAGACGGGTGAGCGGATCGGCGAACTGCTCGAGGAGGGCGATGAACTCGTCGTGGCCCGGGGCGGTCGCGGGGGAAGGGGCAACGCAAGCTTCGCTTCGCCCACGCGGCAGACGCCGCGCGAATGGGAACCCGGGGAGTGGGGGGAGGAGCGGCACATCGAACTCGAACTCAAGCTCATCGCCGACGTGGGTCTGGTGGGGGAGCCCAACGCGGGAAAATCGACGCTCCTGGCCCGAGTAACGGCGGCGAAGCCGCGGATCGCCGACTACCCCTTCTCCACGCTCGCGCCCAACCTGGGGGTCGTGGGGCTGAGCGGGAATCGCTCGTTCGTGATGGCGGACATCCCGGGCATCATCGAGGGAGCGCACGAGGGGCGCGGTCTCGGCACGCAGTTCCTTCGGCACATCGAACGCACGCGCACCCTCGCGCTCCTCGTGCCGCTGGACGACGAAGACCCGCAGGCGACGTACGACCTGCTGCGCGAGGAACTGCGCGCGCACGACGCGGCGCTGGCCGGCATATCCCACTGCGTGCTCCTGACCAAGGCCGATCTGAGTCCGGTCGCGACGGAACCGCCGGTGTCCGTCGATGCTCCCGGGAGCTGGGGCCAGTTCACGATCTCGGCCGTGACCGGGACCGGCCTCGACCGCGCGCTCGAGGGTCTCTGGACGCGTGTGCAGAGGGAGAAGGAGGCTGCGGCGGAGGAGGCCGAGGCGGACCCGTTCGAGAGCAGCGACGGGTGGCGGCCGTGACGGGGCAACGTTCCGCGGAACGGGGAGCGCTGGAGAGGGAGCTGGTGGCGCTCGTCATGCTGGCCCGCGCCCCCGGCATCGGGCCGTGCGGCGTCCGGCGTCTCGTCGACCGCCATGGCGGGGCGTCGGCGGCGCTCGCGGAGGCGCGCCGCGCCGCGCCGGACGAACTGCGCGCGCTCGGCCGGGGCCGCCGGGTGCCGGCTGCGAGGACGGTCCGGGCCCTCGGCGCCGACGGCGAGAGGGCGGCGCGCTCGCTGCTGCGCGAAGCCGGGGCGAAGGGGCTCGCCGTGGCGGGGTACACCGACTGTGGAGAGATCGCCTATCCCGAGAGGCTGCGCGATCTCCCCGATCCGCCCCCCGTTCTCTTCAAGCGCGGCGCCGGGACGCCGGACTCCGGGCGGACGATCGCGGTTGTGGGCACGCGGGCCGCGTCGTCCTACGGGCTGCGCACGGCATACGCGCTGGGAAGAGAACTCGCTCGCTGGGGCTGGACGGTGGTCAGCGGCATGGCCCACGGCATCGATGCGGCGGCCCACGCCGGGGCCCTCGATGTCGGCGGGCGGACCATCGGGGTTCTCGGAACCGGACACGATCGCGAATACCCCGCGGAGAACCGGGACCTGTACCGGAGGATGCGTTCGCACGGCATCCTGCTGAGCGAGTTCGAGCCGTCGGCGCCGCCGACGCGTTCGGCGTTCCCGCGCCGCAACCGGGTCATCGCCGCCCTCGCCCGCGGCGTCATCGTCGTGGAGGCGGGCGGAAGGAGCGGGGCGCTGAACACGGCGGACCATGCCCTGGACCTGGGTCGCGAAGTCCTCGCGGTGCCCGGGCGGATCGATGATCCGGGCGCGGCCGGGTGTCTTCGCCTCCTGCGTCAGGGCGCCGGGCTCGTGGCCGGCGTGCAGGACGTCTTCGATGCCCTGGGCTGGCTGTGCCTCGAGCCGCAGGCGCCGCCATCGGAAGAAGGAGCCGCGCCGGCGGTCGACGGATCCTCCGGCGACAGGCGTCTGCTCCGAGCGCTCTCGCGGGGACCCCGCTCGCCGGATGAACTCGCCGTGGGTCTCGAGATGCCCGTCACGAAGGTGCTCGGCGGACTGGGGCGGCTGGAGCTCGAAGGGTGGGTCGAGCGCCGGCCGGGAGGGAACTTCGCCGCCGTCCGGCGGCGGGGCGGCCGCTGATGTCCGGCGAGCGCCCGCCGCGCTCCCTGTACGTGCACTTCCCGTTCTGCGCGCATCGCTGCCACTACTGCGATTTCTCCGTCCAGCGCGCGTCGGATCCGCCGGTCTCCCGCTGGCTCGCCGCGATCGAGGTCGAACTCGCCTGGTGGTTCGAGCGCAACGGATGGAATCCGGGAGCCACGCTCGACACCATTTTCGTCGGAGGCGGGACGCCTTCACTCATGGGGCCCGCCGGGATGGAGGGGCTGGCCTCGCGGATCTCCGCCTGGTTCCGAATCGATCCCGTGCACACGGAATGGACGGCCGAGGCGAACCCGGCGTCCTTCGATGCACGTCTCGGCTCGAGCTGGCGGGCGACGGGCGTGAACCGGGTGAGTCTCGGCGTGCAGGCGCTGGACGATGATGTGCTGACGTGGCTGGGCCGGCTTCACGACCGGCGCCGGGCCACGGACGCCGTGGCGGAGGCGATGGACGCCGGATTCGAACGTGTGAGCGTGGACCTCATCTTCGGCCTGCCCCCGGAAGTGAGGCGGGATCTCGGAGCGGAAGTGGAAGCGGCGGCCACTCTCGACGTGTCTCACCTGAGTCTGTACGGTCTGACCGTCGAACCTCGCACGCCGTTGGCCGAGTGGATTCGCCTGGGCCGGGTGGGAGCGCCGGACGAGGAGCGCTACGCCGACGAGTACCGACGCCTGTCGCGCGACCTGCGTGCGGCCGGGTATGAGCAGTACGAGGTTTCCAACTTCGCCCGGCCGGGAGAACAGTGCCGCCACAACTGGTCGTACTGGAACCGGACATCGTATCTTGCCCTCGGCCCGTCCGCGCATGGATTTCTTCCACCGATCCGCAGTTGGAACGTCTTTCGCTGGGACCGGTATGAACGCGCGCTGCAGGCGGGCCGGGGCCCGCTCGAAGGCTGGGAGCGCGTGGGGCCGCAGGAGGAGGAACTGGAACGGATCTGGCTGGGCCTCCGTACGAATCGCGGCTTGGCGCCCGATTTCGTGAAGAAGGCTTCGTCGAGCGGACTCCGCCTCGACGACTGGGCCGAGGCCGGGTGGCTGGAAGAGCGGAACGGACGCTGGATGGCGACGATCGAAGGCTGGCTCCGGCTGGATGCGATCGCCGCCGAACTCGCCGGGGCTGAGGGAGCATGACCCTGCCAACACTGACACAGCGCGAACGGGCCGTCCTCGCGGCGGTCATCGATTCCTTCGTGCGCACGGCCGCCCCGGCCGGCTCGCGAAGGATCGGGAAGGAGTACGCGCTCGGCGTGTCGCCTGCGACGATCCGGAACACGATGGCGGACCTCGAGAGCAAGGGCCTGCTCACCCACCCGTACACGTCCGCCGGACGGCTTCCCACGGACCTGGCGTACCGGTACTACGTCGACGCGCTCATGCGCTGGGGCGGCATCCGGAAACGGGACCAGGCAAAGATCGAACGCGAGCTGGGGGACGCCGACACCGGCGGTGTCGAGGACCTGATGGACAAGGCGGCGCGCGTCCTCAGCCTCCTGACCGGGGAACTCGGCCTCGCGGTGGGTCCGACGCTCGCCACGGCGACGCTCGAGCGTCTCGAACTCGTGCCGCTTTCGAGCGAGAAGGTGCTCCTGGTGTTCACGATCGAGTCCGGCGTGGTTCGCACCGTCTACGTGGACGTGGCGACGCGGGTGCCCAGGGCAACGCTCCAGGCGGTGTCGCAGGCGCTGAACGAAAGGTTGGCGGGCAGCGCCATCTCCGAGATTCAGGCGACGCTGCGCGAGCGGCTCGGCGACCTGAATTTCCACAGCCGCGGCGCGCAGGAACTGATGAACATTTTCGTGCACAGCGGTCCGGACATCTTCGACTGGGCCCGCCGCGAGCGGGAGATCCACCTCGGGAGTGCCGCGGCGCTGACGGAACAGCCGGAGTTCACGACGAGCCGGCGCCTGCGCGAACTCCTGCTCCTCACGGAGCGCCGGGAGTTGCTCGCATCGGTGCTGGGGGATCGCGGCGGTTCGGACGGTCCTCATGTCACGATCGGCGCCGAGCACGGCCAGCCCGAACTCGACGATCTGACCATCGTCACGGCCAACTACGCCGTCGGCAGCCTCCAGGGCACGGTCGGCGTGATCGGGCCGACGCGCATGCCGTACGACAAGGTCGTCTCCATCGTCGACTGGACCTCCGATCTTCTGACGCGGCTGACCCCGTGAGCCGCGACTACTACGACCTCCTCGGGGTCTCCCGGGATGCGGATGCGAACGAACTGAAGCGGGCGTACCGGCGCCTCGCCATGGAATACCATCCGGACCGCAATTCCGCGTCCGACGCGGAGGAGCGGTTCAAAGAGGTGACGGAGGCGTGGGAAGTGCTCCGCGACCCGGGGAAGCGGGAGCTGTACGACCAGTACGGCGAGGCCGGCGTACGGCGCGGCGGCGGAGGCGAGGCGCCGTTCTCCGGATTCACCAACTTCTCGGACGCGTTCGACGTGTTCATGCGGGAGTTCGGCGGGGGCGGCTTCGGAGGAGGCGGCTTCGGCGACCTCTTCGGCGATGCGCGGTCCCCGAACCAGCCGCGCCGCGGTTCGACCCTCAAGGTCTCCGTCACGATCACGCTGGAAGAGGCGGCCGAGGGGGCCCGGCGCTCGCTCCGCGTCTCCGCTCTGGACCGGTGCGAACGCTGCGATGCGACGGGCGCCGAGCCGGGGAGCACGGCTTCGACGTGCGGGACGTGCCAGGGCGCGGGCGAGATTCGCATGGTCCAGCGTTCGATGCTGGGACAGTTCGTTTCGGTGCGTCCCTGCTCCGCCTGCGGCGGCGAGGGCAACTGGATCGCGGATGAGTGCCGCGACTGCCAGCGAACCGGGCGCGTGCGGGTCGACCGGTCCATCGACATCGAAATCCCCGCGGGCATTTCGTCCGACGACTACCTGAAGCTGCGCGGGCGCGGCAATGCGGGCCCGCGCGGCGGACCGGCGGGAGACCTCATCGTGCAGGTGGAGGTCGAGCCGCACGATCGCTTCGAGCGCAGGGGCGACGACCTCGTCCTCGATCTGCCCGTCACGTTCTCGCAGGCGGCGCTGGGCGACGAACTCGATGTGCCGACGATCCTCGGACAGGCCCGGCTGAAGGTGCCTGCTGGGATCCAGGCGGGGCAGGTCCTGAGACTTCGTGGCCAGGGGATGCCGCGTTTGCGGGCCGCCGGCCACGGGGACCAGTTGGTGCGGGTACACACGTGGACGCCGAGCGAACTGTCCCGGCGTCAACGCGACATCCTGGAGTCGCTCCGAGAGGTCGAAGATGCGCCGCCCGAGCCGCGCCGGGGCGAGGATCCGAGCTTCTGGGAGCGAGTAAAGGCGGCGTTTACGGCGTAGCGGACCCTGACCCGACGGCCGCGGCCGGCTGCCGTGCCATCCGCTCCGCGAGGCTCGCGAGGAGCCGATCGAAGGGGACGGCGAACTTCTCGACGCCTTCCGCCAGGAGCCGGTCCGTGACCTCGTCCAACTTGATCCCGACGGCCGCCAACTCCGCCATCGTGCGGCGGGCCTCGTCGACACCCCCGGTCAGCGTGGCAGCGACTCGTCCGTGAACCCGGAAGGCGTCGATCGTCTT
>JAJEEM010000055.1 GCA_022820995.1 Gemmatimonadota bacterium | reverse complement strand
GACCGAACCGGCGCCCCGGAGCAAGCCGGCGCCCCGGCGTGCGCCACCGTCCCGGGCGACCGGTGCGGACGCGGCGGGTCAGCGGAAAAAGCCGGCTCGGCAGCGGAAGGCGGAGCCCGCTCGGCCCGAACGGGGCGGCAGGGACCCGTCCGGCGCGCGGGGCGCGAAGACGACCGCGAAAGGTCGGGCGGACCAGGGTCGGCCGGATCAAGGCCGGGCGGATCGGCGAGGCGGCAGGTCCGCCGAGCGCCGCGGCCAGCCGAAAGCGCGCGAACAGCGGGAGCGGGCGGCGGAGCCGAAGCGCGAACAGGCGACGCCGAAGAGAGAGCCCGCGGCGTCCGCGCCGAAGCGCGAACCGGAAACCCGGGACAGCCAGCCGGGCGCCCGGGAGACGGCGCCTTCCCGGCGAACGCTCGGACGCTACCGGTCGGGGTCCCGGGGTCGGACGGCTGCGCCGGGTGCCGCCAAGAAGGCGGGAGCGCCTCGTATCGGCCCCGTCGCCGATGAGGCGCCGGCCGGGGGAGAAGCCGGAAAAGACGCGAAGCGCGAGGACGTTCCGACTCGCGACAGGCCCGCGGCCGGCAAGGCCGGAAAGGCTGGCAAGGCCGGAGGGGCCGGCAAGGCGGCGGCCGGAACCGCGAGGCCGGCCGCGAAGCCGGCCGGAGGGCCCATCGGGCACATGGTCCGCAACTATGCGGGCGTAGGGAAGCGGACCGCGGAGGTGCTCTTCGACCACTTCGGCGACCGCGTGTTCGAGGTCATCGACTCCGAGCCGGGGCGCCTGACCGAAGTGCTCTCGGAAGGCCGGGCGAAAGTGGTTCGCGAAGCCCGGCGCGCAGAGATGGAGAACTGAACGGCGCGGCCGGTCCGGGCGTCGGATCCGAACCGATCGACGCCGACTTTCTTTCTCGCCCCGCCGTCGAGGTGGCCCGGGCGCTGCTCGGCTGCACGGTGCGCTCCGACTGCGCCGGCGAGCGGACGGTCGGCCGGATCGTCGAGACGGAAGCCTACACCGGACCCGAAGACGACGCCTGCCACGCGGCCGAGCGGATCGGCCGCACCGCGCGCAACGCCCCGCTGTTCGGACCTCCGGGGACCGCGTACATCCACCGCAACTACGGCATCCACTGGCTCCTGAACGTGGTCACGGGACCGGAAGACTTCCCGGCCGGCGTCCTCCTGCGAGCCGTGGAGCCAACCGAGGGTCTCGATGTCATGCGCCGCCGCCGCGGCCGCGCCGAACTCACCAACGGCCCGGCCCGGCTCACCCAGGCGCTCGGAGTAGGCCCCGAGATGCAGGGGCATCGGCTCGACCAACCTCCGCTCTCCCTGCATTGGGGAGAGTCCGTCCCGGAAGCCGCCGTGCAGGTGACGACGCGGATCGGGATCTCGCGCGCGGCGGACCAACCCCTCAGGTTTTACGATCGACGGAGCCGCTGGGTCTCGAAGCGCTGAGAGGGAGGACGTGAATGGCCGAAATCGCTCTGCAGGAAGTCGGTACGTACGGCTTCGCCTCACTTCTCCCCCCGTTGCTGGCCATCGGCCTCGCGATCTATACGCGCCAGGTCTTCCTCTCCCTGGCGGCCGGCATCTGGCTCGGACACACGATTATCGCCGGCTGGAATCCCGCCGCGGGCGCGGCAGGGGCGATCGACGGCGCGATCGGCGTGCTCGGCGACGCGGGCAACGCGCGGGTCATCGTCTTCACGTTCCTCATCGGCGCCCTCATCGCCACGGTGGAGGCGAACGGCGGCATGCGGGGCTTCGTGCGCTGGGTCGAGGAGGCCCGGTGGGTGACGAACGCCCGGCGCGCGCAGATCATGGCCTGGCTGATCGGGATCGTCGTCTTCATCGAATCGAATCTCACGATCCTCGTCGCGGGCTCCGTGTCCCGGCCCCTCTTCGACCGCTTCCGGATCTCGCGGGAGAAGCTGGCCTACATCGTGGACTCGACCTCGGCGCCCGTCTGCATCCTCATCCCGTTCAACGCGTGGGGGGCGCTGGTTCTCGGGATCCTGGCGGAGCAGGGCGTGGCCAACCCGCTCGGCGTCTTTCTCGTCGCGATTCCGCTCAACCTCTATGCCGTCGCGGCCCTCGTGCTCGCGGGCCTCACGGCCTTCCGCGGCTGGAACTGGGGCCCGATGAGGAAGGCCGAGGCGCGGACGCGGAACGGGCGTCTCCACTGGGATCACGCCGTGGCGCTCGCGGACCCGGAGGAAATCGCGCCGCCGCCCGCCGAGGGGGTCGTCCTCAAGCCTCGCAACATGCTCATCCCGATCGCGGCCATGGTCGTGTCCATGCCCGTGTTCATGTGGGTGACGGGTGGCGGCGACATCAGGGAGGGTTCGGGCTCGACGAGCGTGTTGTGGGCCGTGATCGTCGGTCTGGGGCTTGCCTGGGTCCTCGCGCTCGCCCAGCGCTCCCTCAATCTGGAGAGGCTGAGCCGAGTCGGGCTGAAGGGGGCGGGGGCGCTCACCGGGATGGCGGTCGTGCTCTGGCTCGCGCTGTCGCTCGGGGACGTGACGAGGTCGCTGGGGACGGGTCTCTATGCGGCGGGCATCATCGGAGACGCTTTCCCGCTCATGGCGCTGTTGCCGCTGGTGTTCGTCGTCACGGGCGGGATCGCCTTCGCCACCGGGAGCAGTTGGGGGACGTTCGCGATCATGCTCGCGGTGGCCATCCCGCTCGCGAACGCCCTGGGGCTGCCGCCCGCGCCGTTCGTGGCGGCGGTGCTGTCGGGCGGCATCTTCGGCGACCATTGCAGCCCGATCAGCGATACGACGATCATCGCCTCCCTCGCGTCGGCCACGGATCACATCGAGCACGTCCGCACGCAGATTCCCTATGCGCTCGTCGCGGGAGGGATCGCGACCGCGGGCTTCGCCGTCGTCGGGACGATGATGTGAAGCACGTCCTGCCCGTCTCGTGGACGGAGAACGACGGACGCGGGCGTGTCGGCGGCGTGGCCCTGACGGAACTCGCCGCCCGGTTCGGGACGCCCCTGGTCGTCGTCGACGAAGGCCACCTGGAGGATCGCCTCGCCCGCTTTCGCGCCGCTTTCGGAACGGACGCCGGACTGACGTATGCCGGCAAGGCCTTCCTGTGCGGGGCCCTCGTGCGGCTCCTGGCCCGGGAGGGCTGGCTGGTGGACGTCGTCTCCGGCGGGGAACTCGAACTCGTGCGGCGAGCCGGCTTTCCGGGGCGGAACGTCATCCTCCACGGGAATGCGAAGTCGGCTGCCGAGTTGGAACGAGCCATCGCGTACGGCGTGGGGCGGGTCGTCATCGACCATCCGGACGAGGTCGATGACCTGCGGAAAGCCGCGGCCGCGACCGGCGCCGACCATCGTCCCGACCTGCTCCTGCGACTGAACGTGGATCTGACCCCGGAGACCCACGAGAAGGTGCGAACCGTGGGGCCGGGCACGCATTTCGGGATGTCGCCGTCCGTCGCGGCGTCCGTCGCGCGCCGGATCGCGGCCGCGGGGGAATGGCGCCTTGCCGGGGTCCACATCCACGCGGGCAGCCAGATTCGGGATCCCGCGCTCTTCTCCCGGGTCGCGGAGGCGGCGGTGGGTTTCGTGACGCCGCTGCGGCTCTGTTTTCCGGAGACGGTCGACCTGGATCTCGGGGGAGGGCTCGCGGCGCCCTATCGCGCCGGGGAAGAGGTGCCCTCGCCCCGGGAGTACGCCGGGGCGCTGGAGGCCGGTCTGCACCGATCCGGGGCGGAGGCGCGGCTTGGCGCCTATCGGCTCATCGTCGAACCGGGCCGGTCCGTGATCGCGAATGCCGGTCTCACCCTCTACACGGTTCACGCGCGGAAGCGTCTCGAAGGGGCGGAGGAGGCACTGGCCGTGGACGGCGGGCTTTCCGACAATCCGCGCCCGTCGCTGTACGGGGCGAGCTACGAGGTGCTGAACGCGTCGCGCGGGCGCGGCGAAGCCGAGCGGTCGTTTCGCGTCGTGGGAAGGCACTGCGAGTCGGGCGACGTGATCGCGCCGGCGGCGACGCTGCCCGGCGACACGGCCGTGGGCGACGTGCTCGCCATCCCCGGCACGGGCGCCTACGTGTTCGCGATGTCGAGCCGGTACAACGGGGTCGGACGCCCCGCCGTGGTCTTCGTGCGGGCCGGCAGGGCGCGGGAGGTGGTTCGCCGCGAGACGGACGACGACCTCCTGGCGTGCGACCTGTCACTCGGCGGCCCGGCGGTCGGCCCGCTGCGCCCCGCGACCCGGGAGGCGGTACGCACATGAGTGACGAAGGGCACCCCTTCGCCGAACTCGGCCTCTCCCCCGATCTCGTCGAGACGGTGGCGAGGGCGGGCTACGTCGAGCCCACCGGGATCCAGCGCCAGGCGATCCCCGCCATCCTCGCCGGCCACGATGTTCTCGGCACTGCCCACACGGGCACCGGCAAGACGGCGGCCTTCACCCTCCCGGCCGTGCAGCGGCTTGCGGCCACGGAGCCGTCCACCGCCCCGCGGGGCCTCGTCATCACGCCGACACGCGAACTGGCGCAGCAGGTCGGGGCGGCGGTCACGACATACGGCGCAGTGTCCTCCATCGAGTCCGTCGTCGTCCACGGCGGCACCCCGCTCGGGCCCGAGAAGGCGGAACTATCGTTCGGGTGCGACGTGCTCGTCGCCACGCCGGGCCGGTTGCTCGACCACATCAAGCGCGGGAACGCGGACCTGTCCCGCGTCGAGGTCCTCGTGCTCGACGAAGCCGACCGCATGCTCGACATGGGGTTCATCGACGATGTGAAGGAGATCGTTCGCCACACGCCGGACGACCGGCAGACGCTCCTCTTCTCGGCCACGATGCCCGATGGCGTTCGGTGGCTCGCCCATCAGCTGATGACGGACCCGGAAGAGGTACAGGTGGGTCGGGAGACCGCGGCGGAGGGCATCCGGCAGGTTCTCCATCCGGTGGACTGGTCGCAGAAGCACGCTCTCCTGCACCACCTGCTCGGCAAGTGGCCGGAGGGACAGGTGCTCGTCTTCACGCGCACGCGGGTCACGGCGACCTACCTCGCCGACTATCTGCGGTCGCACGGCGTCGCGGTGGCGGGGCTGCACGGCGGCAAGCACCAGGACCAGCGCGACAAGGCGCTGCGCCGTTTCCGCGAGGGTTCGATCCGCGTCCTCGTCGCCACCAACGTGGCCGCGAGAGGTCTGGACATCCGCGGCATCCGCCACGTCGTGAACTTCGACGTGCCCGAAGACCCCCGAGACTACGTGCACCGCGTCGGCCGCACCGCGCGCGGCGACGACACCGGCGACGCGATCACGCTCATGGCCGCGAGCGACTGGGTCGAGATCAGAGCCATCGAACGCCTCCTGGGCGATACGATCGAGCGCCGCGTCATCCCCGGCTTTGAACCCGAAGTGGAGCCGCCGCCCCCGGAGGAGCCGGAGGTCGCGCGCCCCGAGCCCACGGCCCTGAGACGCGGAATCCGCCGCCGGCGATAGCTTCGGCCCGGCTTTCGCCGCGTGCGTGGCGGGGTCCATATTCGGCTGTCGGCTCGCTCGGTTCCTACCCGGAGGATTCCATGATGTCTGTCGCTCTCGGCTCCCGTTCCCGCCGCAACGTCCCGGCGCCCCGCGTCGCGCTCGCGGCCCTGCTGCTCCTCGCTCTGCCCCCGGTCGTCGAGGCCCAGCGCACGGCCAAGCCGGTCCTGCACGGGCGCCACTGGATGGCGATCACCGGCAAGCCGCTCGGCGCCACCGCCGGCGCGCGCATGTTCCACCAGGGCGGAAACGCGGTGGACGCGGCGGCCGCCATGCTCGCCGCGACCTCCACCATGTGGGATGTGCTCTCCTGGGGAGGCGAGACGCAGGCGCTCGTCTATCATCCGGGAGAACGGCGCGTCATCGGCGTCAACGCGCTGGGCGTGGCGCCGACCGGCGCGACCCCCGGCCACTATCGCGCGGAGGGACACGAGAACTTCCCGCCCGAGGTCGGCCCGCTCTCGGCCGTGACCCCCGGCACGCCCGGCGGGCTCATGACGATGCTCGCCGAATGGGGCCGGCTGAGCCTCGCCGACGTGCTTCAGCCCTCGATCGAGATGGCGGACGGATACCCGATCGAAGCGGACGCGGCGCGTCGCATCCGGAATTCGGCGGACGACATTCGGCAGTGGCCGTCGTCCATGGATGTCTACTTCACCCACCCGGACGACGCGGAGAACCCGGGCCCGCGGGAGGGCGAGATCTTCCGGCAGCCCGGCCTCAAGCGGACGCTCGAGCGCCTCGTGGCGGCCGAGGCCGAGGCGCTGGCGGGCGGCGCCAGCCGCAAGGAGGCGATCCAGGCCGCCTACGATGCCTTCTACCGGGGCGACATCGCGGCGGACTTCGTCGCGGGCGCGCAGGCGGCCGGCGCGCTCATCACGATGGAGGACATGGCGAACTGGCAGGTCTACCTGGAGGAACCCGTCACCGCGAATTACAAGGGGATCGACGTCTACAAGCTCACGACGTGGGTCCAGGGGCCCGTGATGCTGCAGGCGCTCAACATGGCCGAGCAACTCGATCTCCAGGCCATGGGATACAACAGCGCGAACTACCTCCACGCGCTCTATCAGGTGATGAACCTCTCCTTCGCCGACCGCGACTTCTACTATGGGGACCCCTACTTCCCGCCCGCGGAACCGATCGAGGGGCTCCTCTCGAAGGACTACGCGAGGGCACGGCTCGAGACCATCGACTGGGACCGGAACGATCCGAACGCGGGGCCCGGCGATCCCTATCCCTTCCAGGGGGAGGAGAACCCCTTCGCCGACCTGCTCGAGCGCTGGGGGACGCGGGCCGCCGTCACGACGGAACAGGGGGTCGAACTGTCGCTGGAGGATCACGCGACGCTCGATGAGGACTTCTATCTCGGCACGACCTCCGTGCAGGCGGCGGACGCCGAGGGCTGGGTCGTCTCCATCACGCCCTCCGGCGGCTGGATCCCCGCCGTCGTCGCCGGGGAGACCGGAATCGGGCTCTCGCAGCGGGCCCAGAGCTTCGTCCTCGACGAGGCGGACAACCCGTACAACGTGATCGAACCCGGAAAGCGCCCGCGCGCGACGCTCACGCCGGGCATGGCGCTCAAGGACGGCCGTCCCTTCCTCTCCTTTGCGGTCCAGGGCGGCGACGGACAGGACCAGAATCTGCTCCAGTTCTTCCTCAACGTGGTCGAGTGGGAGATGAACGTGCAGCAGGCGGTCGAGGCGCCGAACATGAACAGCTTCCAGATGCGCGGTTCGTTCGGCCAGCACGAGACGCGTCCGGGGCGGATGCTCCTGCAGGACGCGACGCCGCCCTGGATCCGCTCCGCGCTGGAGTCGATGGGGTACGAACTGACCTTCGCGGAACGCACGTCGGGGCCGATCAACGCGATCTTCTTCGACTGGGAGAACGACGCCTTCTGGGGTGGCTCGAGCCACCACGGCGACGACTACGGCATCGCATGGTGACGGCGCTCTATTCGCCGCGCTCCATCACATCGAACAGATCGTAGCGTCCCGGTGAACGGTCGCGGCCGCGCGAGCCATCGGCTCCGTCGCGCGGGCCGCCCCCGTCCCCTTCGGCGGGCCGGAGTTCGCCGGGGTCCGCCGGACGCCGCAGGTGCCAGTCCGTCGCGCGCTGGTACGCCGCGATGACGGCGAGCAGGTGGTGCTCCGCGTAGGGTTCCGCGCCGAACATGCCCCCGATGGGCCTCGGGTATCCCGTCGACCCGGTCTCGAACCCGATCGGGAAGCCGATGAGCGGCAGCCCCACCATGTCGAAGGGGAAGGGCGCGGTCTGCGTCACGAGATCGCAGCGGCCGAACACCTCGTCGAGGATCTCCCTCAGGAGGACGAGCCGGGCCCGCGAGCCCCGCACGTACTCCGCCGCGGGAAGGAGCAGCCCGTTGATCCATGGCGCGAGCGAGACGCCGAACTTCCTCACGTCGTCCCGAAGGTGTTCGAGGAAGATCTCGGAGCGCTCCGGGAGCCGCACGTTGTTGAAGTTGAAGCTCGTCAGCGTCTCCCAGCGGGTCGGGAAGTCGAGTTCGACGGTTTCCGCTCCCATCTCCTCGAGGGTCGCGAGCATGCGCCGCCGCGCCTCCGCCGTTGCCACTTCGCGGCGGTACGCCGCCTGCGTCCGCTCCCGCCGCGGGAACGAACTCCCGATGCGGTCGACATCCGGGTCCGGGTCGGGTTCGGGGTCCTCCGGCGGCTCGGGCTCGTCGAGAAAGTCCGGCAGGACGCCGATCCGCACCGCCCCCCGCCGCTCCGGATGCGTGAGCGCGCCGGCATCCTCGCGTACCGCCCCCAGGTAGTCCGGGACCGGCGGGAGGCCGAGCGACCGGGGGTCCGCGGGGTCGGGCCCCGCCATGACCTGCAGCATCAGCGCGGCGTCGACCGCGTCCCTGGCCAGGGGGCCCGGGTGATCCCGCGTGTAGGTGAGCGGGAGGATGCCGTGCAGCGAGACCCGGCCCATCGTCGGCTTGATGCCCGTGAGGCCCTGCGCGTTCGAGGGGTTCGTGATCGAGCCGCCCGTCTGCGTGCCGGTGCTCGACGCGGCCATGCGGGCCGCGACCGCCGTCGCCGATCCGCTCGACGACCCGCCCGGGCTCACACCGTCGTGGTGCGGCGCCCACGCGTTCACCGTCGTGCGCTCTCCGGTGGGGGTAGAGGCGGCCGTCGTCGCGAGCGGTCCCATCTGGGTCTTGCCGAGCAAGATCGCGCCCGCGTCGCGAAGCCGGGCCCACGAGGTCGCGTCGAAGTCCGGCACGAAGTCCTCGAAGATGAACGAGTTGGCCGTCGTGCGGACCCCGGCCGTGAAGTAGTTGTCCTTGATCGCGAGCGGCACGCCGGTCAGCGGCGCCCGGCCGCGCGTCCGGTCGGCGGTGCGGGCCGCCTCGAGGGCGGCCTGGGAAACCACGGTGTTGAACGCCTGATAGCGGGGGTCCCACCGGCCGATCCGCGCGAGATACGCCTCCACGAGTTCGACCGCGCCCACATCGCCGTCGCGAAGGAGCCGCGCCGCCTCGGCGAGCGTGAGTTCGGTCGGGTCCGCGGGCTGCGGACGGCCCGCCGGCGGAAGGTCCGGTTCGTCGGGGCGTCCGGCCACGGCCCGGCTGCCCGCTCCCGTCTCTCCGGGGAATCGGGACCCCGCGCGGGAGATCGCGCCCAGCGCCCCGGGCGTCGCAGCGGCCGTCGCGGTCAGCGCCGTCATCCGCTCGAGGAAGCGGCGCCGGTTCAACTTACCCACGGTTCCGCGCGCTCACTTCGGCGGGATAGATAGCGGGCGCCGGCCCCAGCGGATCGAATTCGAAGTCGGCGATCGCCCCGGGCGTCGACCTCAGGAAGCGCCTGGCGGACGCCATGATGCGGCGTTGATCGGCCGGCGCATCCTCGTCCTCGGCGGGGAGCACGGAGAGATCGACCCCGAGCAGTGCGAGGCGCGTGTGGATGTACGCGTCGAGTTGTTCGTCCGTCACCTCCTGCGACGACGTGACGGAACGTGGCGTAGAGGGTCGGCGGGCCATGGCGCCTCCGTTGGGAAGATGTCCGGAAGCATCATGACTTCGATGATCGCCGGGCGCCACCGTCGCCCGTTCCGCGTGCGCCGGAGGGGTTTGCCGCGAACCCGAAGCGGCACTAACCTTCACGAAGACGGATGCAGGGCCATATTTCTTGAGCCAACAATTGCCCGTAGAGTCTCCGATCCGGAGGCGGACGTCATGCCCTGCGGGGACGGCGAAAACCGATGGGAGGGGCCGAACCGTGTTGCGGAGGGCTTCAAGAAATCTCCCTGCATCCGATTCTACAGGGGGGGTGACCCACGGGTCGCCCCTTTTGCATCCCGGGCGGGGTGTGGCGACGCCCCGCATCCACCGGGGCGAATCCCGGAGCACTGCTGGAGGAGATCGTGAGCGAAGAGCGCCTGTCGCGTCTCGTCCGCGAACAGCTCGAACTGCTCGGCGAAGACCCCGGCCGCGAGGGGCTCGTCCGGACGCCGGCCCGCGTGGCCGCGGCCCTCGAGTTTCTTACCCGCGGCTACGGCCAGACCGTCGATGAGGTCATCGGGACGGCGCTCTTCGAGGAACGTCACGATTCGATGGTCATCGTCAAGGACATCGAAGTCTATTCGCTGTGCGAACACCACATGCTCCCGTTCTTCGGCAAGGCGCACATCGCGTACATCCCGGACGGACGCATCGTCGGGATCTCCAAGCTCCCCCGCATCGTCGACGTATTCGCCCGCCGGCTTCAGCTTCAGGAGCGCCTGACCGAGGAAATCGCGCAGGCGATCGAGGACGCGCTCAACCCGCAGGGCGTAGGGGTCGTCGTGGAGGCCATTCACCTCTGCATGATGATGAGGGGTGTCGAGAAGCAGAATTCCAAGACGATCACGAGTGCGGTGCGCGGCCTGTTCCGGCGGGATCACCGGACGCGCGAGGAATTCCTCCGCCTGACGAACTCGCACTAGCGAGGCGGCACGGGGCGGAGGTGGACGGCATGGGGCGGCATGTTTCTCGAACTCGCTGAGGTCCTGGACTGTCCCGACTGCGGGGCGTCGGCCGGGCTCGTCGCCTTCGTCGAACGGGCGGAGTCGCGTCGCGTCGTCGAGGGACGGCTGGGCTGTCCCCTGTGCGAGATCGAGGTGCCCATCCGCCGCGGGACGATGCGGTTCGATCTGTCCGATGTCGCCCGGCGCGCCACGCCGGGTGCCGGCACCGCGGACCCGGCCCGGGAGGCCTCTCCGGAGGCGGCAATGCGCCTCGCGGCCCTGCTGGGCGTGAGCGACCGCGCGGGCATGGTCGTGCTCCTCGGCCCCCGGCTCGCCGCGCACGCCGCTGCCATCGCCCGCCTCGGAGACCGCCTCGAGGCCATCGTCTGGCTGCCGGATCCCGGCGACGGCTCTCCCCCGGCCACCATGGCCGTCGAGGATCTCGTAGCCGGCGTCGATCCACTGCTGGGCGCCGCGCCGCGCCGCTGGCCGATCCGCTCGGGCGCGCTGCACGGCATCGCGCTCGCCGCTCCCATGGCGCTCCAGCTGTCCGAGATCACGCGCTGCGCGCGACCGGGCGCGCGCCTTGTCGTGGAGGCGCCGACCCCCGCGGACCTCGACTCGCTCGCCGCGTCGGAGTTCGCGGAGATCGCCTCCGACGCCACCGTATGGGTCGGCGAACGCAGTCAGGGAGTTGCAACAGCTTGACCCAAAAGTTGCCACAGCTTGACAAGCCGCTATAATTCCCCGTTGTCGCCAGATGTGTGGGGTGTGTGGAAGGTGGTTGAGTGAGATGTAAATCCAGCTCGCTCGGGGGAGGTGGCATGGGTGGTACGGTGTGGTGGAAGATCTGGGACAGTGACGGACGGCGCCGACGCAGGCAGCCGGATTTCTATGAGGAAGGCGTGGAGCTGGTTCGGCAGGAGCTCTACCATGAGGCGCTCATCTCGTTTCGTCTCTCCTTGAAGTACAACCCGCGGCATCCGGCCACGCTGGAACAGATGGCCGTGGTGTACACGCACATCGGACTGACCGATGATGCCGTTCGCGCGTACGGGTCCGCGCTCGAGGAGCGCCCTCGCAGCACCGCGGCGCACTATGGCCTGGCGTTTCTCCTGTTGAAGAAGGGCGCCGAGCGGGAAGCCTCGCGCCACCTTCAGGAGTTTCTGGCCTACGCGCGCGGCGACCGGGAGGAACCGAAGCATCTCGAGCATGCCCGTCGCACGCTCCAGCGGCTGGGTGTGCCGGCCGCGGAATCGGTCGCGCACTAGCGGCCCGCGCACCGCCAGCGTGCAAGTCTCGAGCCCGCTCCCGGACGACTATCGGCCCGGCACACTGCCGGAGCTCTTCCTCGACGGGCTCTCGCGGCCGCGGGATGATGCGGCGCGGACGCGGGGAGCGGACGGCGTCTGGGTTTCGACCTCCACCGATGACATCGGACGCCGCGCTCGCGCTGTCGCGCTCGGGCTCCGGACCCGGGGATTCGAGGCGGGCGACCGCGTCGCGATCCTCTCGCAGACCCGCCTCGATTGGGCGCTGGCCGACTGGGGCATCGTCATGGCGGGGCTCACCTCCGTCCCCGTGTACCCGGTGCTTCCCGCCGACCAGGTGCGCTACATCCTCGCGGACTCCGGCGCCCGGGCCGTATTCGTCGAAGACCAGGAGCAACTGGACAAGGTCGCGGAGGTAGAAGGCGACCTTCCCGCTCTGGAGCTGGCGATCGCCTTCGGGCCCGTGGCGGCGCCCGAGGGGTCCTCGCTCGCCACGATGCAGCTGGACGACCTCTCCGACCTCGGCGAGGCCGCGCCCGAAGCGCTTGCGTCGACCTACGAGGCGCACGCCCGAAAGACGCGTCCGGAAGACCTGGCGACGCTCATCTACACCTCCGGCACGACCGGCGATCCGAAGGGCGTGATGCTCACGCACGCCAACTTCCATTCGAACGCGGACATGGCGCTGCGCGTCTTCCCGATCGACTCCACCTACGTGGCCCTCGCGCTCCTGCCGCTCGCGCACGTGTTCGAGCGCACGGTCGGCCACTACATCATGTGGCGAGCGGGGGTCACGGTCGCGTACGCGGAGTCCCCCAACACCGTGGCCCGGGATCTCGGCGAGGTCTCGCCCACCTTCATGGCGGCCGTTCCGCGCGTGTTCGAAAAGGTGCTCGAGAGGGCCGAAGCCAGCGCCCGGGAGGGCGGCGGCGCGAAGCAGAAGATCTTCGACTGGGCGCGTCGCGTCGGGGAAGCGCGCGCGATGGCGGAACTCGAGGGACGCCGGGTCGGGCCGGGTCTCCGTCTCCAGTCCGCGCTCGCCGATCGCCTCGTGTTCTCGAAGCTCCGCGCCCGCACCGGAGGGCGGGTCCGCTACTTCGTGAGCGGCGGCGCCCCCCTCTCGCCCGCCGTGGCCCGCTTCTTCTTCGCCGCTCGGCTGCCCATCGTCGAGGGTTACGGGCTCACGGAGACTTCACCCGCCGTCAGCTTCAATCCGATCGACGCCATCCGCCTCGGCACGGTCGGGAAACCGATCCCCGGCACCGAAATCCGGATCGCCGAGGACGGCGAGATCCTCGTCCGCGGGCCGCAGATCATGGCGGGCTACTACAACAAGCCCGAGGCCACGGCCGAAGCCATCGACGGGGACGGCTGGTTCCACACGGGCGACGTCGGCGAACTCGACGAAGACGGGTACCTCCGGATCACGGACCGCAAGAAGGACCTCATCATCACCGCCTACGGAAAGAACATCGCCCCTCAGCCCGTCGAGGCGGAGATCAAGCGGCACCCGATGGTCGCGGAAGCGGTGATGCTCGGCGACGGACGGAAGTTCCCGATCGTCATCGTCGTGCCCGAATTCGAGGCCGTCCGCCCGGAACTGCACGGTGTCGAGGAAGCGGCGGACGCCGACCTCGTCACGGACGCGAGGACGCGGGAAATGATCGAACGGGCCGTGCGGGACCACTGCCGGGACTTCGCGCACTACGAGCGGCCACGCGACGTGCTCCTCGTCCCCGGGCCGTTCACCGTCGAGGGCGGGGAGCTGACGCCGACGCTCAAGGTCAAGCGCCGCGTGATCGAGACCCGTTTCGCCGGCGCGATCGAAGCGCTCTACGAGCGGGCCGAGGACGCGATGAGCGGGCGCGAGAAGGAGCGGGACCGCCCGTGAGCGATGTCGTGGCCGGGCTCGTCACGGGGCCCGACCGCGAACAACTCGTGCGGCTCGGCCGGGCCCTCGTCGACGAACGGCTCATCGCCTGTCTGAACGTCGTCGACCGCGTGACTTCCGTCTATCGCTGGGAGGGCGAGGTGTGCGAGGAAGCGGAAGCCCTCGGCATCCTCAAGACGACCGCGGCCCGCAGCGATGCCGTAGAGCGCCGCATCCGCGAACTCCACCCCTACGCGGTCCCGGAAGTCCTCTTCATTCCCGTGGCCGCCGGCTCCCCGCCCTACATGGACTGGGTCGCCGAACAGGTGAGCGAATAGCGCCGTCTCGCCTCACTCAGCCGACAGGGTCGCTCTCGGAGCGGTACCAGAACCAGAAGACGACGCCCGCCGCCGTCCACAGGATCGTGCCTCCGCCGATCCGCATGATCAGACCCGCAAGCCGCTGGTCTTCGCCCGCGGAGAGCGTGCCCACCGGAGGCGCGAGTTCGTACGTCGCGTAGAAGGGGAGTTCCGCGAACGTCAGGAAGACATACGGCAGCGTCATCAACACCGTGCTCGCGATCAGATAGCAGATCCGCACGCCGAGCGGAAAGCGCGGCCGGTGCGGGACCGGACTCACGACGGGCCACCAGAAGGCGAGTCCGCCGGCCAGCCAGGCCATGTCGAGCGCGAGCGAGCCTGCCTGCGACGCCATGAGGCCGTCCACGACTTCCGGCCAGTGCGTCGCGACGACGATCGCGTGGAAGAAGAGCAGCGCGATGAGCGGTCGCGCGAGGAACCCGAGAACGGAGGCGGCCCTGCCGCCGCGCACCCGCTCAAGCGCCGCGCGCGGAAGCCCCGCGATGAGGAGAGGCGGGGCGAGCAGCGCGATGAGGAGGAACTGCACCATGTGCACCGAAGCCAGGTATCCCGAACCGAGCGCGCCCACCGGCCAGTCCAGCGCGACCCAGAGTGCGAGCGCTCCGCCGGCGAAGCGGGTGATCTCGAGTCGCGAAGGCGCGGCGCCGCGGGTGAAGGCGCGATAGCCGAGGCACAGCGACGCGATGAAGAGCCAGACGCCCGGATAGGGGCGCCACGACCAGTCCCACGGGACGCTCTGGGCCGCACACCACCACTGCATCGCGTGGCCTCAGTCGCCGCTCGTGCCCGCTTCGCCCGCCGGCCGTGAAACCGACCGGTTGAGGCGCAGGAGAAGGGGAAGGTCGTGCCGCCAGTCGGTCTGGCGCACGCCGCTCGGGTACAGCGCCCGCGCCACGCCGTCGCCCGTGACGGCGACGATCGGCGTCGCGTGTCCCACGAAATACGGCTCTCCCGCGCCCGGCGGGGGCGAGGTCTCTTCGATTCGCGCGGGCGGAAGGTGGAATCCGGCCTGGATCTCGTTCACCGTCTCCACCTCCCCGCTGAGGCCGACGAAGGATGCGTCGAAGAGGTCCAGCCAGCTCCGCAGCCGGTCCGGGGTGTCGCGCGCAGGATCCGTCGTCACGAAGACGACTTCGATCTCGCGGCGGTCCGCGTACGGAAGGCCGTCGAGAGCGGCGCCGAGCACCGCCATCTGCACCGGACAGATGTCGGGGCAGTGCGTATAGCCGAAGAAGAGCAGCGTGAGCGACCCCGCGGTCTCCGGGCGGAAATCGAAGCGGCGCCCGCGGGAGTCCGTCAGGGTGAATTCCGGTACCTCGAACGGCTGTTCGAGCGCCAGTCCGCGCAGCTCCCCCGTGCCCTCCGTGCGGTCGATCGCCGCGTCGGGCGGGGCGCATGCGAACACGGCGAGGCCGACGCCGCACGCGACGGCGCCGAACGCGACACGCGCCGGCCTCATCCGAACAACCCCCGGATGAATTCGAGTACCGGGAGGGAATCCAGAATCACGAGCCCGGTGCCGATGCCGGCGCCGAGCAGGTATCCGAGCCGCACAATGAGGTCGAATTCGCGCTGGCTGATATCGCGAACAAGGTGTTCGATCCGTTCGATGGAGAAGTTCTCGATCTTCGTCGAGATACGTTCGGCGATCCGGATCCTCCCCGCCACCTCCGGCACCCGGTTGACGATCCAGTCCCACGTCGGCGTGGCCAGCGTATCCGCCAGCCGGACCGCGGCGTCCTCGCGCAGGAAGCGCCCGAGCCGCCCGATCGGCGTGTGAAGGAGCCGGTCCGCCATCGGCTCGGCGATCGAGTCGAAGAGGGCGCGTCCCGCCTCGGACCGGAATCCCGCGGCGAGCGAGGCCGCCACGCGGTCGGCCGGAACGGCACCCAGCACGTCCGCCCAGCTCCGCTCGCCGAAGCGTTCGAGCAGTCCCTCGAGCCGGTCGAGCAGGAAGGCGCGCGAGCCCGGGTCCCGCGCCGCCTTCACGAGCCACTCCGCCAACGCATCCAGCGCGCTCTCGACCTGGGGATCGCCCGCGCCGCCGATGACCTCCGAGGGAGGGTGCCGGAGGAACTCGACGACGCCGTCGTTGACGTGCCGCGCGATCGCCGTCTGGACCTCCGGCTCGCGCAGCACGCCGCCGAGGCGGTCGGCGCCTTCCTCCCGCAGCGTATCGAGCGCGTGCGTCACCGTCTCCTCGGTGACGATGAGGCGGGCCACGACGCGCTGGTGGAAGCGGAGGTCCTGCATGAAGCGGTCGAAGAGCTCCCCGAGCACCTGCTCGATCCGCTCCCTCGCATCCGGGTCGTCGAGCAAACGGCTCAAACGCTCGATCGCGACCGGGAGATAGTCCTTGATCGCGTGCTCGAGGGCGGCCACGAGCCCCGCGGGGATCAGCTGCTCGAACGTCCGGTGCGGCCTGAGCAGTTGCCGCGCGGCCTCGTCCAGGTGGCGGCGTACGGTCATCTCGAAGGCGGACGAATCGACGAGCCGCGCGAGCCAGCCGTCCAGCGTGTCGCGGATGGCGGCGATCCGCTCCGGTTCCAGCGTCTGCGCGAGGGATTCGTCGCTCAGCGACTCCCGGATCGACTCGAGGAGGCGCCCGGATTCGTCCCGGAAGTCCGGGGAATCCAGAGTCCCGGCGAGGAACTCCCGGCCCTGTCCGAGAATCTGCGTGAGGATGCCGCGGACCTCCGCGAGTGCGGCCTCGGGGAGGAGATCGGCGAGCGCGGGTTGCTCGCCCTCGCTGAGTTCGACCGCGAGCTCGCGCAGTCGCTCGCTGAAGGCGGATTCGAGTTGCCGCAGTTCGGAGGTGATGTCCTCCGGCGTGAGGAGTGCACCGCCGACGACGCCGCCGACCGAGTCCGCCAGCCGCTTCTGATTCTTCGGCACGGCTCCCTGCAGCCAGCGCACGGGGCGGCCCAGGATCTTCGGAGGACGGTAGGGATGGAAGATCATCCATACGGCGATCCGGTTCGTGATCCCGCCAGCCAGGGCGCCGAAGGCAACCGTGACGAGGGCCCGCAGCCAGTCGAATTCCATCAGGGAGATGGCAGCGTGGCGGCAAACCCGTTGAAGTGGAGCACTTCCGTTCCTACGTAGACGGTGGCCTCCATGCGGATGAGCGTCCCGTCGCCGGGGTCCTCGTCCATCAGCGGCCGAAAACTCCCGCGGACCGTCGTACCGGAGATCTCGAACCGCCAGGCCGGGTCCGAACCGCCGGTCCGACCCGGATCCGGCGATTCGAGCGTCACGTCGCCCCAGGCCGCCTCGACGCCGTGCAGCCAGGTGTGGGCAACGGCCGGCTGGCCGACGGTGCCCGCGTGGACGATGAGGCCGTTCCCGAGCGAGTCGGCGAACACGAACGTCCGACCATCCGTAGACGCGACCGGGATGCTCAGCGCCCGGGCGGCGCGGCGAAAGAAGAGGATGCCGGGCACGGCCCCGTCGCTCATCTCCAGCGCCGCGAGCCCCAGCGACTCCCGCTGCCCCGTGGGTCCGGTCCAGACGGACACCTCCTCGCCCGCCACGAGACGCACCGGATCCAGGTCTTCGCCCTCGCGTTCGCGGAACAGCAGGCTGACGACCTGGCCGGCATCGCCGACACGCACCGCCATCGCCGGCGTGGGCAGAAGCCGCCACGCCGCGCGGGCCACGGACACCGTGTCGTGCGTCCGAACGAGAGACCGCCAGGCGTCTCCGTCGCTGAGGCGCACATCGTAGTCGAGGCGCAGTTCCTCGCCCTCGGCCGTCTGATCGAACGAGCCGATGAACGCCGTCCCGTCGTCGGCGGCGAAGAGCAGGTGCGTCAGGTAGCGTGCATCGACCGCCGGCGTGAGCGACGCGCCGGCGATTTCTTCGCCGGAGTCCGCCGTTCCGTCCGGAGGGGGCCCTGCACAGGCGAAGAGGACGAGCGCGGCCCCCGCCCATCGCCCGATCACGTCTCCCCCGGCGCGTCCCACGCGTCCCCGCCCGGAGCGGGGTCGGTCAGCCGGGCCCGCGGTCCCAGGGCCCGGTCGAGCGACTTCAGCATGCGCCGGATTCTTCGCCGGTTCATGCCGAGGTCGAAGTTTCGCCGCCGCGCGCGCGAGAACGCCTCGACTCTCGTGAGCCCGTTCGCATCCAGGGCGACCCAGATCGTCAGGTCGTCGACCCACCGCAGGAGCGGGACCGAACACCTCACGGAGATGATCCCCAGATCTTCGTCGCGGTGGGCGAGCGTCCACAGCCAGCGCCGCCCCGCGTACCTCAGCAGTTGGTCCCAGACCCTGGAGAAGGCCACCTCGTAGAGGCGCGGCTCGGGCCCGCCCGGCGCACGGGTGTCCGCCGAATTCTGGTGAAACCAGCGTGAAAGCCCGCTGGTCTGCCCGCCGACGGGAGAGGCCTCCGTCACCCCGAAAATCCCCTTTCCCCGGTTGCCCGCGTCCGCCGCGGACGGATAGCTTTGCGGTCCGCGGGGCCCGGTCGGCCCGGGCTCCCGGCCCCCGCAGACGGCAGGACCACTCTCCCGAAACTCTGACGGCTGAACATGCAGGCCATAATACCGTTGGCGGGAATGGGTACAAGGGTCCGTCCCCACACCCACACCCGTCCCAAACCCTTACTCCGCGTGGCCAACCGGCCCGTGCTCTCCTACGTTGTCGAGCAGCTCAGAGCCGAGGGCGTCGACGAGTTCATCTGCATCACCGGGCACCTCGCCGGTCAGATCCGGGCTTTCATGGCCGAGGAGTTCCCCGGCCTCTCGATCACCTACGTGGAGCAGGCCACCCAGCGGGGGACTGCCGACGCGGTTGCGCTGGCGGAACCCTGGGTGACCGGGCCGGTCATGATCGTCTTCGTGGACACGCTCTTCGATGCCGACTTCAGTGTCCTGCACCGCCACGCCTCCGCGTCCGGCATCATCTGGGCCAAGGAGGTCGAGGACTACCAGCGGTTCGGCGTCATCCTCACCGATGAAGCGGGAACCATGAAGCGGATCATCGAAAAGCCGTCGGAACCGGTATCGAGGCTCGCGAACATCGGGGTCTACTACCTCAGGGATCATGAGCTGATGTTCGAGGGGGTTCGGCATGTCATGGACCGGGATCCCGGGCTCGGGGAGTATTATCTCACGGACGCCTTCCAGTACATGATCGACCGTGGCGCACGTCTCCATACGGCGGAAGTGGGCGGCTGGTTTGATTGCGGGAAGCCCGAAACGCTGCTCGAGACGAACCGGGCGATGCTCGAGCGCGGACACGGAGGGGACCCGGATCTCCCGGATTCCGTTGCGGTCGACGGGGCCATCGCGGTCGCGGCGGACGCCATCGTCGAGACTTCGGCGGTCGGGCCCAACGTGAGCGTGGCATCCGGCAGCCAGGTCCGGAGTTCGCGCCTCCGCCACACGATCGTCGGCGCGGACAGCGTCATCGAAGACTGCGACCTCGTAGATTCGCTCGTTGGGGACCGTGTGACGCTGGTTGGCGTGCGCGGAAAAGTGAACGTGGGCGACGACGGCGTCGTCGAAGGCGAGCGGACTTGAGCCAGGACGAACTCATATACGACTGGAACGCGCTTCCGGGGAGCCACGACTACGGGACGACCCGGGTCGAACTCGATGACGAGACGCTGCGCGACGGCCTTCAGAATCCGTCCGTCAAGGACCCGCCCATCGACAAGAAGATCGAACTCCTCCACCTCATGGTGGACCTCGGCATCCACGCGGTCGACATCGGTCTGCCCGGTGCCGGCCCCCGCGCCTACGAGGCGTGCCTCGCGCTGGCCCGGGAGATCACCGGCGGCGGACTCCCGATCGAGGCCAACGCGGCCGCCCGCACGGTCAGGGCCGACATCGAACCCGTGGCGCGCGTCCAGCAGGCGACCGGCCTGAACATCGAGGTCGCCACCTTCATCGGGAGCTCGCCGATCCGCCAGTACGCCGAGAACTGGGATGTCGACCAGATCCTCTCGTCGACGCGCGACGCCATCGAGTTCGCCATCGGCGAGGGACTCGACGTCATGTACGTGACGGAGGACACCACCCGGTCGCGACCCAGGACGCTCGCCCGGCTCTTCTCGGCCGCGGTCGAGGCGGGGGCCCGGCGGATCTGTCTCGCGGACACGGTCGGTCATTCGACGCCCCACGGGGTGCGGCGACTCGTCCGTTTCGCGAAGGACATCGTGGCCGGCACGGGAGAATCCGTGAAGATCGACTGGCACGGACACCGGGACCGCGGCTTCGGGCTGGCGAACGCGCTGGCGGCGATCGAGGAAGGTGTCGACCGGGTGCACGCCACCGCGCTCGGCATCGGCGAGCGGATCGGCAATGTCGAGATGGACCTGCTGCTCGTGAACCTCCACCTGCTCGGGACGCACGATCACCCGATCGACCGGCTGTCGGACTACTGCCGACTCACGGCGGAGATGTGCGGCGTCGAGGTGCCCCACAACTATCCGGTCATCGGGGACGACGCCTTCCGAACGGGGACCGGCGTACACGCCGCCGCGATCATCAAGGCGATGCAGAAGGGGGACGGCTGGCTGGAGGACCGCGTCTACAGCGGCGTCCCGGCGTCGATCGTGGGGCGGAAACAGACCATCGAGATTTCTCCGGTGTCCGGTCTCAGCAACGTCCGCTTCTGGCTGAGCCGGCACGGATACGACGCGGGGGACGAGACGCTGTGCGAGGCGGTGTTCGGACTCGCGAAGAAGTGCGATCACACGCTCTCGCAGGAGGAAATCGAAGCCGAGATCGCACGCATCGAGGCGGCGCGGGCATGATGCGGCGGACGGTGTCGTCCTGCGCGTTGACGCTTCTCTCCGCCGGGGCGCTGGCGGCGCAGCAGCCTCCGGCCGGCGCCCCTCCGGCGGTGCCCGCGGGCGTGCCGGTCGTCGTCCTTCCCGTGCAGTCGGCCCTGCCGGACCCCGGAGGGACGTGGGTCGGGGGGACGGGGAGCGCGCAGGGCACGATCGACCTCCTCAACGCCGAGATCGAGTTTGCGTTCGGAGAGGAGGAGGGGGCCGCACATTGGGCTCTCGCGCCCGCGGTGGAGGCTCGCCTCGCCCGCAACCCGACGATCGGCGTCGACCCCGGGCGGCTCGCCTACCGGGGCCTGCTCGCCGCGCCGGATTCCCGGGGGCAACTCCGGGAACCGCTCCACACGCAACTCCGCCAGGTGGCCGCCCTCTTCGGGGCCCGCCTCGTCGTCCTGCCGCTCGCGGTCTCCTACCGGGAGCGTCGGGCCGTTCTGCAGCTTGCCATCATCGACGTGCGGCGCAGCGCCGTCCTCTGGCACGGCCCCGTCGCGGGGGCGGTCGCCGAGGCCGCGTCCCCATTCGCCCTCACCACGCTCGCGCTGCGCGTGGCCGGTCAACTGGCGCCTTCGTGACGATGAAACCGCTACACGACGTCGTGTTGATCCCGGGCGACGGCATTGGCCCGGAGATATCCGAAGCCACCGTCGCGATCCTGGAGGCCGCGGGCGCGCCCATCCGCTGGCGCGAGAGCCTCGGCGGCGTCACCGCCCTGGAAGCCGTCGGGGAGCCGCTACCGCAGGCGACCCTCGAATCGATCGAGGCGACCGGCGTCGCGCTCAAGGGACCGCTCACGACCCCCATCGGCTCCGGCTTCCGGTCCGTGAACGTCGCGCTCCGCAAGCACTTCGACCTCTACGCGAACGTACGTCCGGCCGTCACCCTTCTTCCGGCCGCCCGCTATCCGGACGTGGACCTCGTCATCGTGCGGGAGAATACCGAGGGCCTCTACGCCGGCATCGAACACTTCATCGGGATGGAGAACGACCCCCGCGCCGTCGCCGAATCCGTCATGCTCATCACGCGCTACGGGTCGCGCCGCATCGTGCGCTTCGCGTTCGAGTACGCCCTCGCCCACGACCGGCGTCTCGTGACCCTCGTCCACAAGGCGAATATCCTCAAGTACACGCAGGGTCTATTCCTCGAGGTCGGGCGCAACGTCGCGGCCGAGTACGAGGGAAGGGTGGAATTCGACGAGAAGATCGTGGATGCCACGGCGATGCAGCTCGCGCTGGATCCGTACCGCTTCGACGTCATCGTGACCGAGAACATGTTCGGCGACATCCTCTCGGATCAGGTCGCGGGACTCATCGGCGGGCTCGGCTTCGCGCCGGGCGCGAACCTCGGCGAGCGGGCGGCGATCTTCGAGGCGGTGCACGGATCCGCGCCGGACATCGCGGGGAAGGGAATCGCGAACCCCACCTCCCTCCTGCTCGCGGGCTGCCTCCTGCTCGACCACCTCGAGGAACCCGGGGTGGCCGCGCGCATCCGCGCCGCCCTGCACCGCACCCTGCAGGACGGCGCGGCTCATACCCCGGACCTCGGCGGTTCCGCGCGCACGGCGGAGTTCGCCGGCGCGGTGATCGAACGACTGGACGCCGCCGGTGAATGACCGCCCCGGAGCGACCGGCGCGGAGCGCGAGCGGATGGAAGAGCTTCATTTCAAGGGCGTGATGTGTGGGGCTTGCGGCCAGATGTTCCCCAAGGGACAGCTGGACGGCGACGACTGGTGCGAGGCCTGCGGACCCCGCATGCAGCGGCGCATGCGGCGCGGTCGCCACGCGGTCGCCGCTTGCATCACGCTGCCCTTCGCCGTCTGGGTCGTCATCTGGCTCCGCACCTCCCCCGACCTCGGTTTCCTGCCGGCGTACGCGTGGGGGCTGCCGCTCGTGGCGGCGTACTATCTCGGCTTCCGCATCGGCCGCGAGGTCGTGAAGGGCTACACGCGATGGCGGCTCGGCCGATAGGCGCCCGGCCCGGCGGGCGCGCCGGCATCCGCACCGTGCTGGGGCTTCCGGCCGCGGCGCTCGCCGCCATGGTCGGGATCGTCCTCGTCATCAACGCCCACGCATACGGCTGGCCGGGCGTCGCCGCGGGCATCCTCCTCGCCGCCGCCGGCGTGGCGCTCGGCGTCCATTGTTTCCGCGCGGATTCGTCCGCCGTCCCTCACCCCGCAGCCACGGGCTGCCCGGAATCCGGAGAGATTCGCGAATGACTTTCGAAGGTGTCGACTACTTCAATCTCGATGCGCTCCTCCACGAAGAGGAGGTCGCCATTCGGGACCTGGTGCGCGAGTGGGTGGACCAGGAGGTCCTGCCCATCATCGGCCACCACTACATCGAACGCACGTTCCCGCGGGAACTCATCCCCCAGATGGGCGAACTCGGCTTCTTCGGGGCGAACCTCCCCGAGGAGTACGGCTGCGCCGGCCTCAACAACGTGGCCTACGGCCTCATCATGCAGGAACTGGAGCGGGCGGACTCCGGCCTCCGCTCCTTCGTATCGGTGCAGGGCGCCCTCGTCATGTACCCGATCTTCGCCTTCGGATCCGAGGCGCAGAAGCGCGAGTGGCTGCCGCGGATGGCGAGCGGCGAGTCCATCGGGTGCTTCGGCCTCACCGAGCCCGACTTCGGCTCCAACCCCGGCGGCATGATCACGCGGGCCGTCGAGGACGGGGACGAGTGGGTCCTCAACGGCGCCAAGATGTGGATCACGAACGGATCCATGGCCGACGTGGCGGTGATCTGGGCCAAGACCGGGGACCTCGACGACGTCGGCTCGATCCGCGGCTTCATCGTCGAGACGGGGCGCGACGGCTTCTCCGCGAGCGACCAGAAGGGGAAGCTCTCCCTGCTCGCCTCCGACACTTCCGAACTCGTCCTGCAGGACGTGCGGGTGCCGCGCGCGAACCTCCTCCCGGGCAGCGGGGGGCTCAAGAGCCCGCTGAAGTGCCTCACGCAGGCGCGCTACGGGATCTCGTGGGGGGCCGTCGGGGCCGCCATGGGCTGCTATCGCGAGTCCGTCGAGTACGCGAAGAACCGCGTGCAGTTCGACGGGACGCCGATCGCGCAGACCCAGATCCAGCAGGTCCGGATCGCGGACATGCTCACGGAGATCACCAAGGCGCAGCTTCTCTGTCTCCGGCTCGGCCGGATGAAGGACGAGGGCACGATGCGGCCGCAGCACGTCTCCCTCGCGAAGCGAAACAACGTGAACATGGCGTGCGAGTGCGCCCGCGAGTCGCGGCGCCTTCTCGGCGCGAACGGGATCCTCGCCGAGTACGCCTCGATGCGTCACATGGCGAATCTGGAGTCCGTCTATACGTACGAGGGCACCCACGACATCCACTCCCTGATCCTGGGACACGACGCGACCGGGCTCCCGGCCTACAACTGACGACAGCGGGACGACGGAGGTCCCCGCGGGCTCTGGCCCGGTTTCGTCCGGGGCCGCACGTTTCTTCGCTCAAACGACCCGCTTCACGAGGCAGAGAGCCATGTCCAACGTTCGCCGCTTCTCCATCAGTCTCGCCCTCGCCTTCGCCGCCGCCGTGCCGCTGGGCGCACAGCAACTTGCGCCCGAGCAGTACGAGGGGCTGCGGGCGCGCCACATCGGGCCCGTCGGCAACCGCGTCTCCTCGGTGGCCGGGGTGCCGGACGACCGCAACACCTACTTCGCCGGCGCCGCGACCGGGGGGATCTGGAAGACGGACGACGCCGGCCTGCACTGGCGGCCCGTGTTCGACGACCAGCCCGTGCACTCCATCGGCGCGCTCGCCGTCGCCCCGAGCGACCACGCGGTCGTGTGGGCCGGCACCGGCGAGACCTCGATCCGCTCGAACGTCTCGATCGGCAACGGCGTCTGGAAGTCGACGGACGGCGGCGAGACCTGGACCCACATGGGGCTGGAGGGAACCGGCCGCGTGGGCCGCATCCTGATTCACCCCACCGACGCGGACATCGTGTACGTGGCGGCGCTCGGCCACGCCTACGCGGAGTCCGACGAGCGCGGCGTGTACCGGACCATGGACGGGGGCGCCTCGTGGGAGAAGATCCTCTTCGTCGACCGCGGGACCGGCGCCTACGACATGGTCATGGACCCCGCGAACCCGCGGAAGATCTTCGCCACGATGTGGGACATCGATCTCAAGACGTGGAAGCGCGACAGCGGGGGGCCCGGGAGCGGCCTCCACCTGACGATGGACGGCGGCGACACGTGGACCGAACTCGAGGGGAACGGGCTTCCCACCGGCACGCTCGGCAAGATCGCCGTCTGCATGTCCCATTCGGACTCCGACCGCGTCTACGCCCTCATCGAGACGAGCGACGGCGTCCCCATGGAAGGGTACGAGGCCGACACGGGCGAGCTGTGGCGGAGCGATGACGGCGGCGGCACGTGGACGCTCGTGAATTACAGCCACAACCTCGCGACCCGGCAGGCCTACTACACCCGCTGCGGAGTCGCCTCCGATGACCGCGACGAAGTCTACTTCCTCTCGTCCAGCTTCAGCGTGAGCCGCGACGGGGGCGCGACGTACGAGATGTTCAACTTCCTCGGCGGCGGACCTCCCGGCGGCGACCCGGCGGCCCCGGGGTGGGACCTGCACGACATCTGGGTCGATCCGAACAACGCGGACCGCGTCTTCATCGGCGGCGACAGCGGCGTCGCGATCACGGAGAACCGCATGAGGTCGTGGTCCCGCATGCAGCTTCCCATCGCGCAGATGTACCACGTCACGGTCGACAACGAGATCCCCTACAACGTGATGGGGAACCGGCAGGACGGACCCTCCTACCACGGGCCGTCGAACACCCGATACACCGGCTTCTGGGCGCGCGGGCTCATCCCGCGCGGCGACTGGACGACCGTGGGCGGCGGCGAGAGCGGCTTCGCGACGCCCGACCCGACCGACCCCAACATCGTGTGGTCGAGCGCCTCCGGGGCCGGCGCGGTCGGCGGCATCGTCGTGCGCCACGACCGGGAGCGCGGCCAGTTCCGCGACGTCGAGGTGTGGCCCGAGTCCACCATGGGATATCCGGCGGAGGAAATCCGCTACCGCTTCCAGTGGACGTTCCCCCTCCTCATCTCCCCGCACGACAACGAGACGATCTACGTCACGAGCCAGCACGTGCACCGCACGCGCAACCGGGGGCAGAGCTGGGAGGTCATCAGCCCCGACCTGTCGACGAACGACCGCTCGAAGATGACGATCTCCGGCGGGCTCACGCCCGACAACATCGGGGTCGAGTTCTGCTGCGTGATCTACGCCTTCGACGAGTCGCCCATCGAGCAGGGCGTCTTTTGGGCGGGTACGAACGACGGCCTCGTGCAGGTGAGCCGGGACGACGGCGCGACGTGGACGAACGTCACGGAGAACATCCCGAATCTGCCTCCCGACGGCATCGTGCGGAGCATCGACGCCTCCCGCTTCGACGTCGCGAAGGCCTACATCACGATCGAGCACCACCAGGTCGGCGACTTCGACGCGCGCGCCTACAGGACGGACGACTTCGGTGAGACGTGGACGCAGATCACGAACGGGGTCGACAACTACCCGGTCGACTACACCCGCTACCTGCTCGAGGACCCGGTGCGGCCGGGCCTCCTCTACCTCGGCACCGAGACGAACGTCTACATCAGCTACGACGACGGGGAGAGCTGGCAGCTCTTCATGCCGAACCTCCCGCCGTCGCCGTACTACGGGCTTATCATCCAGGAGCACTTCAACGATTTCGTGGCGGGCACGTACGGCCGCGGCTACTGGATCCTCGACGACCTGAGCCCCGTGCAGCAGCTCACGCCCGAGATCGCGGCTTCCGACGCGCACCTGTTCGCGCCGCGCGACGCGTACCGCTTCAACGACATCTCCGAACCGCAGGTGATGTACGAAGACTGGTCCGTGGGCGAGAACCCGCCCAACGGGGCGTCGATCAACTACTGGCTCGCGGATGGAGAGGGGCGCGAGGTGAAGATCCGCGTCGAGAACGCGGAGGGCGAGACGCTCGCCACGCTCGACGGGTCGACGCACGACGGCTTCAACCGCGTGTGGTGGAACTTCCGGGGGCCGGATGCGAAGCCGATCCAGTACCGCACGAAGCCGCAGTTCGCGGACTGGATGCCGATGCCCGAGGTGTCCCGGCAGGTCGGCGGCGGCTTCTTCGGTTTCGGCGGCGGGCCCCGGCAGCCGCCGGGAACCTACACGGTGACGCTGGTCGTGGACGGGGAGGACGTGGGGTCCGAGGAACTGACCGTCCTGCGCGACCCCGGCTCCGAAGGGTCGATGGAGGATATCCTGGCCCAGAAGGCGCTGCTCGACGACATCGTCGATGACCGGAACCGGCTCGCCGACCTCGTCAACCAGATCGAACTCCTGCGGCGCCAGATCTACGACCTGCGCCCGGTTCTCGAGGAAGCCGGCGACGCCGAGGACGTGCTCGAGGCGGGAGAGGCGCTCGACGAGTCGCTCATCGAGGTGGAGAGCGAACTCGTGCAGCTCAAGGACACGGGCGCCGACGGGGTCCGCTGGCCCTCGATGATCGGCGGCCGCCTGTCCTACCTCCAGCGCACGGTGGGGACGGCGGACTTCCCGCCCACCGACCAGCACGCCGAGGTGGCGCAGATCCTGAGCGACCAGATCGACGAGGTGCAGGTCCGGCTGGAGGCGGTGCTCGCCGATGAACTCGCCGAGTTCAACCGGATGCTCCAGGCGAGGGTCGGCCGCGTCATCACGACCGACCAGGACTAGCGGCGTTTGCTCCGGGGCGCGGGCGCCGTTGGGGCAGCGATCCTCCGGCTGGCGGCCGCGGGCGCGCTGGCCGGGGGGGCGCTCGCCTGTACGCCCGGCGACGAGTCCGCCCCGGAGTCGCGCGCCGCGACGGCCGGGTTCTGCTCGAGCGTGCCCCGCGCGCAGTACGCCGGCCTGGAGCGCGTCGAAGTCACCGATGACTGGTTCGAGGTCTATCGCGTCGCGCCGGCCGTGTACGCGATCTACGAGCCGTTCCAGTTCCAGGAGGTCATTTCCTACCTGATCCTGGGCGGGGAGGGCGCCCTCCTGTTCGACACGGGCATGGGAATCGGCCGCATCCGGTCCGTCGTGGACGAACTTACGGCGCTGCCCGTGACCGTCCTCAACTCGCACACGCACATGGACCACGTCGGGGGCAACGCCGAGTTCGAGCGGGTGCTCGCCATGGACACGGAGTTCACCCGCGCCCGCGCCCGCGGCCGCGCGAACGCCGAGGTGCGGGGAGAGGTGGCCGCGGACGCGCTCTGCCGGGCCCTGCCCGCCGGGATCACGGAGGACGACTACCACACGCCCGCCTTCCAGATTGTCGCCTTCATCGAAGACGGACACCGGATCGACCTCGGCGCCCGCACGCTCGAAGTCCTCGCCGTCCCCGGCCACACGCCCGACGCGGTCGCCCTCCTCGACCGCGAAGCCGGGTTCCTCTGGACCGGGGACTCGTTCTACGAGGGTCCGATCTGGCTCTTCGCGCCCGAGACGGATCTGGAGGCGTACCGGGCCTCGATGGCGCGACTCGCCGAACTCGCTCCCGAGCTGACGACGCTGTTCACGGCCCACAACACGCCGGTCGCGCAGCCCTCCCGGCTGCTCGAACTGAACGATGCCCTGGACGCCATGTTCGAAGGCATTGCCATCGGGAACCCGATACCGGGCGGCGGGGTCGAGTTCGTGTTCGAGGGTTTCACCATCCTGCTGCGCCGGGATCAGCTTTGACCGACCCCATCCGCGACTTCATCGAGCGCGAGGGCGTTCTGGTTCTCGATGGCGGTCTGGCGACGGAACTCGAGGCGCTGGGCTGCGATCTCGGCGACCCTCTGTGGTCCGCCCGCGCCCTCATCGACGATCCAGAGGCGATCCGCACCGCGCACCGCCGCTTCCTCGACGCCGGCGCCGACTGCATCGCCACCGCGACCTATCAGGCGACCTTCGAGGGCTTCGCGGCCCGGGGTCTCGGCACAGCCGACACGGCACGTCTTCTGGGGCAGGCCGTCGAAACCGCCGTCTCCGCGCGCGACGAGTTCGTGGCCGCCCGCGCCGCCGCCGCCACGGAGCCGGCCGACCGCCTGCGACCCCTCGTCGCCGCCAGTGTCGGCCCGTACGGCGCCTTCCTCGCCGACGGCTCCGAGTACCGGGGCGACTACGGGCTCTCCGCGGCCGAACTGTACGACTTTCACGCCCGGCGCTGGGAGGTCCTCGCCGAGAGCCCGGCCGATGTCCTCGCGTGCGAAACGACTCCCTCGCTCGAGGAAACGCAGGCCTACTGCCGGCTGGCCGCCGTCTCACACCGTCCGACGTGGGTCAGCTTTCAGTGCCGCGACGGCGCGCACCTCGCCGACGGCACGCCGTTCGAGACCGCCGTCGCCCTGTGCGAGGCCGAACCCCATGTCGTCGCCGTCGGCGTGAACTGCGTCGATCCGCGCCTCGTCGCGCCGCTCATCCGCACGGCGCGGCGGGCGACCGGAAAACCGATCCTCGTCTACCCCAACTCGGGAGAGGAATGGGACGCGGAGGCGAAGCGCTGGACAGGCCCCGCGACCCCGCTGGACTGGACCCGGAGCGCCACCGAGTGGCGGCGGGAGGGCGCCGACGGCATCGGCGGCTGCTGCCGCGTGGGCCCTGCCGGGATCGCCGCCATCCGCGGCACGGCCCTGTCTTCTCGGCCGATCGTCACGTGAGAGGGAACAGGACCCGCGTGCGCACCATGTGCGGCCTCGTCGCCATCCCGGCGCTGGCCGCACTCGTGGCCCCGGCCCGGCTCCACGGCCAGCAGGCGCCCCGGGCGCAGGCGTCCGAGCTCGCGGCGCCTCCGCTCATCGACGGGCGGCTCGACGACGAGGTCTGGTCCGGCCTCGATCCGCTCGAGGGCTTCACCCAGCGCGAACCCACCGAGGGTCAGCCGGTGTCGCAGGCGACGGAGGTCCGGATCGGCTACGACGGCGCGGCCCTGTACATCGGCGCCTGGCTCTTCGATGAGGATCCGTCCGGCATCGTCACGGGCCAGACGCTGCGCGACGCCTCGCTCGACGACTCCGACGCCTTCGTCGTCGTGCTCGACACCTACCTGGACCGGCAGAACGCCCTCGTCTTCGGCACCACGCCGGCGGGGATCGAGTACGACGGCCAGGTCACCGGGGAGGGGGTGGGCGGAGGCCGGGGCGGGGGGCGCCAGCAGCGCGGTTCGGCGGGCGGCTTCAACCTCAACTGGGATGCCTCGTGGGAGGTCGCCACGACCCGGGACGAACGCGGCTGGTACGCGGAGATGCGGATCCCCTTCTCGACCCTCCGCTACGGAGCCGGGGGCGCCCAGGACTGGGGCCTGAACCTCGAGCGGAAGATCCGGCGCAACAGCGAGCAGTCGATGTGGGCCCCCCTGCCCAGGCAGTTCGGCGTGTACCGGGTCTCGCTCGCCGGGACTCTCGCCCTGGAGGCCCCCGCCCGGCGGACGGTATCCATCAGCCCGTACGCGCTCATGGACGGCTTCAGGGATTACCGCGTGCCGTCGCCGGAGACGGAGTTCGGGCAGCAGATCGGGGGCGACGCGAAGATCGGCCTCAATCAGAGCCTGACGCTGGATCTCACCGTGAACACCGACTTCGCGCAGGCGGAGGTGGACGACCAGCAGGTGAATCTCACGCGCTTCAGCCTCTTCTTCCCCGAGAAGCGCGCCTTCTTCCTCGAGAATGCGGGGACCTTCGCCGTCGGGGCGAACCGTTCGGCCGAACTCTTTTTCAGCCGCCGCATCGGGCTCCAGGGCGGACGGGAAGTGCCGATCCGGGCGGGGGCCCGGCTGACGGGGAAGGTCGGCGCCTTCCAGGTCGGCATGCTCAACATCCAGACCGACGAGGCCTTCGCCTTCGACGACGAAACCGGCGAGAGCGAGCGGATCGCACCCGGGAACAACTTCGGCGTGCTGCGCGCGTACCGGGAGTTCGGCAACCGGTCGCAGCTCGGCGCCATCTTCGTGTCGCGCCTCAACACCGCCGACGCGGACGACCACAATCTCACGTACGGGATCGATGGCCGGCTCGGCATCGGCGAGGCGCTGACGTTCGACGGCTGGGCGAGCCTCACCGCCACGCCGGCCGCCGCCGGGGAAGCCGCGCCGGGATCGGGGTTCAACGACGGCGAATACGGCTTCGCGGGCGGCATGCGGTACGTGACGCGCGACTGGCAGGTCACGTCCGGGTACCGCCAGATCGGCGACGCCTTCAACCCCGAAGTCGGCTTCGTCAACCGGCGCGGATACCGTCAGGTGAACTGGCGCTTCCTCCGTCATTTTCGCACGGAGAGCGTGTCCTGGTTCCGCGAATTCCGGCCCCACATCTCCGGGAACAGCTGGTGGACGCTGGGCGGCTTCAACGAGTCGTATCTCGTGCACTTCGACAACCACTTCCAGTTCGAGAACGGCGCGTTCTTCCAGCTCCCCGGCTTCAACTTCACGGGGGAGGGGCTCGAGGAACCGTTCGCGATCCGGGAGGACATCGTCATCCCGGCGGGCACGTATCACAACGTCGACTGGGAGTTCCGGGCGAACACGAATCGCGGCGCCCCCCTCTCGCTGTCGGTCGGCTGGGACCTCGGAGGGTTCTACAGCGGGACCCGCTTCGGCCCGAACGCGACGCTCGCCTATCGCTACGGCGACACGTTCAGCGCGAGCCTGATCACGAACTACTTCGACGTCCGCCTCGACGAGGGCAGCTTCAGGACAGCTGTCGTGCGATTCAACGCGTCCTACTCGTTCACGCCCCGCCTGTACCTGCAGACGAACGTCCAGTACAACGACGACACGAAGGACATCGGGACCAACGTCCGCCTCGCGTGGCTCGATACGGCCGGCACGGGGTTGTATATCGTGTGGAACGACACGAATCACACCGGCTCGCTCGAGCGCACGGGAATCATGGCGGGACCGAAGCAGCGCCAACTCGTGGTCAAGTACAGCCGGCTCCTCAACCTGACCGGGTAGCATCCATGTGGCATGAGAATATCCTGGGCACGATCGGCGGCACGCCGCTCGTCCGCGTGAACCGCCTCGCCGCGCACCTCCCCGGCACCGTCCTCGCGAAGCTCGAATACTTCAACCCCGGCGGCTCCGTCAAGGACCGGATCGGGATCTCGATGCTCGAGGATGCGGAGGCGCGGGGCGAGATCGCGCCCGGCGGCACGATCGTCGAGGGCACGAGCGGCAACACCGGCGTCGGCCTCGCGCTGGCCGCGATCGCGCGCGGGTACAAGTGCATCTTCGCGACCACGGACAAGCAGAGCCCCGAGAAGATCGCGATCCTGCGGGCGCTGGGAGCGGAGGTCATCGTCTGCCCCACGGCGGTGGACCCCGAGGACCCGCGCTCCTACTACCAGGTCTCGCGCCGGCTCGCGGAGGAGACGCCCAACTCCTTCTACATGAACCAGTACGACAACCCCGCCAACACGGCGGCCCACCTGCGGACGACGGGACCGGAACTGTGGGAGGGGACGGAGGGGAGGATCACGCACCTCTTCGTGGGCTCCGGGACGGGCGGCACGATTTCGGGTTCCGCCGCCTACCTCAAGGAACGGAACCCCGGCGTGCGGATCATCGGCGTGGATCCCTTCGGCTCCGTCTACTGGAAATACTTCCACACCGGCGAGTTCGACGAGGACGAGATCTACCCGTACGTGACCGAGGGGGTCGGGGAGGACATCCTCGCGGGCAACATGAACTTCGACATCGTGGACGACTACGTGCGCGTCACGGACAGGGAGTCGATGCTCATGACCCGCCGTCTCGCGCGCGAGGAGGGGATGTTCCTCGGCGGGTCGTGCGGCATGGCGATGGCCGGCACGCTCCAGTGGATGGAGGCGAACCGGGAGACGCTCTCGGACGACGACGTGCTCGTCGTGATCATGCCCGACGGCGGCTACCGGGCGCTCGGCAAGGTGTACAACGACGTCTGGATGCAGGAGCACGGCTTTCTGGACGAAGGCGAGACCCTCACCGCGGGCGCGCTCGTCGCCCGCCGCTCGACCGAAAGGCCGCTTGTATCGGCCCCGGCCGACATGTCGCTTGACGACGCGATCGCGTCGATGCGGGAGCACGAGATTTCACAGCTTCCCGTGATGGAGGGAGGGGAAGTCGTCGGGAGCCTCATCGAGCAGAACATCCTGCGCTTCCTCATGGGAGACCCCGACGCGCGGGGACGCCTCGTGGGCGACCTCATGGGTCCGCCCTTCCCGGTGGTGGAAGCCGCGAGCCCCGTGCATGCCTTCGCGAACGAGTTGAGCGGAGACCAGCCCGCCGTGCTGGTGCGGGGAGAAGACGGCACCCTCTCCATCCTCACCCGCTCCGACCTGATCTCGGCCCTGGGCGCCGAAAGCGCCTCGTAACGCGCCGCCGGACGTTCCCGCGGGAACGCGCTTGCTTGCGAAACGATGTCGCTTATGTCAAAATGCTGTCATGAGTGTTCAAATTACTATTCGAGATATCCCCGAGGAAGTGCGTGACCGGCTGAAAGTTCGCGCCGCCTCTCGCGGCCAGTCGATGCAGCAGTATCTGCGCGGCGAACTGAAGCGCCTGGTGGCGAAGCCCACGGTTCATGAGTGGCTGGCGGACGTCCGCGCCCGCAAGCGGATGTCGGAGAATCGGGTGACCACCGAGAGCATCCTGGAGGCGCGGGACGCCGACCGGAAGTGACGGTCGTCGTTGATGCCTCGGTCCTTGCGGCGGCGGTAGCCCACGTCGGGCCGGACGGGACGTGGTCCGAGGCGGCCATGGCGGAAGCGGCTCGCGAGGGCCGTGCGCTGGCCGGTCCGCAGATCGCCCTCGCCGAAGCCGCCAACGTCATTCGCCGGCTGGAGCTTGCCGAGCGACTCCCGAGCCGTGAAGCCGATGTCGCCCAGCGTGAGCTGTTCAAGCTCGATATCGAGTTGTTCCCGTTCGAACCCGTGGCCGCTCGCGCATGGGAGCTGCGCCACAACCTCACGATCTACGACGGCTGGTACGTGGCGCTGGCGGAGGCCCTCTCCTGCCCGCTGCTTACGCTCGACCGGCGACTCGGCCGGGCAGTTGGCCCCACATGCCGGATCATCACCCCGCCGTCCCTGCACGTCGTGCACGAACGCGCGGTCACGCGCCCGTCAACGTAGTGTTTCTCATCGCCAAGGTGCTCGTTCGCCTAACTCAGCCTTCTCCGGGGAGGGAGTAGAGGTGGGCGGTGACCAGCGCGGCGACGAGGAGGAGGAGGGCCACGATCCAGAGGTGACCGGCGGCGAGCACGGCCGAGACGAGGATCGCGCTCCACAGGAAGATCGTCGCGCCCCGCCGCACCCGAGTGGAGATCACGCCGCGCTCGCGGTACGCGGTGAGGTAGCGTCCGAACACGCGGTTCTCGAGCAGCCAGCGCTCCGCGCGGGGGGAACTGCGCGCGTAGCACCAGGCGGCGAGCAGGAGGAAGCACGTCGTGGGCCATAGCGGCACGACGATGCCGATGATGCCCGCAGTCACGCTCAGCGTCCCGACCCCCAGGAAGACGGCTCGTCGCACGGGACCCGGCAGCGCGCGCGCGGCGCGCTCGGCGGCCCGGTGATCGACCGGGCATTGGGCCGCCTGCGGAGGGGTCGCCGTCCGGCCCCGGGGCGTTTTGGGATTCGGCTTCATGTCGGTGAGGTTCGTCGAATCTCGGCGTTCTCGGGGACATCGGACGACGGATCATGCGCCCGGGAGGACTCGAACCCCCAGCCTTCTGATCCGAAGTCAGACGCTCTATCCAATTGAGCTACGGGCGCGGGCGCCGCGAGCCGAAAACGGTAGACGCAGCCCGCGTCCGATGCAACCGAACGCCGCCGCCCCGACGGTCCGCGTCGTCGCCTCCGGGTCGCACCCGGCGTCCGGTCCGGGCTAGATTCGGGGACGCCTTCCACCAGAACCGGAGCGGAACGATGCGACGACTGCGCACACTCTTCCTCCTTGGCGCGCTGGCCGCCGGACCCCTGGCGCTCGCGATGCCCACCCCCACGCTCGCCCAGGGCCGACCGAACGTGGCCATGGCGGAAAGCTGGCCCGACGCCGATCCCCCCGACGTGGAGTCGGTCGACAGCATCCTGACCGCACTCTACGACGTGATCTCGGGCCCCGCCGGGCAGGCGCGCGACTGGGACCGCTTCCGCTCCCTGTTCATCCCGGAGGCCCGCCTCATTCCCACGGGCCGGTCTCCGCAGGGGGAGCACGGCTACAACGTGTGGAGTCCCGGAGAATACGCGGAACAGGCGGGCGGCTTCCTCGAGCAGAACGGGTTCTTCGAGCGGGAGATCGCCCGCACGGAGGAGCGCTTCGGCCCGGTGGTGCACGCGTTCTCGACCTACGACTCGAAGCGGAACGCGGACGACCCCGAGCCGTTCGCCCGCGGCATCAACTCGATCCAGCTCATGCACGACGGCGACCGCTGGTACGTCGTCACGATCTACTGGGCCGCCGAGCGGTCCGACCTGCCGATCCCGGGGCAGTATCTGCCCTCCGGGAACGGAGGAGGTGCCCCGTGAAGTCTTCCCCGAGATTCCGGCACGCCGGGCTCCGGCGTACTGCGCTGCGGCCCGCGGGGCCCCGAAGCGCGTGGATTGCCGCCGCCGCGGTCTCCGTCGCCGCGACCGCAGCCGCCTGGGCCGCCGCGGCCCCGCCGCTCCAGGCGCAGAGCCTGGCCCGCTTCGAGCCCGTCCCCGCGCGCGACAACGCCTTCCCCCTCACGCTCGAGTCCATCATGCGGGGCTCCGAGCACGTGGGGCAGGCGCCCGTCGGCGTCAGTTGGTCCGACGACGGCGAATGGATCTACTTCCGCTGGCTCCCGGGCGGCGCCGAATGGCACGAGCCGCGCGCCCTCTACCGCGTCCGTTCGACCGGCGGCACGCCCGAACGGGTCGACGATGAGGAAGAGCTTCGCCTCGGTCCCATCCTGGCGTCCGGCGATGTCTCCCCGGATGGCCGGTGGCGCGTGACCTCCTCCGATGGAGACCTCTATCTCATCGAACGGGACGGGGCCGCGACGCGCCGGCTGACCCACACGGAGGACTTCGAGGCGGGTCCCGTCTTCTCCGGTGACGGCGCCTCCATCTTCTTCCGCCGCGGGAACAACCTGTTCGCCTTCGACGTCGACGACGGCGAGATCCGGCAACTCACATCGGTCGGCGGTCCGGACCAGCCCGAGGACCCGGAGGCCGAGGGGCACAAGGCCTTCCTCGAAGCGCAGCAGCGAGAACTGTTCGAGCACATCCGCGTGCAGGACATCCGGGAGGAGCGCGCCGAGGAGCGGCGCGAACTCCGCGAGGCCGGGCAACGCGAGACGCTGCACCTCGCACAGGGGGAACGCGCGCAGTCCTTCTCCGCCGACCCGACCGGAGGGCGCGTCGCGGTCACCGTCACGCGCGGCGGCTTCGGCGGCGACGGCCGGAGCACCGACATCCCCCGCTGGGTCACGCAATCCGGCTACACCGAGAACACGGAGATGCGGGCCAAGGTCGGGGACGAGCAGGGCGTCTCGCGCCTCGCCATCGTCGACACCGGGACGGGCGAAGCGACCTGGCTCGACCTCACGGGCGACGGCTCGGATGCGGAGTCCGGAGAGGAGACCGGCGACATGGCCGGCGCGGACGATGCCGATGACGCGGGCGACGCGGAGGGCGGCCCGACGGACGACGACCGCCTCGCCGTCGCGAGCTTCGCGGGCTGGAACGACACCGGCTCCCACGGACTCGTGTTCGCGGTGGATTACGACTACAAGACGTGGCGCCTCTATGCCTGGGAGGCGGCGACCGGCACCCTCACGATGCTGGACACCCACTACGACGAGGCGTGGGTCGGCGGCCCCTGCTTCGGCTTCCAGGGCGCGGGCTGCATCGGCTGGCTCCCGGCGGACGCGTCGGGCGAGATGCCCCGCGCCTGGTACGTGAGCGAGGAGACCGGCTACTCCCACCTCTACGCGATCGACGCCGACGGCGGGAACCGCGAGGCGCTCACGGCCGGCGAGTGGGAGGTCCTCGGCGTGACGATCCCCGACGGGTGGGATTCGTTCCTGCTGCAGACGAGCGAGCTGTCACCCTTCGACCAGCACCCGTGGCGCATGGAGTTCGACGGCTCCGACCGGGTTCAGCTCCTCGAGGGAGAGGGCTCCTACACCGTCACGCCGTCGCCCGACGGGCGCCGCTTCGCCGTCCTCCATTCGCGCGCGAGCCGGCCGCCCGAACTCTACCTTGCCGACGCCGCGCCGGGCGCCGCGCTGGCGCAGGTCACGACCTCCCCTACCGAGACGTGGCTCGGCTTCCCCTGGCTCACGCCCGAGATCGTGCACTTCGAGGCCCGTGACGGGGTGCCCGTGCCCGCCCGCATCTACCGGCCCGCCGACTTCGGGGTCGAACCCAACGGAGCCGGCGTCATCTTCGTCCACGGGGCGGGATACCTGCACAACGTCCACAACTGGTGGTCGAACTACTACCGCGAATACATGTTCCACCACTTCCTGGCGGCCCGGGGATACACCGTGCTCGACATCGACTACCGCGGCTCCGCCGGATACGGGCGCGACTGGCGCACGGCGATCTACCGGCACATGGGCGGCTGGGACCTCTCCGACCAGGTGGACGGCGCCGCGTACCTCGTCCGCGAGGAGGGCGTCGACCCCGACCGGATGGGGATCTACGGCGGATCCTACGGCGGCTTCATCACGCTGATGGCGCTCTTCACCGCGCCGGAGTCCTTCGCGGCGGGCGGCGCGCTCCGCGCCGTGACCGACTGGGCGCACTACAACCACTGGTACACGAGCCGCATCCTCAACCTCCCCCACGAGGACGAGGAAGCGTACCGCCAGTCCTCCCCCATCTACTTCGCCGAGGGGTTCGAGGGACACCTCCTCATCGCACACGGGATGTACGACACGAACGTGCACTTCTCCGATGTCGTGCGCCTCGCCCAGCGCCTCATAGAACTGGGGAAGGAGAACTGGGAGATGGCCGTGTACCCGGTGGAGAACCACGGTTTCGTGGAGCCGTCGTCGTGGACCGACGAATACCGGCGCATCTACGAGTTGTTCGAGCGCGTGATCGGCGGCGGCGGCGGGGCATCGGCCAACGGGGAGTCGCCCGACGGCGCATCGCCCGACGGGGAGGGTGGCTGAGCGAAACCCCCGCCGGCCGGTGAGACCGGGTTCCGTGCGCCGTCGATTCGCTCCGGCCATCCTCGCCACGGCCGTCCTCGCCCCGACCGCGTGCGGGACGGCGGAGCCCGGACCCTGGGTCGAGGGGGACGGATACCGGTGGCGGGAGTTGCGGCCGCGGGGCTCGGGGGGCTTCCGGCCGCTCGATGGCGCCGACCTCGGCGTGTCCTTCGTGTACGACGTGGACGAGGAGACGCGCCTTCGCAACCGGGTGCTCGCGGAAGGGCAGGGCGTCGCGATCGGGGATGTCGACGGGGACGGCCTGGCGGACCTCTTCCTCCCCGGCTTCGGGCGCGCGAGCGCGCTCTACCGCAACCTCGGCGGCTGGCGCTTCGAGGAGATCACGCCGCCCGCCCTCGCGCTCGAGGACGTGCTCGCGAGAGGCGCCGCGCTCGCCGACCTCGATGGGGACGATGACCTCGATCTCGTGATCGCGGTCCACGGGGGCCGGAACCGGGTCTTCCTCGGGGACGGCGTCGGGGGCTTCGAGGAACTCGGGGACGCGGGTCTCGCCGGGGCGTGGGGGAGCACGACCTCCACGCTGGCCGACACCGATGGCGACGGCGATCTCGACCTCTACATCGCCAACTACAAGACGCGGCAGGTCGACGACCTCTACCCGCCGGACGTCCTCGACATCAACCACCTCCAGCGCGGCGAGGACGGGAATCTCGTCATCCCGCCGGAACTGCTGGAACTCTACGACGAGCACTACCGCGTGGAGTTCGATGGCCGCTTCGTGCGCCGCTTCGAGCTTGGAGAGGCGGACGAGTATTACATCGGACTCGGGGACGGCCGCTTCGTGCCCGCGGCTCCGGAAGCGCCTCTGACGCGTTCCCGCGGGAACGTCTCGGCGCCGGCTCGCGACTGGGGACTCGCGGCGAGGTTCAGCGACTGGGACGAGGATGGCGACCCGGATCTCTACGTGGCGAACGACTTCAACAGCGAGGACGGCATCTGGATCAACCGCGGCGACGGGACGTTCGCGCCCGCCTCGAATGCGGCCGTCCGCACGACCAGCCTCTCTTCGATGGCCGTCGACGTCGGAGATCTCGACCGCGACGGAGACCTCGACCTCCTCACCACCGACATGCTCGCCCGGGACGCGGCGGAGCGCCTCGTCCAGACCCCGAGCTACGAGGCCGCGCCCGAGCGGCCCGGCGTCACGGACACGAGAATCCAGGTGAACCGCAACGCCGTCCAGCTCAACCGGGGGGACGGGACGTTCGCCGAGGCGGCGTGGGAACTCGGGCTCGCCGCCTCCGACTGGACGTGGGGCGCGCTCATCATGGACGCGGACCTGGACGGCTGGAACGACGTCCTCGTCACGACGGGACACGCGTGGGACCAGCTGGACGGCGATGCGAACGCCCGCGTGGCGGCGATCCCCGGGCTGCCGGCGGACCAGGCGCTGCGCATGTTCCCGCCGCTCGCGCAGCCGAACGTCGCCTTCCGCGGCGGGCCGGGCGGCTTCACCGACGTGAGCGAAGGCTGGCGCTGGGGAGGCGAGCCGGACATCTCGCACGGCCTCGCCACGGGCGATTTCGACAACGACGGGGACCTCGATGTCGTCGTGACCCGCCTCGGGGCGCCTCCGCTCCTGTACCGAAACGACGCCGCGGCCCCCCGCATCCTCGTGCGGCTCAGGAGTCCGGGCCCGAACACGCGCGGGATCGGGGCCCGAATCCGCCTCGAGGCCCCCGCGCCCGGCGCCGCCGACGCGCCCGGCGCCCCCGACGCGCCGGCCCCCCAGGTGCGCGAGATCACGGCGGGTGGCGCCTACCTCTCCTCCCCCGAGCCCGTTGCCAGCCTTGCCGCGCCTGCCGACGGAGAGATGACGCTCATCGTCGAGTGGCCGGACGGACGGCGCACGCGGCTGGAGGGGATCGTCGCGAACCGGGAATACGTCATCGACGCCGCCACCGCCGAGGCGGCCGGTCCCGACCCGGCGCCCGAACGCGGCGACGCGGCCGGGGCCGCCCATTTCGTCGACGTCTCGGGTCGGCTCGGGCACCGGCACGTCGAATCGCCCTTCGACGACCGGCTCCGGCAGCCGCTCCTGCCCCATTCGCTCGATCGCCCCGGTCCGGGCGTGTCGTGGATCGATGTGGAGGACGATGGCGACGCGGACCTCGTGGTGGGGAGCGGCCGGGGGGGCAGCCCGGTCGTGATCCGGAACGAGGGCGACGGTTTCGCCGCCCCGCGGGCCCTCGCGCCCGCCCTGGCGTGGGACGCGACCGCCGTGCTGCCGCATCGCGCGGCCGACGGTCGCGCCGCGCTGCTCATCGGCACGAGCGCGTACGAGGCGGGCACGCCCGCGGAGGCCGCGGCCGTTCCCGCGGTCATCGCGGCTCCGCTCGGCGCGTCCGCGCCGGCGCCCCCGCTCATCGAAGCTCGCGGCGCCCCGCCCGGGCAGCTCCCCGCCGCGACCGGTCCCCTCGCCCAGGCCGACATCGACGGCGACGGCGACCTCGACGTCTTCGTGGGCGGACGCGTCGCCCCCGGCGCCTACCCCGTCGCGGTCGACTCCCGCCTGCTGATCCACGACGGCGACGGCCTGCGCGCCGATGCGGAGCGCCCCCTCCCCTTCGCGCGCCTCGGACTCGTCTCCGCCGCCCTCTTCACGGACTACGACCTCGATGGCGACCCCGACCTCGCGCTTGCCCTGGATTGGGGCAGCGTCCGCCTCTTCCGGAACGACGGGGGCCGTTTCACCGATGTGAGCGACGCGCTGGGGCTCACGCGTCTCACGGGGCGCTGGAACGGCCTCGCCGCCGCGGACTTCGATGAGGACGGCCGGCCCGACCTCGTCGCGACCGGTTGGGGCGCTAATCTCGACGTCCCGCCCGCCTACTCGCTCATCTACGGCGACATGAATCGCGACGGCATCGTCGATCTCGTCGAGGCCCGGATGGAATCCGGCACGTGGCGCCCGATCCGGGGCAGGGACGCGCTCGCCGTCCCCGGCGGACTCTCAACGCTCCTCCGCGTGACGTACGAACGGTTCGCGAGCACGCCCCTGCCCGACCTCATCGGCGGCCTGGACCCCGAGCGTCGGCTGGACGCGAACGAACTGCGCCACACGGTGTGGCTCAATCGCCCTTCCGGCTTCGAGAGCGCCCCGCTGCCCGCGGCGGCCCAGCGCGCGCCCGCGTTCGGCGTCGCCGCCGCCGACCTCGACGGGGACGGTCACGAAGATCTCGTCCTCGCGCAGAACTTCTACGCCGGCCGGCCGGGGACGCCGCGCTACGACGCGGGGCGCGGGCTCTGGCTGAGAGGCGACGGCGAGGGGGGCTTCGAGCCCGTGCGAGGCTCCCGCTCCGGGATCGCCGTCTACGGGGCCGCCCGGGCCGTCGCGCTCGCGGACCACGATCGCGATGGGCGCGTCGACCTCGCCTTCGGCGTCAACGGCGGCGAGACCCGGCTCTACCGCAACGTCGGCGCGGCGCCCGGTCTCAGGGTCACGCTCGAGGGCCCGCCCGCGAACCCCCGGGCCATCGGCGCCCGCCTCAGGCTCGAATACGCGGACGGAGCGCTCGGCCCGGCGCGGGAGGTCCGGTCGGGGGAGGGTTACCTCGCCCGCCATGAAGCGACCCAGACGCTCGGCGTGGCCGGCGCCGCGGGTACGGCACGCGCGCCCGCGACGCTCCGTGTCGTGTGGCCGGGCGGCGAGGAGACATCCGTTTCGATCGCGCCGGGGACGCTGGAAGTGCGCGTCCCGTCCCCCGGTCGCTAGCGGGCTGCTATCGGTAGCGGATGCCGAAGCCGATCGTGACGCCGATGTCGTTCTGGAGCTTTGACGCGTCCGTCGCGGCGGAGATGTAGTAGGACGCCATGTCCCGCAGCTCGCCCCGGAACCAGAGCGATGACATGAGATGTACCCGGACCCCGATCGCGGCCGTCGCCATCGGGTCCGTCGCGCTGAGTTTCGGCACTTCGGCACCGTAGAACTTCAACTGCCGGAGCCCTCCGCCCACCGTGAAATAGGGTTCGAGCGCCCCTGCCGAGCCTGGCGACCGCAGTCGGAACGTCAGGTTCACCGTGCCTGCCAGGTACTCCATTTCGCCGAGCGTTCCGAGTCCCCGCCCGAGTCCGCCGCCGACGCCTTCGAGCGTCGCCGGGGAATAGAGCCCCATGACGCCGATCCCGACCGCGCTGGACGCCCACCAGGTCGCCTCGCCCCCCATCATCACGTCCGGCGGCATCACGATGCCGTACGCGCCGGTATTGTCCGTGAGGTTGTTGAGGGGCTGGATGACGCCGGCGAGCCCGAAGAATTCCGGACCGGTATCGTCGCCGAGCGGTGCCGCGGGCGCCATCTGGGCCGTCAGGTTCGACGCTCCGAGAGAGAGCCCGCAGAGAAAGAGACAGAAAAAGGGAAGAACGCCGGACGGGCGTCTCATTTGGTCCTCACGATCGTGATTAGCGGTTCCGCGGTCTCACCCGCCGGGGTTCCTCCCGCCGTTTCCAGCGACAGCGAAAGGCCCGGCGCGCCGGGAGCCGAGGCGAGTGAGAAGTACTGCATGCTCGACGGCCCTACGTCGAGGCTCAGCACCCGGGTTTCAAACCCCAGCGGCTCGGTCCGGAGCGCGATCGCGGTCGGAAGACCCGATCGGGTGTCCGTATCCTGGTTCAAGGATCGGAACACATCCGTGGCGTCCCACGTTGCCGCGCCGAGTTGCGGCTCCGCCTCCGCCGCTTCGAGGGCCTCCTCCGTCGGATCCTCCGTCCCGCCGTCCAGCGTCCCCGCGCCCAGCGCCAGCGCGACCGACACGTCCGCCAGAATGTTTGCCCACTCCCTTCCCGTGACCCGCTCCAGGTTCGCGATCCCGCGCCCGTAGTTCTGTCCCCCGCCGACCACGGACCGGAAGAAGGCCCGCTCATCTCCCCCCGCCTGGTCCGCGAGCCGCCGCAGGAGGAACCAGCCGAAGCCCCGCATCTGCAACCCGCCGACACCGTCCAGGTCGTCCGTCGAGACGGTGGGAGCTCCGGGGAGTCCGAGCATGTACAGGCCGAGGTTGCGGAAGTTGCCCAGCATGTAGGCGTTGAAGGTGTCGAGTTGCTCGGGCGTCTCGGACACGCGATTGAAGGTGAGGCGATCGCCCACGGGGAGCCCGAGGGCGGCGAGCCCCGCCACCTCCTCGGCCAGGCTCGAAAGCGCCTCATCCAGCCAGACCTCCTCGGCGGCCCCGAAACCCGCGGAAGAGGTGGGTACCCGTCTCCCGGCGTTGACGATGTGCTGGACCTCATGCGCCACGAGGGCGGGCGTCTCCCGCAGAAGATCCTCCGCGGAGATGGCGCGTCCCAGCGTCGCATCGGGGTCCGCGCTCATGCTGTAGACGATCTCCGCCTCGTTGCTCGCCGGGCAGATCCCGCCGTCCGGGTCCGAAAGCTCGCCGTCGCCCCGTCCCGAAGCGGCAAGGTCCTGGGGGAGGGAGAACCCGCCGACGCCCGCTCCGCCATCGCCGAGCCGGTTCACGGCGGGCGTGAACAGGATGACGACGCGCCCGTTCCGGTCGATGTCCTCGGGGGGACCGAAATGGGAGGTCACGGCCGGCAGCACCGTCCCGTCCAGGTTCCGGGCGAGCGCGAGCCACTCTTCCTCCGTCGGTCCTCCGGCGGGTGCGGCGAGATCCTCCACGAGGACGACGCCGTCGCCCACGGCCCGCACCGTTCCCCGCACCGTGCTCGCGGGGTCGACGCAGGTCGCCGCCAACTCCGGGCCGACGGAGAAGAAGTACTCGACCGTGTCGCCGGGGACCGGCGCGGATACCGCCGTCGATCCATCGGGCCGGAGGGGCGAGATCCGGGCCTGGACGAGTCGCGCAAGGGTGCGGGCGCGAATCCCGATGTCCCTGCTCGTGCCGGCGAGCGCGGCCTCCGCGACCCGGGGGTCGATCGTCCCCCCGTCCACCGCGGTCGCCGGGCCATCCCCCGACATGTCGGCGGGCGTCCGCATCGTGAGCCGGAGCGGAAGTCCGCGCGAGGCGTTGCGCCCCGTATTGCCGATGACGATTCGATACTCCCGCGTCTCCGGCTCGATGTCCTCCGGCGCTCCCGGTTCTCCCGCCTCGCCCGCTTCCGTGGGGGCTCCCGGCGCGAACTGGACGCATTCGACCTCGACGGCCCCGCGCAGCGTCATCGATTCGCCGACCTCGAGGCCCACGCGCGTGTTCGCCGGTTCGATCGGCAGCAGCAGACCGTTGCTGGCGTCGGAACCCACGAGCACCCGCACGCCGACCTCCCGCTCGGGCAGGCACGTGCGGGCGAAGGCGGGCACCTCGACCGTGAGTTCCGTCTCCGTGGCGCTCACCACCGTCGCCGCCGCGCCCTCGATCCGGACCCGGTTGTCGCCCGGCACCGGACGGAAGCCGCTGCCGTAGAGAAGCGCCCGCGTACCGGCGGCGAGTCTTCCGTTCCCGATCGAGTCGAGTCGGACGGCCCCGCCCGGCGAGGCGAGAGCCGTGGCCGAGAAGGAGAGGGTGTCCGAGTACACGCCTCCCGTGGCGAAGACGTGGATCCGGTAGTCGCCCGGCCGCGAGCCCAGCGTGAAGACGGCGGCGCCCCGTCCGTCCGTGTCCGTCATCACGATGTCGTGCGTGAGGGCGCCCCCGCGTTCCGGCGGCTCCTCCGGCGCCGGCGGCGCGGGCGGTCCCGCCACGGCCAGCGTGTCCCCCGCCTCCGGCAGCTCCGGCGCTTGCTCCCCTTCCGGCACATCCGGGACTTCCTCCGGCGGGGTCCAGTCGAAGCCGAGCCGGACGCCCCCGGCCGGAGCGCCGCTCGTCGTCTCCGCCCGGATGGAGAACGGGAGCGGCAACTGGCTTCCCGCTTCCGCCTGCTGGCCGGCTCCCTCCACGATGCTGAGCAGGACCGTGTCGGCAGCCTCCGCGAGGACGAGGAAGAGGAGCGGCGGGACGTTCGCGGCGCTCGGGATGTCCACCTGGATCTCCGCCTCGCCCGGCGTCGGCCCCGCGCGGTAGACCGACTCCGCGACGCCGTCCCGCCCCGCGACGGCGACTCCCGGCGAAAGCTCCCCCTCGCCGCGCACGATGACGAATCGGACCGGCGCCCCCTCGACCGCGTTCCCGAGCGCATCCTCGACCCGGACCGCGATCGGCGGGTCCGTGGCCTCGCCGGTCACGATCGTGTCCACGGCGGTGGAGATGGGGACCAGGGCCGTCGGCGGAGAGCCGACCTCCGTGCTCCCCCCGTCCCCGCACCCGACCGCGAGCACGCCCGCGAGCACGGCCAGCGCGCCGCGCCTCACCGCGGCTCCACCTTCCAGAAGGCGATGCCGCCCGCCTGCTTGCCCACGTCCACGCTGGCCGTCCGGACCCCTTCGCGGAGGTCGATCACGTCCACCGTGCCCGGCTCGCCGCCCACGCCCTCCACGCTCACGAAGGCGTACCGCGAATCCGGAGAGATCGCGATCCCGTGCGGCAGCGTCCGCGTGTTCGGGATCCGGGCCACCTCCGTCCCGCTGGCCAGATCCCAGACTCCGGTCGCCTGCCCGCTCTTGTACGTCACGACGAGGGTGGCGCCGTCCGGGGAGACATCGAGATTGTACGGACCCTCGCCCGTCTCGAATCGTCGCGTCACCCGCCACGACTGCACGTCGATCTCCAGCACCTCCGCGTTCCGGTTGCAGGCGACGTACACATGGCGTCCGTCCACGGCCGGATGCGCCCATGTCGGGCTGCAGCCGGGCGCCCCCACGGGCCGCGTCGGAAGCCAGTCGTACGGCCACGCCCGCTCCTCGCCGGGGGAGAGGATGAAGCGCTGCGTGACCTCGAGCCGGTGCGCGTCGACCTCCACGAGCAGCTCATCCATCATGCACACGGAGTAGTGCCGCGCCCCGTCCGCCGTGAGCCGCGAGCCGTGCGGCATCGTGCAGGTCGGAATCCGGGCGACCTCGATCATCGCGCCGACGTCCACGACGGACACCGAACTCGGCTCGTGTTCGCCGTGCAGGTTGAAGTTCGCCGCGAAGAGCAGGCCCGCCGGCGTCACCTGCATGGTGGCGGGGAAGAGTCCCAGTTCGGCGCTCCCGAGCGGACGGTTCGTCTCCGTGGAATAGGCGACGACCGAGCCGAACGGATTCCCGTGCGCGAGCGTCACGTACCACCGTTCCCCGCCCGGATCGACCGCGAGGCCGTGCGGCCCGTCGATCTCCGTCGGGAAGCGTCCCACGAAGACGGAATCCAGCACCGACGCACCGGTGCCATCGAACCGGACGAGATCGACGCGATCCTCCGATTCCGCCGCCACGTAGACGTAATACGACGACAGGCCGCCGGGGCTGTTTTCCTGGGAGGCCGCGGGGGAAACCGCCGCGACCGTCATTCCCAGCGCCCACAGGGCCATCGCCATGCGGGGTGTTGTAGACTCTGGTAGCATACGATTTACGCGCGTTCGCGACTCCTTCTCCGGGAAGATTCCGGGCCCGGCAGCCGCTCCGCCGGACACTCCGCCTCCTACCCTTAGAGTAGACAATTCCTCAAGGGGTTGCCAATCGGTTAGGTTGTCTGCGGCGGAGGGAGAAGAGGTCGCGGACGGGTGCGTGCACGCCGTTCGAGGAAAGTCCGGGCTCCGCAGGGCACGGCGCCGGGTAACGCCCGGGCGTCGCAAGGCGACGGAAAGTGCCACAGAGAGCAGACCGCCGATGGCGGCTTCGGCCGCACAGGCAAGGGTGAAAGGGTGGGGTAAGGGCCCACCGCGTTTCCTGGTGACAGGGACGGCACGGCAAACCCCGCCGGGAGCAAGGCCAAGCAGGAACGAGCGGCGGCCCGTCGCGTTCGAGTTCCGGGTAGGCCGCACGAGGCCTCGGGAAACCGCAGGTCCCAGATAGATGACCTCGCCGCGGGCCTGGCCCGCCGGTGACAGAACCCGGCTTATCTCCCTCCGCCTTTCCCCATGCCGCCGTGCCGGGAGCGGCGCGGAGAACGGCACGGCCGGAAGCACCAGGAGCAGCACCGAGAGCAGCGTCGACAGCAGCGCCACGGAAAGGGAAGGGCCCTTGACTCCAGCGTCTTCCGCCGCGATGAGGTTCGAGGTCCGCGAGCACGTGCTCGACAACGGGCTGAGGGTCATCCTGCAGCCCGATGCGTCCGCTCCCCTCGTCGCCGTTCACGTCATGTACCACGTGGGATCGAAGAACGAGCGCGCCGGCCGAACCGGCTTCGCGCACCTCTTCGAGCATCTCCTCTTCCAGGGGTCCGAGCACGTGCCGCGCGAGCACCACTTCAAACTCGTCCAGGACGCGGGCGGCACGCTCAACGGGACGACGTGGTTCGACCGCACGAACTACTTCGAGACGCTGCCCGCGAACGAACTGGATCTCGGCCTGTGGCTGGAGTCCGACCGCATGGGATTCTTCAAGCCCGGGATCACCCGCGAGAAGCTCGACAACCAGCGCGAGGTGGTGAAGAACGAGCGGCGGCAGTCGTACGAGAACCGCCCCTACGGCCTCGCGTTCGAGACCCTGCTCGCGTGCGCCTACGACGAGGGACACCCCTACCGCCATCCGACGATCGGCTACATGCCCGACATCGACGCGGCCCGGCTCGAGGATGTGCACGAGTTCTTCGACCTCCACTACGGACCCAACAACGCGGCCCTCGTGCTCGTCGGCGACTTCGATCCGGCTGCGGCGCCGGCGCGGGTCGAGGCCTGGTTCGGGGAGATTCCCGCGCGGCCCGTGGCGCCGCGCCCGGACGTGCCCGCGCCCGCGCGCGGCGGCGAACGGCGCACGCGCCTCCGCGACCGGGTCCAGATGCCCCGCGTGTACCTCATGTATCATTCGCCGCGCTATGCGGACCCCGATTTCGAGGCCGTCGTCATCCTCAACTACCTGCTCGCCGACGGGAACAGTTCCCGCCTGGAGAAGACGCTCGTGTACGAAAAGCAGGTGGCGGCGGACGTGACCTCCTTCACCTGGCCGACCGAGAGCGCCGGGATGTGCTTCGTCGTCGCGACCGCCCGCCCCGGCATCGCCGCCGACGACCTCGAGACCGAGGTGAGGGACGTCCTCGATGACCTGCTCCGCGGAGGCGTGAAGGAGGAAGAGATGGAGGGAGCGCGCAACCGGGCCCGGCGCGGGCTCCTGAACGGGCGCGCCGGCTTCGGCGACCGCGCGGACGCGATCGCGCACGCCGCCGTGCTGAGGGGCGACGCCGGCTACGTGAACGACGCCTTCGCGCGCTACGGAGCCGTCGCCCGCGCGGACGTGGAGCGCGTGGCCCGCGCCGTGCTCGATCCGCGCGGCCTCACGGTCCTCCACGTCGTGCCCGAAGAGGAGACGGACGCGCCGGAGGGGACGCCGTGACGGAGCCCCGGATCGCGACCCCCGACCGCGCCGTGCGCCCGCCGCCGGCCGCCCCGCGCCCGCTCCATCTCCCGCGCTTCGAGCGGCACACGCTCCGCAACGGCCTCCGGGTCGAGTACGCGGAGCGGCGCGGTCTGCCCGAAGTGTCGCTGCACCTCGTCCTCGAATGCGGCGCGGGCGCCGAACCGCCGCGACTCGGCGGTCTCGGCGAGCTGACCGCCCGGCTCCTCACCGCCGGCACCCCCGGGCGCGACGCGATAGAGATGGCGCGCTGGCTCGACCGCCTCGGCGTCGGCTACCGCGCGACGGTGGGCTACGCCGTCGGGGCCGTCTCCATGCACTTCCTGTCGGAGGTGTTCGAGGAGGCGCTCGAGTTCCTTGCGGCGACCATCCTCGAGTCCGGGTTCCCCGAGCACGAAGTCGACCGCATCCGCCGCGAGCGCATCGATGAGATCGAACGCCAGGCGGACGATCCGGCGACCGTCGCGGGACTCGCCACCATCGCCGAACTCTACGGCGACGGCCTGTACGGCCGCCCGGTCGCCGGCACGCGCGCGACCGTCTCGGAGATCGGCCCGGAAGCCGTGAGGGAGTTCCACGGCGCGCGCTATCGTCCCGGCGGCGCGCTCCTCATCGCGTGCGGCGACCTCGACCGCGAGCGTCTCATGTCCGCCGCCGAGGCGCGTTTCGGCGCCTGGCGCGGGGAGGCCGCCCCTGTCGCGCCCCCGGAAACGCCGGAGCCCCGGACGGGCGACCTCATCCTCATCGACCGTCCCGGCAGCGCCCAGAGCGAGATCCGCGTCGCGACCGTGGGCGTGCCGTACAACACCGGGGACCACTACGCGATCATCGTGGCCAACGCGATCCTCGGCGGCCTCTTCAACTCCCGGATCAACCTCAATCTGCGCGAGGACAAAGGGTGGACCTACGGGGCGAGGTCGAGTTTCCGGTTCCGCCGGGGCGCGGGACCCTTCGTCGCGCGCACAGCCGTCGAAACCGCCCGGACCGGCCCCGCGTTCGAAGAGATCCTGCGCGAAATCGAGACCATGCGGGCGGCGCCCGTCACCGACGACGAGATGAAGCTGGCCCGCAACGCCCTCACGCTCTCGCTTCCGCTCCAGTTCGAGACCGCCGTGCAGATCTGCGGAAAGGTGAGCCGCCAGCGAGTATTCGGCCTTGCCGGCGACTACTGGGAGACGTACCGCTCCCGCATCGAGGCCGTGACGCCCGATGAGGTGCGGGAGGTCTGCCGCACCTACCTCGACCCCGATCGCCTCACGCTCCTCGCGGTGGGCGACGCGGAGACGGCCGCGCCCACGCTGGACGGCCTCGGGCCCGTGGACGTCCGGCCCGCCTCGTGACCGGAGAGGCGCGCGAAGGCGCCGGGCGGGCCGGCTCCACGGGCCGCGTGGACGGAGAGCGCGTCTACTCCGGCCGCAGGATCCATGTCGACGTGGATCGCGTGCGGTTTCCGGACGGATCCATCGGACGGCTCGAACTCATCCGCCACCCCGGCGCAGCCGCCGTCGTCGCGCTGGACCTGCCCGCCGCTCCCGCCGAAGCCGAGGGTGCGGCGCCGCGCGAGCCCGTCGTCACGCTCGTGCGTCAATACAGGTACGCCGCCGGCGGATACATCTGGGAGGTGCCGGCCGGGAACCTGGAACCCGGCGAACCTCCCGAGGCCTGCGCCCTCCGGGAACTGGAAGAGGAGGCGGGGCTGCGCGCCGGACGCCTGGAGCGACTGGCCTCCGTGCACACGACGCCGGGATTCACCGACGAGGTCATCCACCTCTACGCGGCGTGGGACCTCGAGGCGGGGGAGACGCGTCACGAGGCGAGCGAGTTCATGGATGTGCATCGGCTGCCTCTGCCGCGTACCATCGAGATGATCGATGCGGGAGAGATCAGCGACGGCAAGACGATCTGCGCGCTGACCCTCGCGGCGCGCTGGGTTGCCCGCCGGATGGATCGAATCGGCGGCACCGGGGTTTAACGCGTCGAATCGTCTGCACAGGGAGCCCTGCAAAGGGAGCGGCATGGAAACGAAGCCGAACCTCGAAGTCACGAGCCGATACGCGACGCCCGGTGAGCTGGAACCGCTCGGGCGCGGGGAGCTGAAGCGCCTCGAGGATGCGGAACTCGTCACGCATTACCTGGGCGGGCAGCGCTTCGCGTTCAACGAGATCGCCGAACGCTACCAGGACCGCCTGCTGAATTTCATCTACCGCACCATCGGAGACCGGGACCGCGCCGAGGACCTCGTGCAGGAGACCTTCGTGCGCGTCTACCGGCATCTCCACCGGTTCGATCCCGCGCGGAAGTTCTCGACCTGGATCTATACGATCGCCAGCAACCTGGCGAAGAACGAATTGCGGAACCGGGCGCGCAACCCGCTCGTACTCTTCCATTCGCTCCGGAAGAGTTGGGAAGCGGACCACCGGCCGCTTGAATTCGAGGATACGGCCTACCGGCCCGACGATCTGTTCCGAAAGCGGCGGGTGCGCGAACAGGTCGAGGCCGCGGTCGCGGAACTTCCCGAGCATCACCGTGTCGTATTCGTGCTGCGTGAACTGGAAGGGAAGAGCTACGAGGAGATTTCCGAGATCACGGGAGTGACGCTGGGCACCGTCAAGTCGCGCCTGAATCGGGCGCGCAACCGGTTCGCCTGCATCATCTCCCCGATGCTCGATTGACCCCGGCGCCCGGCCCGCCGAAAGGAACCCCGGTACGCAGTTCAGAGTAGATGAGCCCGAATGGACGTTCTTCGTGATGGTGCAATGATGGTTTGCAAAGAGTTTATCGAGCGACATACCGAATACCTCGACGGTGCGCTTGCCGCCGGCGACCACCGTCGTTTCGACGCGCATCTGGAGGGATGCAAATCCTGTCGACGCTATCAGCGTGTCCTGACTCGCGGGCTCGCGGCATGGCGGGCTCTCCCTCGCGTCTCCGCCTCTCCGGATTTCCTCCCCCGCCTGCAGCATCGCCTCTACCACATCGACGAGTCCCCGAAGCGGTCCTGGCGGGGCCAGGTCGGCCGGGCTGCGGCCATCGCGCTGGCGTCGGCGGGTCTCTTTACGCTCGGCGTGTCGAACGGAAGCCAGCCCCTGCTCGTCGAAGTGCAGCTTCCGCCGGTGCTGGCGGACGTGCCCGCGGAAACGGTGGCGGAGAGTCAGGGGACCCGGTTCGCGGACGACCCCTACGTACCCGACTGGTTCCTCGTCCCGTTCGCTCCCGCGCTCGATGACGGAGGCGGGCTGTTCGGTTCGACGTACGCGGTGCCGATCGCGACGAGCGACTCCATCCCCCTGCCGGTCGAGCGACGCTCCGGCCAACTCGACGAGTCTCGCTGACCCACCGCCGCGGCCCGCGGCACGGGTCTCTCCCGGCGCCGTGAGCGCGCCGCTCGACCCGCGGCTCTCGCGAGTCCTGGACCGGGGTCCTCCGACCGGCGCGTGGTTCCTGCATGGGGACGCGATCCGCCTCCGGGATGAAGCCGCGCAGCAGCTCGTCGAGGCCGCCGTCGACCCCGCCACGCGCGACTTCAACTACGACCAGTTCCACGCCGAGGACGTGACGGACGAGCAGCTCGCCGCCACCCTCGCCATGCCCCCGATGATGGCGGCACGCCGCGTCGTCTTCGTGCGCGATGTCGAGCGGCTGGGGACGAAGGCGCGCGCGGTCCTGAAGGAAGCCGCGGCGGCGGCGCCCCCCGACCTCGCCCTCATCGTCACGGCGCGCATCCCCAAGGGGTCCCGCGCGGCCTTCTACCGCGACCTCGGGAAGCTGTGCCGCACGCTGGAGTGGAAGACGCCGCGGGCGGCGGAGATCCCCGGATGGATCCACGACCGGGCGCGGCGGCGCTGGAAGCTCGACCTCTCCCCGGCGTCGGCGCAGTGGATCGCGGGGGCCGTCGGATCGGACCTGTCGACGCTGGACGCCGAGCTCGAGAAGCTCGCTTCGCTTCCCGCCGACCGCCGGACCGACGCGGACATCCGCGCCATCGTTCCGCGGACGCATCGGATCGATCGCTGGAGCTGGCTCGATCTCGTGGCTTCGCGCGACTACCCGCGCGCCTTGCGCGAACTGGAAAACGTGCTCACTTCGGAGCGGGGGGTTGGGCTGGTCGCCGGACTTGTGGAACAGCACCTTCTGCTTGGTCTGGCCCTCGAAGCGGGACCCTCCGGCTTGCGCGCCGCCCTGTCGGAAACCGGGCGCGGCTATCTCTCCTGGAAGGCGAACGCCTACGCGAAGCAGGCGATGGCATGGACCGTACACGAACTCGATCAGGCGCTGCGGGTGCTCCACCGTGCCGACCGGCACCTCAAATCCGGGCGGAGAGACCGGGCGGCCCTCGCCGAGATGCTCCTGGCGCTGGGGCAGGCGAAGAACGCCGGGAGATGACCGCGAGCCGCCGGAGCCGCGGAGGGCGCCCGCCGCGTCACGGAAGCCGCCGCCTGTGGGCGCTGGCGCTTCTCGCCGGCGCGCCGTCCTGGGGACTTTCCGTCCCCTCCGCCGCCCGGGCCGCGCAAGCCGCCGCTCCCGTGGATCTCGACCATCTCGAGGCGCGGATCGAGGCCGGGAGGTTCGAGGGCGCCGCGGAGGCGATCGAGAGCTGGTTCGCCACGGAGGAGCGGAACGCGGCGCGCGGCGACGTTCTGCGTGCGCGCTACCTCCGGGCGCGCCTCCTCGCCGACCCCGACTCCGCGCGCGCGGAACTCCTCGCCGTCGCCATGAACGGCGGCTCGCTCCACGGATCCCGGGCGTGGCTGCGGCTCGCGCAACTGGATCTGGCGCTCGGCGAACCCGCCCGCGCGGCGGCCGATCTCGAGCGCCTGCGGGCGGATCATCCGCGGAGCGACGAGGCCGTCGAATCCTGGTACTGGACGGCGCGGACGTTCGAGGACCGGGGCCTCCTCGATCGGGCGTGCGAGGCGTGGCAACGCGGTGCCGCGGAGGGCCGGCGCGTCGGCGCCGCGGAGATCGCGCTCCTCGCCGAGTCCTCGGCGCTCGGCTGCGCGTCGGGAGCCCCCCGCTTCGCGATCCAGGTCGCGGCGTTCTCGCGCCGGGATCCGGCGGAGGAGATGCGCGGACAGCTCGAGGCCGCCGGCTTCTTCGCCCGCGTCGTCGAGTACGACGGACTCCACCGCGTCCGCATGGGCCGCTTCGCCCGTCGCGAAGCGGCGGAGAGCCTCGCGCGCCGACTCCGGGACGCGGGCTTCGAGCCCACCGTCATCCCCGTCGTCTCGTGAGGCGCTGATGGCCGCGGCCGCCACGGGCTCGGACGCGTACCCGCCGCTCATCCGGCAGTATCTCGACATCAAGTCGCGCCACCCCGATTCGCTCCTCTTCTTCCGGGTCGGCGATTTCTACGAGATGTTCTTCGAGGACGCGGAGGAGGGAAGCGGTCTGCTGGGACTCACGCTCACCGCGCGGAACAACGGCGGAAAGCGGGATATTCCCCTCGCGGGCGTCCCCGTGAAGGCAGTGGACGACTACGTCGCGCGCCTGCTCGAGATGGGCCGCCGCGTGGCGATCTGCGAGCAGCTCGAGGACGCGGCGGAGGCCCGGGGGATCGTGCAGCGGGACGTCGTCGAGATCATCACTCCGGGCACGGTCCTCGAGGACAGGCTCCTCGCGGCGCGCCGCAACAACTACGTCGTCGCGATCGCCGGAGACGCCCCGTTCGGGCTCGCCGCCGTCGACCTCTCGACCGGCGAGTTCGAGCTCCGCGAGGTCGCCGCCGCGGATCTCCACGACGAACTCGGGCGCGTCGAGCCCGCCGAGATCGTGATCCCCGAGGAGACGGAGGCGCCGGCCGGACCCTGGCACGTGACCGCGCGGCCCGCTTGGCGCTTCGACGCTTCGCTCGGGGACGAGCGGCTCCGGGAGCGGTTCGGGGTCGCCTCCTCCAGCGGCTTCGGCCTGGACTCCGCGCGCGACCCGCTCCTCCTCGCGGCGAGCGGCGCCCTCCTCGGCTACTTGGACGAGGTGCGGCCGACCGGCCTCGACCACCTGCGGCCGCCGCGCGTGGACCGGGCCGGACGCGTGATGTACCTCGACGAGATGACCCGGCGGAACCTCGAACTCGTGGAACCGCTGCGCCCCGGCGAGGGAGCGTCGCTTCTCGCCCTCATGGACCGCACGCGGACGCCGATGGGGGCGCGCCTGCTGCGCCGGCGCCTGCTGCGCCCGCTCGTCGTCCCCGACGAGATCGCGGCCCGGCTCGACGCCGTGCAGGAACTCGTCGAGCGGGCGGAGGCGCGTGAGCCCATTCGACGCTCGCTCCGCCCGATCCGCGACCTCGAGCGGCTCGCCGCGCGCGTCTCCGCCGGTCGGGCGGCGCCGCGCGAACTCCTCGGTCTCGGCCTCTCGCTCGGCGCGCTGCCGGGGCTGGCGGCCGCCCTCGAGCCGCTGGAGGCCGGCCGGCTCGCCGAGCTTCGTGCCGGCTTCGACCCGCTCCCGGACGTGGCGGCCCGCATCGATGAAGCCATCGACCCCGAAGCCCCCCACGCCCTCAAGGACGGAGGCGTGATCCGGAGCGGCTTCTCCGCCGACCTCGACGAACTGCGCGGCATGCGCGGCAGCGCCGTCGACTTCATCGCCGGCATGCAGGTAAGGGAGCGCGAGCGCACCGGCATCGACACGCTGAAGATCGGGTTCAACAAGGTGTTCGGGTACTATCTCGAGGTCACGCGCGCGAAGCTCGACCGCGTTCCGGAGGAGTGGACCCGCAGGCAGACGCTCACGAACGCCGAGCGCTATCTCACGCCGGAACTCAAGGAATGGGAAGCGAAGGTCCTCGGGGCCGACGACGAGATCGCGACGCTCGAGGCGAGGCTCTTCCACTCGGTGCGGGATGCCGTCGCGGCCGAGGTCGGGCGGATCCAGGCGACCGCCGCCCACGTCGCCGAGATCGACTTCCTCGTCTGCCTCGCCGAAGTCGCCGCCGCGGAGGACTACGTGCGCCCGCGGCTCAGCGACGACATCGTCTTCGACATCGAAGAGGGCCGGCACCCCGTCGTCGAGACCGCGGTCGCGAGAGACACCTTCATCCCCAACGACATGCGGCTGGACGACGAACGCCGGACCCTGATCGTCACCGGTCCGAACATGGCGGGGAAGTCCACGGTGCTGCGCCAGGCGGGGCTCATCGCGCTCATGGCGCACATCGGCTCGTTCGTCCCGGCCCGCCGGGCCCGCATCGGGATATGCGACCGCGTGTTCACGCGCGTGGGCGCCAGCGACAACCTCGCGGCGGGGCAGAGCACCTTCATGGTGGAGATGACGGAAACCGCGACCATCCTGCACGGCGCCACCGAGCGTTCGCTCGTCCTCCTCGACGAGATCGGGCGGGGCACGTCGACGTATGACGGCCTCTCGATCGCGTGGGCGGTGACGGAGCGACTGCACGAACTCGGGGCGCGCACGGTGTTCGCCACCCACTACCACGAACTCGTCGGCCTCGCGGAGTCGCTGCCGCGCGCGGCAGCGTTCAACGTCGCCGTGCGGGAGACCGGCCAGGACATCGTCTTCCTCTACCGGCTGCAGCCGGGGGGTTCGGACCGTTCCTACGGCGTGCACGTCGCGCGGCTGGCCGGGCTGCCCCCCGACGTCGTGGGTCGCGCCGCCCGCATCCTGCACATGCTCGAGAGCGGGCCGTGGGGCGCCGGCGGCCGCGGAGCCGCGCTCGCCGAGGCGGGGATGGGGCAGCTCTCGCTCTTCGAGGCCCCCGCCCCCGGTGCGGACGGCGAACCGGCGCCGTCCGCGCCCGACAGCGCCGAAAGCGCGGATATCGCCGCCGTGCGCGAGATGCTCGGGAAGCTGGCCGGCCTCGACCTCGATGGGATGACGCCGCTCGAAGCGCTGAACACGCTCGCCGAATGGAAGGCGTTCGGCGATGCATAGCGGGCTCCCGCCACGGGCTGCAGGGTCCGGCGTCCTCGCGGTGCTCGCCGGCCTCGCCGTCGCCGCGTCCACCGCGTGCGCGGACGAACCCGGCTCCGAGGTCGGCGCGCTGCGCGTCGACCAGCTCCGCGAGGGCGGCCTCGTGTGGCCCGTGCTCGAGTCCCCGCCGTCCCCCGCGTTTCCCTATCCGGCCGAGGCCCTGGAGGCCGGCGCGGGCGGAGATATCCTCCTCCGCATTCGCATCTCCGATGCCGGACGCGTCGATTCCGTCGCCGTCGTGACCTCGTCCGGACATGCCGTCCTCGACTCGGCCGCGGTGGCAGGCGCCCGCCTCCTCCGATACCGGCCGGCGCGGCACGGCGGCGTCCCCACCGCCATCTGGGCGCAGCTCCCCGTCCGCTACCCGGTGCCGGGGTCCGGTGGCTGACCCGCGCGTGCGCGTCGGCGTCCTCTTCGGCGGCGAGTCCCCGGAGCACGAGGTGTCGCTCCGCTCGGCGAAGAACGTCATCGAGGCGATCGACCGCGAGCGCTACGACGTCGTGCTCATCGGCATCGACCGCCGCGGCCGCTGGCATCTCGCCGACGAATCGCGCTTCCTGCGGCACGCCTCGGACCCGCGGCGCATCCGCCTCCCCCACGCGCCGGTCCGGCTCGCCCTGACCCCCGGCCGCCGCCCCCGGATCGTCCCCGTCGTCCCGCGCGGCCCCGGGGATCCCGGCGAGCCCCGGGACTCCGGCGAGGGGCGCCCGGAGCCGGCCGACCTGCCGACAATCGACGTCATCTTTCCCGTCCTCCACGGTCCCTTCGGCGAGGACGGCACCGTGCAGGGACTCCTGCGGCTCGCGCACCTGCCCTTCGTCGGGCCCGGCATCCTCGGCTCGGCCGTCTGCATGGACAAGGACGTGGCCAAGCGGCTGCTGCGCGACGCGGGCATCCCCGTCGCGCCGTTCATCACCGTCCTTTCCCGGGCCGAGGCCCCCTCCTGGGACGCGGCCGTGGCCGCGCTCGACGCCCCGATCTTCGTGAAGCCGGCGAACATGGGATCCTCCGTCGGCGTATCGAAGGTCGAGACGGACGCCGACTACCGGCGGGGCCTCGACGAGGCCTTCTCCTTCGACACGAAGGTGCTCCTCGAGCGGACGATCCGGGGCCGCGAGATCGAGATCTCCGTCCTCGGGAACGAGACCCCCGAAGCCTCGGTCCCCGGGGAGATCGCCCCCACGCACGCCTTCTACTCCTACGAGGCCAAGTACCTGGACCACGACGGCGCGGACCTGCTCATTCCGGCGGACCTCGATGCCGAGACCACGGCGCGGGCCCGCGACATCGCCGTCCGCGCCTTCCGCGCGCTGTGCTGCGAGGGGATGGCGCGCGTCGACCTCTTCCTCGCGACGGAGGCTTGCGGCCCGCTCCCGTCCGGTTCACTGGTGATAAACGAGATCAACACGCTCCCGGGCTTCACGCGGATCAGCATGTACCCCAAGCTCTGGGATGCGAGCGGCGTGTCCTATCCGGAACTCGTCGACCGTCTCATCGGGCTCGCGATCGAGCGCGCGGAGCGCGACGAGCGGCTAGCCTCGGCGATCGACCTCCAGGGCGGCGGCGAGGCGGACCACGGCGAGGCGGACCACGGCGAGGCAGGTTCGGGATGATGAGACAGCCCGCGTTCCGGGGCGGCGGGGGCAGCTTCGGCGGCGGCGGCCGGTTCGGTGGTGGCGGCCCGGGTGGCGTCCGCTTCGGCCACGGCTTTCCGATGAGCCGCTGGGTGCTGCGGCTCATGGTCGCGAACTTCGCGGTCTTCCTCCTCATGGCGGTGCGGATCGTGCCCGCCGGGGCGATCGAATGGCTCGGCTTCGCCGTGCCCGGCTTCCTCACGCGCCCGTGGACCGTCGTCAGCTACATGTTCGTGCACGGCGGCTTCATGCACCTGTTCATGAACATGCTCGCCCTCTTCTTCTTCGGTCCGCCGCTCGAACGGAAGTGGGGCAGCCGTTTCTTCCTCCGCTTCTACCTCGTGGCCGGGCTCGGCGGGGCCGCGTTCTCCGTGCTCCTCTATTCGCTCACGGGGCCGACGCTGATGGTGGGCGCCTCCGGCGCGATCTTCGGCCTCCTCGTGGCCTTCGCCCTCAACTGGCCGGACGCGAAGATCCTCCTCTACTTCGTCTTTCCCGTGCCCGCGAAGTGGTTCGTCGCCGGGCTCGGCGCCCTCACCCTCCTCTCGACCGTACAGGGGTCGACGGACGGCGTGGCGCACTGGGCCCACCTCGGCGGACTCGTGACCGGGTTCGTCTATCTCCGATACGGAGAACGCATCGGCCGCTTCGCGCACAGGGCCCTGTACAAGGAGCGGCAGGCGCCCACGCGGCCGCCCACGCCGCCGCCGCCGC
>JAJEEM010000006.1 GCA_022820995.1 Gemmatimonadota bacterium | reverse complement strand
CTGCGCCTTCAGCTTGGGCGTGTACCGCCGCCGCGCCATGTCGACCTCCTTCCGGTCTGCCAGGTTCTACCCTGGGCAGCACCGCGTCCGGAGGTCAAACGTCACAAATGGGGAGTGTCCAGGATCTGGGGGTCATATCCGTCGGATACCCATTCATCGGCCTGGTTCTCATCGCCTCCGTGGGGTTGGTAGCGAGACGTGCGTTCGCTCACCGAAAGTTACGACAGCTAGAAGAGAAAGCGGCAAGGAGGATATCGGTGGCAGACCTACCCAACTCACCATCGGCTCCCGATACGCCCTCGGAGCCGCCATCGACCGACGGCCTTGCCTCGGTTGATGAGGCAGCCCGCATCACAATGGCATCTGACGCCGTTGATCTAATCGAGAAACTGACGCGTCCCCGTGAACCGCTCGGCATCGCACTCCCTACCCATCCGCAGGTCACTCCCGCGCGAAGGTTGGGGGTTATTGCCCGGAGAGTCCTCGTCAATTTTGCCGAGAATCACGCCGATGCATGCCATGACGATGGCATTGATCGCTTTGCCCTCGAGAGATGGCTTGTAGATCTAGCGTACGACGTCGTAACTAACGGCGTGCCCCCAGCCTATAGCCATAAGTTGAAAGAATGACTCCGGCTGATAGCTTTTTGCCTGCGCCCGTTCGTTTTCTCCCCGACTGCAGAAGAGTGTCGGCCTCTCACGGTCGACATCAGTGGCGGTCCAGACTTACTTCCACGGTGTCGAGATTGTTCCCGATGAAAGCCGCTCGTAGCTAATCGTAGTTCTATGCAGACTCTGGATGGTCGAATGGAGGGGAGCAGCCTAGACACGCTCACGGTCCGCGAACGAAGCGAGCGGATGAGCCGTATCCGATCCAAGGACACCAAACCCGAGATGACCGTCCGGCGGCTCGTCCACGGCTTGGGTTATCGGTATCGTCTTCACGCAAAGGATCTACCTGGTCGCCCCGACCTCGTCTTCCGACCGCGCCGCAAGGTCATCTTCGTTCACGGGTGTTTCTGGCACCGGCATGCGGGGTGTTCGCGGAATCGGCTTCCGAAGTCACCCGAACGCCAGGATTTTTGGCAGGAGAAGCTCGACGGCAATGCGCGCCGTGACCGAAGAAACGAGACCCGTCTACAACGACTCGGCTGGGAGTTTCTGGTCATCTGGGAGTGCGAAACGAGGGACCTGGAGGGTCTGGCGGACAAGGTCAGGGCGTTTCTGGGCTAATCTCTCGCTCGTCGGTGAAGGCGCTAAGTCGCGCTTCCGCGTCTACTTTTTCTCGCGGCTGCAGATTATCCGCCCATGTCCTGCCCGGATGAAGCGTATCCCACCACGAACGTTGGCCCGCGTGTCGACCGCTGCCGGGATCATGGGCCCCAAAGCCTTCGATGCAGACGTTCCAGCACGGCTGGTAGTGTTCGATCAGGAAGCGCTCGGCCATCGTAATCCACAGTGGAACCACCACCAGGTGGCGGCACGTGAAGTCCGCAAGCGAGAGATTCTCGGCGGCTTCAAGAGATCGCACGTGTTCTCCGATGCGGCGGTGGAGCACCGGCTCAGACTCATCGGGGGCGCTACCGCCCTTCCGAGCGCCCGGCGGGACTGCCTTCCCAACGTAGATCGGTTGCGTGGCTTCAGCCGACCGTAGGGTCGCATAGGGCCCGTAATCGCCGTCGTAGAACAGCGCGTACACGCCGGGGCCGGGGAACCGATCCGGCATGGGCAGGCGCATGGGTGAGCGATTCATGAGCTCCCGGACCAGATTGACGGTGAGGTTGCCGTAGTCGAGGGGATCGTAGGCCGCAGGTTCAGTCATCGCCGTCATCCAAGCGGGCGGCGACGCTCCGTGCGAGAATCGCGGCGAGCCGCATGGGCACGGCGTTTCCAAGCTGCCTCATGGTCTCGGTCCAACTGCCGGTAAACCGCCAAGCGTCCGGGAACGTCTGCACCCTGGCCGCCTCCCGCACGGTCAGATAGCGTACGCGCCCGCTCGGGAAAGCAATCATGTTCTCGCCGCCTGGCACACCGTGGACCCCCGCCTTCAGCGTCTTGGCGGGGAGGTCGAGCGGACTGCCCGTGTGTCCCGGATAAGCCCTCGCACCCGGCTGCAGCCGGTGGAACAACGCGCCGGGCTGGTCTCCGGCCTCCCTCGGCCGCGGCAGGCCCGCGATGGCGTCTCGCAACGTAGCCCAAGGCTTCTTCTCGGGCGGGAAAAGCGTAGTAAGCCGACCGATAGCGCCGGCCAGGCGGGAGGGAGGCTCGGGTGCCTCCAGCTCGCGCTCTTCCCAGTACTCCCCGGACACCCACTGGTCGTAGTGGAGCCGCTCGCGGGAGTGCGTCGGTTCGGGAAAGTGCCAATCGACATCGAGGTCGCGCCGGAAGCCAACGATAAACACGCGTTCTCGAGTCTGCGGGACCCCGTAGTCGGCCGCGTTCAGCAGACGACGTACGACTCGGTAGTGAAGCCCGTCGCGATCCCCGCGCGTATGCACGTCCTCAAGCCGCGCGAGATGATCCTCCCAAGTATCAGCCGGCTGCGCGACAACCTCCGGATGCTGAAGCCGCAACTCAATGTAGGAGAGATAGTTCCGGAAGGCGGTGCGGGTCAGACCCTTCACGTTCTCGAAGATGAACGCGTCGGGTTGAATTTCGCGGATGGCGCGGATGAACTCCGGGATCATGTCCCGCCCGTCGTCCATCCCCCGGTGCTTCCCGCCGATGCTAAAGGGCTGGCACGGTGGACCGCCCGCCACCAGCCGGACGGGGCCGAACGAAGCGTAGTCAGAATCCCGAACATCGCCTTCGACGACGGTCCAAGCCGAGACGCCGGAAACGGTGTCGTGCCGGATGTTCTCGCGAAGGGTGGCGCACGCATCGCGGTTCCATTCCAGCAGCGCCGCATGCCGGAAGCCCGCCGCGTGGGTTCCGAGGGCGAGTCCCCCCGCCCCGGTGAACAACTCAAGCGCTCCAAGCGCCGACGTCACCAACCGCTCCTCCCTCCGTCTCAACCCGACCCATCGCCCTCCCGTAGAATAGCCCTGCATGTGGCCGTCGGCGAGCGGTCAGGCGGAGCCGCTCGGGGTCACTTGGTCACCGGTACATGGTCAGAGGCTCACGCCGTACTTGGTCACCATGGTCACTGACCATGTCGGGCACCGCCCGGGGGGGGGGGGTGACAACCCACGATGTCGACACCGCATCGCTCCTCGTCGGTCCGACGGTGCAATCACGGAGGCGTGGTCCAGACGCGGCAGTCTTCCGACACGACCGGCGTGCCCCTCGGGCTCTCAATCCGAAGGCGGACCACATAGCTGACGTCCAGCGCGTCGCGGGCGATTCCGTGGATCACGCCTCCCGCGCCGAGGTCGATGGGTTCCACCGTTTCGCCTCTAAACCGGACAGCCGCGATTCGCTCCGACGCGGAGACCTCCCCCCGATAGCGTCCGCAGTTGTCGAACAGGTCCCAAGTGGGGCCTTCGTCCGCGTCGTCCCGGTGCCGCAACACCCAGAGCCAGCCCTCCGGTGACACGTCCAGACCCGCGATCAGGGGCTCGAACTCAGACTCGTCGGAATCGTCCGGAGGGGGCGCGGGCGGGTTCCCGAGTTCGATCGTGCGGACGGTGTCGCCGGCGAACGTGACCTCGTGGAGGCGATAGGCAGCCCGGTTCGCCACCCAGACGGTTTCCCCCCGCGTGAACCCCCAGACGCGTCTCGGAATGGAACTCCTGATCGTGCCGCCAACCGTAATGGTCCCGCCGCTGCTACTCGTCGGCGCGGATTGGCTCGTCACGACGCGGGCCCCGAGAAGCAGCGAATCCCGGGGCGGGTAGGGATCCGAATGCTCCGGGTAGACCGGCAAGCGTACGCCGTACGTACGCATGTGCGTAACGGTCTCGTCTCCTGAAGTCGTGCGGTCGGTGACAATCACCTGCTGGTAGACGAAACCCTCTCCGTCGGCGGTGACGATCGTGCCGCGACTCAGGCCGTCGCGGATCGCGCTGCCGCTGATCGGCATCCCGGGGCCGAAGGGCTGGCCGGTTCGGGTGAGTTCGTTGCCCAGGGAGTCGTAACTCAACTGCTGATAGCGATCGGCGATCCAGAGACGGTTCGGAGGCTGCCAGACGATGCGGTACGCGGGAGAGAAGCCGGAGTAGCGGAACTCGCCGGGCCCTTCTCCGTCGCGGGCCATGTTTCGCACATGCCGGCCCTCGCGATCGAAGACGCGGACCTCCTTCGAACCGAAATCCAGCACGTAGATGTTGCCCCGTTCGTCCACGGCGACGTCGTGCACATCGCCGAAGACCTCGGGCCCGGTCCCGTCGATCCGGCCGAGTCGGAGTTCTTCGACCAGGCGCCACTCGTCGGGCCCGCCGCTACGTCCCGGGGCGGGGTTGCGCACGAGGATGCGACCCCCCTCGAGGGTCTCGACCGTGACCTCCTGCGTGAGGTGTGGCGCCTCCATGCCGAGAGCGGGCGCGGGGCCCGCTACCGTCAGCAGAATCGCCGCCGCACCTCGCGTGACCAGGCGGATCCCCGGCCGGCCCCTCACGTTCCGCTGCCGCGTTCGCCGGAGACGCCGCCCTGTTCGGAGACCGGCTTGCCGATGAGTTCGAGGCCGAGGTCGCGGCCCTTCACGACCGCCGGAACGCCTTCCTCCATCCAGCGCGGCGCCGGGGCGTCGATCAGGTAGTGGTCGAAGAACTGCTGCATGCGGATCGCCCAGTCCTCCTGGTTCGCCTGACGCCCGAGCCCGTGTCCCTCGCCGTTGTAGTTGAGCATGAACACGGGCAGTTCCAGCCGGCGCATGGCGACGAACATCTCGATCCCCTGGTACCAGGGCACCGCGCCGTCCTCGTCGTTGTGCAGCATGAGGAGCGGAGTCCGGATCTTGTCCGCGAAGAAGACGGGCGAGTTGTGGATGTAGCGGTCGCGCTCGTCCCAGAGCGTCCCGCCGATCCGGCTCTGCGTGCGCTCGTACTGGAACATGCGGCTCATCCCGCTCTGCCAGCGGATGCCGCCGTACGCGCTCGTCATGTTCGACACGGGCGCGCCGGCCTCCGCCGCGGCGAAGACGTTCGTCTTCGTGATCATGTAGGCGATCTGGTAGCCGCCCCAGGAGTGGCCCTGCACGCCGACCCGGTCCGGATCGATGAACCCCTGCGCGATGAGCGCCTGCACGCCGGGCACGACGGCGTCGAGCGCGCTCTCCCCCGGATAGCCGATCTCGTACGGGATATCGGGGACGAACACGACGTAGCCCCGGCTCGCGTAGAAGGAGAAGCGGACCGAGGCCCGGTTCGGCAGCGGCGCCTGGTAGCTGTGCAGTCCGTCGGACATGCGCTCGTAGAAGTAGACCATGAGCGGATACTGCTGCGAGGGATCGAAGCCGTCCGGCTTGATCAGGATGCCGTCGAGCGGCGTGCGGTCGTTCGACATCCAGTGGACGAGTTCGGCGCTCCCCCACCGGTATTCGTCCTGCTGCGGGTTGGCGTCGCTCAGCTTGCGTGCGTTCCCGAAGTCGGAGTCTCCCATCCACAGGTCGGGGAACTCGACGAACGTCTGGCGCGTCCACACGTAACGCTCGGCGTCCTCGGCCTTCGCCGGCGAAGCGTACCTCACATCGCCCATGATCAGTTCCTCGACCCGGCCCGCCTCGTCCGTCCGTCCGCGCGCGAACCCGGACGCCTTCGTTGCCATGTCGAATACGGAGAAGAGGACGTCGCCCTCCTCGATGCCCTCGCCCGCGCCGCCGCCGCCGAAGCCGCCGAACCCGAAGAAGTTGCCGCCTCCGCCTTCGGCCACGCGCTGCACCCGGTAGCGGAGATCGGCCTCCCGCCCCTCGGTGAGGCGCACGGCGGGCTCATCGCCGCTCGGGTCGACGCGCCACACGTCGTTCCGGTCGTACACGAGCATGGCGGCGTCCCCCTCCACCCACGTCGCGCCGCCGTAGGGGGGCGGTCCCTGCGGATGGTCGTCGAGTTCGTTGTAGAAGGCGACCGGAAGGCTCCCGGTCAGGCTGCGCGCGGAGGCGGAGCCGTCCATCGGCGCCGCCTTCCAGTCCCGGTCCGTCTCGTCCCACCAGTAGGCATACGTCCCGTCGGGCGAGAGGCTGGCGCCGCCGAAGCCGCGCACCGCCTCGACGATCATGCGGCGTTCACCGGTGAGGACGTCGACCGCGTACGCGTCCTCGTAGCGTCCGTCCCACGAGACCTTCTGACGGTGAGGCACATCGCTCGTGGCGAGGGCGTAGTCGCTCAGGCCGCTCTCCGTGCGCGACACGTCGGGGACGTTCGCCGTGCCCAGCTGAACGACGGCGTCCCGCCCGTCGTGCGCCACGGCCAGGTACGACCGGTTACGCTCCCGGTTCGCCTGCACGAGCTGCATCGGCTGCAGGTACGGGTCGCGCCAGTTCCAGATGTCGAGCGTCACCCGGTCCGCGTCGAGGATCTCCTCGTCGGGCTCGGGCTCGGGACGCGGCGCGGTGCCGAAGAAGAGACGGTCCCCGTCCTCGCTGAAGGAGACCGACCCGTTCTCGCTGATCCACCAGCCGGCGGGCACGCCGGCCGTCTCGTGGTCCGCCACCTTCTCCGCCGCCCCGCCGTCGGACCGGTAGAGCGCGAAGGACGGCTGGTCCATCTCCCACTCGTCCACGTTGCTGAGGAAGGCGAGGCGTTCGCCCGACTCGTCGAAGGCGACCTGCTCGTAGTGGCCCTCCCCGGCGAGCACTTCCACGCTCTCGCCGCTCGCCGGATCCACGAGATGGATCCCGTCCCCGCCCTCGTCCTCCGTCGAGGACACGTAGGCGAGCCCGTTCCCCGCGTCGGCCACCGTGTAGGAAACGACGTCGGCCCAGGTGTGCTCCGCTCCGGTATCGAGATTCAGGAGGACGAGCGGCGTCCCATCTTCCTTCTCGTGCCGCTTCTCGTACTCCGCGGAGCGCTCCTCTTCCTCCTCCTCGGCTTCTTCCGCTCCTTCCTCGGCCTCTTCGGCCTCTTCCCCGGCTTCCTCTTCCTCGGCCTCTTCTTCCTCCTCGGGAGACTCCGAGAGGAGGTAGGCGACGAAGACCCCGCCGTCCTCCGGGACCCGGAAGGAATCGATCGGGCCGGCGCGCCGGACTCCGCCGTCATCTCCGGCGCCGTCCGCGAACGCTTCGGCCAGGTTCACGACGGCGAGCGAGTCCCCGGGGAGATCGTCCCCGCGCTTCCCTTCGAGGCGCAGGGAGTCGACCACGGCCTTTACCGGCGGCACGCGGAAGGCGAGGTGTCGCGAGTCCCGCGTGAAGGCGGGGGAGCGACCCCGGAACCGGCGCTCCGCGGACCCATCGCTGCGGGTGATCACGAGCGTGGGGTCGCCGTCCCAGGGCGTCAGGACGTAGGCGAGCCAGTCGCCATCCGCCGAGATCGTGCGGCCGCCGATGGAGTTCCAGCGGTACGTGTCCTCGTGCTCCAGGCCCGGCTTGACCTGCTGTGCGGCCAGCGCCTGGGGCGCGAGCAGGAAACCGGACACGAGAAGGACGCCGGCGGCCAGCGGGAGCAGGCGACGGCGGAGAATGCGGGCGGTGAACGAACCAGAGACGGGAGACATCCGACGCTCCTGTTTCGAGGGATTTGCGAGACTCAACGCACAAAAAAATCAACGCTTGAAGTAGACGGGCTCGGACGGGAGCGCGTCGACGTCCACGATCCTGCCGGCGGCCATGACGACCGACTGTTTGCGGATGTTCGCGATATCGGCGAGCGGGTCGGCGTCGAGCACGAGGAGGTCGGCGAGCTTGCCGACCTCGATCGTGCCGAACTCATCCAGCGCGCCCGAAGCGATGGCGCCGTTGCGGGTGGCGGCGACGATCGCCTCGCCCGGCGTCATCCCCAGTTCGACGAGACCCTCGATGGCGAGGATCGTCCCGATGCCGGGCTCCTGCCAGATGGGCTTGGGCGCGCGTCCGTATTCCGGCGCGACGCCCGCATAGTTGTCCGTGCCGAGGGTGGTGATGCACCCGCCGTCGATCAGCTTCTTTGCGTTCAGCCGGCGCATCTCGGTCCCGAGTCCCAGCGCCCGCTGCTCGCGGCGAATCTGATAGCTCGTCTTCTCCCGCTCCACGGGGCGCCGCAGCCGCCCCCACTCGCGCGCCCGGGCTCCCTCCGCCTCGCGGGCGAGGCGTTCCTCGGCCGCCGCCCGGTTCGCGAGGTGGTTCTCCCAGGCGGGACCGGTGATCGTGTTCACGAGCATCGAGCATACGATGCCGCGGTCGACGATCTGCCGGACGAGGGCATCCGACATCTCGCGGTTCGCGAGCACCTCGGGGTGCTGGATGAGGTCGATCCCGGCTTCGACGGAGAGCCGCAGCCCTTCCGGGTTCGTGGAGTGGGTCTCCGCGATGAGGCCTCGCGCGTGCGTCTCCTCGACGATCACGCGCTGTGCCTCCGGCGAGAACCCGATCAGGGTGGGGAACGCCCAGTGACTCGTCCCCCCGTACTTGAGGAAGTCCACCCCCTTGTCGAGGTACTCGCGGATCCGCGCCCGCAGTTCCTCGGGATACAGGTCCATCAGGTCTTCGCCCGCGCCCTGGGCGATGTGGTCGGAGAACTGTTCCTCGTAGAGCGAGAGGTCGTCCTCCGGGATGAGGGCGAAGGTGATCGAATAGGGACCGCCCCAGCCGACGATGTTGCCGGCGACCTGGAGTCGCGGCCCGACGGCCTTCCCCGAGGCGATCGCGTCCCGCACCTGCTGGAGTTCCGGGAGCGCGCCGTAGCTGTCGCGGAGGTGGGTGACGCCGAACTTGAGGTGCATCTGCGCGGCCTCGAGCGTCAGTTCGGGCCCCATCAACCGGTAGAAGACGGAACTCTCCTTCCGGTCCTTGTTGCCCCCGCCGTACAGCGAGATGTGAACGTTCGTGTCCACGAAGCCGGGCGTGACGAACCTGCCGGCGCCATCGATGACGCGCGCGCCGTCCGGCACCTCGACCTCGGCGCGCGGGCCGGCGGCGGCGATGCGGTCCCCTACCACGACGACGGTCGCATCGGCGAGAGGGGGGCCGCCGTTCCCGTCGATGAGGGTCGTCCCGACGATCGCGGTCGCCTGGCCCAGCAGCGGTCCGGCGTCCGGGATGAGGACGACGAGGGAGGCCAGCGTGGCGGCGACGGAGAGAGCGCGGCGGGTGGCGCGGAACATGCGGGGCCTCCTCGTTTCAGCGGATCTGCGTAAATTGAGACTAACAGCTTGCTCGGCCCGCGAGTAGCCGCCCGCCCCGGCGAGGACGCCATCGGTTGGCAGGGCGGGACGGTCCGCGTTAGGCTGTCGCATCCTGCTCATTCCGAACGCCGCCGAGGCACGGCGCGGAATCGATGGGCAGGCCGACGACGACCGATTACAGACGACTGACTACAGGCAAGAGATAATGGCGACGATCACAACGAGATTCCCCCTCAGACACGTCGAGCGCTCGCGGCTCGAATCCGTCGACTTCGACAACCTTCCGTTCGGCTCGATCTGGTCGGACCACATGTTCGTGGCCGACAACATCGACGGCGAATGGACCGACGCCGAGATCCGGCCCTACGGCCCGATGCCGATCTACCCGAGTTCGAAGGGGCTCCAGTACGCCGTCTCGATGTTCGAGGGGTTCAAGGCGCACATGACCCCCGAGGGCGACCTCGCGGTCTTCCGGCCGGACATGAACCAGAAGCGGTTCAACCGCACGGCGGCCCGGTTCGTGATGCCGGAACTCCCGAAGGATCTGTTCTTCGACGCGATGCGGGAACTGCTCGACGTCGACCGCGGCTGGCTGCCCCGGGCCGACCAGGGCGCGCTCTACATCCGCCCCAGCTACTTCAGCACGGATCCGACGCTCAGCGTGGTGTCGGGCCGCTCGTTCCGGTACGTGCTGATGACGGCGCCCGTCGGACTCTACTTCACCGGGTCGGAAACGGTGAGCCTCGTGACGACGCGCAAGTTCGTGCGGGCCTTCCCCGGCGGCACCGGCGGCCACAAGCCCGCGGCCAACTACGGGCCGACCATGCTGGCCTCCCAGCAGGCGCAGGCGCAGGGGTACGACAACGTGATCTGGCTCGACGGCCACGAGGGCCGGTACGTCGAGGAGTGCGGCGTGATGAACATGTGGTTCGTCATCGACGGGACCGCGGTCACGCCTCCGCTCGAGGGGACGATCCTCCCGGGCGTCACGCGCGACTCCCTGATCCGGCTGTGCGCGGACTTCGGAGTCCCGTGCGAGGAGCGCCGGATCTCGGTGGACGAACTCCTGGAGGCGCACGCCGCCGGCACGCTGAACGAGGCGTTCGGCTCGGGAACGGCCGCCACGGTGCAGCCCATCGACCGCCTCGGGCTCGAGGGAACCGATGTCCTGCTTCCGCAGCGCCCGGATTCCCTTGCGTCGCGGCTCAAGGCGGAACTCCACGGGATACAGATCGGGCGGGTCGAAGACCGCCACGGGTGGCTCTGGCGACCCTAGGCGGCGACGGAACGGCGCGACCGTTCGAGGAGGTTTCATAGACGTGTCATCGGATCCGCCGTTCAAGGCCACGCTCGGGATCAGACCCGCGTCCCGCACGGACTTCATCGACGTGCGCGCGAGGCTGGCCGAGGAATTCGGATCCGATTTCGCCCGGTATCCGAAGGCGCTCTACATCTCCCACCACACCACGGCGGGATACCTGGACCAGCGTCTGGCGCAGCGGCTCGACAACGACCGGACGAGGCTGCGGGACTACATCAAGGTCTTCAACGAGATCTTTCCGCCCAACGCGGGATACGAGCACGACGAACTCGAACTGAGGACCGAACTGTCGGACGAACAGAAGGCGACGGAGCCGGAGAACGCGGACTCGCACCTGACCTTCATCAGCGCGGGTCTGCAGAGTGCGACCTCGTATGACAACGACGGGGAGCGGCCGGTCTGGTTCGTCGATCTCGACGGCGTGCACAGGGGCGGAACCCGCGACCGGAGGACGACCGTCGTGGGATACGGGTCGGAAGAAGTCGTGGCCCAATCGCGGTTGAGCGTTGCAGCCTCGCCTCGGGCCATCGATGCCATCGACCTCAGGGAACCGGAATCCGGTTTCGTGGATCGGCTTCAGGATCTCGTCGAGGAACACGGGATCTCCTTCGGACGACTCGATGTTTCGCTCGCGGCGCAGGAAACGAACGCCAGCCTCACGGTCAACGAATACGAGCCGCTGCTGATGAAGAACGACCTGCGCGGGGTTCTCCTCAGTCCCCTGCGGTTCATGGCGGATCAGGGCAGAGAGGCCCTGAGAACGCCGCTGTCGCTGCCCGGGAAGGCGCTGCGGCTACCGGGGAAGGCCCTGCGGCTGTCCGGGAAGGTGCTCAACGTCGCCAGGATGGGCACGACCGTGCTGCGAACGTCTCCCGGTCCGGTGCTCGACACCGCCACGGTGGAGGCCGTCCACATCCTCAATTGGGCCCTCGAACGGATCGGCGTGGACGAATCCGTCATCGCGCGGGTGTTGAATCGGGCCCTCGCCTTTCCGGTGTCGCGCTTCCAGGGCCTCAGGCGGGAGATCAGCCTGCCCGTGATCGACCGTGACGGGGATGGAAACGGCGAGATCCCGTGGGGAACCTACCAGAGCCCCATTCTCATCCAGTGGAAAGCCCCGACGGAAACGACCCGCGAACTGGACGTGAAACTGGTCCGCTTCGCCTAGTCAGGATTTCTCACAGGATGTAGCAAGCACCGGTGATTTAGGGCACGAGTCCGAAGCCCCACACCGCCGCATCCCAGATGAACCGGAGCCCGGTTCGGGGGTTCCGGTCTTCTCCACGCGAGACAAACTCCATCGACAAGCCGGCGCGAGCGCCCGTCCGGACGCCCTCCAGCGCGGCTTCACCGGCTGGGGTTTCCGGTACCGCCGCGCGCACGCGCAGCTCGCGGTTATCCCCGGACACCTCCAGCCCGTACCCGATCCACGTAACCACGCGCTCCGGATCGTGAGCGACGTTGAGCGGCAGGCCCGACTTCACCTGCCCGCTGGAAGCGATTCTGACGCCTGGAGAACCCCCGGCAGGCCACAGCGCGCCCGGCTCCACGGCAAGCACGCCCAGCGTGTCACGGTACGCCACCCCGTAACGAATGGCCCCCTCGATCACGCACCCACGGGCGCGCACCTCGCCCATGCGCCAGCGTTCACGCCACAGGTCTGCCATCAGTCCGCCGTCGTCTCGCGGGAAAATCCTGCCCGTGCCGGGTATCGAGCCCTGGCGATCCGGATCACCAACGGGGACACGGTCGGTCCTCACTTCGCAACGCACTCCGGTCGCCACCGACAAATTCGAGATTCCTTCGGATAGACGGCAACCACGCGGGGTTTCGCGGACCATGCGCCACCCGTGTCCTGCGCTGGGCCGCATGGCAACCGACGGAGGAGGTCAGGCCGTGTCAGCGGGGGGATCCTGAACGGAGACTCCGAACACGTTGTCTTCCAAGCGGACCACTCGGTCTGACATGGTCTGGCGGGTCTCGGCGATTTCGCCCCGGAGTTCGGTGCGCCACGCACCGATTTCGCCCCGGAGGCCCGCGAATTCCCGGTCGAGCTTGTCGCGGACGGCGGCGATCTCCCCTCGGAGTTCGTCGCGGACGCCGCCCAACTCGGAGCGGAGTTCCCTAAGCTCGCCCTTCAGCTCGCCGCCGAGTTTGCGAACCGCGGTGAAGGCAAGGCCGCCTATCGTGACGCCTACGCCGATCAGCGTCAGCATCAGGGCTATGATTCCGGCCACGTCCAATCCCATCGTCGTTGTCTCCGGTCGAGGTTCGCGCGGCGCGGCGCGACGGCCGCGTCCATGTCCGCACCAACCTCCCGGTGGCAATCAATGTGGGATCAAATGGTCGGTACTTCAAACCGGGGCCGGCCCCGGGCGAGTGTCCCTGCGGGAGGTGGAGTCAGACCAGCGATCGGCCCTGGGAGCCGTCCACGGCGATGCAGGCGCCGGTGATCAGGCTGGCGCGCTCCGAGGCGAGAAACGTCACGACGTCCGCGACCTCGTCGGCCCGCCCGAAGCGTCCGAGCGGCAGATTCGCCTCCACGAATTTCTGCATCCCCTCCGGGTCTGCCTTCACGCGCTTGTCCCAGCTCCCGCCGGGAAACTGGATCGAGCCGGGCGCGACGCAGTTCACGCGGATGCCGTCCTTGGCGAGTTCCAGCGCCATGATCCCGGCCGCCGAGATCATCGCCGTCTTCGTCGTGTTGTAGATGGAGAGGCCCGGGCCGCCCTTCTCCCGTCCGAAGACGGATGAGATGAAGATGATCGAGCCGCCGCCCCCCTCGCGCATCAGCGGGATGGCGAGTCGGCTGGCCCGGAACCCCGACAGGACGTTGAGCTGGAGGATGTCCAGCCAGTCCTCGTCGCTCGTCTCCTCGAACTTCCCGCGCCGGTTGCCGCCGACGTTGTTCACGAGCACGTCCAGCGCCCCGTAGCGGTCGCGGGTCGCCTCGATGAGCTCCGCCGCCCCGTCTTCCGCAGCGATGTCGCAGGCCACGGTCAGGATGTCCGCGACGCCTTCCGCCCGCAGCGACTCGGCCGCCGATGCGAGTCCGTCCGCGTTGCGCGCGCAGAGCGCGAGGCGCGCCCCCTCGGCCCCGAGCGCGCGTGCCGTGTACAGGCCGATCCCCCGGCTCCCGCCGGTGACGACCGCAACCTTCCCCTTCAGCTTGAGATCCATGCGCGGGACTCTACCGGCGGTCCTGATTCACCGCCAGCCCCCTGCCACGGGTGGACCCGCCGTGGTGGCGCGAACATGTTCACCCGCCGAGACCGGATCCCCCAGCTCAGGCTGCGCCATGACGGAAAAGGAAACCGAAGGACTCGCCCTCCTAAAGCACTACGCGGCGGACGCCGACGGTAGAGTGATTCTGGCCGGATTGGCCGAATCGATCCGGGTGGCAAACGCGTTCCAGCAAACGCAGTGGGTACCAACCGCACGTCCGTCGAAGGGCTGGACGGTGAACCTGAGGACCGGACAGATCTTTGCGCTCACGCTCAGACGTGACGAGGTGCAGATCCTCCTCCTACCCGAGATGCTGGGAGATGAGGAACGGAAGGCCCTGGAAGAAGCCGCGCGAGACAAGTACGAGCCCGAACACCCGCCCGGTTCCGCTCGCTATGCGCTGGACCTGACCGCAGCCGGAAGGTTGTGGGGATCGATTGAGCGGGCCCACCACGCGGCGCTACAGCAGCGGCGACACCCCTCCGGTGCGAAGAACAACCCCGAGGCCGATGCCTTAATCGATTATCTGAGCCGCAAACTCGAACTCGATTTGCCATACCCCGATCGAGAATTGGTGGATGCGAACGGGGAGGCCCAGAATACGCCGACGGTCGACGATTGCCTCAGGCTGCTCACTCGGCGATCTGTACCCAATGGACAGATCCAGTTGTATCAGGCGCTGTGGGCGGCCGGCTCCAAGGGAGCAACGACGGCGGAACTCGTTTCTGAGATGGGCCGTCGTGACGCTGCAGACTTCGTCGGTGTACTCGGAGCGTTAGGTAACCGCATCAACCGCACGCCTGGCTACGGGGAGACCCGGAAACCGGGTATTGGGATGATCCTGAGAATAAGTGAGGCCGACGAGGGCTGGCGATACCACCTGAAACCCGTCATGCGAGAGGCACTTGAGGCCCACGCTCCCTCGTGGCTTCCGGGCGTCGCCACATCCGGGTGGACGCGTTTGGTAGACCTCGTTCGCTCTCGGTTCCCCGGTTGGCTCGGCTTCGAGGATCCGCGGTTCAACAAGGGCCATAACGACGAGATCGGCTACAAGCTGGCCACCGTCCGGAAGACCGAGCAGCAGCTTTCGGAACCGGAACTTCGACGACTGATCGACGCCGAAGAGTACAACGAGGTCATCGACCGACTGATCGAGGTTGGCGCCGACAGCAACCTGCTCTGGAACCCCAAGCTTCAGATGGGCGACCTGAGCCTGCTGCATCACGATGGCTTGGATCGGGCCGATTATTGCCGCGCCCTGCTCGATCTGCTGTACGGCGAAGATGATGCTCCAGCCCGCCTGGATCGATACGTGGATTGGGTGTCGTCGCAGGGTCTCGACTCCATGAATCGATGGGCGCTTCCCACATATTTTCTGTTCTTCCTCGACGCCGAGAACGAGATCTTCATCAAGCCCACGGCTACGCGAAACCTCCTGAAGCTCGGCGGTTGGGACATCCCGTTCGGCGCCAAGCCGACCGGAGACGACTACGCCCGCATCCGCGACGCATACGGCAAGCTGCGCGACGCGTTAGCCAGTTATGGCCCGCGCCACATGATCGACATGCAGAGCTTCGGCTGGGTGGCCTACGAGGAGGCGGTGAGGCAGGAAAAGGCGCGTCAGAAGGCGGAGGCCGAAGGGCCCGTACTTGATCCCCGCGTAGAGAACGCGATGAAGGAGTTCGAGCGGACGGCCGACGCCGAGAAGCTCATCGATCAGGCGACGCGCATCGAACAAGCGAAACGCAGTTTAGCCGAGACCTTCGGAAACGCCACGAAGCTTCGGTCGCTGTCCCCGGAGGCTTTCTTCGATTTCTTCAACGAGGTGGACTCGCACGGCGGTACAAAAGGGATCTTCTCGCTCGGCGTCCCGTTCTCGAAGGACCGCAACAAGCCGGCCTTTCAGCAACTTCAGGAGGACTTGCCGACTCTGAGGGAGGCGTTGACCGAGTTGCTCCACGGTGGCGGAACCCAAGCCGAGAGAGTTGATGCCATGTGCGAGGTCGGAAGTGAGGTTAAGAACTACGTTACGGAAGGCCTCACCGTAGCGAGTGCGCTGCTCTTCATTCAGGATCCAGAGAGAACATCGGGCGTGCTGTCGATGCAGAAGAAGAAGGAGAAGCTCCGCGCAGCCCAGCGTATGCCCGACGTGCCGGAGACCGCAACGTTGGGCGAGCGCTTCGAGGCGTTCGAACAAGCGTTGACCGAGCTGCCGGAACGACATGGCCGGAAGTGGACGGCCGAGGCACGCAAGGAATTCTACTTCAGCGAGGCCTTCAAATCGGTTGAAAATGGGCCACTTCTACTTCCGCTGCCGGCGCCTCTTCCGACCATGCCGAGCTTTGGGGATCTCGTCAGATCCATCGAAGCGGACGGACTGCTTTTTCCTGCCGAGACGGTCGCAAACTACATCCTCGCCCTGCAGACCAAGCGGTTCGCGATTCTCACGGGCATCTCGGGCACGGGTAAGACGCGGATCGCCATGGCGGTGGCTCGCAGTTTGTGGGCGATGGCCCGAGATCGTCGGGCGACTGATCCCGATGAAGTGGCAGTGCCCGAAGATGTGACCGAAGTCAGCGTGGTGCCAATGAACATCAAGTCCCGGGTTATTCAGCTCCCCGTGGCCTTGGGATCGATCCTTAGGCTCCCGCCTACGAGCGGCAAGGCGAATCGCGGACGGATCCGCGTATCATACCCCGAGGGCGATACAACGCTGTCTTTCCGGCAGCATCCGAAACCGGGATACGTAAGGCTCCACCCGGCAGGGAGGTTCGGAACGTGGTTCCGCGCGAATTTGCATCCAGGCGACTCGTATTGGATTCGAATCCTCGATGACGAGGAGGGGGATTATGATCGGCTCGAAATCGGGCTCCCGCCGGCGAGGCTCGTCAAGAAGCGGATCGACAACTACGAGGTCGTGCCGGTGCGGCCGGACTGGGTGGACAACCGGGGGCTGCTGGGATACTTGAACCCGATCACCGGAGCCTACTCCACGACGCCTTTTCTCTCACTTCTTCTGGAGGCACGGGACGAGGAGGCGAGAGCCAAGAGGGAGGACGACCGGCCTCCGCAGCCCTTCTTTGTCGTGCTGGACGAGATGAACCTCGCCCGTGTGGAGCACTACTTCTCCGACTTCCTTTCGGCCCTGGAATCGGACGAGCCAATCCCGCTCCACGATAACCGGGAAATCGAGGACGGTTCCGCGGAATCGGGCGTTCCCGTGCCGAAACAGCTCCGGGTGCCGAAGAACGTCTTCTTCACCGGCACCGTGAACGTGGACGAGACGACGTACATGTTCAGCCCCAAGGTGCTGGACCGGGCGTTCACGATCGAGTTCGACCAAGTCGATCTGGAGGAATACACGGCGGGCGGGAGTTCGGACCAACCGTCCGGTCTGAATCTGGATTCGGGAGGGGAGATTAGCTTCACGCCCTACGAGAAGCCGGAACGGAAGCACTGGCTTGAGTTCTTCAAGCTCGCCGGAGGACGCTACCACCGCGAGTTGCTGGAGCTGCAGGCGATCCTCGAGGAAGAGCATAGGCACTTCGGGTATCGGGTTGCCAACGAGATCGCTCGCTTCGTGAATCTGGCGCACGGGCAATCAGCCGGCGACGAGGCGACGGTGCAAGCCGCGTTCGACTTGGCGCTACGGCAAAAGGTGTTGCCGAAGTTCCACGGCACGCAGCAGGAGCTTGAGCCTCTCCTCCGCCGGCTGTTCCACTTCGCCGTGGACGGTGAGGACGGCAGCCATAGGGAGGCCGATGTCTCGCTTGACGACTGGAAAGTCGAGCACGGCCGGCTGAAATCTACGCGGAGGCCGAAGGCGGCATCCGACGGCAGCGGTCCCGCAGGAACGCCTGAAGCCAGCGCGGACGAACCGGCGGCCGGTGGCGACGGCGAGACCGAGGGTTCGGCGAAGACGGGAGACGCCGATTCGGCGGCGACGGAAGCCAACGCCAAGGCGGGGGCAGGGTCGGAGAGCCGCGATCCGGAATTTCCGCGCACGGCGGCCAAGATCTGGCGCATGCTCAAGCGGCTGGAGCAGCGCGGCTTCACCTCGTTCATCGAGTGATCGCGACCGCAGACGCGGCCCAGGCTGGCACGACGCCCGCGCCCGTCGCCATCGGAGCTTGGAGGTCCGGCAAGCGCCCCGAGCTCCGTGACGGACGCTGGCGGTTGCGGAGCGGGCGGCGTTGGGTCCTGGAGGGTCCGCACGACAAGCTCACCGAGATCAAGGAGGGGCTGCCCGCAGGTGCCTGTACCGGGGTCGGGAGCGGGGCGCTCGTTCTGGATCTCGTCAACTCCGTCGGTGTCCTTGAACTCCCTCACGTCGGGTATCCGGTGGAGCTGTACACCGGCAAGCTCGGGGAGGAGGACTTCGAGACGCTCCTTGCGGACCTTACGGACGTTGCGACGAACCTTCCCTTTGGGGCCGGGGACCTCGGCTCCGCCCAATACGCCCGGGGGTCGACGCCGCGCGACGACGTTCTTTATCACGCATTCGTCTACCTGCGGTACATCCTTTCTGACCGTGCCCCCGCCGAGACACGACTCATTCCCGCCTTAGAATTGATCCAGCGTATGCCCTACCGGCGTTGGCGGACGGAGCGCAGGGAAGTCGGGATCGATGCGCTCACGCGAGTGGATGAGCGGACCCTGCTCGACTTGGTGACCAGGGCCGGTGCCCCGGCGCACTCTCCGTCCCTCTCCCCCGCCGGCGCGGCGCTCGCTTCGCGGTTGGGAGGCCAGCTTCCCGAGACGGTGTCCGAGCGGCGAATCCGGGCCACGATCGATACGCCGGAGAACCGGTTCGTCAAGGCCTTCATCGGTCAAGCACGGGGGGTCATCGGCCGTACGCGGTCGGCGGTCGCACGCCGGAGGAACGTGTTCGAACGCAGTCTGCTCGACGATTGCGATCGGATGGAGGCGGCCCTTCTGCCCATCGCACGACACTCGATGTGGGAGGAGGTCGGCACGCTGACTCGGATCCCTTTCTCGTCCACAGTCCTGCAGCGGCGGCGCGGCTACCGGGATGTGCTCCGGCACTTCTCGCGGATCCGGCTCGCGCCCCGCATCCCGCTAGACAGCGGGGAGATGCGGGATCTGCTCGAACTTAAGGACATTGCTACCCTCTACGAACTGTGGACCTTCTTCCGTCTCGCGGATCTCGTGCGCGCCGTCCTCGGACCGCCGACTCGAAGTGCGCGACCGGCTAGGGATGGTCTGAACAAGTCACCACCGCCAGATTGATGGACCGTGGGAGTCGAACAGCGGTTCGGACGAGGCGGAGACTGGGGTGGGGACGATGGACCAGGTGACGTTTTCGGATGTGGAGTACGAGGGGAAGAAGCG
>JAJEEM010000005.1 GCA_022820995.1 Gemmatimonadota bacterium | reverse complement strand
ATGCCCGTCGGATCGCTGATCTGGTTCCGGTTCTCGTCGAGCAGCCTCGAGATCACGACCGTGGCCGCCTTCGGACCCGCGTTGACATCCACGCGGAAGCCCTGAGACACCGACGCTTCGCCGTCGCTCGCCGTAATCGTGATGACGGCATCGCCCGCGGCGACCGCGGTGATCGTCGCTTCCGAGCCGTCCATCGCAACCGTCGCGACGGCTTCGTTCGAGCTGGAACCCGTGTAGGTCAGCTCGTCGCCGTCCGCGTCGCTGAAGTAGCCGGCCGCGTCGATCGTCGAAGAGCCGCCGATCGCGAGGCTCGAACCCGGAATCGTGCCCACCGCAACCGGCGGGTTGTTCGCGGGCGCCGCCGCGACCGTCACGGTGAAGCCCTGTGACGCCGAAGCTTCGCCGTCGCTCGCCGTAATGGTGATCACGGCATCTCCGGCCGCTACGGCGGTGATCGTCGCGCTCGAACCGTCCATCGACACCGTCGCGACGCCTTCGTTCGAGCTGGCGCCCGTGTAGGTCAGTTCGTCGCCGTCCGCGTCGCTGAAGTAGCCGGCCGCGTCGATCGTCGACGTGCCGCCGATCGCGAGGCTCGAACCCGGGATCGTTCCCTGGGCCACCGGAGCGTTGTTCGTCGCTGCCGCTTCGACCGTGACGTTAAAGCCCTGGTTCGCCTGCAATCCATCGGGGTCGGCGGCCGTTATCGTGACAACGGCGCTACCGGCGGCAACACCCGTTACCGTCGCGGTCGTACCGTCGACCGACACTGTGGCGATCGCCCCGTTGGACGAAGTACCGCTGAACGTCAGCTGGTCGCCGTCCGGATCGCTGAAGTAGCCACCCAGTGCGGCCACGTCCACGGACCCACCCACGGCCACCGTGTGCGCCGGAATCGTTCCGACCGCTACCGGCGACTGATTAACAGGCGGCGGCGGCGGAGGTGGAGGTGGCGGCGGCGGAATTACCGGCGGTGGAATGGTGATGGGCGGAATGTCCGGAAACGGCGGCGTGACGACCTCTACGGTGTCACCGCAAGCGCCGATGGTCAGGACCGCCCCGACCGTCAACAGCCTTTTGGTACCCTTTCTCATTCTTCACTCCTCCTAGGATGGAGTCCTTCGGGTGTATGGCTGACTCGATCGATCAACATACCACCGTTAACGAACGATGCACCACACCCCAGCCCGTGAAATCGGGCTGAACATACCGACGGTCTTGCAGGGTGGCAAGAGCGCCGGAAGCCGCTAAAACGCTGTGTTTTCTTCGATCAAGCAAGTCCGTGAACCGTCTCCGGCAAGAGCGTTGATTCTCCGGTGATCCCGGGGGATCACGCCGTCACTTCGGGTCACGTATTTCCGGGGGGATTGAGGAAGGCCCCGCCACACTCTCCACCACCCACTCCCCCGCGTAACCTGAAGTATGGCACCGATTCCCACCTGCCGTCAAGTTTTCCGCCAAGTGTTGCTGCGCCGGACCGCACGCTGATACGGCCCCCTACACCGCTCATATGGCCAGGGTTCCGCTCGATTTCCGGGTCGATTTCCGGTTCGATTCCGGCAGGAGAGCCGCGAGATGCCGGCCGGTGTGGCTTCCCGGGGTCGCGGCCACGAGTTCCGGGGGACCCTCGGCGACGACGAGGCCGCCTCCCGCCCCTCCCTCGGGACCCATGTCGATGACCCAGTCCGCCGTCTTCACGACGTCCATGTGGTGCTCGATGACGATGATCGTGTTGCCGCGGTCGGCGAGCCGGTGGAGGACGCGGAGGAGGAGGCGCACGTCCTCGAAGTGCAGGCCGGTCGTGGGCTCGTCGAGGATGTAGACGGTGCGGCCGGTGCTCGTCTTCGCGAGTTCGGTGGCGAGCTTCACGCGCTGGGCCTCGCCGCCGGAGAGGGTCGTGGCGGGCTGGCCGAGGGTCACGTAGCCGAGGCCGACGTCGGAGAGGGTGCCCAGGCGGCGCTTCACCGACGGGACGGCGTCGAAGAACTCGAGCGCCTCGTCCACGCTCATCGCGAGCACGTCGGCGATGCTGCGGCCGCGGTACAGGACCTCGAGCGTCTCGCGGTTGTAGCGGCGACCCCGGCAGATGTCGCAGGGGACGTAGACGTCGGGGAGGAAGTGCATCTCGATTCTCACGAGGCCGTCGCCTCGGCAGGGTTCGCAGCGCCCGCCCTTCACGTTGAAGCTGAACCGCCCCGGCGCGTAGCCGCGGATGTTGGACTCGGGCAGACGGGCGAAGAGTTCGCGGATGGGGGTGAAGAGGCCGGTGTAGGTGGCGGGGTTCGAGCGCGGGGTGCGGCCGATGGGGCTCTGGTCGACGTCGATGACCTTGTCGAAAAGTTCGATGCCCTCGAGGGCGTCGTGTGCGCCGGGGACGAGCTTGGAGCGGTAGATCTCGCGGGCGAGGCGGCGGTAGAGGATCTGCTCGACGAGGGTGGACTTGCCGGAGCCGGACACGCCGGTGACGCAGATGAAGGTGCCGAGCGGGAACCCGACGTCGATCGCGCGAAGGTTGTGCTCGCGGGCGCCCCGCACGACGAGGCGGCCGCTTTCCGGGGGGCGGCGGCGCTCGGGGACGGGGATCTCGCGCTCGCCGCAGAGGTAGGCGGCGGTGAGCGAGCGTTCGTCCGCGAGGAGCCGGTCGATGTCGCCGGAGACGACGACTTCCCCGCCCTCGCGCCCGGCCCCGGGCCCCATGTCGACGATGTGGTCGGCGCGGCGGATGGTGAGTTCGTCGTGCTCGACGACGAGGACGGTGTTTCCGAGGTCGCGCAGGGCGCCGAGCGTCTGCAGGAGCTTGCGGTTGTCGCGGGGGTGGAGGCCGATGCTGGGTTCGTCGAGCACGTAGAGGACGCCGACGAGGCGGCTCCCGATCTGGGTGGCGAGGCGGATGCGCTGGGCCTCGCCGCCGGAAAGGGTGCCGGCGGAACGGGCGAGGGTGAGGTAGCCGAGGCCGACGTGGTCGAGGAACTCGAGGCGCTCGACGACCTCCTTGAGGATGGGGACGCGGATCTCGGCCGCCTGGCCGCCGGCCTTGCGGGCCTCCGCGAGCCAGCCGCCGAGGAGGGGGCGGAGTTCGGACACGGACTGCGCGGTGAGGGCGGGGAGGGAGAGTCCCTCGAGGGTGACGGCCCGGCTCTCGGGGCGCAGCCGGCCGCCTTCGCAGGCGAGGCAGGTGGAGAGCGTCATGTACTCCTCGAGCGCGAGGCGCACGCGCTCGCTCGTCGTCTCGTGGTAGCGGCGCAGGGTGGCGGCGACGGCGCCTTCCCATCCCACGTCGGTGTCGCCGTAGAGGATCGCCTCCTGCTGGTCGTCGTCGAGTTCGCCCCAGACGGTGTTGAGGTCGAAGTCGAGCTTGCGGGCGAGGCGGGCGAGGGCGTGGCGGCGGCCGCTCCAGCTCGGCGTCCCCAGGGGGAGGAGGACGCCCTCGAGGATGGAGATCCGGTCGCCGCCCACGATGAGGTCGGCGTTGGGGACGCGCTGGTGGCCGAGTCCGTCGCACTCCTGGCAGGCGCCGAAGGGGGAGTTGAAGGAGAACTGCCGGGGCTCGAGTTCGGGCATGCCGAGCCCGCAGCCGGGACAGGCGTAGCGCTCGCTGAAGAGGTGGATGCCGCCTTCGTCGTCTCCGGCATCCCCGTCGTCCCCGTCGTCCCCGTTCTGCAGGGCGACCTCGGCGACGCCGTCGGCCATGCGGAGGGCGGTGGCCACGGAGTCGGAGAGGCGCTCGCGGTCGGAGGCGCGCACGACGAGGCGGTCGACGACGACGGAGATGTCGTGGTTGCGGCGCCTATTAAGAAGGGGTGGGTCGGAGAGGTCGACGAGTTCGCCGTCCACGCGCGCGCGCACGAAACCATCACTGAGCGTGCGCTCGAAGAGGTCGCGGAACTCGCCCTTGCGGCCCCGTACGAGGGGGGCGCGGACCTCGATGCGGGCGCCGGCGGGCCAGCCGAGGATCTGCCGGGCGATCTCCGAGGGCGACTGGGGGCGCACGGGGCGGCCGCACGAGGGACAGTGGGGGGTGCCGGCGCGGGCCCACAGGAGGCGGAGGTAGTCGTAGATCTCGGTGACGGTGCCGACGGTGGAGCGCGGGTTGCCGCCCGCGGTGCGCTGCTCGATGGCGATGGCGGGCGAGAGTCCCTCGATGACGTCGACGTCGGGCTTCTCCATGACGCCGAGGAACTGCCGCGCGTAGGCGGAGAGGGATTCGACGTAGCGGCGCTGCCCCTCCGCGTAGATGGTGTCGAAGGCGAGCGAGGACTTGCCGGAGCCGGAGAGCCCGGTGACGACGATGAGCCGGTCGCGCGGCAGCTCGACGTCGACGTCGCGGAGGTTGTGCTCCCGCGCCCCCCGCACGATGAGCGCGCTGTGGTCGGCGCCGTCGGCGTCGGCGACCGGGCCGGCGCCGGGAGCGGTCGCGTTTTCCCTGGTTTCTTCCATAGCCCGGGATCGTAGGCGCGCCCGGCGCTCCCGCGCCAGCTTGGGAGTCCGCCGGGAGCCTGCCGGTCCGGTTTGCGCCCGCCCGAGCCACGCGCGCGAGCGCCCGGCCGGCTACGTTGGTGTGGCGGGCGGTCGCAAGCGGCGGGATGCGGAGCCTGTTGGGACGACGGGAGGGACGTTGCTGATCCGCAAATTCACACGTAACGGTCGCGACGAGGCCTTGGCGGCCGCGGTCGTGCGGGCCCTCGAGCCACGCTTCGAGGCCATCGACCGCCGCTTTGAAGCGATGGACGTGAAGTGGGAGCACCGGTTCGAGGCAATGGACGTGAAGTGGGAGCACCGGTTCGAGGCCATGGAGCGCCGGTTCGAGGCCATCGACCGCCGGTTCGAAGACATCGACCTCCGCTTCGGGGCGATGGAAAACCGTTTCGGCACGATAGACGTGAAGTGGGAGCGCCGGTTTGTCGAGCTCCGCAACGAGATATCCGGATTCCGGGAGCAGTCCGTCAGCGCCCGCGAGCACGTCGCCCACTTGCAGGAGCACGTCGACGCGCAGTTGAAGGGGTTCGACGCGCGGTTGAACCAGATCGGCAAGGAGATCGCCGAGCAGCTCGACGAGAAGTTCGCCGCCCTCTCCGCGACCGTGGTTCACGGTTTCGACAGGCCGCAGCCTACCTGACGCCGGGCCAGCACTACCGCCGTGCCGACTCCCGCGTCGCCGGAGACCTAATGACTCCCGAAACACCCGGGAACCGCCTTCATCTCCCGACCTTGGCCATCGCCGGGTTTCGGGGGATCCGGGAGCTTTCGATCAGGCGACTCGGTCGGGTGACGCTGCTCACCGGAGACAACGGCGCGGGGAAGACCACAGTCCTCGACGCCGTACGAATGGGGGCCGACACGAGCCCTTCCGAGATCCGGTGCCGCTCTTTGGGGCCAGGCGTCCTGGAAGACGACAGGAGCGCCAAGTGGTGGAACGCCGTTGTATCAACCGCTGACCAGGAAAAGGTCGTCGACGCTCTGAGGCTGGTGGGGAGACGTGGGCCGTCGAGTACCCCGAGAAGGACATGTGGGTCGCCGCAGAGCAGGGCATCGAAGTTCGGTGAGCGACGACCCCGCCCTCCCCTCGTGCGAGTAAAGCTCGTCCTGAATCACCTCGGGATCACGCGGACGATGCGGCCGGTGGGGTCGACGACGACGAGGGGGCCTCTCCAGATGTCGTCTCCGTAGGGGATGCCGGGCGCCGCTTCGATGGCGCGCGCCATGTCGGCGCTGGGCAGGCGGTAGGGTTCGGCGAGCGTCGCGTCGACTTCGTAGCCGAGATCCGCGAGCGACTGGATGGTGATCGCACTCATCGGTTCGGCCACCCCGAGGTGCTGGTACGGCGTCATGACTTCCAGCGCCAGGACGCTTTCCCTCCAATGGCTGTTCCGCGAGCCCTGACCGCCCGTGTTCTCCACGGGCACCTTTGCGCTGCGGTAGCCCGCGCCGCCCGCGTCGTCGAACGCGGCGATGGCCAGCGGGCCCGTGAAGTGGGTGTCCGGCGACGACGTTGCCGACGCGGGGTTTCGGAGCAGGTCGAGATACGGCCAGAGAAGGCCAATGCCGAGCACATGCCCCATCTCGTGAAGGATCACCTCCTCCAGGTCCCGGGTCTCGAGGCGGTCGAGGTCGGCCGCGTCCAACTGGATCCGGCCGTAAACGGGCAATGAGTTCGAGATCCGAATCGCGCAGGGCCCGGCCCGGCCCAGGGTTCCGCGCGGACCGTCGATCTCGGTCACCGCGACGACGATCATCAGGTCGTCGATCGTCTCCACGTAGCGCTCGAACCTCGGGTCGGGGCCGCAACCCAGGGTCTGGTTGAGCCGCACGTCGGGGAGATCCGTCGGCGCCAGGATCTCCATCCAGCGCTCCGCGGCCCGCTGGAACGCGGCCTCCTGCGCCCGGTTCATCGACGTCGCGAACACAAGGTCGATCTCGAACGGGTCCTCCGTTCGCACGACGGTCACTTCGAACGATGAGGCGGCGTGGGCTCCCTCCGGATCGCGCGCGGTCACCGTGACAAGTGCGACCCCGGGGGCGAGCCCGCCGATCGTCAGCGTCGCTTCGGAGACCACGACGAGCACGATGTCGGGATTCGACGAGGCCGCGGTGTAGGTGAGCGGGTCTCCGTCCGGGTCCCGGAAGTGGGCGGACACGTCCACCGTCGCCGCCTCCCCCTCGGGCAGCGTCCGGGACGGGATCGGGCCCACGACTTCGGGGGCCCGGTTCGGCACCGCGACCTCGAAGCGCTGCTCCGCGGCCAGGCCCTCCCCGTCATGGGCCGTCACGGTGATCGTCGCCACGCCCTTCACGAGCGCCGTGAGCGCCACCGTATCGCCCGCCACGGAGACGGTCGCGACCTCGGGACTCGAGGATGCCGCCATGAAAGTGAGGGAGTCTCCGTCCGGGTCCTGGAAGAACGCGGACACGACCACGGGCTCCGTCTCGCCGGCGGCGAGCGTCCGCGGGGGAAGCGTCCCGACGGCCTCCGGCGCGCGGTTCGGCACCGTGACCTCGAAGCGCTGCTCCGCCCCGGCGCCGTCCGGATCGCTCGCGGTCACCGAGATCGTCGCGACGCCGGCGGCGACCGCGCGGATCGTCAGCGTCGCCTCGGAGACCGTGACCGTCGCGACCTCGGGACTGGAAGAGGTCGCCGTGAACGTGAGGGGGTCGCCGTCCGGGTCCCGGAAGTGGGCGGAGGCGTCCACGGTGGCCGTCTCGCCCGTGAACAGCGTCTGGGCCGGGATCGTGTCCGCCGCCGCGGGCGCCCGGTTCGGCACCGTGACCTCGAAGCGCTGCTCCGCGGCGAGACCCTGCCCGTCGCGGGCCGTCACCGTGATCGTCGCCACACCCTTCGCGAGCGCCGTGACCGACACCGTATCGCCCGACACGGCGACGGCGGCGACCGCGGTGTCCGACGAAGCCGCCTCGTAGGCGAGGGCATCGCCGTCGGGGTCCCGGAAGAACGGGGACACGACGACAGGTTCCGTCTCGTCCACGGCGAGCGTCCGCGGGGGAAGCGCCCCGACGGCCTCCGGCTCGCGGTTCGGCACCGTGACCTCGAAACGCTGCTCCGCCCCGGCGCCGTCCGGATCGCTCGCGGTCACCGTGACCGTCGCGGCGCCCGCGGCGATGGCGCGGATCGTCAGCGTCGCCTCGGAGACCGTGACCGTCGCGACCCCGGGACTGGAAGAGGTCGCCGTGAACGTGAGCGCGTCTCCGTCCGGGTCATGGAAGTGGGCGGAGGCGTCCACGGTCGCCGTCTCGCCGGTGAACAGCGTCCGGGCCGGGATCGTGTCCCCCGCCGCGGGCGCCTGGTTCGGCACCGTGACCTCGAAGAGTTGCTGGGCGAGAAGACCCTGCGGATCGCGCGCGGTCACCGTGATCGTGCCGATGCCCCGGGCGACGGCGGTGACCGTGACGGCGCTGCCGGACACCGAAACGCCGACGACCTCCGCGTTCGATGACGCCACCGTGTAGGAAAGCGCGTCGCCGTCGGGATCGCGGAAGTGGGGCGACACGTCCACCGTCGCCGTATCCCCCACCGGCAGCGTCCGCGCGGGGATCGTCCCCACCGCCTCCGGCGGGCGGTTCGGGACGGAGACGGGTCCCGGTCCCATGACGTCCGGCTCCCCATCGCCGCAGGCGGCGATCCACACGAGGGCGGCCGCCGCAAGCGCGCGTACGCCCCGCGGCCTCACTCCCGGCCTCACTCCCGGCCTCACTCTCCCGCGGGCGAACCGCGGCGGGAGCCGGCGAGGAGGCCGACGGTCACGGTGATCGCCGTGCCGATGAGGACGAACCACGGCCAGGCGACCGCGGCACGCGCCCCGATCCATATCGCGCTGACGGACGCGATCCCGAGCGCGATCCCGAGGCGGGCCGAGCGGCTCGTGGCCCGGCGCGAGAAGCGGGCGAGCGCGAACGCCCCCAGCAGCCCGCCGTAGACGAGCGACGCGATCCCGAGCGACACCTCCACGGCGGTGCTCTCCTCGCTCAGCGGGATGAACCCGATCGCCGCCGCCACGAGGAGCACCGTCCACGCGACGGCCGCGATCCTCCCCACGCGCAGGATCCGCCGCTCGTCCGCCTCCGGACGGGCCGCCGCCCAGAAGTCGTAGGCCGCCGTGGATGACAGCGCGTTGATCGAACTGGAGAGCGTAGACATGGCGGCCGCGAACACGCCCGCGATCAAGAGGCCGCGGACGCCGGCGGGGAGCGCTTCAACGATGAACCCCGCGAAGATCTCGTCGGCCCGGACGAAGGCGGCTCCGTCGTACCACGCCCAGAGGCCCAAGCCAACGAAGAGGAAGAGGGTGAACTGGAAGAGGACGGCGAAGCCGCTGCCGACGAGGGCGCGGCGGCTCGCGGCGAGGTCGCGGCAGGCGAGGAGGCGCTGGACGATGAGCTGGTCCGCGCCGTGGGAACCCATGGAGAGGAAGGCGCCGCCGAGCAGTCCGGCCCACAGCGTGTAGGGTCGCCCGAAGTCGAGGACGGGATCGATGACGGTGAGCTTCCCGGCCTCCCCGGCGCGGGCGAGGATCTCGGGCCAGCCGCCGGGCACGGCGCCGCCGAGGACGACGAGGGCGATGAGCCCGCCGGCCAGGTAGAGCGCCATCTGCGAGGCGTCCACCCAGACGACCGCGCGGATGCCGCCGATGAAGGTGTAGATGAAGGTGACGGCCCCGATGACGAGCACGGAGGTGATGAGCGGCCACCCCGTGACGAGGGTGAGCGGAATCGCCGTCGCGAAGAGCCGCACGGAATCCGCGAGGAGGCGCGTGATCATGAAGATGCCGGAGGTCAGCCGCCGGGTCTCCGTCCCGAAGCGGGCCTCGAGCAACTCGTAGGCCGTCCGCAGCCGTCCCTCGCGGTAGGCCGGCAGGAGCCACGAGGCGACGGCGATCCGGCCGAGCACGTATCCCGCCGCGATCTGCACGAAGGCGAGCGACCCGCCGTACGCGATGCCGGGGATCGAGAGGAAGGTGAGCGTGCTCGTCTCCGTCGCCACGACGGAAAGGAGGACGACGACCCACGGCAGGTCGCGCCGCCCCAGGAAATACTCCTCTCCCCCGCGCGCGCCCCTCCCGAGCCACGCCCCCCAGGCCGTGATCCCGCCGAGATAGACGACGAGGATCGCGAGGTCGAGGGAGGTCAGCGGTCGCGCGCCCGGAGCGTCGGACCGCCCGCGTCGCCGGGGTCGCCCGCGTCGCCGGGGTCGCCGGGGTCGCCGGGGTCGCCTCCGTCGCCCGCATCGGCTGGATCGCGGGGGCGTACGGTCCGGTCGCGGATCGAGGTCGCGACGGCGTCGTGGACCGCGCGCCGCAACGCGATGTGCTTCCGGTTGTCCCGGGTCGGGTTCACGCGGTTCGTGAGCAGGACGACGAAGAGGTCCAGTTCCGGGTCCACCCAGAAACTCGTGCCGGTGAAGCCGGTGTGCCCGAACGCGCCTTCACCGAAGTAGTCCCCCGCCGACGAGCGACCGGAGGTGGTGTCCCAGCCCAGCGCCCGGCTCGAGGCGGGAGCGGCCCGCGCCGTGAACCGCGCGACGGTCTCCGGCGACGGCGAGTCGAGACGGGTGGAGAACGAACGGGTATACGGCCCCGGCGGGGGGCGCGCGGCGGCGGCGAGATCTCGCCCTTCGCGCGCGGCGGCGAGGATCCAGGCGGCGAACTTCGCGAGGTCCCGGGCCGACGAGAAGAGTCCCGCGTGCCCCGCCACGCCGTGCAGCGCGTGGGCGTTCTCGTCGTGCACCTCGCCGTGTACGTGCCGGTGCCGATAGACGGTGTCCACTTCGGTCGGGGCCGTGCGGCGGTGCAGCGAACGGGGCGGATCGAACCACGTCTCCCTCATCCCCAGCGGACGGAAGACGGATTCGTGCAGGTAGTAGTCCAGCGGCTGTCCCGTGACCTCCTCTATCAGGAATCCGAGCGTCATGAACCCGATGTCGGAATAGACCGTCATCTCGCCGTCATCCCCCGGCTCATAGTCGGGTTCGAGGGCGGCGAAGGCCTCGCGGTACTCCTCCTCTCCCCGGAGAGTGCGCCAAAATGGCAGGAACGGCGGCAGTCCCCCCTGGTGGGTCAACAGATGGCGGACGGTGACGTCGCCCTTCCACCCGCGCGACCACTCCGGCAGGTGCTCGCCGATGCGGGTGTCGAGGGAGAGACGGCCGCGGTCGACGAGCTGCATCACGCCCGTCGTGGTCGCGACGACCTTCGTGAGCGACGCGAGATCGTACAGGCTCGAATCGGTCGCGGCGGTCCCGGCCGGCAGGGCGGCGGAAGACGCCCAATCGAGGTTTCCGTAGCCGCGCAGCCGGACGACCCGGTCTCCCCGTCCCGCGGCGAGGACCGCGCCGGGGGTCGCGCCGTCCGCGATCGCCGCCTCGATGATCCGGTCCACGCGGGCGAGGGAATCCCCGTCCATCCCCACGTTGACGGGCCACTCCTCCGGCGCCAGCCGCATGCGGCCGTCCGCGACCGGCGGGCCGTGTCCCTCGACTCCCTCGACGAACGCCAGCCCGGGCTCCGCTCGCACGCCGGCTCCCGCCTCCGCGCTTCCCTCGATGACCAGGCCATCGCCGAGGGCGTGACGGGGCGGGAGCGAGATCGGCAGGCGGCCGGAGATCGGCGCGCCGAGGAGGGCGAGCGCGGCGGCTTCCTGCGAGGCGTCCGCCCCGCCCCAGGCGATGAGGTACGTCTCCGCGTCCGGCACCGACGTGAGCAGGTAGGGGCTCCCGAAGGAGACGAGCACGGAGGTTCGGCCGGCGGCGTCGAGGCGGTCGAAGAAGCCACGGACTTCCTCGGGGAGGTCGGTGGAGTCCCGCGCGGCGCCGGGCCGGACGTAGGCGGAGAAGATCACGGCGTCGACGGAGCGGGCGCGGCGGAGGAGCGAGTCGTAGACGCCGGGCCGGGTGTCGAACCCGATCCGGGCGCGGCGGACGCGCACCGCCCGGCCGAGTTCGCGATTGAAGACGCGGCCGGCGGCGAGGTCGTTCGTTCCGGCGAAGGTCACGGACAGCACGGAGCGCACGGGGCGTGACTCGAGGCGGTCGAGGGGCACGACGCCGGCCTCGTTGCGCACGAGCGTGATGGAGCGCGCCGCGACGCCGCGGGCGAAGGATTCGTGCCACCGGGTGCCGACGAGCCGGGGGATGGCGTCGGGGTCGACCCCGGCGCCCTCGTGCAGGCGGGCCCGCGCCTTCAACTCCAGCACGCGGCGGGCGGAGGCGTCGATGCGCCCGGCGGTGAGCCGGCCGGAGCGGACGGCGCCGACGACGGCCGCGATGGCCCGCAGCGGCTCGCGCGGCATGAGGAGGACGTCGCTGCCGGCCTCCAGCGAACGGATCGCGGCTTCGCTGGCGCCGTAGCCGTCGGCGATGGCGGCCATGTCGAGCGCGTCCGTGAAGAGGACGCCGTCGAAGCCGAGGTCGTCGCGCAGCATGTCCGTCATGAAGTAGGGGGAGAGCGTCGCGGGCGGGGCGCCGGCGCCGAGGATGCCGGGGGCCGCGACGTGGGCCGTCATCACCGCGTCCACGCCCTCCGCGATCGCGCGGCGGAAGGGGACGAGTTCGAGGCTGTCGAGGCGGGCGCGGTCGCCGGGAATGACCGGGAGGGCGACGTGGGAATCCGTCCCGGTGTCTCCGTGGCCGGGGAAGTGCTTGGCGGTGGCGAGAAGGCCGGCATCGTGCGCGCCCCGGATGAACGCCGCGCCCAGCGCCGCCACGCGCTCGGGATCCTCCCCGAAGGAGCGCGTGTTGATGATGGGATTGGCGGGGTTGTTGTTGACGTCGAGCACGGGGGAAAAGGTGATGTGGACGCCGAGGGCCCGCGCCTCGATGCCGGTGATCCGGCCGGCGGAGTAGGCGAAGTCCTCGTCGTCCGCCGCGCCGAGCGCCATGGCGGGGGGGAGGACCGTCGCGCCGGGCATCTCCAGCATGTTGGGAAGCGCGAATACGCCGCTCACCCGGAACCCGGCTCCGGACTCGAAGTCCGCGCCGACGAGGAGGGGGACGTCGGCGGAGCCCTGCAGCCGGTTCAGTCGCGCGGCGTAGCCGAGGGGGGTCCCGAGCGAGATCACGATCCCGCCGATCGCGTCGTCGCGCACGAGGGATTCGATGCGAGTGAACTCCTCGTCGTCGAGGGGGGCGTAGCCGCCGCTCATCCACACCATCACGAGTTGCGCGACCCGCTCCCGCAGGCTCAGGCCGGCGAGCGTCTCCTCCACCCAGGCCCGCGCGTCGGCGGAAAGCGCCGGCTCGACCGGGCGACTGCCGGGGGAAGCGGCGGGGGCCGAGGCGGCCGCACCCGACGCGTCGGCGCCGGAGGAAGCGGCGGCCGCGGGAGCGCCGGATGCGGCGTCGGCAGCGGCGGCGGCGGGAGCGGCGGCGGCGGGCGGGACGGACGTGGCCGGGCCGACGGAGGCAGGGCCGGAACCGGCGCGGCCGGCGGAAGAGAGGCAGGCGAACGACCCGGCGGCCAGCAGCGCGGTCAGCCCGAGAGCCGTGGCCGTCCGCCCCCGCACAACCGCCCGCCCCCGCCCGTCCCGCTTTCGGGGGCCGCTCCACCTCTCTAATGTCCGCACCATGTCGACCTCCACCCGCCCCGCGTCTCGCGCTCGCCAACCCGAACCTACGCGGCGCGAGGTGAATCCGCTCGCCGGTTTCCTCCTCTTTCTTCCCCTTCTCTTCGTCGTCCTCCCGATCGCCGCGTGCGGGGGACCTGAGAGGGGGCCGGAAGGGGGATCGGCGGCCGACGAAGCGGAGGGGGGACCGGCGGCGGACGCGCCCGCGCCGACCGTCCGCCCCGGGATCGACGTGCTGCTCGCCGACTCCTCGCATCTCATCGACGGGCGGCGGGTGGGGCTGATCACGAACCGGAGCGGCGTGGGGCGCGACGGCACGAGTTCCATCGACCTCCTGCACAGCTACGCGGACGCGGAACTCACGGCTCTCTTCGCCCCCGAACACGGGATCCGGGGGACGGAAGCGGAAGGATCCGCGATCGACGACACGACGGACGAGGGGACGGGGCTGCCGATCTACTCGCTCTACGGGGAGACGCGGGCGCCCACGCCGGAAATGCTGGCGTCGATCGACGTGCTCGCGTTCGATATCCAGGACATCGGCTCGCGCTACTACACGTACGTGTCGACGATGGCGCTCGCGATGACGGCGGCCGGGCGCGCCGGCATCCCCATGCTCGTCCTCGATCGCCCGAACCCCATCGGAGGCCTCACGCAGGGTCCCGTGCTGGACCCCGCCTTCGCGACCTTCGTCGGCATGTACCCGGTGCCCGTGCGGCACGGACTCTCGGCGGGAGAACTCGCGCGCCTGTATCGGGGGGCGTTCGGCGTGGAGGTGGAACTGCACGTCGCGCCGGCCGCGGGCTGGTCCGCGGACCGCTGGTTCGATGAGACGAGCCTTCCCTGGATCGCGCCGTCGCTCAACATGCCGTCGCTGGAGAGCGCCACGCACTATCCCGGCACCTGCCTGTTCGAGGGGACCAACCTTTCCGTCGGGCGCGGGACGCCGACCGCGTTTCAGGTGCTGGGCGCGCCGTGGCTGGACGGCGAAGCCTGGGTAGCGGAGATCCGGGCCGTGGCGGGCGCGGCAGACGTGGCGGGCCGAACGGGCGCGGTGCGGCTGCCGGGGGTCGAGATCCGGGCGATCGCGTTCACGCCGGAGTCGCCCAGCGACGGAAGGTTCGGGGGCGAGGAGATCGGCGGGATCCGTCTCACGGTGACGGACCGGTCGACCTACGATCCGGTGCGGACGGCCGTGGCCGCGCTGCTCGCCGCCCGCCGGCTCTCCGGCGACGCCTGGGAGTGGAGGGTGCGGCACTTCGATCGTCTCGCGGGCTCGGACGGCCTCCGGCTCGCCATCGACCGCGGCGCCCCGCTCGACGAAATCACTTCGGAATGGGCAGCCGACGTCGCCGCCTTCGAGGCCCTTCGCCGCCCCTACCTGCTCTACCCCCGCTGACGGGCGGGCCCCGGAGACCTGGCCGCCGGCACGATCGTCCTGCCCGGGGGAACGCTACCTGGGGACGATGATCCGGGCAGCCAGGGGTGAGACCTTCGCCTCCATCGGCGTCTCGCCTCGCGGGTCGCCGTCGATTTCGATGGCGACGGGCGGGTCGGCCTCGATCCGGACGCTGCGGGCCTGGAAGTAGATGATCTTGTCGTCCCCCGAGAACCGGTTTCGCGCGACGCGCCAGATGATGCGGGCGACTTCCGGGAGGTTGCCGGGGGCGTAGATGCACACGTCGATGAGGCCGTCCTGGAACGAGGCCCCGGGCGCCATCCGGAACTCCACGGGCAGGGGGCCGGCCCCGAGCTGGCCCGCGTTCGCGACGAGCACCATCGACGCCTTCACTTTCACTTCCTGGTCGTCGGCGGTGATCCGGAAGTCGGCGCCGGGGCGGTTGATGACGTTCTTGAGTCCGCTGTAGATGTAGGCCCCGAAGCCGAGGCGGCTCTTGAGTTCGGCGGTGGCGTCGGCCATGACCTGCGCGTCGAGGCCGGCGCCGGCCATGAGCGCAAACGTCTCTCCGTTCGCTTCGGCGAGGTCGATTCCCGTCACTCTTCCCTCGACCGCGACCCGCACGCTGTCCTCCAGCGACGTGGGAATGTCGAAGTTGAGGGCGAGCTGGTTGGCGGTTCCGAAGGGGACGATCGCGACGGGCACGGACGTTCCGGCGACGCCGCGGAGGGCCACGCTCACGGTGCCGTCGCCTCCGGCGGCGACGATGGCCCGATACCCTCGTTCCGCCGCCTGGCGGGTGACGTCCAGGCCTTCCTCGGAATTCTCGGCCTCGACGATGTCGAAGGGGACGCCCCGCGCGGCGAAGGCGCCGCCCAGCCGCCGGCGCAACTTCTCGGGCTCGGCGGTGCCGCCGCCCGCGCCGGGGTTGAGGAGCACGAGGAATCGCTCCGAATCGGGATAGAGGTGCGCGCCGGACATGGACGGAAGTTAGGGGCCGCTACCGCGAACCGCTGCCGGAGCCGGAGCCGCTGCCGGAGCCGCTGCCGGAACTGTCGTCGGAATCGCCGCCGGAGCCGGAGCTGTCGCCGAATTCCCACTCACGGAAGAGGAAGAGGCTGTAGGTGCGGTCGTTGGCGACGTTCGTGCCCACGCTGAGGCCGAACAGTCTCTCGTCGAACCGGCTCGCGGTGCCGGCTTCGACGGACCATCCGGGGAGGAACGCCCAATCCACCGCCGCCCTCGGAGGCCCGCCGCCCAGCGGCTGCCAGTAGGAGAGGAAGAGCGCGTTGCTCGCATACCAGCCGACTTCCAGCGCCGTGCGCTCGAACAGGGTCCGGTTCGCCGCGAGTCCCCCGGCCCCCCGTCCGGCTGCGACGGAGGTCAGGTTGAAGAAGTAGGAGCTGCCGGTCGCTCCCCCGAGCGCGGATGTGAGCCCCGAACTCAACGGACCGAGCAGGAGTTGCTGCGCGAGCCGCTGTCCCAGCTGCGGGTCGGCGGAGCGGTAGCACGGAGTACCGACGGCGAGCAGGCAGAGCTGATCGGTGTCGCTCATGGGCGGGTTGCTCGTCAGGAGGACGTCCGGCGCGATCGCGGTGCCGGTGATCCGGGCCTCGACGAACACGGGGCCATCGATGGTCCGGTCCCGGTATTCGGCAGTGACGTCGATGATCGGATTGAAGCCGGCGTCCCCCACGAACTGCAGGCTCCCCCCGGTGATGCGGAGCGGCCGGACATAGGGCGGCACCTGGTCGAAGAAGTATGTGCCCCGCGGTATCTCCGCGCTTCCGCTGATGTAGAGCGTATCGAGGCGGCGGTCCATGAGGACGGTAATCCCCTCCCCCACGACCTCTGCGTCGAGCCGCCCCGACCGCAGTGAGAGGCCGGAGCCGAGATCGACGTTCGCGTTCAGGACGAGGTTGTCGAGGAACGGGTTCCGGAACTGCGCCAGCACGCCTTCGGCGGAGGCGCCGAGGAAATCGAAGACCTCCATCTCGCCGGGATTGAAGACCTCGAGTCCGCGGAGGAACTCGTCCTGCTCCAGGTATCCGTCGGAGAGGACGACGTTGCCGCTCACCCAGGGCCTCGCGTACGCGCTGTCGAGCCGCGCCCGGCCGCTCACGGCGAACGCCATGTCGTTGCGCACGATGCCGTGGAACTCGTCCGCGTCGAAGTCGAGGGCGAAGACGGGGTTGGTGATCCGGGCGATGTCCACGGTGCCGCGCGCCCGCAGCGAACCGCCGAGATCCGATCCGACGCGGGCCGAATCGACGAAGGCGAGCGAGGAGCCCCGGAAGGCGATCCGGGCACCGGTGTCGGTGAGCCAGACGCCGAGGTCCGGGACCCAGCCCCGCCCGTTCACGAGGCGCAGGGCGCCGTCGTAGCGGAGGGCGCCGGGGGCGCCGCGAATCGTGAGGTCGGTCTCGGCGACGCCGGTCACCTCCTCGAAGCTCCCGAGCACGAGTTCGACGAGCGCCAGCGGGAGGCGGTCGCCGGTGAGGTCGAGGTCGAACGGGTCGTCGAGGAGGCGGCGTTCCACCGGGAGGATCGCGAGGTCCGTCGCGACGGTGCCGCCGAGCCGTCCCAGGAGGGCGCCGCCATCGACGAGGTCGATCTCCCCCCCGAGTTCGCGGGCGGCGTAGCCGAGCCGCGCGTTCAGCGCCTCGTAGCCCTGGTGCTGAAGGGACGGACCGAGGACTTCGAATTCTCCCGTCACGACGGGTTCCGCCAGCGTTCCCGTCGCCCTCACGGATCCTCCGAAGGTGCCTCCGAGGATCGGCTGCTCCGAGAGCAGATAGCCGAACTGGTCCACGCGCACGCCGAAAATCTCCACGTCGAGCGATCCCTCGCCGGCGGCGGGGATGAGGCCGTCGGCGCGGAGCCTGCCGAGTTGACCGTTCAGGTAGAGGCCCTCGACGAGCAGCGCCGAGTCGGAGTAGACGATTCTGGCGGGCGTCACGAGCGTGGACTCGAGCTTGCCGAGACGAAGGCGGAGGTCGGTCAGGCCGGCGCTCCACAGGTCGCCTCCGACCACGACGCCTCGGCCCGAGACCTCGAGGCTGGAGTCGCGCTGGGCGTAGAACTCGGCATCCAGCGCGTCGGCGCCGGGCTCGCCGGCGCCCGAGCGGGCGAGCAACACGGAGAGCGAATCCACCCGCCGTCCGGCCAATTCGACGTTCGTCGCCGTGAACCGGGACCGCAGGTCGCCGAGCCGCGGAGGGTCGAACAGTTCGACGCGGGCGGAGAAGTCTCCGGCGCGGTAGCTCCGGAAGCGCGCGCCCGAGGCCTCGATGGTGGCGTCGAGCGTGAAGTCTCCCCAGCGCCCGGTGGCGGTCCCGCGCGTCTCCAGCCGGCCTTCCAGGCCCTCTGTCGGTCGCTGGGTTCGCCGGGTCCGGCCGAGCAACTCCTCGATGCTCTCGAACAGCGCTTCACCGGCCTCGGCCTCCGCGCCGCCCGGAATCTCATCGACGAACCAGCGGTCCCAGTCGGAGAGATCGGAAGCTTCCGCCTCGAAGGCGATCTGCCCGCTCCGGCCCTCCGCGAGCCCGAAGTCGCCGAGCGCCGAGAGCGTCCCGACATCGGAGGCGAGGAAGGCGCTGTCGATCGTCGCCACGCCGTCGGCCACCCGCAGCCGCACACGGCTGTCGAAGATCTCGGCCTGGTCCACCCGGGAGGCGAGGACTTCGAGGTCGAACGCCGCCTCGAGCGTCGCGGGATCGATCCCTTCTCCCTGCGCGCGCCCCCGGACGGCGAGCCGGGAGGCCGGGGCGCCCTCGATCCACTGGTCCAGGGAAAGGTCCGTTCCCTCGAGCTCGGTGTCGTAGCGCAGTTCCTCGGAGGCGAGATCGAAGTCCCCGTTCAGGATGAGGCGGCCGCGTTCCGACTCGAGTTCCGCCTCGAGGGCCAGCGCCTCGAGACTCCCGCGCGCCCGAATGGGACCGGTCACCGAGCCCGCGAGTTCGATGCCGGAGGCCCACGGGCGCAACAGCGTGAGAGCCAGCGGGTTCGCGTCGACCGCCGCATCGATCTGCGACTGGGCGAGATTGAGGAACCCGGAACCCGAGAAGCGCGAGCGGTCGCCCGCAGGCGTCAGGTGCTCGACGGCGCCCTCGAAGGCGACGCCGGTGTCCTGCTCGCGGTCGAGGGTAAGGGTCCCGGAAAAGCGTCCGTCGACCCACAGGTCCAGGTCGATGAGACGGGTCCAGCGAGACTCGAAGGCGTCGACTTCGACGCCGAGGCGGCGGAGGCTCAGGAACTCCTCGCCGATGCCGACGCCGCCCCGGGCCTGCAGGCGGGACGGCGGAATGTCCGGATCCGGGTCGTGCAGGGTGAGATCGGCGACGATCGTCAGGTCATCGACATAGCCTGAGCCGCGCAGCGTGCCGCGCAGCGTCCCCGGCACCGTCTCCGCCATCGTCACGGGCGCCGGGGAGGCGGCAACGGGGCCGGGCACGGAGTCGGCGGCCGAGCCGGGCGTCGTGGCGGAGGGCGGGTCGGACTCCGGGCCGCCCGCAGTCCCGGGGCCGGGCACGGAGTCGCTTCTGAGGAGCGGGCCCAGGTGCGCGAGATCGAAGGGCTCCAGCGTGACGCCGATCCGACGGAACCGGGGACGCTGCTCGAGGGCGAGGGCGAACCCTCCGGTCATGCGGGTTTCGCCCGTCCGGAAGTCGCCGTTCGTGACGTCCACGACCGTGTTGCCGCCGCGGCCGCTGAGGCCGATGGACATGGGTCCGGCACCGGTCTCCGGCAGGTCGATGGGCAGCCAGCGGAGGTCCCGCACATCGATCGGGCCGGCTTCGAGCGCGAACTCGAAATCGAGGCCGTTCGCGGCCATCCACCCTTCCCCGCGGATCACCGACTGATCCGTCTCGAATCGCTCCAGCTCCAGGTGGGCCGTGTCCCCGATCGTCAGGTGCATCCGCAGGCTCGAGATTTCCAGCGGCTGGTTGACGGCGCGCAGCGTGGCGGCCGCCTCCTCGACCTCGAGCATGAAGGGAGCCTCGGGATCCGTCACGCGCGCGACCGGGAAGCGGCCGCGGAGGTTCGTGAATTCGAACACGCGCTCGAACTCGCCGTCGGGCGTCTCCTCGAGGGCCCATGGCGACTCCCCGGCCCGCGCCTCGCGCAACGCCTCCGCCTTCTCGGCTCCGGTGAGCGTTTCGGTCCACGGCGTGCGGATCTCGATGCGGCCGGAAGCGACGGTCGCGTCGTGCAGGAGGATGCCGAGTGCGGCGTCGGACGCCCCGGTCGCCGTCGCCCCCGCGTCCGCCGCCGGATCCGGGACCTGGTCCTGGCCCCCGGACGGGGCGGAGGAGAGGGCTGCCGGGAGGAGCGAGGCCGGAAGGAGCGAGGCCGGAAGGAGCGAAGCGGCCGCCATGGCCACGGACCCGGCCGTGGGGTCCGGCGGGGGCTGTGACGGCGCCGGAGGCCGCGACGGCGCCGGCGCCTCCGGCCGCGGGGGCACCTCGAAGACTCGGTCGTAGTTCCAGCGGCCGTCCGGATACTGCCGGAGACGGAGGTCCACGCTGCGGGCGTGGAGTCGGCCCACGTCGAGTTTCCCCCGCAGGAGCGCCACCGGATCGTATTCCATCGTGACGGTGTCGAGCGCCAGAAACAGTCCCTCGTCCGCGTCGATGATCTCGAAGCGGGAGACGGTGAGGTCGCTGAGGAGGTTGCCGGAGATCGCATGGCCGATGCGGACCTCTCCGTTCACGCTGCGGGCAATGGCGTCCTCGAGCAGGGAGAGCGCCGCGTCCCGGCCCCTGGCGGTCTGCGTCATCACGATGAAGACCCCTAGCACCAGCAGGCTCGCGCCGACGGCCACCGGCAGGACGATCCGGCGCCGGCGCCCGGCCGGCGGGGGGCCCGAGCCGCCGGAGTCGAGGGCGGGCCCGTCGGTCCCGGATGCGGAATCCGGCGCGGAGGTCGGCGGGGGGGGGCGGTCGTCGGAATTCAGAACGCTTCTCCGATGGACACGTGGATCTGCACGCGGCGCCAGAGTTCGAGCAGGGGGTGCGGATCGTCGAACCGGAAGGGATCGAACAAGACGGGCTGCGGCATCTGGACCAAGGTTCCGTCCTCCATCGATACAATTGCCGGTAACTCGGTCGCGAATGTCGTATTGTACCCAATATCGAGCCGGATGGAACCGACCGGGCTCGCGTACCGGAGTCCCATGCCGGGCGTCCACTGGATATCCCGCAGCTCCGTAATCCGCTGCGAGACGCTCCCCGCGTCCCCGAAGAAGACGAGGCTCCACCGCTCGCTGAGGTATCGGCGCAGTTCGAAACTCAGTTCCAGCTGGGCGTCGCCGCCGCGGGGCCGCTCGTCGAAGGCGCCGGGGTTCTGCGTCGCGAGCCGCCCGACGCACGCTTCGAAATCCCCCGCCGGGCAATCTTCCACCTGGTCGGCCACGAGCACGCGGGGCCCGAGGAGGTTCTGGCCGACGCCGCGCACGCTCTGCGAGCCGCCGACGAAGAAGCGTCGGGAGGGATGGATGAGCCGGTCGGTGCGGGGAGCGCCGGGCGTGAAGATGCGGGTGCCGGGGAAGCGGACGATTCCGGTGCGCGCGCGCGCGGCAAACACGAGACCGGGCTCGAGTTCGCGGAAGAGCGCGGCCTGCCCCACGATCCGAGCGTACCGGTAGTGCGATCCCGTCGTCTCGTGGGCGACTTCTCCCTCCGCCGTCAGATAGTAGCCGCGCGTGGGGCGGAGCGCGTCGTCCGTCTCGTTGTAGAGCACCGCGAGGGTGAGGGGCGCCAGCCAGCGCGATCTCGTCACGGTGACGATGTCCTCGGGTTCGCAGAAACCGAAGTTGATGCAGAAGAAGATGTCCGCGGACTGCTCGCCGAAGCCGGTGTAGCCCGGCGAGTAGGAGAGGGTGGCGGAGGCGCGGCGTCCGATTCGGCGCGTCAGGCCGATTTCGGCGCCGAAGCCCTCCTGGATGAAGACGTCGGGAATCGTCTCCCGCTCGACGAAGAGCCGGGCGCTGAAGCTGTTCTCGGCCGAGAAGGCGACGGGCAGGAGCAGTTCGGCCTGGAGCAGATAGTTCAGCGTCCGGAAGGAGGGGTGGGTGCCCACCTGGGAGCAGGGGAAGGACCCGTCCAGCTGGTCCGCGAAGATGTTCCCGAGCTGGCCGGTGATCTGCAGCCGCCGGGCCCCCCCGAAGAGGTTGCGGTGCGTGAGCCGCGTCTCGGTCCGGAGACACTGGTCCGTGCTCCATCCGACGCCGAACCGGGCCGCCCGCGGCGAGGCCGGCGTGACCTGGACGACGAGATCCAGGGTGGAATCGGCGGCGGCGGCCCCGGGGCGCGGCGATTCCCGGAGGATCGAGGCGAAGCGGATGGCGTCGATGCCGAAGAGGTTCCGCTGCCCCTCCTGCTCGGCCTCCTGGTTGTAGTAGTCGCCCGCGCGCAGCGGGAGGAGGTCGCGGATCACGTCCTCGCCGATCGCCCCGCCGCCTTCGATCCGGATCTCTCCCAGCCGATAGCGGGCGCCGGGGCGGACGTCGAGCGCCACCTGCGCGGTCCCGTCGAGCCCGCGCTGAAAGTCCTCCAGCGCCATGGCGTTGACGTAGCCCTGCCGGCGCAGCGAACCCATGAGACTGTCCACCCCGGCCTGGAGCCGGCCGCGATCGAAGGGATCGCCGACGCCGATGTCGACGAGGGCCGCGGCCTCCTCCGCGCCGAGAACTTCGGGGAGTCCCTCGATGGAGAACTCGTCGATGACGGTCGCCGGACCTTCCTCGATGATGAAGGAGACGGTGGCGTCGACGCCGTTCGTGCGGACGATGTGGTCGACCTCCGCCTCGAAGTGGCCGCGAAAGTTGTAGTACAGGCGGAGCCGGTCGGCATCGACCCTGACTTCGAGCGTGTCGAGATACGCCCGGCGGTGCGCGAACCCCCAGTTCGTCACCAGGCAGAAGGGCGACAGCAGGAGGCTCGTGCACTCGGTGCTGCGCGTGGTGATCACCCCGCTCAACTCGCCATCGGAGAGCGTCTCGTTGCCGCGGAAACGGAGGGAGGTCACCTCGGCGCGGCGCGGCCCCGCCTCGCCGGCGGCCTGCCCGCTGAGAGGGGACGGTCCGAGATGCGGAGACGGCCCGACGAACGAAGGCGGCCCTGCGAGGGTGACGGCCAGCGCCAGCCCGGCCAGAGCCGCGCGTTTCACACCGCCGCCTCTGCGGCCCGGCGGCGCAGCTTGACGATGAGCGCGACGCCGCCCGCGAACATCAGGACCGAGATCACCTGGGCGAGGGTGATGCTTCCGAAGAAGCGGTCGTCCTTGGCGCGGAAGAACTCGACGACGAAGCGCTCGACCGCGGCCATCGCGAGCCACATGCCGAACAGCCACCCCTGGAAGTGCGGGTGCCGCCGCAGCCGCCACAGGAGGAAGAAGATGACGAGGGAGAGGCCCGTCTCGTAGAGCTGCGTGGGGTGGACGGAGAGGACCTGGGCGTCCGGGATCGCGGGATCCACCTCCGCCCCGAAACGCCGCAGGTTGCCGGCGGTCGTGGGCGGGAGGCCGTTGGGGAAGGCGATGCCGGCGAACGATTCCGTCGGGCGCCCGTAGTCGTCGCCGACGAGGAAACAGCCGATGCGGCCGATGCCGTAGGCGAGGGGGAGGGCGGGCGCGATCGCGTCCACCCCGAGGCCGGGAGTGACGGGTCGCCGGTACAGCACCCACATGACGCCGATGAACCCGCCGATGAACCCGCCGTACCAGACGAGGCCGCTGCGCGAGAAGATCATCCCCAGCGGGTCGAGCACGGTCCGGTCCCAGTAGAGGAGCACGTAGTAGAACTTCGCGCCGACGATGCCGCCGATCAGCGCCCCCAGCAGCATGTCCGCCGCGAGGTCGCCCGCGGCGCCGAGGCGCACCGTCTCCTTGCGCAGGACCAGGTACCCGCTCAGAAAGGCGAGCGCCATCATCACCCCGAAGGTGGTGATCGTGATCTCGCCGAGAACCGGCAGCGTCAGTGTGAAGAGTTCGGGATACACGTCTGGCACGCTCCTCGTTGGCTGCTGTGCTGCTCGTTGGCGGTTCGGGCTTCCGCGCCGGCCGCTACGCGAGGCCGGGAAACGCGAGCGCCGCTTCGGCGTTGAGCGACCACGGGCTGCGTTCCCCTCTCGCCAGGCGGAACCGTGCGGCCGCGGCGATCATCGCCGCGTTGTCCGTCGCGAGGCGGGGAGAAGGGGCGTACAACTCCCCGGACGAGCCCAGGCGCTCGGCTAAACCTTCACGAAGGCGGGAGTTCCGCGCCACTCCCCCGCCCAGCACGACCCGCCGGCAGCCCGTCTGTTCCACGGCGCGGCGCGTCTTCTCGGCGAGGACGTCGACCACGGCCTCCTGAAAGTCCGCCGCGAGGTCGTCGACGGCGTCGGCGAGGGCGCCCTCCTCCTCGAGCTGTCCGGCGATCCGCGCCACGGCGGTCTTCAGACCGGAAAAGGACATGTCGTAGTACGCGGGATCGCCGGGCAGATCGCGCCGGCTCAGCATCGGACGCGGGAGCCGGAAGCGTCCCGCCGCGCCACCCGCCGTGCCCCTTGCCGCCGCGCTCCTCTCCGCCGCGCGCTGGATCTGGGGCCCTCCCGGATACGGCAGTCCGAGCCGGCGCGCGACCTTGTCGAACGCCTCGCCCGCCGCGTCGTCCCGCGTCTGGCCGAGGAGGCGGTAGCTCCCCCACGCCCGCGCCTGCAGCAGCAGGGTGTGTCCGCCCGATACGAGGAGGCCGATGAAGGGAGGCTGCGCGCTCTCGTGCTCGAGCGCGGTGCCGAAAAGGTGTCCCTCCATGTGATGGACGCCGAGGAGGGGAAGCCCGCGCGCGAAGGCGTAGGCCTTGGCCCAGTTCACGCCCGCGAGCAGGGCGCCCACGAGCCCGGGCCCCGCCGTCACGCCGACGCCCGCGATGTCCGCGTGGCCGACCTCCGCCTCGCGCATGGCGTGCCGCACCATCGCGTCGAGCGAGCGGATGTGCTCGCGGGCGGCGATCTCCGGCACCACGCCCCCGAACGCGGCGTGCGCGTCCTGCGAGGCGATCGCGAGGCTGCGGATCCCGTCCTCATCGACAACGGCGGCGGAGGTCTCGTCGCAGGAGGTCTCGATGCCGAGGATCGGCCCGCCCTTGAAGGCGGCGACGGGCGCCACGGGGCTCGGCCCGGCGCCCGGGGCGGCCGGCGTGTCTATCGGTCCGGCGGGTCGGAGGCGATGCCCGCGCTCACCCGCTCCGGAACGAGGTCGATCGTCACCGTGCCGACCACGGTGTCGGGCAACTCGGCGCGCACAGGGTAGGAGCCCGTCGATTCGAAGGTATTGGGGATCTCGACCGTCACGCTGAGGTCCCCCGGATCGAGTCCGTCCACGATGGCCGCGGGTCCGGTGACCGCCACGGTGACGCTCGGCGGATCCACGGAGGCCATGAGGGCCCGCGGGCCCGTGGTGACGACCTCGATCGCGAACAGGCGCGTGCGGAGAGAGTCGACATCGACGGTCGCGATCACGGTGGCGGGCTCGACGGAGAGTCCCGCGAGGTCCGGCGGCAGGGCGATCTCGAGTTGCTGGGTCACGCGCGTGGAGACGGCGCCGACCTCGAGCATGGCCGTCGTCACCTCGGAGATCTGGTTGACGAAGGACGCGGGCCCCTGGAGCCAAACGCTGTCGGGGGCGACCTGCATGCCGACGACGAGCACGCCCGCCGCCGCCCTCGCATCCGTCCGGCCGGAGACCGCGACCCGCTTCCCGACCCGCTCCTCCAGGTACACGGTGACGGCTCCCGGAGAGACGCCCACGGGATCGAGCCCGAGTTCGCGGTTGTAAATGACCTCGGAGGCCGAGAGCGGAACCTGGACCACGGTGTCCTCGACCTGGTCGAGAACCTTCCGGATCACGGGCCGCTCGAAGCGGGCGGCGAACACCTCGTTCAGGCGGCCGCGGAAGGTGGTCGTAATCTCGGCGGGCCTTACTTCGCGCAGACTCCACGCGGAATCGCTCACCTGGATCTCGAGGAGCGTCGACACCGGCTGCTCGGCGATCTCGGCGTCGGCCGACACGCTGAGCCAGAGAAGCACGGACAGCACGATCGCCGCGACCTTGTAGGGCCAGTTCTTCGTGAACGCGCTCTTGAAGTCCATCTAGACTCTCTCGCTGCCGGGGGTCGCGGCCACCGCGTCGCGGGTCGCGGGAACCGTGTCGCGGGGGGCGTCTCTCGTGAGGTCCGAGGTGGCGGAGTCGGGCGGCGTCCCGGCCACGATCACGGAGACGAACCCGTCCCCCCGGAGCGCGGAGCCGGCGGCCGGACTCTGGAAGATGACGCGTCCGGGCACCTCCGGGGCCTCGGCCTGGTAGCGGACGGCGCCCAGCCGGAGCTCGACCTCCTCGAGAAGAAGCTCGAGGTCGTCGACGTGGCGGCCCTGAAGATCGGGAACGGCGACGATCGCCTTCCCCTGGCTGACGAAGAGGCGGACGCGGGCGGGGAGAGGGAGGCTCGTCCCGGCGGCGGGCTCCGTGCGGATCGCGCCGGCGACGGCGCTCTCGTCGGTCTCCTCGATGTCGATCTCGAAGCCGAGCCGGGTGAGGAGGGTCGCGGCCTCGCCGCTCGGGAGCCCGGCGAGATCGGGCACGCGGCGCGTTTCGATACCGGCGCTCGTCGTGAGCACGACCGTGTCCCCGGCCCGGGCGAGCTGGCCGGGGAGCGGTCGCTGGGCGACGACGGCGCCCGCGGGAATCTCGCCGTGATGGAGACGGCCCTGCTCGGTGGAGACGAGCCCCAGCGCGGAGAGGCGCTGCCCGGCCTCGGCCAGGGACACCCCCGTGAGATCCGGGATCTCGGTGAAATCGACATCGGTCGGATCTTCCGCCGCCGGGAAGAGCCGGATCGCGGCGTACAGGTAGCCGGCACCGAACAGGGCGGCGAAGACGAGGGTCAGGCGCAGGAATCTCACGGAGCTCTCACGCGATCCGCCGCAGACGCGCGGCGTAGGCGCCGTCCGTGCCCGTGAGCCAGGGGCGCACGAAGAGATCGCCGCGAGGCGTCACGCAGTCGGTGCGCGCGCCCGCGCCGGGCGGATCGCGCCGGTAGTCGGGCCTGCGGTCCAGAAAGGCGTCCACCTGTTCTTCGTTCTCCTCGCGTTCGAGCGAACACGTGCTGTACACGAGCAGCCCGCCCGGCCTCACGGCCGCCGCGCACGCGTCCACGATCTCGCGCTGCAGGGCGACGAGGTCGTCGAGGCCGCGCTGTCCGAGCCGCCAGCGGGCGTCGGCCCGCCGCCGCAGTACTCCGGTGCCCGTGCAGGGCACATCGGCCAGCACGGTCCCGGCCTCGGCGACCGGAAGCCGCCGCGCGTCGGCGACGGCCGAGCTCACCGGCAGCCCGAGCCGGCGGGCCGGCGCGCCGAGGCGAGCCAGCCGCCGGTGCGAGATGTCGAGCGCCACGACCGGCACGCCGTACCCGGCGGCGAGCCCCAGGGCCTTCGTGCCCGGCGCCGCGCACACGTCGAGCACAGGCTCCGCGAGCCGGTCTCCTGCATAATCTACCACGGCGGAGGCCGCGGGGTCCTGAACCACCGCCCGCAGGTGGGAGAGCGCCGTCTTCGGCAGCCCCCTTTCGAGCCGGTAGGAGCGCGGCCAACCCGGGACGGGCTCGAGTTCCACGCCGTCGGGCGGCGCCGGATCCTCCCCGGTCAGCATCCGTACGATGACGTCCGGCGGCCGGTTCTGCCGTTCGACGAGCCGCCGCACGTCCGCCAGCTCCCAGCGCGCGAGCCACCGACGGACGAGCCACTCCGGATGCGAACCCCAGGAGCACAGGTGTCCCACCGGATCCGCCTCCGGATCGGGGAATGGATCGGCGCCCGCGGGCGCGTCCGGACCGCCGCCGGAATCGGCGTCGCGGCGCCTCGCGAGCGCCCGGAGAACGGCGTTCACGTACCCCGCGCGCCGGCGCCCCAGCGCGGAACGCGCCGCGCCGACGGTTTCACCCACCGCCGCGTGGTCCGGCGTCCGCAACTCCGTCAGCTGGTAGGCGCCGATGCGAAGCCAGTCGCGCACCGCCCGGTCCATGCGGGAAGGCGGCCGGTCGGCGCAGGCCCGGATCCAGGCATCGAGCCGGGCGCGCAGCCGGAGGCAGCCGAAGGCGATGTCCAGCGCGAGTCCGCGGTCGGCCGGGTCCACGGCCGGGAGGATGCGAGAGGCCGCGCGGTCTGAAAGCGTCCCGCGCCGCACCTCGCCCAGGATCCGGTGGGCCGCCGCGCGGGGGTTCAAGCCGGCGGCGACACGCCCTCGAGCGGGCTCGAAGGCACCGCCCATTCACGTCGGGGCATGCGGCCGGCGAGGTAGGCGCGCCGGCCCGCTTCCACCGCCAGCCGCATTGCGCCTGCCATCTCCACCGGGTCCTCCGCCGCCGCGATCGCGGTGTTCATGAGGATCCCGTCCACGCCCTGCTCCATCGTCGCGCAGGCGTCGGATGCCGTGCCCACGCCGGCGTCGACGATGACCGGAACGGACAGGCGGGACTTGATGATGCGGATGTTGAGCGGGTTGAGGAGTCCGAGACCGCTCCCGATCGGCGAGGCGAGCGGCATCACCGCGGCGGCCCCGGCTTCTTCGAGCCGCAACGCCGTGATGAGATCGTCGTTCGTGTACGGGAGCACGACGAACCCCTCGGCGACGAGCACGCGCGTGGCCTCGATCAGGTCTTCGGTGTGGGGGAGGAGCGTGTCGGCGTCGCCGATGACCTCGAGCTTCACCCAGTCGCTCATGCCCGCCGCCCGCCCCAGCCGCGCCGCGCGGATCGCCTCCTCGGCGCTGTAGCAGGCGGCGGTGTTCGGCAGGAGGCTGAACTCGTCCGGACTCAGCGTGCGGAGGATGTCGTCGCGGTCCGGATTCTCGATGTCGACCCGGCGCACCGCGACGGTGACCATGTCGGCGCCGGAGGCCCGGATCGCTTCGAGCATGATCTCGGGACTCGGGTATTTTCCCGTTCCGACGATGAGCCGGGAGGCGAACGTGCGGCCGGCGATTTCGAGCGGCGCCATCTCACCCGCCTCCCACGAAATGGACGAGTTCGACGCGGTCCCCCGCTTCCAGCTGCACGCTCTCGATCTCGGGCGGACGGACGATCCGCCGGTTGAGTTCGACGACGAGCATGCGTCCATCGAGTCCGAGATCCCGGAGCAACGTCGCGACGGACGTTCCCGCGGGAACGTCCCGCTCCCTTCCGTTCACCTGTATCTGCATGGTTTCCATGAAATCCGTATCCGGTCAGCGATCCGTCCGGCGTGCGCTTCGTACCCGGTCAGCCGTCCCGCCGGTCCAGCCGGTCGAGCTGTCTGCGCAGGCCGAGCGCGGACCGCGCCGGGTCGGGCGCGGACCACACGGCCCGCCCCACCACGATGCCGTACGCTCCGGCCTCCGTCACCTCTTCGATCCGATCCGCGGCGACGCCTCCGATCGCGAGGATCGGGGGCGGACGCCGGGCGGACGGCCGATGAACGGCAAGCCGGTGGGCGGTCAGCCGGCGGCGGACCGCGGACACGGCCGCGGGGCCGCTTCCCTCGACTCCCGGGTGCGAGGGCGTCGCGTAGATCGTGCCGAGCACGAGGTAGTCGGCGCCCTCCCGGGCCGCCCGCAACGCCCCTTCCGCGTCATGCACGGAGGCCCCGATCGCGAGCCGGCCCGCGCACGCCCGGACCATTCGGCGCGTCTCCTCCACCCGGAGCGCGGCCCGCCCAAGTTGTACGGCCCGCGCACCCGCCGCCAGCGCCACATCGGGCCGTCCGTTCACGACGAGCCAGCCCCCGGCGCGGGACGCGATGGGGGCGAGCCGGTTCGCGACTTCGAACATCCGCCGGGCATTGATCCGGGCCCGCAGATGGACCGCGAGGGGGGCCGCGCGCTCCAGCACGCGCTCGACCGCGGCGAGCCCGCCCGGGCCGCCCGGATCGCCCGGGCCGCCCAGTTCCCGCTCCGAAACGAGGACGTGGAGTCGCGGAAGTCGTGACTCAGTCGAAGCGGACCTCCTTCGGGTCCGGGAGGCCCCTAACCCACTCGGCCGCGCTCATGCGGCGGCGGCCGGCCGGCTTCACGGCGCCGATGGCGACCGTGCCCGATCCCGTCGCGACGCGCAGCCCCCGCACGGGATCGGCCCGGATCACGGTGCCCGGCGCGGTGCCGGAGAGCGCGCCGTCCGCGTCGGCCCCGCCCGCAGGGGGACCGTCGACGCAAGGCTCGAAGCACTGCACGGTTCTCCCGGCGAGGGCGGCTGGCGCGGCCAGCGACGTCCACGCGGCGGGCCACGGATCGCAGCCGCGGATCCGGTTCGCCACTTCGGCCGCGGGGCGGGACCAGTCGATGCGCGCCGCCTCGCGGTCGAGCTTCGGCGCCCATGTCGCGCGCGCGTCGTCCTGCGCCCGCTCCACCGCCCGCCCGGCCGCCAGGTCGCCGAGCACCGCGACGAGCCGCGCGCCCCCGGCCTCCGCCGCCTCCGCGTACAGTGCCCCGGCCGTCATCGCCGCCGGGATGCGGATCCGGGTCTGCCCGAGTACGGGACCGGCGTCGAGTTCCGCGACCATGCGCTGGATGCTGACCCCGGACTCGCGGTGCCCCCGGATGATGGCCCAGTTGATGGGGGCCGCGCCGCGCAGCGCGGGCAGAAGCGACGCGTGCACGTTCAGCGATCCGAGCGGCGGCAGATCGAGCGCCGCCTGCGGGAGGAGACGGCCGTACGCCGCGACGACGGAGATGTCGGGACGCAGGCGGCGGGCGGCGGCGAGGAAGGCCTCGTCGCCGGGACGCTCGGGCTGCAGCACGGGCACTCCGGCCTCGAGCGCCCACGCCTTCACCGGACTCGTCCGCGGACGCCTCCCCCGGCCGGCGCGCCGGTCCGGGTTCGTGACGACCCCCGCGATGTCGTGCCCCGCCCGCCGCATCGCCTCCAGCGACGGGAGTCCGAACTCCGGCGTGCCCCAGAAGAGAACCCTCATGGGAAGAGACCCCTCATGCCGCCCGCAGCCGCTTCAGTCCCGCTCCTGTTTCCGCCACTTCGCGAGCAGGATCTTGCGCTTGAGCGGACTCACGCGATCGAGGAAGAGGATCCCGTCCAGGTGGTCCTTCTCGTGCTGGATGCAGCGGCTCAGGATGCCGTCGGCGCGGATCTCGACCGGCTCTCCGTCCAGTCCGAGGCCGCGGGCGACGATGGACTCGCTCCGCTCGACCGTCTCCGACAGTCCGGGGATGCTGAGGCATCCCTCCTCCTCCTTCGCCGCGCCCTCCTCTTCGACGATCTCGGGGTTCACGAGAACGCCGGGCGGGATCTCGTCGTCGCGCACGTCGTACACGAAGAGACGGATCGGCACGCCCACCTGGGGCGCCGCGAGACCGATGCCGTCCGCGTCGTACATCGTCTCCTGCATGTCGGCGGCGAGCCGGCGGACGTCGTCGTCGATCTCCGCCACGGGGGCGCATTTCTCCCGCAGGACGGGATCTCCGAAGATGCGGATGTCGCGGATCACGAGGACTCGGCGAGGCGGCCGGAGCCGGCGGGGCGGAGGCGCCGAACCCGCGGCGGCTAGTTGACCTTGCCGATCTTCGAGCGCTCGACTTCGACCCGCGTGTCGCCGCTCTTGATCGTGACGATGTCGTTCGTGAGGTGGACGATCTCGCCCACGATGCCGCCGATCGTCGAAACCCTGTCCCCCCGCTTCAGGTTCTTGACCATCTCCTGGTGCTCCTTCTGCTGCTTCCGCTGCGGACGGAAGAAGATGAAGTAGAAGATGGCGATGAATCCGAACATCATCATCATGGTGGCGGCCGGATTCGCCGTCCCTCCCTCGGGGGCGCCCATGAGGTTCAGCATCAGCATGGTCCGTCCTCACCTTCCTGTTCGGTCGCGGGGCGCGGGGAGCCGCGCCGGTAGGTCGCAAGCCAGTCGTCGGCCCAGCGGTCGTATTCGCCCCGCAGGATCGCCGCGCGCGCGTGGGAAGTCAATCGGATCAGGAAGCGCACGTTGTGCAGCGAGAGGAGCCGCAGGCCGAGCAGTTCGCCGCTCACGAAGAGGTGCCGCAGGTAGGCGCGGCTGTAGCCGGCGCAGCAGGGGCCGTCGCACGTCTCGTCGAGCGGCGCGGGGTCGGATGCGAAGCGCGCGCCCTTGATGTTGAGGCGGCCCCCGGCCGTGAAGGCGGTGCCGTTGCGCCCGTTCCGGGTCGGCGCCACGCAGTCGAACATGTCCACGCCGCGCCGCACCGCCTCGATGACGTCGTCGGGATAGCCGACGCCCATCAGGTAGCGGGGCCGGTCGGGGGGAAGGGCGGGTTCGATGGCGTCGAGCACGCGGTGCGTCACGTCCTTCTCCTCGCCCACGGAGAGTCCGCCGATCCCGACGCCCGGCCACTCGCCCATGGCGAGCGTGCGTTCGACGGATTCGAGGCGAAGGTCTTCGTACGAGGCGCCCTGGAGGATGGGAAAGAGGAGACTGTCGTCGCCGGGATGCGCGGCCCGATGCGCCTCGTGGCTCGCCCGGCACCGCGCGAGCCAGGCGAGCGTGCGTTCGACCGCGGTCCGCGCGGCCTCGGGGGAGGACTCCCCGGGGGGACATTCGTCGAACGCCATGCGGATGTCGGAGCCGATCGCGGCCTGGATCTCCATCGAGAGTTCCGGCGTGAGCCGGTGCAGGCTCCCGTCCAGGTGGCTGCGGAAGGTGACGCCCTCGTCGTCGATCCGGTTGATGCGGGCGAGCGAGAAGACCTGGAACCCGCCGGAGTCGGTGAGGATGGGACCGTCCCATCCCATGAACCGGTGGAGTCCGCCGAGTTCCTCGAGCACGCGCGTGCCCGGCCTCAGGTAGAGGTGATAGGCGTTCCCGAGCAGGACCTCGACCCCCGCGTCTCGGAGTTCCCCGGGGGTGAGCGATTTCACCGTCCCGAGCGTCCCGACCGGCATGAAGCAGGGTGTGTGGATCGTGCCGCGCGACAGGCGGAGCGTCGCGGCGCGCGCCCGCCCGCTCGTCCCCTCGACGCGAAAGCGCTCGGCGTCCGCGGGCGCCGTCACGGCGTCGTTCTCATGTGATGACCATCGCGTCGCCGTAGGAATAGAAGCGGTATCTCTCGCGGATCGCGTGCGCGTAGGCCTCGAGCGTGAGTTCCAGGCCCGCGAACGCCGCGACGAGCATGAGCAGGCTGGACCGTGGAAGGTGGAAGTTCGTCACGAGGGCGTCCACGGCGCGGAAGGTGTGCGGGGGACGGATGAAGAGGTCCGTCCAGCCCCGCCCCGGTGCGAAGGGGCCGCCCGCCGAGGGGCCGCTCGCCGAGGGGCCGCCGCCCGTGCCGCCGCCACCGGTGCCGCCGCCCGCGACGACGGTCTCCAGGACCCGGCAGGAGGTCGTGCCGACGGCGAACACGCGCCCGCCCGCCGCGCGCGTCGCGTTCAGCGCCTCGGCCGCGGCGGGGGAGAAGCTGTACGCCTCGGGGGCGACCTCGTGCTCGTCGATCCGGTCCGCGGTCACCGGACGGAAGGTGCCGAAGCCGACGTGAAGGGTGAGGGACACGAGGCGGACGCCCAGGGCCTCGATCGCGGCGAGCGTCTCCCGGGTGAAGTGAAGTCCCGCCGTCGGCGCGGCGACGCTTCCGGACGGCGCCGCGTACACGGTCTGGTAGCGCTCCCGGTCGTCGGCATCGTCGTACGCGCGCCGCGCCCCGTCCGGCCGCGGACGTCCGTCGCCGGCGTCGCGGACGATGTACGGGGGGAGGGGAACGCGGCCGTGGCGCTGGATCAGGCTCCACGGGTCGTCGTCGCCGGCGAGCCGCACGAGGCGGGTGCCGTCGGGCGCGGAGTCGAGGATCTCGACGGCGAACCCGTCCGCGATGTCCACGGTGCGGCCCGGCTTGAGCTTGCCGCCGGGGCGGACCATCGCGCGCCAGAGGCGGGTGTCCGCTTCGTCGAAGGGGGCGAACGGCCGGAGCGCGTCGGACTCGGGGCGGACGAGGAGGATCTCGGCGCGGGCGCCGGTCGGCTTGCGGCCCAGCAGCCGGGCCGGAAAGACGCGGCTGTCGTTGACGACGACGGCATCGCCGTCGGAGAGCCGCTCGAGCAGCGCGGGAAAGGCCGCGTCCGTGAAGCGGCGCCGGGCGCGGTCCAGCACGAGGAGGCGGCTGGCGTCGCGCCGGGGGGCCGGCCGGGCCGCGATCAGCTCGGCCGGCAGTTCGTAGTCGTACGCCTCCGTCCGGCCCGCCCGCTCATCCGTCATCGCCGAACAGGCCGCCCTGTGCCCCGCCCTCCGACCCCTCCCGGTCGCTCGGGAGGGCGTAACCGAAGCGCTCGTACGCCTTCCGGGTGGCCACACGGCCGCGTGAGGTGCGCTGCATGTACCCGTTCTGGATCAGGTACGGCTCGTAGACCTCCTCGAGCGTCCCCGCGTCCTCGCCCACGGCGACCGCGAGGGAGGCCAGTCCCACCGGTCCCCCATCGAAGGTCTCGATGATCGCCTTCAGCACGCGCGCGTCCATCTCGTCGAGACCGTACTCGTCGACGTTGAGCAGGGTGAGACCCTTCTCCGCCGTCCCGGAATCGATCCTGCCGTCGCTCCTTACCTGCGCGTAGTCGCGGACGCGGCGCAGGAGGCGGTTCGCGATCCGGGGGGTGCCGCGGGCGCGGCGGGCGATCTCGCCGGCGCCTCCGGGCGTGATCGGGATGTCGAGAAGGCTCGCGGAGCGGGTGACGATGCGCGCGAGTTCCTCCGGCGGGTAGTAGCCGAGGCGCTCGATGACGCCGAAGCGCGCGCGCATCGGGGCGGTCAGGAGCCCGAAGCGGGTCGTCGCGCCCACGAGCGTGAAGCGCTCGAGCTTCATCGAGAAGGTCTCCACCCGAGGCCCGTCGCCGAGCCGGATCTCGATGCGGTAGTCCTCCATCGCCGGATAGAGGAACTCCTCGATCACGGGTCGCAGACGGTGGATCTCGTCGATGAAGAGGATCCCGCGCGGCGGGAGGTTCGTGAGCAGGCCGGCGAGGTCGCCCGGCTTCTCGAGCACGGGGCCGGAGGTGAGCTTGATCCCGACGCCGAGTTCGTCCGCGAGGAGGAGGGCGAGCGTCGTCTTTCCGAGGCCCGGAGGGCCGTAGAAGAGGGTGTGGTCGAGCGCTTCCTCGCGACCCAGCGCCGCCTCCACGAAGACGGAGAGGCTCTCCTTGACCCGCGCCTGCCCGATGAACTCGTCGAGCCGCCGCGGGCGCAGCGAGGCGTCGGGACGCTCGTCGCTTTCGAGCACCTCGGGCGTCGTGATCTCCGTGCGCGGACGGGCCTCGTCCCCGGCGGCCCCGGACCCGGCGTCGCCCGCGTTCCGCGTGTCGCCGGACCGGCCCGGCGGCCCCGGCGCGGTCATACGTGCCGCAATGCGCGGCGCACGAGTTCCTCGGCTCCCACGCCGGGGTCCTCGCCCGCCTGCGCGAGTCCCTCCAGGGCGCGGCTGACGGCGTTCTCGCTCCGGGAGCGCGGGTAGCCGAGGCCGCGCAGCGCCTGCACGGCCGCAGCGGCGACCCCGCCGCCCGGCACGGGATCGTCGCCCATGTCGCCGAGGTCGTCGAGCTTGTCGCTGAGTTCGACCACGATGCGTTCGGCCGTCTTCTTGCCGACGCCGCTCACGGTCTGGAGCGTGCGGTGGTCCTTGGCCCGGATCGCGCGCACGACGCGTTCGGGCCGAAGCGCCCCGAGGATCGCGAGCGCGAGCCGGGGGCCCACGCCGCTCGGGACGCGGAGCCGCTGGAAGAGTTCGCGGTCGCGCGGCGTCTCGAAGCCGAACAGCTCGAAGGCGTCGTCGCGCACGACGAGGACGGTGTGCAGTTCGACCTCGGACCCCTCGGGCGGAAGGCGTCCGGCGAGCCCGAGCGGCACGCCGACCTCGTAGCCGACGCCGTCGCCCGTGCGGATCTCGACGACGCCCTCCGCGCGCCCGACGAGTTCGCCCCGGAGGCGCCGGATCACCGGATCGGCCCGCCGAGGAGGTGGCAGAGCGCGACCGCGCACCCGTCCGCCGCATCCGCCGGACGCGGCGGCTCGCCGAGCCGCAGATGGTGCTTGACCATGAAGCCGACCTGTTCCTTGCTCGCGGCGCCCGTCCCCACGACGCGCTTCTTGACCTCGCGCGGCGCGTACTCGTACACCCGCAGGTCCCGCAGCGCCGCCGCGAGCACGAGGACGCCGCGCGCGTGTCCTAGCACGAGCGCGGTGCGCGCGTTCCGTCCGTGAAAGGCGCTCTCGATCGCGACGCACGCCGGCTCGAGCCGGTCGATGAGTTCGAGCGCCGCGGTGTGGATGTCCACGAGACGGTCGGGGAGGTCCTCCCCGCGCGGCCGCACGACGCCGCACTCGATGAGGCGATACGCGGACCCTCCCGGGCGGCGCCCTTCGACGAAGCCGTAGCCGGTCGCCCGCGTGCCCGGGTCGACGCCCAGCACCTTCAGGGGGCTTCCCAGTCCGCCCCCTCCGCCTCCTCCAGGTCCACGTTCGTATTCACCTTCAGCACGTCGTCGTGCTCGTCGAGCGCGTGCAGGACGGCGAGCACCTTCTCCGCGTCGCGCCCCTCCAGTTTCACCGTGTTGCCGGGCACCATCGCGAGCTCCGCCTCCTCGACCGGAACGCCGGCGTCGCGCATCGCGCCGAGCACGTCGTGGAAGTCGGACGCCGTCGTCGTCACGACGTACATCCCGTCCTCGGACTCGAAGTTCTCCGCCCCCGCCTCGAGCGCCGCGTCGAGCACCGCGTCCTCGTCGCAATCGTCGGCGGACACGAGGATCTGGCCCTTGCGCTCGAACATCCACGCGACGGAGCCGCTCTGGCCCAGGTTTCCGCCCCGCTTGTCGAGCAGATGCCGGAGTTCGGCCAGCGTGCGCCGGGGGTTGTCCGTCAGGCACTCGAGGTAGAGCGCGGCGCCCCCCGGCGCGTAGCCCTCGTGCGTGACCTCCTCGAAGCTCGCGCCCGGCAGGTCTCCCGTCCCGCGGCGCACCGCGCGATCGATGTTGTCGGCCGGCATCCGCTGGCTCTTCGCGTTGTCGATCGCGGTCCGCAGGCGCGGATTGAAGTCCGGATCTCCCCCGCCTTCCCGCGCCGCCACGGCGATTTCGCGACCGAGCTTGGAGAAGAGCTTCCCCTTCGCCTTGTCGGTCACCGCCTTCTGGCGCTTGATCTTCGACCACTTCGAATGGCCCGCCACCGGCTATCGCCCGCTCGCTTTTCTAGTCGTCGTCGCGCTGCGACTCGGCGATCACCTTCTCCTGAACATGCGGAGGAACCTGCTCGTACGCAGCCAGGCTGCGCGTGTGCGTCGCCTTTCCGTGCGTCAGGGAGCGCAGCGCGGCGGAGTACTTGTAGAGTTCGGCCTGGGGAACGTGCGCCTTCACGATCTGCCGCCGCCCCTTCGAGTCCATGCCGAGCACGCGGCCCCGCCGCTGGTTGAGGTCTCCCATCACCTCGCCCATGTATTCCTCGGGCGTCTCGACCTCGACCTCCATGATCGGCTCGAGGATCACGGGGTTCGCGTCCCGCGCGACCTTCTGGAACGCGATGGATCCCGCGATCTGGAAGGCGATGTCCGAGCTGTCCACGGAGTGATGCGAGCCGTCGTAGCACTCGGCCTGGAAGTCGACGAGCGGATAGCCGGCGAGGACCCCCCGGTTCGAGGCCTCCCCGATCCCCTTCCCCACGGCCGGGACGAACTTGGTCGGGATCACGCCGCCCTTGATCGAGTCGACGAACTTGTACCCTTCCCCGCGCGGCAGCGGGCTGAGCCGGATGTGGCAGTCGCCGAACTGCCCGCGCCCGCCCGACTGCTTCTTGTGGCGCCCCTGCCCCTCCGCGGTCTTCGTGATCGTCTCGCGGTAGGCGATGTTCGGCTGGTGCGTGTCCACGTTGACCCCGTACTTCCGGGTCATCTTCTCCAGCGAGATGTTGAGGTGGATCTCCCCGAGCCCGCGGATGATCGTCTGTCCCCGCTCGGGGTCGTAGCCGGAGGAGAAGGTCGGGTCCTCCTCGTGCAGCTTCGCGAGTCCGTTGCCGATCTTGTCCTCGTCGGCCCGCGTGCGGGCGGTGACGGCGAGAGAGAGATCGGGCCGCGGCCATTCGATTCCGCCGAACGAGAGCTGGCTCCCGCTGTCGCAGAGCGTGTCCCCGGTGTGCGTGTCCTTGAGTTTCGTCACGACCCCGATGTCGCCGGGGTTCAGCGCGTCGACGTCGATGCGGCGCTCCCCGTGCGGAATCGCGAGGTGCGCGATGCGCTCGCTCGCGGAACGGTCGGGGTTCGCGAGCGTGACGCCGTTCGTGATGCGGCCGGAGAAGACGCGGAAGTAGCTCAGGTCGCCGACGTGGGGCTCCGATGTCGTCTTGAAGACGAGCGCCGCGGCGGGCGCCCCGGCTCCCGGGTCCAGCGACACTTCGCCCTTTCCGTCGCTCGCGGTCCGGGGCGCGGCACGGTCGGGCGAGGGGAAGAGTTCCACGATGCGGTCCATGAGGGCCGGCACTCCCGCGCTCGTCTGGCATGAGCCGCAGAACACGGGGACGATGTCGCCGGCGCGGATCGCCTCCGCGAACACCTCGCCGAGCCGGCCGGGGTCGAGTTCCTCTCCTTCGAAATAGGCTTCGAGCAGGTCGTCATCCCCCGACACGATCGCCTCGATGAGTTCCTCCCTGAGGTCCTCCACCTCCGACGCGACGTCCTCGGGCGCGTCGGCCACGTCGGCCGCCCCCTTGTCGCCTCCCCTGGAGGTATGGGCCTTCATCGTGAGGAGGTCGACGAAGCCGCTGAAGTCCCCGCCCGCCCCGATGGGGACGTGGACCGGCATGGCGGCGGAGGTGAGTTCGTCGCGGATCTGACCGAGCGTGTTGCGGAAGTCCGCGTTGTCCCGGTCCATCATCGAGACGAAGACGGCCCGCGGCAGGCTCGCGGCATCCGCGGCGGCCCAGGTCTTTTCCGTCCCCACCTCGACGCCGGAGATCGCATCGATGACGCAGATGCCGGCGTCCGCCACGCGGATCCCCGCCACGACTTCGCCCAGGAAATCGAGATAGCCGGGGGTGTCGATGAGGTTGATGCGCACGTCGTTCCGGACGGCGTGGGCGACGGCGAGGTTGATCGAGATCCCGTGGCCGGTCTCTTCCGGCGTGAAATCGGTGAGCGCGTTCCCCTTCTGGACATCGCCCTTCCGCGTGGCTCCGCCGGCGATGTAGCACATCGCGTCCACTAGCGTGGTCTTTCCCGCCCCTCCGTGCCCGAACAGGACGACGTTGCGAAGGTTGCGCGTTTGATATTCCGAGGCGGCAGGCGCCATGTACTCCTCCTGGGATGGAACCGGGGCCGGCGACCCGCGACAGGCGCTTGCTCCGGCCACGGGCCGTTCCGTGCGCGACGCGCCCGGCCGGGGGCTCGCGCGGGGCGGACATTGTAGAAACCGGCGGCGAAAAACTCCAGCCGGGCCGCGGGTGCGGGTGCCGGCGGGCCGGCGTGCGCGGGCGGGCTAGTGTGTGCGGGTCTTCTTCTCCGTCCCCTTGGTCTGCTGGTACTGCCGGCTCACTTCGTCGAGGAAGGCGCGCTCGCGCGCGGAGAGCGAGTCCATGCCGTCCGCGCGGATCTTGTCGAGGATCCGGTCCACTTCGTCGAGGGAATCCCCGTCCACCCGGCGCCGGCGGCCGGGGCGGTCCTATCCGAGGAGGTCGATGAGGCCGGTCAGCAAGTGGGCCAGAAGAAAGTGCGCCACAGCGTAACCCGGCGTAGTCATCGCCAAAAACCCCGCAG
>JAJEEM010000056.1 GCA_022820995.1 Gemmatimonadota bacterium | reverse complement strand
CGCGCGAACGCGGCCCCCGCCCCACTGACGCCCCCCGCCGTCGGCGATACCGTGATCTTCAGCAACGCGGTGCATCCGAACCTCGACGTCGACTGCGACGGGATCCATGACGTGACCGCCGTCGTCCGCGCGGTGGGTCCGAACTTCGCGATCGTGGAGGATCTCGATGGGGCCGGCGTCGTGCTCGGCGGCGGCTACGACGCGGTCCTCGGATCGCTCGAGAGGTCGGTCCTTCCGGTCCTCTCGGCGTACTTCGGCGAGCCCGCGGACATCGACGGCAACGGCGTCGTATGGGTCCTGTTCACCCCCGTCGTGAACCGGACCACGCCCCGCGGCAGCAGCACGAGGGTTCTGGGGTTCTTCAATCCGGCCGACCTGGCCGATCCCGAGAACTGTCCGGCGTCCAACGGCGGGGAGATCCTCTACCTCCTTGCGGCCGATCCCGACGGCCGGTTCTCGAAGCCCGTACCCGCGAGATTCGCGACGACCGGGGCGGTCGGCGTGGCCGCGCACGAACTCACGCACCTCATTTCGGCGGAGCGCCGAACCGTGCTCGCCCGGGGATCCTTCGCCTCCCTCGAGGAAACCTGGCTGAGCGAGGCGCTGGCGCATTCCGCCGAGACGTTCGTCGGGATGTCCGGTGCGCGCCTGCGTCCCGGGGGCAACTACGGCTTCACGGAAATGGTTGCCAATTCCGTCAACTTCGAGACCTATCACTTCCCCAACTTCCGCCGCTCCGCCTTCTACCTGCTCGGCCCGCACCGGACCCCCGCACTGGGCGACGCCTACGCGCGCGATCCCGACGGCGTCTCCTCGCTTGCGATGCGGGGCTTCGGGTGGCTCCTTCTGCGCTGGTTCGCGGATCAGTACGCGACGGCGGGCGGCGGACGGCTCGGCGGTGCCGCGGAAGAGGCCATCTTCCACGATCTGGCGGGAGGGGGGGACACTCGCGCGCGGGGCGTGGAGAACCTCGAGCGGGTCGCGGCGGCGCACGGTGCGCCCGCGTCATGGGACGACCTGCTGGCGGCCTGGGCCCCGGCCGCGATCGCGGACGACCTGCCCGGCGCCCCCTCCTCCACGCAGGTCAAGACGCTGCACCTTCGCGATGTGTTCGCCGCCCTGCACCGGGAACTGAAGGGCAGGACGCCCTTCGCGAGAGCCTTCCCGCTCGACGCGATGGACATTCCGCTCGCCGGCGGGACGGATGCCCGGGTCGACTTCGAACTCGCCGCCTCGACGGGCTACTATTTCCGGCTTGCGAGCGAGGGGCCCCACCCGGAGGTCCGTCTGAGACTCACGACCCAGGCCGGGCTTCCCGTCCCCTCTTCCGAGGCCATCCGCATCGTCGCGCTCCGGACGCGTTGACCTCGAGGCGGCGCGAAGCGCGTGCGGAACTCCGCCCCGCTTCGGGCACGGATCGCGCGGGGCGGGTATCTTGACCCCGGAAGGGGCCGGCCGGCTCCGGGGCTGGCGGGCGCATGGACCGTGCCAGGGAGGTCGACGGTGAGACACGCATGCTGAGACTGTGCGGGAGGGTGCTCCGCCCGGCGGGCGCCATCTCCGGTTTCGCGCTCGCGGCGTGCGGGGGCGGCACGACGGATCCGCCACCTCCGCCGCCTCCGCCTCCGCTCGCCACCGGGTGCGGGGGGACGGCGACGCCGTCCGTGTCCGTCACGCTGGACCTGTCCCCCGGCGAGCACGTCACCCTCGATGACGCGGCGGATGTGCGCGCCTTCAGGCTGGCGGGCGCAAGCACGCCGCGCGACTACCATGTCGTCGTGCAGAGCGCTTCCCGGGCGCCCGGCCAGAGCGTGGACGGTTGCCTGCGGGTCGCCGCCGAGCGCGCCTCGGGGAACGTGACCCCGTCCCGACCGTCGCGTCTCACCTCCGCGGGCCGGGAATTGAGCCGCGACCTTCGCCGCCGGGAGTCCTGGTTCGCGCGCGAACGCGTACTTCGCGAGCGGGACCTGCAGGAACTCGCCGCAGTCGGCGCCCGGCCCATAAGGTCCCGAACCCGGGGGCCCGACCCGCTGGACCTGGCCGATGCCCTGCGGCCGCCGAACCTCGGGGACACCCTGTCCTTCAGAGTCGGCGTGGGCGCGAATCTGGTCGTGAACTGTCGCAATCCGACGATCGTCATGGGCGAAGTCAGATACGCGGGCGAGCACTTCACCATCGTCGAGGATCTCCAGTTCCACGATCAGCCGGACAGCGACCGGTTCTCGGCGGCCGAGTTCGAGGAGATCGGCCGGCAGCTCGACGAGGTCGTGTATCCGATGGACGTCGCCTACTTCGGCGAACCCGCGGACATCGACAACAACGGGACCGTCTTCGCTCTCGTGACGGCCGAGGTGAACAAGCTCACGCCCGCCGGCGAGGCGAGCGTCGTCGCCGGCTTCTTCCTCGCGCGCGATCTCACGACGAGATCGAGCTGCGAGGCTTCGAACGAGGGAGAGATCTTCTATCTCGTGGGTCCGGACCCCGACGAGGACTACGGCTCGGACATCAGCCTCAACTTCGCGAACGCGCTCGCGCGGTCGACGGTCGCGCACGAGTTCGCCCACCTGCTCAACACCCAGCAGCGCGTCACGCTCGGGGGCGGGAACATCTTCGGCGATCGGGAGGTCGCGTGGCTCGACGAAGCCATGGCCCACCTTGCCGAGGAGATCGCCGGCCTCCGGGCCGCGGGCCTCGGGACGAGGGAGAACCTCGATCTGGACATGATCACGTCCACCGAGGAACAACTCTCCGTCTACAACCACTTTCACATCGTGAATCAGATCCGCCTCGGCCGCTTCCTGCGGGGCGGCTGTCCGCCGGATCCCAACGGTCCGGCCGTCACCCCGTCGCTCGGCGACGCGTCCGGCGAAGATCCGGGCGGAGTGGAGTCCCTCGCATTCCGCGGCTTCGCGTACGGGTTTGCGCGCTGGCTCGGCGACCAGTTCGGGGCGTCCGGGAGCGGAAGCGCGCTCCCCGGAAGCCGGGAAGAGGAACTGTTCCGGCATCTGAGTTCGGGCGGGCCCGCGCACTTCAAGGGCATCACGAACGTGGAACGCACGCTCCAGACCGTGGCCGGCGTGGACATGGACTGGGACGAGATCCTCTCGCTGTATCTCACCTCCCTCGTCGCGGACGACCGCGCGCCGGGCGATGCGGATCCCCGGACGCAGTGGAAGACCTGGAACCTCGAGGCGCTGTTCCGACAGCTGAGCGACTCCAATCTCGGCGACCGCTGTCCGTTCACCCGCAACTTCCCGCTCACACCCTCCCGGGTGAACGTGCACGTGGCGACGAACAGTTCGACGGAGTTCACCGTGAACTCCTCCACGGGGCGCTACTTCTCGCTCGTGAGTTCCGGTGCGACGCCCGACCTGATCGTCGAGGTCATGGACCCGGCCGGGGCGAACCTCCCCGGACGGGCGCGGGCGCAGGTCACCGTGCTCCGGATGCGCTGAACTCCCCACTGCACTAGCTTCCGCGTCCACTCGAATCCTCTGTCAAATCGTGCATCGACGGGTAGGCCGATGAACGAATCCCAGATTTCCGTCACGCTCCCCGATGGTTCCTCCAAACGGCTGCCGTGCGGCTCGAGCGCCGGCGACCTCGCCGCGTCGATCGGTTCGGGGCTGGCCCGGGCCGCGGTCGCCGCGCGCGTGAACGACGCCCTCACGGATCTTTCGGCCGCGCTTCCCGACGAAGCGCAGGTCGCGATCGTGACGCGCAGCGACGAGGACCCGGACGCCCTCTACGTGCTGCGGCACTCCGCGGCCCATGCGCTCGCCACCGCCGTCCGCGAATTGTATCCGGGGGCGGGAATCGGCTTCGGGCCGCCGATCGACGATGGCTTCTACTACGACTTCGAGGTCCCGGCGCCCTTCACGCCGGAGGACCTGGAGAAGATCGAGCGCGCGATGGCGGACGTCGCGGGAGCGGACGATCCGTTCGAGCGCCGCGAGGTGGACCGCGAGGAAGCCGCGGAACTGTTCGCGGACGATCCGCTCAAGCTGGAGCGGCTGGCCGAGATCCCCGAGGCCGAGGCGATTTCCGTCTATCGGAACGGGCCGTTCCTCGACCTGTGCCGGGGGCCGCACGCGCCCCGCACGGGCGAGATCCGCCATTTCCGGGTGCTCAGCGCGGCGGGAGCCTATTGGCGCGGCGACGAGAAGCGGCAGATGCTGCAGCGCATCTACGGCACGGCCTTCTACTCGAAGGAAGCGCTCGAGGCGTACATCACGCGCGTCGAGGAGGCCCGCAAGCGCGATCACCGCAAGCTGGGCAGGGAACTCGACCTGTTCTCGATCCAGGACGAGATCGGGCCGGGGCTCGTGTGCTGGCACCCCAAAGGGGCGCGCGTGCAGCTCGAACTGAGGCGCTGGATCGAGGATCTGCAGGAGGCGCACGGCTACGAGTTCGTCTACACCCCGCACGTCTCCAGCGAGGCGCTCTTCCGGCGCTCCGGCCACCTGCCGAACTACGCGGAGAACATGTACCCCCGGATGGAGGACGAGGACGGCGAGGCGTTCCGCGTGAAGCCGATGAACTGTCCGGGGCACATCACGATCTACGCGGCGACCCCCCGCAGCTACCGCGACCTTCCGGTGCGGCTGTCCGAGGTCGCGAACGTGTACCGCTACGAGCGGTCCGGGACGCTGCACGGGCTGCTGCGCGTGCGCATGCTCACGATGGACGACGGGCACGTCTTCTGTACGCCGGACCAGATCGAGGACGAGATCTTCGTCTGCCTGAAGCTCGTCGACATCGTGATGACGACGCTGGGCCTCGACTACCGGTTCGACCTGTCGACGCGTCCCGACGGGGACAAGCGGATCGGCGGCGACGAGGTGTGGGACGTGGCGGAGGGCGCGTTGCGCGATGCGCTGGAGCGCGGCGGGCTCGAGTACGAGATGGACGAGGGCGGGGGCGCGTTCTACGGCCCGAAGATCGACATCAAGTACAAGGACGCGATCGGCCGCGAGTGGCAGGGGGCCACGATCCAGCTCGATTTCAACCTGCCCGAACGCTTCGAACTCGAGTACATGGGGGCGGACAACAAGCCGCACCGCCCCGTGATGATCCATCGCGCGATCTTCGGCACCCTGGAGCGCTTCACGGGCGTGCTCATCGAACACTTCGCGGGCGCCTTCCCGCCCTGGCTCGCGCCCGTGCAGGTCCGCGTGCTCCCGATCACGGACGCGCACGCGGAGGCCGCGGGCGACATCCGGGACCGCCTCGCCGGCGAAGGCCTGCGCGTCGAACTCGATGCCCGCTCCGACACGCTCGGCTACCGCATCCGCGACGGCGAACTGCAGAAGATCCCCTACCTGCTCGTCGTCGGAGACCGCGAAATCGAGGCCGGCACCGTCGCCGTCCGCGCCCGCGGCGCGAAGCGCAAACAGGAAGTCCTCCCCCTCGACGACTTCGTATCCCGCGCCCAGGCCCGCATCCGGGAGAAGGCCCTTTCCCCTTGATGGAGGCTCGATTGTCCAGCGGCATGCAGCCAATGTCCTCCGTGCGGCCGGCGCGCCACGGCATCCTGGCCCGCGTTGTCGGCGCTTCGTTTCCACGCACGGTCGCGATGCTCGGATTTGTCGCTGGCTTTGCGGCTGCGTGCGGGGGCGACAGTGCGGGATCAGCCTCGCCACCTCCGCCGCCCCCATCGCCACCCGACCGCGCGCCGACTTCCGTGGCCACGATCCCCGCCGTCGAGCTTGCCGTGGGCGAGACGGAGACAGTGGAGCTGTCCCACTACTTCACCGACCCCGATGGCAACGCGCTCAACGACGCGGTTGCCTCCTCGGACACAACATCGGCAACGGCCACGGTATCGGGTAACGCGGGCGCGGCCATTGGGCTCGCTGGCACCTCGACTTCGGACGCGTGCGACTGGACGGAACCGTATATGCGATGGCGGTTGGTTGCTCACGGGCCAAAGCGATCGGGGCGGCGGTACTTGGAGCGCTTGGCGCCGTGGTAGGACTCGTCACGGGCGCGCGGGTGAGGGGCGAACGCCGGATCCGATTCCGGGCACGGTACCGCCGGAGCCATCTCTTCGGTTCGTCGTGAATGCCGGGCTTGGCGGTCACGGGCTGCCTCCGCGGTGATTCGTCGGCGTGCGTCTTCGGTTTTGAATTTCCGGAGTCGACTTTTTTTGATCGCGGCTTTGGCGGGTGTCCTGTCCTTCGGACTGTCCTGCGGAGGAGGGCCGACGCCCCCGGGGCCGCCACCGCCGCCACCTCCGCCACCACCGGTAGCCCCCGTTCCGGTCGGCTCGATTCCCGCCCAGACGCTCGAGGTGGGCGAGACGGTGAGGCTCGATGTGACCCCGTACTTCCGCGATCCGGACGGCGGGTCGCTGACGTACACCGCCGCATCGTTGGCTCCGGGGGTCGTGTCCGTGTCGCAGCTCGGGGCGGTGCTCACGATGGTCGGGGTGGCGGAGGGGACGGCGACGGGGACGGTGACGGCGACCGACCCCGGCGGCCTGTCGGCGGCGCAGAACGTGGCCGTGACCGTGTTTACGCCCAACCAGGCACCCGAGGCGGTCGGCTCGATTCCCGCTCAGAGCCTCGACGCGGGGGAGACGGTGACGCTGGA
>JAJEEM010000051.1 GCA_022820995.1 Gemmatimonadota bacterium | reverse complement strand
GTCGCCTACCTGGAGGCGCAGCCGCAACCGCTGCCCATCCCGCGCGCCCCCCGCTGGATCGAGTCCCGCACGCGCTAGCGCGGCGATCCGCCGATCCCGCCCGGCGGGGGCGGCGCCGCACGAAACCAAACGCCCGTCCCTCCGTAGGCCCACCCGTAGGGCCGTCCCCGCTCCGCGGCCGGCAGGGCGGACGGCCGACCTGTTTCAGTCCCGGCGGAGGAGTGCGGGTTCGGATGAAGCGAGGCACGAAGATACTGGCCTGCACGGTGGTCATCGGCGGACTCGGAGCGACGGCGTTCGCGGTGTCGAGCGCGGGCGGCAGCGAGGATGGCGAGACCGGCACCGTCGCGGTGGAGCGCGGCGAGATCGTGGACCGGGCGCTCGCCGTGGGACGCATCGAGCCGCTGGTCGAGGTGAGCGTGAAGTCGCAGCTCGCCGGCGTCGTCCGGCAGATGTTCAAGGAGCCCGGCGAGTACGTTCAGCGGGGCCAGCCCCTCCTCGAGGTCCAGCCCAACCCCACCCCGATCGAGCTCGTCGAGGCCCGGCGCAACGTGGAACTGCGGGACATCGAACTCCAGCAGCTCGAGAGGCAGCGGGACCGGCTCGCGGCGCTGCGCGGCCGCGGCTTCGTGTCCGAGGAGGAGTACGAGGCAGTGACGCGCCAGTACGACGAGGCCGCGCTCCAGGTACAGATCGCGAGGGAGCGGCTGGCTCTCCTCTCCGAGGGTCGCGTGACGATCGGCGACGAAGCCGTCGAGGCGGTCATCACCTCCCCCATCCAGGGGTTCATCCTCGAGAAGATGGTGGAGATCGGCGATCCCGTCGTCCCGCTCACGACGTTCCAGGAAGGGACCGCCCTCATGACGATGGCGGAGATGGACGAACTTCTCTTCCGCGGCACGGTCGATGAGATCGACGTGGGGCGGCTGGTCGAGGGCATGCCGGTGGAGATCACGATCGGCGCGCTCCCGGACGCGCGCATCGAGGGACGGCTGACGAAGATCTCGCTCAAGGGCCGCGACGAGGAGAACGCGACCCTCTTCCCGGTCGAGATCGCGGTGCTTCCGCTGGACGGCGCGGCGCTGCGCGCGGGCTATTCCGCCAATGCGCACGTGATCATCGAGCGCCGTTCGGACGTGCTCGTCATCCCCGAGCGCCTGGTCCGGTTCGAGGACGAGCGCACGCTCGTAACGGTCCGGCTGGGGCCCGAGGAGACGGAGGAACGCGAGATCCGCACCGGACTCAGCGACGGCATCAGCGTCGAGGTGCTGGACGGCCTCGCGGAGGGCGAGCGCGTGCTCGAGCCCCCGCGGCGCGAGATCACCTAGTGCGCGACACCAGCCGCCGGTGACGGTGCGCGAAGCTGGCCCCCGGTGAGACTGCTCGACGCCGCACGGCAGCTGTGGGCCGACCTCTCGGCCCAGCGCGTCAGGACCACGCTCACCGTGCTCGGCATCACCTGGGGCACCGTGGCGGTCGTCGTGCTGCTCGCCTTCTCGGTAGGGCTCGAACGGCAGACGATCAAGCGGTTCCACGGGCTCGGCGACCGGATCGTCATCCTCTTCGGCGGACGCACGACGATGCCGCACGCGGGATTCAGGGAGGGACGGTCGATCCGGCTGCGGGAGGCGGACGCGGAGATTCTCGCGCGGCGGATCCCCGACATCACGATGATCAGCCCGGAGTACTCGACGCGGGCGGTGCCGGTCCGCTACGGCCGCAACGGCGTGAATCCGAACATCACCGGCATCTATCCCGTGTACGGCGACATGCGGAACATCATCCCGCTCCCGGGCGGCCGCTTCATCAACGAGCGCGACCAGCGGGAGCGGCGACGCGTCGTGTTTCTCGGGGATGAGGTCGCCCGCGTCCTGTTCGGGGACGCCGATCCCGTCGGCGACCAGGTCCGGATCGGCGACTCGCCCTTCACCGTGATCAGCGTGCTCCAGCCCAAGGTCCAGAACTCGTCGTACAACTCGCGGGACGAAGACCGCGTGTTCATCCCGGCCGGCACGCACGCGGCCCTGTTCGGCTCGCGCTTCGTCTCCAACCTCGTCTACCGGACCGCGGAGGCGTCGCGGACCGAGGCCGTGGAGGCGCGGGTCTACGAGGTCCTCGGAGCGAAGTACCGCTTCAACCCGGGCGACGACGACGCGCTCGGCGTATGGGACACGGCGGAGTGGGAACGGATGTTCGGGTTCCTCTTCCTGGGATTCAAGATCTTCTTCGCGATCGTCGGCAGCTTCACGCTCAGCGTGGGCGGGATCGGGGTCGCGAACATCATGTACATCGTGGTGCGCGAGCGGACGAACGAGATCGGGATCAAGCGCTCTCTCGGCGCCACCCGGCGATCCATCCTGTGGCAGTTCCTCACCGAGAGCATGCTCATCGTGGTCGCGGGCGCGGCGCTCGGCGTCGTCGTCTCCCTCGGCATCGTGAAGCTCATGTCGCTGGTCCCGATGCAGGAGTTCGTCGGCACGCCGACGATCTCGCTGCAGGTGGCCGCGGTGACGATGGCGCTCCTCGCGTTCATCGCGGTGCTGGCCGGGTTCTTCCCCGCCCGCCGCGCCGCAACGCTCGACCCCGTCGAATGTCTCCGCGACTAGCCCGCGGGACGTCGGCGGCCCTCGCTCCGGCAACGGTCTGACCCATGTGGAAGATCCTCCTCGAAGAGTTCCTCGGCGATCTGCGGGCCCAGAAGACGCGCGCCTTCCTCACGATCTTCGCCGTCGTGTGGGGGACGATCTCGATCGTCCTCCTGCTCGCCTTCGGACAGGGACTCCGGAACCAGTTCTCGGCGGGTCTCCTCAACGCCGGCGAACGCATCTTCATGGTCTACGGCGGCCAGACGAGCATGGAGCACGAGGGGCTGTCGAAGGGACGGCGGATCCGGCTGCGGGAGGACGATCTCGACCTGCTTTTGCGCGCGGTGCCGGAGTTCGAGATGGGCAGTCCCTCCTACGGCCGGGGCCGGACGCACCTGAAGGTCGGGGAGAACCAGACGACGACCTACATGGAGGGCGTGAACCCGGTCTTCTCCGAGTTGCGGCGCATGTTCCCCGCCCCGGGCGGCCGGTTCATCAACCAGCGCGACATCGACGAGAAGCGGCGCGTGCTCTTCCTCGGAGACGAACTCGCCGCGCGCCTGTTCGGAGACGCGCCGCCCGTGGGGCGCACGGTCACGCTGGACGGGCTTCCCTTCCGCGTGATCGGCGTGATGGAGTCGAAGTTCCAGGACTCGAGCAACAACGGGCCGGACGAGGACCGGGCCGTGATCCCCGCCTCCACGTTCCGGAGCATCTACGGCCAGGAGTTCGTGAACCACCTGCTCCTGCGGCCCCGCGACGTGATGGATGCGGCGGTGGCCAAGCAGGAACTGTTCCGGGTCCTGGGCGGCCGGTACCGGTTCGCCGCGGCGGACGAGCGGGCGCTTGCGATCTGGGACTTCATCGAGGACGAGAGGATCGTGGGCCAGATCGGGCTCGGGATTCAGATTTTCCTCGGACTCGTGGGCGGCTTCACGCTGATCGTAGCGGGGGTCGGCGTCGCGAACATCATGTACGTCGTCGTGCGGGAACGGACTCGGGAGATCGGCGTCAAGCTCGCCGTGGGAGCGAGGAAGCGGCACATCGTGAGCCAGTTCCTCTTCGAAGCGATCCTCATCGCCGTTGGCGGGGGCCTCGCGGGGCTCGGCATCGCCGCGCTGCTCGTGACGGGCATCGATGCCCTGCCGATCGACGACCCGGCGATGCAGTACATCGTGAATCCGAAGCTGTCCGCCCCGATCGCCGCAGTGTGCGCGGGGATCCTCATGGCGATCGGGCTGGTGGCCGGCATCCTCCCGGCCCGGAAAGCGGCGCGGCTCGATCCGGTGGAGTCGCTGAGGTACGAATAACGGTGCCGTTCGACGTTCCTTCCCCGTTACGCAAACCGCCGTCCGCCGTTACATTTGTCAGCGACTTTTCGGGTGCCGCAGGAGGTTCGGTTGGCAACGATATTTCGGGCGCTCGCGCCGCGGGTCGGCCGCGCGTCACGCTAAGCATCCATAACCGGAGGATGACCGATGTCACGCACAATTCGTCTGAAGGCGCTCTGCGCCGCGCTCTTCATCCTCATCTTCTCCACCGCCGATCTGGCGGCACAGGAGACTGCGACCGTTACGGGCCGGGTGACCGATGACCTCGGCGCCGGCGTCTCCGGTGCGCAGGTCGTGGTCACGCACGATCTGACCGGGGTCCAGGTGGGAGCGCTGTCGGGGAGCGATGGCGCCTATCGGGTGGAGGGCGTTCGTCCCGGGGGGCCGTACACCGTCACAGTGGTCCTTATCGGATACGGACGCGAGTCCGAGACCGAAGTCTCGCTGGAGGACGGCCAGTCCATCGCGCTGGACTTCAGCCTGAGCCGGGAGGCGATCGCCATGAATGCCCTCGAGGTCTTCGCCACCCGGGCACAGGACCGGCGGACCCCGGTGGCGTTCACCAACGTGAGCAAGGCGCAGATCCAGAACCAGCTGGGCTCCAGGGATCTTCCGCTGGTGCTGAACGTCACCCCCAGCGTCTACGCGACCCAGCAGGGCGGCGGCGCCGGCGACGCGCGCATCAACGTGCGCGGCTTCAACCAGCGCAACACCGCCGTGATGATCAACGGCGTGCCCGTCAACGACATGGAGAACGGGTGGGTCTACTGGTCCAACTGGGACGGCCTGGGCGATGCCGCAACCAGCATCCAGCTCCAGCGCGGCCTTTCTGCGGTCAACCTGGCCACGCCGTCGATCGGAGGCACGATCAACGTCATCACCGACCCCGCGGCCGAGGGCGCGGGCCTCATGTACAAGCAGGAGTTCGGACTCGGCAGCCTGGACGAGAACGGCGGCTGGGGGCTCGGCAGCAACCTGCTGAAGGAGACGGTGGTGGTGAACACGGGTCCCGTGGGCAGGTTCGCCGCCACGGGTTCCGTCGTGCGCAAGACCGGGGACGGCATGTACACGGGCTTCACGGGAGGCGACGCCACGTGGACCGATGCCTGGGCCTACTACCTCGCCACGTCGTTCCAGTTGAACTCCAACAACCGGCTCGAGGCCTACGCGGTCGGCGCGCCGCAGCGGCACGGCCAGAACATCTACAAGCTCAACCTGGCGAGTCTCGACCCGGAGTTCGCGCGCACGCTGGACGGATTCGACGCCGGGGCGTTCGAGAAGTTCCCCGCGGTGGGCAGGGGCCGGAGCCCCAACGTGGCCCCGGTGAGCGCCAGCTACGGCGGAACCCAGTACAACAGCACGGGCCCGGACTCGGGACGAAGGGGCCGCTTCGCCGACGGCTATCTCAACGAGCGTGAGAACTACTTCCACAAGCCGCAGGTCAACCTGAACTGGTACTCCTACTTCGGCGACGGCCTGAGCCTGACGACCGTGGGCTACTTCTCCGGCGGCGCGGGAGGAGGTACGGGCACGATCGGATCCGTGCGATGGAACTACGACTACGGCCAGCGCATCCCGGATTGGGACGGCACCATCGCGAGGAACCGGGATGAGGCCAACGGGTCCCGGGGTGTCCTTCGCAACTCGGTGAACAACCAGCAGACCTGGGGCGCCATCTCCAAGCTGCGGAAGAGCTTCGACAACGGAGTCACCGCGGAGATCGGCGTCGATTGGCGCACGGCTACGATCGCGCACTACCGGGAGGTGCGCGACCTGCTGGGCGGCGCCTACTACGAGTGCTCGAGCAGGAACCGCTGCACCCCCTCCGAGTTCTGGACCGAGGCCGAGCACAACCGCAATCTCGGCGACAAGATCCACTACGACAACGAGAATACGGTCGACTGGCTGGGCGGCTACGTGCAGGCCGAGAAGACGACCACCGGGGGATCGCTCTACGGCATGGCCGGATGGGCCCAGAACTCCTACACGTTCGTGGATTTCTTCAAGTCCGGCCCGAACGGCGGCAACCTCGAACTCGAGAGCGGCAATATCTCCGGCTATCAGCTCAAGGGTGGCGCGGTTCGCAACCTCAGCGACGAGTGGTCCCTGTTCGGGAACGCGGGAATCGTCTCCAAGGTGCCGATCTTCGACGGCGTGATCGACGACAACAGCGGCACGCTTCACGACGATCCGAAGAACGAGAAATTCCTCTCGTTCGAGGTGGGGACGCAGTTCCGCTCCAGCAGCCGGGCGCTGTCGCTGGACGTCAACCTCTACCATACCACCTGGAGGGATCGGACGGAGCGGGGTTTCGTCCGCGACCTGGGCGGGGTCGAGGGCGTGGATGGGCTCGTCACCCTGCTGGGGGTGGACGCGCGGCACATGGGCATCGAAGCCCAGGCGGCCTATCAGCCGAGCAACGCCGTGCGCTTCGACGGGGCGCTCTCGATCGGCAACTGGAAGTACCTGGAGGACGCCCCCGGTTTCTATCGCCCCGACGACCGATTCACCGAGTCGGTGTTCCTGGACTTCTACATCCAGGGCCTCAAGGTCGCCGATGCGCCTCAGCGGCAGATGGCGCTCAGCGCGTCGGTCTTCCCGGCGGACGGCACGTCCCTGTCGCTGGTGGGCAAGTTCTTCGGCAACCACTATGCGGCGTTCAATCACCTGAACCGCAGCGATCCGGCCGAGAGGGGAATCCAGTCCTGGCAGCCGCCGGGTTATTCGGTCTTCGACGTGCACCTCTCGCATTCGCTGGGCAACATCCTCCCCGTGGCCAGCGGCAGCGTGCGCATCTTCGCCAACGTGTACAACCTCTTCGACACGACCTACATCCAGGATGCCACGGACGCCTCGTCGTTCAACAACTACTTCGAGGACGGCGATCTTCACGATGCGGACTCCGCCGAAGTGTTCCTCGGCTATCCGCGCAGCCTGAACGTGGGATTCCAGTTCAACTTCTAGGGGACGGACCTGATCCGGCATCCCGAACGGCCCCGCCGGCAGCTGTCGGCGGGGCCGTTTGCCATCCGGGTCAGTCCTCGGCCAGGTAGCGCCCGGCCATCTCCACGAGTTCGGGGGCGCCGAGGAAGGTCGGCACCCGGTGGTGCAGCCCCTCGGGCTCGATGTCGAGGATCCGGCGCCGGCCATCGGTGGCGCGGCCCCCCGCCTGCTCGCAGATCATCGCCATGGGGGCGACCTCGTACAGCAGGCGCAACTTCCCCTCCGGCTTGGCGACGGTCCCCGGGTACATGAAGATCCCCCCGCGGAGAAGCGTGCGGTGGAAGTCCGCGACCATGGACCCGACGTAGCGCGCGGAGAACGGCGGCGCGTCGGCGGGAGGCTGCCGGAACCGCTCCACGAGCCGCTGCTGGCCCGGCGTCCACCTGTCGAAGTAGGCCTCGTTGATGCTGTAGATGTTCTTGCCGGGCGAGGGAATGCGCAGGTTCCGGTACGAGAGGAGGAACTCGCCGATCCCCGGGTCGAGCGTGAAGCCGTGGACGCCCGCGCCGGTCGTGAAGACGAGCATCGTGGAGGAGCCGTACAGGACGTACCCCGCCGCGACCTGTTCGGACCCCGGCTGAAGCAGGTCGCGCCGCCGCACCTTGCGTCCCTCGCTCCGCTTGCGGTAGACGGAGAAGATCGTCCCCACCGAGATGTTCACGTCGATGTTCGAACTCCCGTCGAGCGGGTCGAACGCGATGATGTACGGTCCGGGGTCGCGGGTCTCGGGAACGTGAACGAATCCCTCCTCCTCCTCGGACACCATGCCGCTGAGGCTGCCGCAGCGCCTGAGCAGGTTCAGGAGGACATCGTTCGCGTAATCGTCCAGCTTCTGCACTTCCTCGCCGTGCACGTTCGCGCTCCCGATCGCGCCGAGGATGTCGATGAGGCCCGCGCGATTCACGGCCGCGGAGATGACCTTCGCGGCGAGGCTGATCTGGAGCAGGATGTCGGTGAGCGCGCCCGTGGCCTGAGGGTATTCGCGCTCCTGCTCGGCGATGAAGTGCTCGACGGTGAGGATGGATCCGGTCAAGTTGGCTCCGCGGAAATCCGGGGGGGGGCGGGCTGAGAGGTTACGGAGGGTACGGAGGGGCGGTTTTTCGCGTCAAGGCGCGTCCGCGATCCTCCAGCCGCGCGCGTCGATCTCGACGCACAGGGGGCCGTCGAGATCCGTCCGCCAGACCTGAGGCACGCGGGCGGAATCGAGCCGCGCCAGCGTCACGGCGTGCGGGTGCCCGTACCGGTTGCCGGTCCCCAGCGAGATCACGGCGATGTCCGGTTGCGTCGCCTCCAGCCAGGCGAGGGAACTGGAGGTCCGGCTGCCGTGGTGCCCGAGCTTGAGGAGATCCGTCTCCGGGCGAAGCGGCGCGAGGTGTTCCAGGATCTCGCGTTCGACGTCGACGCCGGCGTCGCCCGTGTTCACGTAGCGGAAGCCGCCGACCGTGAGACGGAAGGAGAGGGAGCCCTCGTTCGCATCCGAGCCGGCCGGGCCGTCGGGCCAGAGAAACTCGAGTTCGACGTCGTCGATGCGGAGGCGGTCTCCGGCGCGGGGCGCGTGCCAGGAGGCGCCCTCCATCTGAAGCCGTTCGAGGAAGGCGAGGTAGGAGGCGCTGGGCTCGGGGACGCCGGGATCGAGCACGCGGCGGACCCGGAGGGCTTCGAACACCGCGGCGGCGCCGCCGTAGTGGTCGAGGTGGGGATGGGAGATGATGAGCAGCTCCACGGTCCGGGCGCCCCTGCCGCGCAGGAAGGGCACGACGACGCGGCTTCCCGCGTCCGTCATCGGCGGCGGGCCGGATGCCGTGCCGGCCGTACCGAAGGCCGAGCCCGGGCCCGCGTCGAAGACGAGCCACCGGCCGGCGCCGGTCCGCACGACGGCGGCGTCGCCCTGCCCCACGGCGAGCGTGCAGACGAGCGCCGTGCCCCGGTCGAGGCCCGCCCGGAGGAGGGGCCAGGCGACCGTGAGCGCGAGCACGGCGCCGACCGCGACGACGCCGAGGCCGCGCC